>JAAERP010000105.1 GCA_024230215.1 Fuerstiella sp. | reverse complement strand
GTGTGCAGACTCTCGGTGGCGGAAGCCAGTATTGCTGACATCAGAATCTGTTCGGCGCGTACACATTCAACCCTAAAACCTGGCTGTGACAAAGCACTGGTCATGGACTGACATTCGCGAGTGGGGCCGCCATCCCGAGCAGTTACCGTTCGCGAAGGGTGCGACTGGCACGCGTTCAATGGCGAAAATGACGAATGCGGTTGGCTTCGACGACCCATTGCCCGGAGTCTGTCAGCAGAGTATTCACGACATCCGGAGCGTCAACAATTCCGGTCAGCGTGACATGGTGTCCAATTCCTGTCGTGAACTGATCGACCCGAAATTTTGCCACGATTCCTGCAGCCGGACTACTCACTGACAGAATCCCGTTGAGAAACGATGTCTCACGAATGCCAAACAAGTCCAGATCAAGATCAGCCAGATCGTCTAACTGTTGAATGGTTTCGATGACTCCTGTCCGAACGTTCAGAATCAGCACTTTTGCGTCCCACGTCACGGCGATCACTCGGTCCTGATCGAATACGTGAACATCAAAGATCCATTGTCCGACAGTATTCGTGTGGACAGTTGCGACAGGGTTTTCGGAAAGTAATTCGCCAGGCCTGAAGACGGAAAGAACTTTGTCTGGTGTCGTGTCGTGCAGCACAACGTCCGTTCCGTCAGCAAGAGTTCGCAGCCTCCCGGACCGAATTCGTCCGTAAGTTCCCGGGTGCCGTTCACCAAAGTTGGCGTGACTGGTGCTGGCCGTAATGGGGGTCTGCCAGTTGCTGACAGTGACAATTGCCGCGTTGAGGCGGTCCAGAATCACGATCCGATCATCGCTCATTTCCACGGAATACCATCGCAGGCCAGCGTCAACCGAATACTCTGCGTGCAACACGGGGACAGCAGGGTCAGTAATATCGACAATCGTCAGAAAATGACGGTTTTCAAGAGTGCTGGTGTCTTCCTGGCAGGAATGAACTGCCGTGTACAGGCGACCGGACGCTGGGTCGAAATAGATTCCAGTCGGGTCACCTCCGTCCCCCAAAAGTGAACGCTCGTCATTGACGTCCTCAATCCGAAATGCCGATTCGAATACTCCGTCAGTTTCGCTGAAAACAACAGATCGACGTCGCCCCACGACTTCAAGAAGAATACTGCTGTTGCCGGCCACAGCAGCTCGCCCCCCTGGTTCCGCGACGACTACAAAGTCTTCTTTTCCACCCTGCCAGACGCGATTTGATGAATCGTAGTTCAGCTCTGTCACAACAACAGTGTGGACTCCACGATTGAGTTCGAATCCGCCGCCTGCTGTTGTGTAGAGTCGTAAACCTGACGGCGTGCCGACGACTGTGCCGCCGTAGGCCTCGCTCAGGGTCGACGAACCATCAATCGTCAGCCCGCCTTCAGCGTCGAGCGAAAGCGAAAGCGAGACGCTCGGTGATCGGTTATTCAGAATCGCGATGTTATTATTGCCCACGTCAATGATCCTGCTGGGATCGACATGGTTGTCATCCGGATTACGAAAGTCTTCCGAATCAGGGTCACGTGTGGCACCAACAATAAGAGGCACCAGGTCAACAAAACCAAAGCTGAAAGTTTCGACATCTACCCACGTCAGGAAACCGTTTCTGTCTGTTGACAGAAGAACCGTCCTGTCGCTTCCGCTGCCGGAGGTAATCGACAGCACACGGCCGCCCACAAACGGAGCTGAGAATTCACTCCTGCGTATATGCGGGACAGCTCCGGACGCATTCGTCGCCCGGCGGAGTTCCAGTGCATCAGGATCATAAACCATCGACACCACACCTGGAATCGGTGGAGTCGCCAGGAACACGGTAAAGACATGATCACCGGCAGCAACAGCTGACACCTGCATTGCTCGACCATCTGGCAGCGTAAAGCCCTGATCGGAAAGACTTGATCCGGGAACCTCCACTTCGAACAACTGCCCTGCTGCGTCCACATCGATCACACGCAGACGATTGCTTCTGTTGAAGACCACCAGAATCTGACCGTTGTCCAGAATCTCCATATCCATGACATCCGGTGCCCGCCCGCCCGCACCTGGCTTCAGGTCGTATTCAGAAATCACTTCCCACGATGCCAGGTCTATGATCCTCAGGTCGTTCGAACTTCGGCTGAGTACGACCAGGCGGTTGTCGTCCAGGAACGACATGTCCGCGACATTTTTTTCGACGGACAAATCCGGAAACTGAAACCGGGGGGGTGCCAGTCGCCGGATCCGTCACAACGGGACGTACCGGAAGACCGTTTTCGTCCAGCGCATACCGAGCCAGGACAGAGGCACTGAACGATTCTCCAAGTCCGTTGGTGATGAGTAAGTACTTCTTATCTCCTGCCTGATACTGCTCGATCAGATTCGGAGAGACCAGCGGTGTTGTTTCCGGAACTGATGAATCAGACAGCTCCAGCGTGCTTACTCGTGAAGAATCGACGGTAAAGTCATACGACCGACTCCATTTGCCACCGGCTGATGCAGCGGGATTCTGAGCACGCACCCAGAATCGATATTCGCCGTCCCGCAACCCGGTGTTCGCCAGAAACTCATTTTGACCATTAGCCGGGGCGTCTGCATTCCGGAAAAAAACGCTGTCGTTCAGGTGCAGAACATTATCGGTGATCCCGGTGACCAGCAGCATTCGACGTCGAGTCTGCAGAGACGTAAACCAGATGTCATACGTTGCCGCATGCCTTGAATGTTCCCAGCGCAGCACGGGCATCGCGTCAGCCGACAGCCGGGCCGGGCCGCCGATCACCGGTCGTCCCAACTGTGCAGCGGAAAGAGTGTCCGGAACGGAAATCGTTGTGAAGGCGTAGTTCCCGGCACGGAATCCTTCCAGCATGCCTTCGCTGCCGATTGCTCTGACCCGAACAAAGAACTCATCACCTGGACGGATGAATTCCGTAACGTTACGCGTTGTGATCGCACCTGAACCAGTGGTGTACTTCGTCCCATGCACTCGCAGACTCAGCGGACGATGATTCGAATAGTCCGGCCCCTTCCAGAAACTCACCAGATATGATTCCGCGTAGGGAACCGGATCCCACTCAATCGTTGGTCTCACTTCGTTTGTAACGCGTATGTTGTCAGGGACCGCGTCACTTCCTTCAATTTGATGGAAGGAAAACGATAGACCACGACTCCACGGGCCACGTCCGATCCACCGCCCGCTTGAATCACTCGCACCGTTAATACCACGAACAAAGAGCTCGTAGTCGCCGGTTCGAAGCTGTGCCAACATGTCCTGCGAATGGATATCAGAGAAGTGCGGTCTGCCCGATTGCTGCGCCGCTAAGGCCAATTCGTGAAGAGTAATCGAACGCTGCGGCACGTTTCTGATCTGCGCATATTCAGATCGATTACCTGTGGCGTCACGTCTTCCAAGCCAGACGTCATACAACGCAGTGTTGCCGAGCCAGCCAATACCGCCTCGGAAATTTCCTGGCCGGCCGCCCCCTGACCTTCGCGAATGACGGTCATTTCGGGACGAGCGGGAATTGGCGGTTCAATCGGCGTTGTCGAGTCTCCGTCATTATCAACATCAAACTGGTGACTCACCCACGCAGATATCTGCGATCCGGTTTGGCGGCGGACCCAGACACGGTATTCGCCCGGCTCCAGCGGCTGCGCAATGGAGTGTGTAAGTCGTTCGCCTGTTTGTGAAATTCCTGACGCAAAATAGACCTTACTGTTGGAAGCACCCTCAGAAACGATTTGGTCCAGCCACACCTCGTACTCTGCAGTCTGCGCATGCTCGCTGTCTGTCCATTGAACTTCGACGCTCGAAAAATCGTCGTTGCGAGTGGTTTCGATTTCTGCGGCAAGCCCCGTAATCGCCAGTAGGCAACGTGGCTCAAGAACGTCAACGGCGGTGTTCCGCCAGGACTGTCCGGATCGCCGCCGTCTGCGCCGGCAGAAGATGTCCTTGATGGTCGCCAAGTGTAGTTTCGATCTCACCATGTTCAATCTTTGAGACTTCCCCATGGGCAGCTGCGATCAGGCCCTGAAAACATTTAGCCTCACAGTGTTTACACGACGCACACGGGAAACACCACGACATAGTGTTCAATAACGTAGAACGCAACGTAGTAGCAGCGACAGAAGCACTACAGCGTTTCACGTTGACTTATGGCCGCGAAGAGCGATTTTCGATAGCAGTTTCGTTACTCCCACGAGCCAGTATCGTCTACGACAATAAGTAAATTGCTCTAGTCGGTCATGCACAACAGGATGACGTTTCGCCAGGTTGGTATTGCCAGTACCAGCAGCGAAGCCGACATCACGCCGCACAGCAGAAACAGGAAACCCTTGGCATAGATCAGTCGTGGGCTGGTGAGATCGACCATTTCGCTCTCCACATGCTGCCGATTTCATGAGACGGCGTATGCGACTGCTGCAGGATGCGTGCCGCACGGTTCTTCGTTTTCACGAAAGACTCGAACGCGCTAAGAAGCAGGAGCGGCCGGAACCCTGGATTTGTCTGACTGATCGGCAGCCAGCGCGGGTTGATCAGGAGCATGTGTCCCAAACAAGCTGCCGTAGACCAGATAAAATGTGGGCACCAGGACAAGAACCAACAGTGTTGACAACAGCAGACCGAAGCACAGGCTGGTGGCCATCGGTATCACAAGCTGTGCCTGAAACGAAGTTTCGTTCAGGATCGGCAGCAACCCGGCTATGGTTGTCATGGATGTCAGAAGTACCGGACGAAATCGTCTCTGCCCTGCCTCCAGAACGGCTTCTTTAAGGGGCGCACCATTACGGATTCTGGCGTTGATAAAATCAACCAGAACGATGGAATCATTCACGACGACCCCTGTGAGTGCAACCAGACCCAGAATACTGAACAACGTCAGCGGCAGCCCCATGAATGCATGTCCCCAGATTGCCCCGACAATGCCAAACGGGATCACCGCCATGACGACCAATGGCTGGCCGTACGACGTGAATTGAACGGTCAACAACACAAAGGTCGCCAGCATCGCGACGGCGAAGCCAACCATCAGGCTTTGGACGGACTCCGTATCCTGTTCCTGTTGTCCTTCCCAGCGAATCTGCACAGTCGGATGACGTTGCAGCAGATCAGGAATGAATGTCGCCTGCAAAGCACCGACAATTTCCTTGGCATTCGCTGCTGTTTCGTCCACATCTGTGGAAATGGTGATTGATCGTCGCTGGTCGATCCGGTTAATTTCCGAGTATCCTCGCGACACCTGCACGTCAGCGAGTTCGGTAATTGGACGCTGGATACCGTCACCCGCATCGACTCGGATATCTGAGAACTTCGCCAGCGATCGACGATCTTCTTCCGGATACCGCACCATCAACTTCACTTCGTGTCGACCTCGCTGCAGCCGCATCACTTCTTCACCGTAATAGGAAGCGCGCACCGTCCGAGCGATATTGTCCAGAGGAATGCCCAGTGATCGAGCATTGTGCTTGCCCGTGAGTTGCAGTTCCCACTTGCCGGGACGTGAATCGTCTGCGATGTCAAACACACCCTTGAATTTGCTGAGCTCCAGCTTTGCCTCTTCCACGGCAGCCTCAAGGTCTTCCATATCCTCAGTCGGAGCCAACAGTTTGAATTCGATTGGTCTTCCACCAGGGCCTCGATTCCGCGAACCAAACGTCAATGTCTCGACCCCGGGGATCTGGCCGACCTCTGCACGCCATTCGTCAATAACCCGACTGCTGGTAATGGACCGCTCTGTATTCTCGACCAGTTGCACGTGGACCTTGCCAACGTGACCGCCGGAGGTCGTCTCACCACCTCCGGGACCACCGCCGCCGGTCACCTGCCCAACCATTCGATGCATCACTTTGACCAGCGGACGCCCTGGGGCTGAGTGATTCTGGTTGACTTTCTGAATCGCTTCCTCAATTCTCAGTGTTGCACTTTCGGTAATGCGGCTTGGGGTTCCATCCGGAAAAATGACGTTGGCGATGACTTCCGGTGCATCCAGTTTCGGAAAGAAGATGCTCGGAACTGTGCCGTTGCGAACAAGACTGACAGACAGCAGTACAACGGCAATCGCCGAGCTGATCGTGATGGCAGGATTTCCCAGTGAGAACGTTACAATCGGTGTGTAAACGCGATATATGACAAAGTCGAGAATTCGATTGGTGAAGCGATTCAATCCAGCCGTCAGAAAGAAGGGTTCCTTCTTCTCATGAGCGAGGTGACACGGCAGAATAAAAATACTCTCGATCAATGAAATGATCAGCATCGCAATGACAGCCAGTGGCAGCACGGCAAAGAACTTGCCCATGATACCGGTCACAAAGAACATCGGCATGAAGGCAAAAACAGTTGTCGCAATTGAAGTGGCCACGGACGGAACAACTTCCAGCGTCCCGTCCACTGCGGCCTGCACAAACGACTTGTCCTGTTGCCGATGGGAGTAGATATTCTCACCGATCACAATCGCATCGTCGACGACTATGCCAAGTGCGATCAGGAAGGCGAACAACGACAGCATATTCAGGGTCTGGTCAAACTGCCACAACACAGCACAGGCCCCCAGGACGGAGATTGGAATGCCGAGAGCGACCCAGAACGCCAGTCGGAATTCAAGAAAGAGTGCCAGCACGATAAAGACAAGCACCAATCCCTGCGCTCCGTTGCGTCGCAGCAGATCCAGACGGTCACGCACATTGATGGCGGCGTCGCCCCATGTCGTAAATTCATAATCGGGCGGCAATTCAGTGGTGGCGACATATTCGTTCACCGCATCGGCCATGGACAGCAGGTCTTCCCGGGCAGCCGCTTTCACTGAAATTGCCAGCCCTGGCTTGCCGTTGATGCGGCTGACGGAAACGGTGTCGATGAACTCGTCCCTGACAACGCCCAGATCAGCGACTGTCAGCGCAATCTGAGAAATCTCTTCCCCCAGGATTTGCTTGTTCTTCCCGCGCAGCAGGTACGTTTCACCATGATCCTTGATGTTTCCGCCGGGAAGTTCAAGATTACGCATGCGAATCCGGCGTGCGACATCCGTCAGGGTCATCCCATATTCCCGCAACGTCTTTTCCGGGATTTCGACGTCGATCTGGTACTTGCGCTCACCCGTGATATCCGCGACGGAAACCTGCGATATCTGCAGCAGATCCGCTCGCACACGCTCGGTGATTTCACGCAGCCGCAATTCCGTCGCAGTGGCATCTGATCCTGTGTACACAACGCCGACCGTGATCGCCGAATTACGAATCGCCACCTGCTGAACCTCGGGCTCTTCGGCAAGGTCCGGGAAACTGGGAATGCGGTCCACTTCGGACTGAATCTCGTTCAGCACTTTCTGAACGCTGGGAACATCGGTCTTCACTTCAATGACAACGTTGCCGGATCCTTCACCTGCCACCGAAGTGACTTTCTTGACACCGTCAACGGACCGCACAGCCTCTTCGATCTTCTGACAGATCCCGCTTTCGACTTCTTCCGGGCTGGCTCCCGGGTACGGAACCGTCACCAGAACGATCTCAAGTTCGAACTGCGGAAACTCCTCACGGCGCAGTTGAGTTCCGGCGAAAAGCCCAACGGCCAGCAAGGCGACCATAATGGTGTTCATCGCCGGCGACTGACGAATGGCCCATGCGATAACAGACTTCATTCGGTGGGCTCCTTCGCTTCCTGCAGCGGCATGCCTTCTTTGACCACAGGCAGAGGCGACACGACGACTCGGTCGCCTGTCTGCAGGCCACTGCCGCTGGCTCGCACCAGCGCGATTCGCTCCTCAGAATGAACGAGAGAGACCTCCACGATGTGCAGTATGTCATCGCGTTTCACCCAGATCTGACCGCCGGGGCGCACCGCTTCGATCGGCAGCTGCAGCAGTGAAACCGGCGATTCGATCGGAATTCGCACGGCGACAAACATGCCGCTCAGAAGCGCTGGCGGAGAAATCGTGGCCCGACCGCCGACGCTGTCATTGACGCGTGATCTGGTTGGCTCCCCGACCAGAATTCGACACGGAAAGGTCCGCGTATCACGGTCGATTCCCGTCCCTTCCAATCGGGAAATGTGTCCGTCCCAGATCGTTTCGACACCTTCAAACAGGAAAGCAATCTCACACGGCACCGGCGGCAGGTCGACCGGATCAAATGATGTCAGGCTCTCCGGCGAATCGCTCGATGTGCCTCCTGCCTGGGGCTGTTGCAGCCAGATCCAGGCCAGCTCCTCGCCGCGCAGCTGGCACTTTACCTCCATCCGGCTGCCGTCGCTGATATTGACAAGCACGTCTCCGGATTTGGCGTAATCACCTTCCTCTACGCTGTCATCAACGATGCGGCCTTCCAGAGGTGACTTAACAATACAACGCTGGACATCCGTTTCTGCTCGTTTCAACTGGGCTGCAAACAACGCCTTGGTGGCCTGCCGGGTTTTCTGCTGCTGAGCAAACGTCGACAGCTGGTTTCGCAGTGTCTGCAGAGAATTGCGAGCCGTCAGTTCCTGCCTCATGGCAGTTTCGACTTCGGTCTCATTGGCAGTCTTTCGCTGGAACAACGACTGCATTCTCTGCAGTTGATTCTTCTGAAGCTGCCAGTCTTCCTCTGCCAGCCTGATCAATGCCTCGGCGTTCTTCCCGTCGACAGTGACGGCGTTGATTTCCTCCTGGGCCTGCAGCAATTCTGCGTTCAGTCACTCAACTTCCAGCTGGTAGTTGACCGGATCGATTTCAAACAGCAGCTCACCTTTTCGGACATACGTACCCCCACGTGCTCTGTCCGACTTGTGAATGATTCGACCTTCCACTTCTGCACCGACCGTGATGACGCGATATGTTGCAGCCTCACCATCAGTCTTCAGATGGAACGGTTGTTGCCGGGCGGTAACCGCAGCCGTCACCACCACGACCGCTCGGCCACCGTCGTCCGTGTCCTGTGTGGGCACGTCGGGCTTCTGTCCAAAGAAACGAAATCCCGCCACACCGGTGGCCAGAATCAAAATTGACAACAGTCTTCACCAACAGTTCTCCAACTCTATGAATCTGCGTTACGGGGCAGCAGCCCCTGCAACAGTACGTCCACCATGTACGACACGTATTCGGCCTGAGTGTGCCCCGTCGGGTGCTTTCCCAGCATGTCCGTCAACATGGCAGGACCGTGCATCGACGTCAGCATCAGCATCGCAGTGGCTTTAAAATCGATGTCGCGGATCAGTCCTCGGTCTGCCGCTCGCTGCAGCCATCCGGACAGCACTCGAATATCCACCAATGGTGGAGCTTCGTCATATCGAGCCAGCAATTCCTTGGGATCGATTCCACTCCATCTGAGCACAGACATGCGACGAGAGATGTCAACGAAGAATTCTGCCAATTCCTTCAGAATCTCCGTCAGCTGTTCGTCCAGCGACCGATCGTCCGGACCAGCTTCAACCAGCGGAATCCAGGGTGCATTTCCCGACGGAGCGATCGCCGCCAGCATCAATTCCTGCTTACTGTGAAAACGCTTGAACAGTGCCTGCGGAGATACACCCAGCTGATCGGCAATCACGTCGGTGGCCACGGACGGGCCATGCTGCAGAAAGCACTCGCGGGCCGTCTGCAGAATCTGGTCGTCGGAAATTGTTCGAGGTCGTGCCACTTTGCTGCTCTAAACACATTAGTTACCCAACAGTAACTAATGTGCTGCTCAGGGCAAGTGAATACCGCAGAGTTTTACGAAACGATCGACGAAAGTTTCTTTTTTTGACGCGGATCCATCGTTCTGCGGCGACTGCGAGACATCATGATCCACCGAAAAACCAACTTGGTTAGGCGGCTAACGGAGAAAACAAGGCGAAAAGGGTTACAGTTGGTGAGCAACAGAACCAGGGCTAGTTCTCAAAAGTAAGCCACCAGCTCTGTTGGTAAGCACTCACGAATGATTTGCCGTTCTTGATACCAGCACGCAGCGCCAGCAAGTGTGTGTGTCGCAAGCGCATGAGACTCGCTCGCTGGAGCCTGTATGGCCAGGTACTGATGTGTCAGAACGATGTACCTCAGCGTGACCTCACTCGAAATTAAACGTGATTTGTGTCGAGCGGCCTCCGCGATTTCGAAGCGGCCGCACGTGCGCCGTCCTGCGGCAGGAGAATTCACATGTCGAAATGGCTGAAAATCGCATGCGGCTGTGCGGGTGTTTCTGTTGCATTTGCGGTGTGGCAGACGGTTCCACACGCAAACTCCGGTCAGCCGTTGGTGCCAGTCGCACAAAGCGGAGATCCGGTTCGCTACGATCCTCGACAGGTGTTGAGAAAGCCAATTCGTCCGATCACGGACCCCACGATCACAGGGGCTGAGGCAACCGACACGGCACCGAATGAGTTGGTGATTGGCGTCAGAGTAAACGGTGCCGCTCGTGCATATCCGATCAATCAGCTGACCGGGCCAAAAAGAGAAATCATCAACGACATGCTGGGCGGCACGGCCATCGCCGCGACATGGTGACACCTGTGCCACAACGGCGTCGTGTACGTCCGGGAAGTTGATGATCGGCGACTGACATTGCAGGTATCCGGAAAACTCTGGATGAGAAGCCTGGTGATGTCGGATGTGGAAACGAAAACGGAATGGTCGCATTTGCTGGGCAAAGGGATGGCCGGAAAGCTGAAGGGACGTAAACTGAAGCCGATCATCACGGACATGGTGACGTGGTCCGTGTGGAAGAAGCAGCACCCGGACACAACAGTCCTGGACATGAGCCGAACGTCCCCTGAATACACCAGTCTGTTCTACCGTGACCCCGACCGGTTCGTCTTTGGCTTTGAAGCCAATGGGCAGGCCTATGCTCTGCCAATGGCAAATATGATGGCGACTCCGGTGCATCAGTTTTCGATCGGCAAGATCCCACTGCTGGCCACATTTGACGAAGAAGGTGTCGTCACGCACCTGTTTGAGCCGCGTGCAGATGACCGTGTCCTGAATTTCGAACGAGTAGACGACCAGATCATGACGGACCGGCAGACCGCCAGCCGCTGGCAAATACTGAATGGAAACTGCATAGAAGGCGAACTGCAGGGCAAAGTGCTGAAACAGCGAGTCGGCATCATGTCCTTTCGTAAAGCGTGGCAGAACTTCCACCCGGACTCTCAAAACGTCAGTTTTTGACCGATCGAAAGGCGAATTCCCTGTTTGATGAGTGCCACCAGTAGCTTCACAACGGGTAAGCGTGCCAAAGACGGCTAAGACCGCTGCAGGATCGCCATTGACACTCCGGGCGGTTTCCGGATTCAATTCGCGTTGATGGATGGATATCGCAAGCTGGCATGGAGTCCCTGGAGTGCGAATCGGCTGGGTTGGCGTTCACGCGGAAGGAATTCCCGCACTGAAAGCAGTCTGTGGCGCAGAATATGACGTCGCGGGCCTGATGACTCTGCGCCGGGACAAAGCCGACAAACGCTGCGGATCGGCGGACTACGAATCAATTTGTCATCGATACGATATTCCGTACCACGAAGTCGACAACATCAACGATGCCTCCAGCATCGATCTGCTGCAGGCGTGGCAATGTGACCTGCTGGTGGTCCTTGGATGGGGACAGATCCTCAGTCCTGAAGCATTGAAACACGCAACCATCGGTGCGGTCGGTGCGCACGCTTCTCTGTTGCCGCATAACCGAGGTAGTGCGCCGGTAAACTGGGCTATCATCCACGGCGAACACGAAACAGGCAACTCGCTGATCTGGCTGGAAGAAGGTGTCGACGCGGGACACCTGATCGACCAGCGGTCGTTTCCGATCACGCATTACGACAGCTGCACAACGGTCTACGACAAAGTCGCGGAAAGCAACCTCGAGATGATACTCAATCTGCTGCGTCAGCTGGAGGCTGGCGAGCGGCCGGGACAGCCACAGCAGGAACCTCATGAAGCGGTGTTGCCGCGACGTCGCCCCCAGGACGGCGTCATCCACTGGAACAGCAGCAGCGAAGAAATCTACAACCTTGTCCGGGCGCTGACGCGCCCTTATCCCGGTGCATTCGCGTTTCTGAATGATCAACCGTTTCGAATCTGGAGTGCTGCCAGGACACCCATCAACCACCCGATCGCAACTGCTGGAACAGTGATCGGTCCGGTTCACAGTCCGGAGCCCGGAGCGTGTGGTCAGATGATTGCGACGGCCGACGGTGCCATATTGATTCTTGAGGTTGAAGACTCAGCGGGCAACGTGCTGCAGGGACCGGAGCTCAGCGAACAGGACTGGACTGGAAGAAGACTCAGCAATGCCGCATAAACGGGTTCTGGTCATTGCGGCTCATCCGGATGATGAACTGCTTGGCTGCGGAGGCACGGTCGCTCTGCATACACAGGCCGGAGACGAAGTCACTTCCGTCATTGTCTGCGAAGGGGAATCTCTGCGCTACGGTGACGACGGAGTCGGTCAGACAAACCACATCCAGGAAGCTGCCAGGGTGCTTGGTGTGAAGGAGGCTCGCACTCTGAAATTTCCGGATCAGAAACTGGACACGTTCACCCTGACGGAAATCATCACTCCGCTGGAACAGGCCGTCCAGGACGTCAGGCCGCACATCATTTACACGCAATATGGTGGCGACATCAACCGCGACCACGAATTGCTGTTCAAAGCGGTGCTGGTCGCAGCCCGGCCGACAGAAGACTTCATCGAAGCGGTTTATGCGTACGACACCGCCAGTAGCACAGAGTGGGCCTATCCTCGCACATTCATCCCGGACCTCTGGGTCGATATCACATCAACGTTACAGACAAAGCTGGACGCCATGGCCTGTTATGAAAGTGAAGTGCGTCCTCATCCTCACCCTCGGTCACTGGACGCATTAGCCAATCGATCGGCAGCATGGGGAAATCAATGCTGCATGGAACATGCGGAAGTTTTCATGACTGTGCGAAGGACTCTTCGAAATGGCCAAGCGCCTGTTTGACATCGTCGCCTCGGTGGTGGCTCTGCTTCTGCTGGGGCCCCTGATTCTGCTCGCGGCCGTTGGAATTCGCCTGTCAAGCCGGGGACCAGCGTTCTACTGTCCGTTGCGAGCCGGCCTGGAGGGCCAGTCGTTCACGCTGTTCAAACTGCGAACCATGCACCTGAACCACGGTGCCAACGTCAGCGTCGTCACCGGTGCCAACGACTCACGCGTATTCGCGTTTGGCAGCATTCTGCGAAAACTGAAGCTTGACGAACTGCCACAGCTGTGGAACATTTTGCGAGGCGACATGTCGATTGTCGGTCCTCGACCGGAGGACCTGAAAATTGTCGCGCAGCACTATGACGACATCGGCCTGTCGACGTTGGCTGTGCGCCCTGGACTGGCGGGAGTCAGCAGCATTTACAACTACACTCACGGCGAGAAAATGCTGACAGGCCCCGACCCGGAACAGATCTACGCGCGAGACCTGCTGCCCATCAAACTTGCCCTGGAAGCCGTATATCTGCAACGGGCATCGGTGACATATGATCTAAAGCTGATCATGCGCACGGTTGCCGCGATCGTACGCATTGCCTCTGGCCAGAAGGAGTTTCCGGACCCACCGGAAATGCCAGCCGCCTGCGATCTGCTTGACATATCAAAACAGACGCCAACTGCTCGTCACGTGGCATAAGACGACGAATCGGCTATCGGAAATACACCCGGAGAGCTTGCGATCTGTGACCGTGGACGCTGCCACAAAGACTTCCGCAGTGCAACGCCGTTCGCCCTGACACGTGTTCCCGCAACGTTACAGCGTTGCACGCTGACTTGTGGTCGCGAAGAGCGTTTTTCAATTGCAGTTTCGCTACTCCCACGAGCCAGTATCGTTCACGACAATAAGCAAATTGCTCTAAGATTCGTTGTTGCCGTCTCCGAAGACAGTCGCCATCGACGGATCAGCAAACTCGGCCATAACGGTTTCGACAACATCGTGCAGAGCGGCAGGTATATCGGACGCAGGCACAACGATCTGTGATTGTTCGTCGCCTTCAGAAACAGGTGAGACGACCCCACCGGCGTCGGGCCCCAGATTTCCCGGACGTTCCGCAGTCTCCTCGACTTCATCATTCTGCGTCGGCTGCAGAGATGTCAGGGCGATCTCAAGACCCTGGTCCTGCTCTTTGGTGTCAAGACTGGCAAAGTTGGCGTCAACAATAAACGCCTGGGAGTTACTCCAGCCGCTGGCAGTCCCCTCGGAATTGAACGCCCGCACCCAGAATCGATAGGTACCATCCTGCAGGGTGTGCGTTGAAATGGAAATATTATTGACGATATCAAGTTCGCTGACGGTCACTTGAATCGCTATGGACTCCTCTCGCAGCAGGTCGCGGACCAGGATCTGATAACTAACACTGTCCGCCGAATGCTGCCATTCAAAAGTCACACGGTTATCCTTTTCGGTGATGGTGCCGACCGGCCCATAGGCGACAGGGGTTGTGGCATTCGGGACATCGATTGTGACATCATACCAGTCACTCCATTCTCCCAGTTCCCCAACCGAGTTTTCCCCGCGAACTCGAGTCCGATAGCGTGTTTCGGGCAATAACAGGGGAATGGTAAATCGTTGCTCCGTAATCCCGGTGGTGTCAATCAGCAGCTCCCCGGTATTCACAACCTCAAACTGCAGGTGATAGCTTTCGGCGGGGTCGAGCGTCGTCCAGACGATGGTCGGACTCGGATTTTCCACGCTTCCCACGCCGTTGCGTAGTGGTTCCACGATAGTGGGCGTACCCGGTGTCGGTACATCAAGGAAGAACGTGTAAGCGCTACTCCATTCTCCAACCTCTCCGGCATAATTGAATGCGCGAACCCAGGCCTTGTATGTCCCCTGAGGCAGGTTGGTCGTTGGCGTAAAGTTGGTTGTTGACAAACCTCTTTCGTGCACGATCCGAGTAGTGCCACTTTCGATATGATTCACCCACAGTTCGTAAGTGTCGCCGTTGTTCACGGCGGTCCAGGTGAAGACAGGTTTTGCGGTCTCCGCCTCGCTTCGAGTATTACCGTCGGCATCCACCGTCACCGGCCCCGTCACGGTTGGCCGACCAGCTGGCAGAAGATCAACGTCGAACGTCAACGATGAACTCCACGCCCCTTTTTCGCCCACCGCGTTGGTCGCCTGGACCCACGCTCGGTAGCGCCCCTGTGTCAGGTTGTCCGCAGTGGTAAACGAATTGACTCCCACCAGATCCAGCTCGTGAATGGCACGTGCCTGGCCGGTGCTGAGATTGTTCACCCACAACTGGTAGCTGTGACCAAACGTCTGTGCATCCCACGTGATCGTCGGTGTCAAATCTTCAGTAGTACCAATGGAAGCCAGAACAGGCGGCTGTGGCGTGGGGACGGCCAGAGTGAAGATTTCCGGATCACTCCACGGGCTGCGCTCGCCGATCGAGTTGAAATTCTGAACCCATGCGGCGTAAGTGCCCTCACCCGGCAACTGGCTGAACCATGTGTATGATCCGCGATAGTGCTCAGTGACATAGATGATTCTATCGTAAACGGCCGGTACCTGCGGCGTACCGGTACCAGAGCGAACCTTGCCCACCCACAAAGTACTTGTTGTGGCGTCGACCGTGGACCACCGAAAGTCAGGCTGAGCGTCTGCCGTCGCGTCCACGGACGGACTGATAATCACCGGTTTCGGAGGATCAGGAAAGTCGATCTGGAACGATACCGGGATGCTGAACGCAGACGTTTCGCCCACCTCATTCACCCCCTGTACCTGAATCAGATAGGTTGCCTGAAGCAATTGCGGCAGTTGAAAACTCGTTTGAACGATTCCGGTCTCCTGGACAACCACGTTGCCGCTCAGGTCCGAAACCTGCAGGTTGTAACTGACCGCAGACGTACCACCGACTCTGGACCACTCTGCCAGCGGAGACAGGTCCTGAATAATGCCGGTGGGAGAGACTATTTGAGGCTGCAACGGTTCCGGCACATCGACCGTAAAGGCCGCGGGCTGACTGAATGGTCCGGCCTCGTTTTCTACATTGACCGCCTGCACCCGAACCTGGTAATTGCCCTGCACCAGTGTCGGCGCCGTGAACACTGTTCCCGTCAGAGCCTGCTGAGAAACGACGACCGCGCCGTTTGAATCGAGCACTTCCAGGTTGTAGGTTGCACCGTTCGGTACGTTGGTCCATTGAATCGTCGGTGTTGTGTCGCCAGTCGGGCCGAGGGGTGCGACGATCTGTGGTGCTGCCGGCGGCGGAACGTCGATATCCGTGCCGTAGAAATTGATCTGAAAGGAATCCAGCGTGCCAACCGTGCCGGCGGCACCGTCAGTGACGGTCAAGGTCCAGTCGCCTTCGGAGGATTCATCCCAATGACGCGCCGATGAAAACACCCAGTTATTGTAGTTGTCCGTGCCATCCTGTGTGCGGGTCTCCGCCAATACCGATCGTGTTCCGGATGGCGATGTTAAAACCACCTCAAGGTCGCCGATAAACGTGTGAGTCGCATTAAGCACGACTTCGACGTATTCCAGCGACACGGCATCTGCCTGAACGACCGACACAGATTGACTGACGGAACCAGCACCAGCATCAGGAATTGCCTGGTTGACATTCTGAATGGGTGTGGAATACGTGAGTTCCGGTCCAAGCTGGGCGTGAATCAATGCCGCATTGACAGCAGCCGTTGCGTCAATGCCACCGAACCCATATTCGTGATTAACCCACAACCCTGCACCGTTCTGCACCCAATCTGCGTTGCCCGCATCGACCCGCTCCGAGGTGTGAACCAGAATATCCGTGACGTCTCGATAGGTGAGATATGGGTTTGCTTCCAGCATCAAAGCGATGATACCGGAAACCAGCGGCGTCGCGGATGATGTGCCACCAAAGGTGTTTGTATAGTTACCAGTAGCGTAGCCAGTAGCCCCCGTACGATCCGTTGTGGTGATGCCAAGGGTACCGCCGTTTGAGTATGCCGTCACGATCAGTGACGCTCCCGGGTCACTATACGTCGCACGAACACCGGTGTTCGTTATGGCTCCGACGGCTATCGTGAATCTTGAATTAGCATAGGGATCGTAATTCACGTTGTCGTTGGTCGCATTGCCACCGTTTCCACCCGCCCAGGTGTGTATGTTGCCAAGACCTCCGCGGCCTGTTGTAGCGGCCTGCTCAAGTGCCGCCAGAGCCTGCGGTCCGATGCTGGAAATCCTTCCATTGTCAGCGGTCCCCCAACTGTTGTTGTAAACATCAATAGTATCGGGTGCCCGCGTCAGTGCTTCCGCCTGATCCTGATCGGTGACAGGACCAGCGATTAGCCTCAAACCCACTAATTCGGAGTTCCATGCAGCGCCAGTGACACCAACGCCGTTGTTTCCCCTGGCTGCGGCAACACCAGCCACAGCAGTACCGTGGAAATCAAGGGCACCGGGGCTTGGATCCCCATCGTTGCCATTCCAGTCATAGTCAATCGTTGTATTGACGTTCTTTACCAGGTCTTCATGACCGACCTCCAGGCCATCGTCGATGATGCCAATCGTGACCCCAAGGCCTGTATAGTTGTCCCAGACGGCTTCGACATTTGCGTCCGCCCCGGCTGTTCCATTGGTCTGGCCAGTATTGTTCAGATGCCATTGATTCCCATACAGCGGATCATTTGGCACAGCACGCGTGGAATACTGTACCGCAACGTTAGGATGCAGATATTCAAACCCGGGCAACAGGACAAATGTGTCGGCCGCGGCCTGTATTGTCAGCCCCTGATCGAAGTCCAGCGTATAGCCGTTGTCCACATATTCAGACGCCGTGACGGACGATGCACCAGTGGTCTGCGCAAGTACCGTCGTATCCTGTGCCGTATCAAAAGTAACGAAGTAAGAGTCTAAGCCCTGCCCTTCGCCAACTTCGGCCAATACCAATGGGTTGAACAGGGCTTCTCCAAGATCTGCCGCCAGCAATAGCCTGGCTTCCATGACCTCAGGACCGGACACACCACTCGCCGAACGAACGCCGGAGCGTCGACTTCGCTTGTCGGTCGAGAAGCAGCGGTTCAGAAACCTAATCATTTCGCTGACTGACTTCATTGATCACAGCCTCTTTGAACTACTTGGACACCAACCATTTCCCCTACGGCGCGCATGTTCAACGTCGCGCCGAACAAGCGGAATGGCCTCTCAGAACTATCGGACGAGGAACTGACAGGAAAACCAACAGAATAAAGTAGATCGCACGGAATTTGTAACAAATCTGATATGTCGTTCGATCCTTCGGATCAGATAGAACTGAGGACACGGGTACTTTGGAGATTGCCGATTATTCCGATCACAGACGGCGGCGGATTCTGCCGCAATTACAACGGGCGCAGCGTGCAAAACGTCTGCCGCAGCATGACTTACGTGGCTTAGGTTACCTGGCAGCGACAATTAAGAGCGACGAAATAAGTCTGTTTACTGTGAACCTCAACAATGCTGTCGTTTCTACAAAAGTGAAAAAACCCTCGATTTAAACAGCCGATCATGTGGACCTGGACGCTTCGTGAAGTCGACGTGGACAGATAAATTCCCGTCTGACCAGTTTCCCATGAATAATGTGTCTCACGCGGTGAGGCCGCCAATACACCCTGAAAGCGTTTCAATCATGTCCGGAACAGACCTCGAATCCTCAGACCACCGTGATTTCGTGCGGCAGATCGTCGAAAACGACCTCCATACGGGCAAATGGGAGGGAACCGTCAAGACCCGTTTTCCACCGGAACCCAACGGCTATCTGCACATCGGCCATGCCAAGTCCATCTGTCTGAACTTCGGCATTGCTCAGGAGTACGGCGGCAAATGCAATCTACGGTTTGACGATACCAATCCGGAAAAGGAGGACGTCGAATACGTCGAATCGATAAAGGCAGATATTCGCTGGCTGGGCTTTGATTGGGAAGACCGCCTGTACTTCGCATCAGACTATTTTGAGCAGCTCTATCAGTGGGCGGAGCAGCTTATCAACGACGACAAGGCGTACGTATGCAGCCTGTCCCTTGAAGAAATTCGAGCAGGTCGCGGGACACCATCACAACCCGGAACTGACAGTCCGCACCGAAGTCGCAGCCGGGATGAAAACCTTGATCTGCTCCGTCGCATGAAAGCGGGTGAATTTGAGGAAGGTGAGCACGTCCTGCGCGCGAAAATCGACATGGCTCATCAGGTCCTGCTGCTCCGCGACCCGATCATGTACCGCATCCGAAACGTGGCGCATCATCGTACAGGAGACACCTGGCGCATTTATCCGACCTATGACTACACGCATGGACAGTCAGATTCCATTGAAGGAATCACTCACAGCATCTGCACACTGGAATTCGAAAACCGTCGACCGTTGTACGATTGGTTCTGCGAAAATATCGGCATACATCACCCTCAGCAGATTGAATTCAACCGCCTGAATCTGACGCATACAATGATGAGCAAGCGACGGCTGTTGCTGCTGGTCAACGAGGGCCACGTCACAGGTTGGAATGATCCTCGCCTGCCGACGATTTCCGGACTGCGGCGGCGGGGTTACACGGCGGCATCCATCCGCAACCTGTGCACTCAGGTGGGTGTCACCAAGCATAATGCGACTACCGACATGGTCGTTCTGGAAAATCAAATCCGCGAGGAACTCAATAAGACGGCCGACCGGCGCATGGCTGTGCTGGATCCGTTGAAGGTCGTCATCACGAATTATCCGGAAGGTCAGTCGGAGACACTGGAGGCGGTGAACAACCCGGAGGATGAAACGGCAGGTTCACGCGGCGTTCCCTTCGGGCCGGAGATCTACATCGAACGAGAAGACTTTATGGAGGACCCGCCAAAGAAATTTTTCCGTCTTGGACCGGGCCGGGAGGTGCGGTTGCGCTGGGCATATTTCGTCAAATGCCACGACATGGTGAAAGATGCTGATGGCAACATCACAGAGATTCACTGCACCTATGATCCGGAAACCAGGGGTGGCAACGCTCCGGATGGCAGAAAGGTAAAAGCGACGATGCACTGGGTCAGTGCTGCCGACGCCGTCGATGCCGAGGTGCGCCTTTACGATCATCTGTTCGTAACAGAAAATCCGGATGACGTGGCCGACGAGTCTCTGGACTGGCAGAGCAATCTCAATCCCGATTCACTCAAGGTGATGACAGCCAAGCTGGAGCCATCTCTGTCAGCATCGCCTCAGGGATACCGGTGTCAGTTTGAACGGAAGGGCTACTTCTACGTGGATCAGGACAGCACACCAGAGAAACTCGTGTTCAACCGCACGGTCACTCTGAGGGCTGCGTGGGTCAAAAAGAAGAAGAACGGTTAAGCAAATGCCTGCCTGACGATCGGCAAAATGTCTTTGCCGAGGTGCGGAAGAACGGCCGCTTTGCCAGACAACTGTCGGCCACGATTCGTGAAAACGTTGCCTGAGAATCGCTCAGGCAAGTTCCTGTGAACGCCTCGTGGCCGCTGCGACAGCGTTCATCAACGCTGCTCGCACACCCGCCTTTTCCATTTCGTGAACCCCTGCGATGGTCGTCCCGCCGGGGCTGGTCACGGCATCCTTCAGCGCGGCCGGGTGTTCGCCGGTCTGCAGCACCATTCCGGCTGCACCCGCGACCGTTTGCGCTGCCAGTCGCGTCGACACGTCACGTGGCAACCCCGCCTTGACACCGCCGTCGCTGAGCGCTTCAATGATCTGGAAAACGTACGCGGGGCCACTGCCGGAGAGTCCGGTGACGGCGTCCAGAAGTTTTTCCGAAACGTTTACGACCAGACCAACGGTTTCCAGCAATTCGGTGACGATCTTTTCATCGCCGTCGGTGGCGCAGCTGCCACGACTGATGCCACAGGCCCCACAACCAATCAAACACGGCGTGTTGGGCATCACCCGGATCAATCGTGTGCCTGGCGGCAATGCTGACTCCAGCGTCGAGATCGTCACGCCGGCGGCAATCGAAACCACCAGCTTTGAAGACGACGTCAGGGGATCAAGTGTTGCCAGCGCCGATGTCATGACCTGCGGTTTGACCGCCAGAAAAACAATGTCAGCATTGTTCAACGTCGGGTCTGCGGTCTCACCAACGATGGCCGTGTCACCGACAACCCGAAGAAACTGTTCACGCGATGCCGCCGCCGGATCGGCTCCGAGAATCTGACTTGCGGACAGCAGTTCCCGGGTGAATCCGGAGGCCAGAGCCGTGGCCATTCGGCCTGTACCGAGAAATCCGATTTTGACGTTTTGAAGCTGCATGCAGTTTTCCACCCTAAGTATCATCTTTCAATCCGGTCCGCTCGCTGGTAGTCTGAAAGGGCATTTTGTGCCCTGAGTTGCCGATTTCACCATCGGACTGAGCCGATTGGCCGAGTTTTTGCAGATCAGAGACACAAATTGGAGAAATGTGATGGTCTTTCAGGCGTTCGACCACCTGATTTCTTCGCCTCCTGCGACATTCGGGTACACATAGTTCCAAACCTGCAGCCAGAAACGGGCGCGACAATGAAGGCCTACATTTTTCTAATTGCTGTTCTGACAATGTCAGTAGCCGCCAACTCTGCAACCGCTCAGACCACGCGGACAGTGACCGTCAAAGGCGCTGACGGCAAACCGATGGTTGTGGAGGCAGCAGTTTCGCAATCCGGGACACCGCCCGGTAAGCCGGCGGAAAAACCGCCCAGCAGCGGTGCCGAGAAGAAGAAAGAAGACGACAAGGACAAGAAGCCCGAGGATGGGAAAACAAAGGAATCGGACGCAGCATCCAAAGTCATCAAACGACCAACAACGTCGGATGAGCCGGCAAAGCCGATCGGTACTGAGGCCGTCATGGCCGACGGCAAGGTCACGTTCGATCTGAAGGGACAGCCATGGGATCAGGTGTTGCAGTGGCTGGCGGACACCTCCGAATTGTCTCTTGACTGGCAGGAACTCCCCGGCGATACGCTCAACCTGACGACAACCCGCAGCTACACGCTGGAAGAAGCTCGCGACATTGTCAACCGTCACCTGCTGGCGCGCGGTTTCGGCATGGTTCTGAACGGTGAACTGCTTTCCGTCATCACGATTGGCGATATCAAATCATCGCTTGTCCCTCGCGTTGAGCCCGAGGAACTGGAATCGCAACTGGATCATACTTTGTGCAAGGTGTCATTCGACCTGAACTGGCTGATCGCCGACGAAGCGGTCGAAGAGCTGGCGCCGCTGCTGAGCTCGGCCGGAAAAATAAGCAAACTGAGTCGCACCAACCGACTTGAAGTCATGGACACGGCGCGCAGCCTGAAGGACATCTATCGCATTCTGACGGACGAACAGTCGGACACCGGACAGGAACAGCTGGTACGGACATTTCGACTGAAGGAGCGACGAGCCAGCGAAGTCATTGAACTGTTGAGAACACTGTTGGGCCTCGAAAACGAAGGCGGCGGCGGTAGCAGTGGCGGGTCAATGGGAAGTTCGTCGCAGCTAACATCAATGATGCGTCAAATGCAGCAGCAAATGCAGAAGATCAGCAGCGGCGCTGCCAAAGGTGGTGGCAGCAGCAAAGAACCGACCAAAACCCGACTGGTGCTTAACCAGCGAGAAAACATGATTCTGGTCCAGGCGGCACCCGATCAGATGGCAATCATCGACAAAGCGATTGAGCAGATCGATGTGCCCATCGAAACTGGCAACTCTTTGCTGCAAAACGTTAACCGCATGAAAATCTATCGTCTGGAAACCGTAGATCCCCAGACTCTGGTTGATCTGCTGCAGGAACTGGGCGACATGGAACCCGGGACTGTCCTGAAAGTGGATGACAATAAGAAGTCCATTCTGGCATGGGCCAGTCTGGCCGATCATCTGACCATCACAACGCTGGTTGAACGTCTTGACCAGTCCGGTCGTACCTTTGAAGTGATCCCTTTGCGGCGGCTGGACGCGGAATATGTGACCGGCACCATCCGAGCCCTGATGTCGCCTCCGCCCAAAGAAGACAACAACTCCCGGTCCAGTTACTACAACCGGTATTCGTACAGCCAGCCGGAAAAGAAGGAGGACGACAGAGATTTCAAAGTGGAAGCGGATCTGGAGAACAACCGTCTGCTGGTCTATGCAAACAAGATGGAAATGGATGAAATCAAAGGACTGCTGCAGAAGCTGGGAGAGATCCCTGACCCCGCCGCACTGGACAATGGAATTCGTGTCTTTGAAAAATGTCTCCGAATGAAGATCCCCACCGCGTCATGGAGCGACTGAAGCAGTTGTGGCGACGCGACAATGAGCTTCAGATTGACCTGCCGAAGGAAGAAGAAGAAGATCAAGAAGAAACGCCGGATGAAGGAAAAGCCGAGGCCGCGATCACATCGAATGCCGTTAGTCCAATGTCGGGCACGCAGTGGCCCGGTTCACGACAGACACGCGTCGACCAGGCACTCAATTCGCTGAATACTGCGTCGCTCACGGCGGATGAATTCTTCAACCAGCTGAATGCCGCGACAGCCAATCCTGCGATTTCACAACTGCCAGACAACACTGAAGCCACGAACAGGCCGGCCAGAGACTCGGTCTCTTCAAAAGACCGGGTCTCTTCGTCGGCTGCCGGGACATTGCCTGCTTCCAATGCAGTACCGCAGGTGCTGACCGCCGTGCAGAATGATCCACTTTCCGATAATCGCAGAGCCGCCCCTGTACGATTCTCCATTTCGCCGGAGGGCCGACTGATCGTCACCAGTGATGACCCGGCTGCCCTGAACGAAGTGGAAGACCTGCTGAAGGAGCTGGTGCGACCAGCCCCCAATTACAAGGTCTTCGAATTGAAATTCGCCACGCCGTCATGGGTGACGTTTAATCTGGAAGACTATTTCAAGGCCGATGAACAGACAGAATCGGGCATGGAATACAATCCTTTTTACGGCTACATGCCGTCCACCAAGAGAGTCAGCGGCAAGCACAGCCTGTCACAACGCCGACAGCCGACGTTTATTTACGATAACTTTACCAGCACAATTCTTGTGCGCGACGCAGACCGTCGGCAACTGCAGATCATCGAGGACCTGATCAATATCTACGACGTGCCGGAACCCGCTGACACGCGATCCATGAGGGTGAACAGGATCTTCCGATTGCAGAACTCAAAAGCAGAGACGGTCGCTCAGGCCGTCAAAGATGTTTTTCGGGATCTACTGAGTTCCAACGACAAGGCACTGGAAAAAAAGGAAGGCCAGAAGCAACAGCAACAGTCCCGATATTCGTATTTTGGCAGTAGTCTGGACGATAACGATGAGGATTCGCCGATCCGGTTTAAGGGCCTGCTTTCAATTGGAGTTGACCCTACCTCAGACACTCTGGTCGTTTCATCCACAGCATCGCTGATGGAAACGATCAGCGAATTAATCCTGGAGCTGGACAAAGCGGCTGAACAGTCGTCATCGGTTCAGATACTGAAGCTGGATCCTTCGGTCAACATCGCGTTGATCCAGGAACGCCTCAGCGAAGCTCTGGCACGGCTAGCAGGAAACCTGGCGGACAACCGAAGGGCAGAAACGGTCGCGAGGCACCGAATGGAATACCGGTCGGTTTCCAGCCGAATGCTGGTTCAAAATGATTGTACCTCAGTTTGCTCCGCCGACGGTCGTTTCATACTTCACACCGTCCGGAACCGGCACGGGCACTGCGACGGTCGTACCGAAATCGCCTTCGGTTTTCGTAAGGGAATCCACGGCCACGAATGCGGTGAACGAACTCATCAGGTTGTATGTCAGAGCCGTTTGAGTCACCGCCTCCCTGATCTCACCGGCCGCTTCGGGAGCGTGACTGGCATAGTTGATCATGTCCTTGATCTTCAGCCGAGCCCACACAGCAGCTATACCCTGGTGGTCCTTTGACGTGTCTTCCTCATCCAGAGAAACGGTAAACGAAGTGGCCTCCATGTCGACTCGCCCGGTGCCACTGACCGCATCCGGTTCACCCCGGAATCTGCCGATAATGACCACGGGACGACCAACAATCAAATCCGGAAGCCGTTGTGGATAGACGTTGGAAACGTCCATATTGCCAAAGTCGATGGATAAGTCGGTCATCGCAGGATGGCTGATCTGCTCACGAAAGCGATCCATAATTGTTGTCGCATTGTCGTTCAGGCTCAGGTACGCCACAGCGCCACGACCAATAATCGCCATCCGATCCATCAGAAATCGATTCGGGGAACTGCCGACGCCAAAGCTGAAGATTCGCGACGCCCCAACTCTGTCGTGGATGGTACTCATAATCTGCTGTTCGTTGCCGATGTAACCGTCCGTCATGAACGACACCAGACGAAAACGACCTTCGTCGTGCGGAAAGTCGAGTGCCGCCTTGATGCCTTCGATCATGTGAGTGCCGCCGGTACCGTTCAACGAAGCGACATATTTCAGACCTCGCTGAACGTTGGCTTCTGTTGCCAATAGGGGTGCCGGACCGAGCTGAGAAGCATTGTTGGAAAACCGTATAATCTGAAAGCTGTCTCGTTCAGTGAGTGACTGCAGTGCACAGGTGATCGCTGCTTTTGCCTGAGCGATCGGCTTGCCTCGCATGCTGCCCGAACAGTCCAGCACAAAGACCATTTCCATCGGACTCCGTTGTACCTGGGCCAGGTCTGCGGGCGGATACAGCATCATGGTAAAGTACTTGCCGTGGTCGTCTTCGTGAGTCAACATGGCCGTCTTGATCTGATTCCCTGCCACTTTGTATCGCAGCACGAAATCTCTGTTCGGAATGGAATCTCGTGAGGACAACGTCACCCGCCGCTGTGACTCGCAGACTTCCTGCACGTCAACTACGTGGTTCACACAGAGGACATCTTCAATATCAACTCCGGCGGCAATATTCAGCGACAGCGAAACATCGTGACCGCTGCGTTCGTTTGGTGCCAGATACTGCACCTCCGTTTTCTGTCCGCTGGCCCCCTGCGCGCCACGAGCCACCGCACCGACTCCGTCGGTCATTGCCGGCGGATTGAAGCGAGGCCCCACGACCATTGGAAAGACGAATTCGTAGGCACCGTCGTCGTAACGCAGGGTGTTGAAGTAGCGAATCCTGATGTCGATCTTCTTGCCAGGTTCAATATTGGCCACCTTCTGAGTAAAGATATTCGGACGTTCCTGAGTCATCAGGGCCGCCACGTGCCCCTGCGATTTTGCAGCCGCATAAATCTGTTCCGCTTTTTCGCGTTCGCGAATAATGCCACGTATTTTTCGGTCACCGACGGTCATGACAAATTCGTTGACAGCTGCACTTTGAGGCAGAGGAAATACGTACACCGCCTCAATTTTGGAATCGTACGGATTGTGAAACTGCTGAGTCACATCGACGGTTGCGATGTAGCCATCGATGTTCCCCTCAACAGCAGTGTGTTTCAGTGGCACAGGAACCTGTTTCGGTTGGTTCGGCCATGTCGCCATCAAAGCACCACAACCGGGAACTTCAGGATCCGGTGTCGTCGCGTTCGTATCCGTTGCCCTGGCGATGATCCAGAGTTCTTCGCCAGGCTGCAGGTCAAGCTGCAGGGCCTTCTTTTTCGATTCCGACAGGGAAAGCACATCGTAGTCCGCATCGACCTTTATTCGACGAACGGCTTCCCCCGATTTCTGTGAACGACGTTTGTCCGCCGTCCCTTGTTGTCCCCCCCGCGGTATTGCCGCGCCATCATTCGCTAATTTCTTGGAAAGCACCGCCTTCGCATCTTCCTCTTCGCTCTCAGTCGGTGCCTCAGATTTTGGCGCCGAGGTTGGACCTTCGATACCCTTAATCGCACTCTTAAGCTGGTCTGTGACATCCTCCATCTGTTTCAGTTCCACCGCCTGCAGCGCCTGCAGCGGTGTCGCCTGCGGAGCGACTTCCTTCACAATTCTCTCCTCGGTGTTGCCCACCACGAGCGATGCAGGGCGATCGGCTACCGACATCGCCTTACCACCGAAGCCCCCCTGCTGGCCTGACTGACCCACCTGCTTCAAACCTGATTCCGGTGGAAGTGCTTTTGTTCTTGAAGTGCCCGAGACGATTCTCCCGGATTCGAAATCGCGTCTCGGCTGTGAGCGATCGACACCTGACAGCTCACCAGAATTGCTGGTCGGCGTGATTCCGGCTCCGGTTCCGGCAAAACCACTGCCCCCTTCCATCACGCTGTCATCCGCAGCCTCGTCGGAAAAAGCAACCTCTGTTGCCAGGTTATCGGCGGCAGGCGTTGCGGCGGATTCGTTTGCGGACGGTGCGCTGGATTCAGCGCAACCGAATAGAACAAAGCAGACAGACGGGATCAGTGTCGCCACCAGTATCCAGCGGGCATCGAAGCGTGCGAATTTCATGTCATTCACCTTTCGGTCAGGATCGTGATTTGTTTTCTATGCGTTACTGCAGAATGCCGACTTCGCCATGAAGCCTGGCACGCTCCACTAGGCCTTTGCCTTTGCGATCGACAATTCGGCCGGAACCCGTTTTCCATCAGTCGTTGCCGAAACACTCAGTTTTGTCTCGTATTCCTTTACGCCTGGCCCCTTCAGTTGAACGTGAATCCGTGCCACTCGACTGCGGCCTGCCGGAAGATTTTCCCCCGTCGTGAACGCCGCGATAATCACTCGATTGTTGTTCATTGCTTTCGAATCGTAGTACGGAGGTTCTGCAAAAGCGGCATGTTCACCGCCTTCAATACCCACGATCTCGACGCCCGGTGTCTTGCTGGCCAGCTCAACCTGATAAGCAGCCAGAGGCTGGTTGCCCGAATCAACAAACACGTCAATGGCCTCAAACCGCACGGCATCCGCTTTTACCTCGTTTGGCCCTTCCAGCTGGACCACAGAGAGACCCTCAGCATTGTCAAGCGATGCGGCAGCAGGTTGGTCGTCCCGAACCGCCACAGCAGGTTGGGACGCGGGCGCCTGATTTTCAATCACAGCGTCCACCGTCTTCGACTTGTCAATCGCCCTGCCCACGTCATCCTGAGCACAAACCAACGCTACCAGACACAGATCGAAGATGATCAGCACCATCCACGCCAGCGGCAATCGCCACCGGCGTTCGCATCTGATTTGATTATCAATTGCAACGTTCATTGTTCGTCGCCTTTCGTCTTGCACAGCACAGGAAATTCGCTTGTGTCCACTCAACTGTGTGCGATAAGGACAAGGTCGGGAAACCCCCGTCCAGCGCATCGTTACAACATCACCGCACTCATTGCGATCCACTCCACATCCGCTTCATTAATGACGCCATCACCGTTTTGATCCCCCGACACCAGGTCAGTATCAGACCGACGCACTCGCCGAGCCAACGCAAAGGCGTCCAGGATGTCCACGTTGCCATTCCGATCGATATCTTCCCTCTGAATCGCAGTAGAACCGAACGAATCGGTATCGCTCATCGTGTATTCTGCGACAGATCGTGCCGGCTGCGGCTGAAGGTCCGATCCATTCCACTGAGGCGCTACCGCAATCAGCAAAGCTGCGGCCAGACTGCCGACCGATACCAGTCCGACCGTCCACTTTCGCCAGGCAGGCTGTACCTGACTCCGTCCCGTGACCTCGTGCAGAACCGACCGGGCGTCGGCCAGAATGGCCTCGTCCATCGTCCTCGGCACGGAAATGGGGGCCGCAGACCGTTCACACAATTTGGCCACAACTTCCTGTGGTAATTGATCTTCCGGCATCTGCGGCATACTTGTTTCCGACATATCTCGTAACCTCCGACAACTTCAGTCCCGGGTAGGTCGATTTCGTTCAATCAATTCTGCAGACGGTATATCTGACGGCCTGGGGACCGCAGCAGCAAGAAGCAACGACCGAAGCTGACAGAATTTCCTTCTGCCCGCAGCCCGTCAGCAGCAAATACAGGAAACCGTAGAAAACAATTGAACGATCCGCTTTCATTGCGCGCTCCGCTATGGGCCACACTCGAAAGTTGCGATGCCGTCACAAAACAGAAATAATTCGCTGTCCGCCGTCTGAAGTTGTGTTCAGTATCGAACGGTTCAAACAAATCCGGAACTTCTTCAAACGGTAGCCGTCCAATCGGCGTGAGGTCAGCAATCAGGGGGCGTGGATGAACAACGACCCGGACAATCGAACGGATCTTCAGTTAGTCGCTGCGATTAACGTCGGCGATCACGATGCGTTCGCGGTTCTGTACCACCGCTACAAGGACTGGGTCGTGGGCCTGGCATTCCGCTTCACGTGCCATCACGACGATGCTCTGGATGTCATGCAGGAAACCTTCGCCTATCTGGTCAGAAAGTTCCCCGGCTTCGAATTGACCGCTCAGATGACGACCTTTCTGTATCCCGCGGTACGCAACCTTTCGATCGCCTCACGAAAGAAACGACAACGGTCCACCAGCCACGACGAAGACCTCGATCTGTTCCCCGCAGCCGACTCGGGTCATTCACTGGAACGCGACGACTTCACTGTGATGCTGGCAGCTCTGTCGGATGCTCACCGAGAAATCCTGCTGATGCGTTTTGTCGACGACATGACTCAACCGGAAATCGCTGAAGCTCTGGAACTGCCACTTGGCACGGTCAAGTCGCGACTCCACCACGCCGTGCAGGCCGTAAAGAACTCACCGGTCGTTGCCGAGTTGCTTTCAAGCGGGTGAAAGGGTCGGGAGTCTTTTTCGGCTGCAGCCGAATCCTGACCCACGACTGATCATCCGAAAAAGACTCCCGACCCTGTGCCCTCCCCTGCCCACAGCTTTCGCAGTGTGTTGCGAGTTTCTGTGTTGTTATCATGCGCAGCATGCATCGAATTCACGTTCAACTGGTTTCTTGTTACCTGATCGCGTCTGCGGGCATCGCCGCCACTGCGTTTCCCGCTGACGTTGACTATCAGCGCGACATCAAGCCTGTCCTGAAGGCGAAGTGTTATTCCTGCCACGGAGCGATCAGGCAGGAAGCCAATCTGCGGCTCGATACCGTTGAGTTCATGCAAACCGGCGGTGACACTGGACCGGCATTGAAGATTGGTGATGAGCTGCACAGCGATTTGCTGTTCCGCGTCACAGCACCCGATGAATTGGACAGGATGCCGCCGGAAGGAGAGCCGCTTTCGTTGGAACAGATTGCTCGATTCAGGATATGGCTGGCAGGCGGAGCGACAGCTCCCGCGGACGAACAGCCACAAGCAAGTCCAAAGACACACTGGGCGTTTCAGCCGCTACCACATGTTGTACCACCAACGGGCGATCATCCGATCGACGCATTCATCGATCACAAACTGGGCTGCGTCGGACTTCGACGTTCGGTACCGACGGATGTCGTCTCGCTGATCCGCCGCATGTTCATGGACCTGCAGGGCCTTGACCACACGCGCCTCACGTACCGTCATAACGGCATCGATCGCCGTCTGACTAACGTCCATGGTCACGTGCTGCGAGACATTCTGACATGATGACAACGTATGCAGGCAGTCCGGTCATATCTTCATTATCCCACTTGCGTGAGAGTCGAGCCTGCGGGACGAAATGGGTGACCGCCCGAGAACATCCCCTCGCTCAGGCTAGTTCTTTGTCACAGGCAAAAGTCAGGGTGGAAGCATTCCCCGGAAAAGGGGGTCAGGTACCAAAAATGCAAAGCACCCTTCGGGCCGTTCCGGTTTTTGGTACCTGACCCCGTTTTCCTCGCCAACCCTAAAACCAGGCTGGGACAAAGCACTCGACCCTCCTTGAAAAGGAGGGTGAAGGCAGGAGGGTAAAGATGTGTGCCACGGGATCGGTCACTCCTTCACGCGTCCCTGGACTCGGCTTCTGCCTCCGTGACAGTGGCGGCCTGGTCAGCAACACGCTGGGCTTCTTCAGCAGCGGACTGTCGGCGTTCGGCCTGTCCCAACCGGCGGTCCCAGAATTCAAGGTAATGAGCGTAAGCCGGGTGATCGTCGGCCTGCGACTCCAACATCTCACGCGCTTCGGCAACCAGCGTCTCTTCGTCATCCAGACTTAAACGACCGATCAACACCCGCGTTCGCAGAAACACGAAATACGTGTCCAGCACGTCGCAGCGGCAGTAGTCGTTGATGCGTTCGGCATACCCGTCGAAATACAGATCCTGCACCTGCGAACCATCTATCCCGGATTTCCCTGGCTTGTCGATCAGGTTGGACACCAGATTCAGGCCACCGTTAACGCGCATTGCACTGAAGTTGGAAAACAGATCCTGCAGATCGATGTGGCGATCGATGTTGTAACGATTTCGAGCCTGTTCGAAGGATCGCGATTCCACGTTAAACCACGCAGGCAGGCTGATGCCGTGTCGAAAAGCGCCCAGTTCCAGTACCGGCATGTCGTAGCCGCGACCATTAAACGTAACAAACGTGGGACGATCATAATGCTCCCACCCCTGCCAGAACCTGCGAGTGATCTGTTCCGGGCGAAACAACGGCGCATCCAGAACGGTCAGATCCAGCAGCTGAAATCGTGCTGAAACTTTGGCAACCGCAACTGATACTGGAACAACGAAGGTGGGCGGAATAACGTCTCGACCGGTCTGTTCCAGCAGATCTGCGCTGTAGCGTTCCACGGCGTCCCGAGGCAACAGGTCTTCGTCCGGATATCGCACACGTTGGATCAGGTCACCATCGCCGACGGCTTCCACGTCAAAGATCAGATATTCAACGTCGCTCATGATGTGTTTCCGTGTTGCTTGTCATAGGGCAGTGCCGCAGCCAAAGTCGAACGCTCGCCTGGAAGTCGGAAAACTATTCCTGCAAGCCACAAGGCAAGGCTCAACTTCGATACTCGTTACCCAACAAAAAGTCTGACAGTTGGTTGCGGAATTCGTGGCATCAGGACGTGAACCCGGGCCATCGACTCGCAATTGTCCTGAAATCACGCTTCAATGTGGCCCCTCAATTCATCCGACCGCATTCCCCGAAGTCACACAAACACAATGGCCGGCCATTCCGAACAGAGTAACAATGAAACAGAAAATGTCGCACCGGAACAGCTGGAAGAACAGGCAATCCGAGGACTTACCGCTGCCTATCAACGAATGCGGTCGGAAATCGGAAAAGTCATTATCGGGCAGGACGAGGTTGTTGATGAATTGCTGATCGCCATGTTCTGCAAAGGGCATTGCCTGCTGGTGGGCGTACCCGGACTGGCCAAAACGCTGCTGTGCAGCACAATTGCCTCTATCCTGCAGCTGGCCTTTCGACGCATTCAGTTTACTCCGGACCTGATGCCGTCAGACATCACCGGGACGGACGTGCTGCAGGACGACCCCGAAACCGGTCGCAAGACGTTTCAGTTTATTCAGGGGCCGTTGTTCACGAACGTGTTGCTGGCGGACGAAATCAACCGCACACCGCCGAAAACTCAGGCGGCACTGCTCGAGGCCATGCAGGAACGCCACGTCACCGTTGGATCCAGCACTTATCGACTATCGGAACCCTTCTTCACGCTGGCGACGCAAAATCCGATTGAACAGGAAGGTACGTATCCGCTGCCGGAAGCCCAGCTGGACCGTTTTATGTTCAACGTGCTGGTTCAGTATCCCACGCCGGCCGAAGAGTTACGAATTCTGAAGCAGACCACCGGCAACGAGAAGCCGGAACTGACACCCGTGCTGACCGGCAAACAGATTCAGGCACTGCAGGAAGTGGTCCGGCGCGTTCCGTGTGCCGAATACAACTTTATCTACGCGCGAGACCTCGTTCGTGCAACCCGGCCCAATGAAAACGAAGCGCCGCCGTTTGTAAGGGAACTTGTCAACTGGGGAGCCGGACCTCGGGCCGGACAGTACCTGATCCTCGGTGCTCGCGCCCGAGCACTGCTGGAAGGTCGTTTTCATGTGACGACGGACGACATCAAATACGTCGCAAAGCCTGTTTTGCGACACCGCATCATGACCACCTTCCAGGCCGACAGTCAGGGAGTCACTCCCGACGACATCATCGACCGCCTGCTGAAACACGTTCCCGTCGAACTGCACGAACAGGCACGTAAACGCACCGGTATAACAGCTGCCGAAGAATGACCGCACCAACATTTTCGAGCCACAACGAATCTTTCCGGAAGCTGGTGCAAAACGCCTGGTCCGCGACGGTCACGCGGGACGTAGTGCGTCAATCGGCTGAAACCGTCCTTTCAACGCCAGTTCGGAATCGGTGTTCAACCACCGCTCAAGAACAGTGGCGTAAATCTGGCGGAAGTCCGTGTGGTATTGCAGGTCGCCGTCTTTGAGATCGGACAGGCTCGGATGGTTCCCGAAAAGGCCAGGCTGGACCTGAGTGCCAGCCAGGAGAACCGGTCCAGCTGTGCCGTGATCAGTGCCTTCGCTGGCATTTTCCTTGACTCGACGACCAAATTCGCTGAAGCACAGGCACAGAACTCGGTCGGCGTGCCCGTGAGCCTGCAGGTCGTTGACGAACGTAGTGACTGAGTTGCTGACGTACCGCAGCAACACCGCATGAGCGTTCGGTTGCTGAGCGTGCGTATCAAATCCACCAATTTGAACGTAGTAGACAGACGTCTTCAGCCCGGAGCTAATCAGCTTGGCGACGGTCTGCAGCTTCTGAGCAAGAGCGTTCTGAGGATACGCCTGCGACGGATTGTACTTCATCCCGGCGGCTTCAATCCGCTCGCTGGCCGTGATCGCCGAACTGGTGCTGGTCTGCACAAAGTTCAACAGGTCATTGCTGCCACCACGACGAGCATCCGCAAGCTCTTTCACGGCCTGCCGAAACCGCGGACTGTCGCTTCCGGCCAGTCGAAACTCATCCAGTGATCGTATCGACGGAACTCGCACATCGCGCGACATCAGTGCAAATGGCTGTTTGTCTTCTCCAAGGTGCAAACCCGCCGGATCCGGCAACTTCGCTGCGCCGGACTGCTGCAGATAGCGTCCCAACCAACCATCCGTACGATTCTGGTCCTTCCGCTGACACGAATGCCAGATATCCATCGATTCAAAGTGCGAGCGGTTGGGCTCGGGATAGCCAACGCCCTGCACAACCGCCAGATGTCCGGCCTCCAGCAAGTCTGCAAAACCGCTCATCGATGGATGAAATCCGAGCCGATCATCAATTTTCAGAACCTGAGACGTGGGAATGCCCAGCTTTGGCCGGGCTTTGCGATATAGGTCATCGCTGTACGGCACGATGGTGTTCAGTCCATCGTTGCCGCCAGCCATTTCCACGACCACAAGAATACGTCCGTCGCTGTTGTTCGCGATGGCTGCTTCGCTGAGAATGGCTGGCGCACTCTCGCCAAAGGTCAGCACACTTGAAGCTGTCGCGGAAGCAGTCAGGAATCTTCGACGAGTCTGCCTGATCATGGCTCATACCTCACAGATTGCGGACGTTGGGCGACGTCACGGAAAACCTTCGACAAGTTTGCGTTTCCCAGAGTACCGTATTTCGGCTGTGAATCCGAATCCTTAGATCGTATTGTGCTGATTCGAGTGCAGTCGGGGCTGGTGCGTGGGTGGCCGGTGCTGGACTGAGCCTGCGAAGGAAGCCCAGGGGGCCCACTAATTCCTCGCTCCAGGAGTCGGCCACACTTTGCAACTTTACAACCGCTCGATTCTGCACCTGCTGATTCGGGGCCGCGAATTACGCGTTTCCGCGTGAGAAACCAGCATTCCCACGACATCGCTCAGCCCGACTACCCCGTCCCCAGACCGCGATCCATCGCTTCAAGTTCACGATGGTAGCTTTCTATGCTGGTTTCGAGCGTTTCGTGGCTGATCTTCCAGACCGGATTGTCTTCCGTCGCCGTGTTGCAGTGATCCGTCATTAGCCGATACAGATATCGGAACAGATGTCGGGGCACTCGCAATGTGCCGAACTTGTTGATCAGCTTCTGTTCCGAGACTTCGTCCGCAAACAGGTCTCGGATGGAAGTCTCCGGATTCGCTCCTTCGTCAAGACACGCGCGGATGCGATTGGTGGCCATGTCGTACAACGACTCGCCCGTCCATTCCAGACTCTTGATCAGGTTCTGTTTGTCCAGCCGCGATCGTTCGTAGAACTCTTTTTCCTCACGTCCCAGGTAGAACACAACGTCACGTGGCAGCAGCATCTTAAAACCGATGCCTGGATGTTTCAGAAACTTGTTATCAAACATCGACCACAGAAAATCCTTCATCCGCTCGGCGGACCCGTTGATCAGATGTGGTTCATCGACGCGGTCGACAAGCACGACAATACTGGTGAAACCGAGCGGTTTCAGAATGCGTTGAAGTTTGGACAGTAATTCGTAACGGTCGTCGCTGCGATCGCGTGATGGCATGGGCTGCCCGTCAACTTCCTTCGCCGGAAACCTCGACAGAATTCGACGCAGCGTTCCAGTACCGTGTTCCAGAATACGGACCTGTCTGGCAATCTGACGTGCACGCCACCACAAGGACAGATTTCGTCTTAACCATGGCAGCCAGCCTGCGCCCATCACGACGTACAGCCACCATGTCTTCAGAACGCTTAGCCCCGTCAGCCCGACCTCTGGCAGGTCACGGAGAGCCACGCCAAGTGCTGCTAATGTCACGACGACGCCGATGATAAACCGCCAATGCACACCCGGCGTGAAAAACCCCAGACGCCACTTGATTCGTTTCCAGCGCTGCCAGTGCGACTGATCGGACGACTGGTCGTAGAATGCCGCCAGCATCAACAGATCACGTTTGCGCAGGCGAGGCAGTTCCTTCAATTGTTGCAGACGAATGTCCGGATCCGAAGTGTGTTCGTCGGCAATCACGTTGCACAGTCGCCGCGTGGACAACGTCAACAGCGCGTCCATGTGGTCCCACAACCGCCATTCCTGAAGTGCGTGGTCGGGATGCCGCTTTCTTCCTCGCAGTCGATCACGGAACGTATCCAGAAACGGATTCAGGTCGTCGTAACTGATCACGAATGCCCGCTGCTGCGGCTGCTTCTGATTGTACTCGTTGATCGAGTTGACCAGTTGCAGACGAATCGCCGTTTTGCCTGCACCTTTTTCTCCGAAGACAATGGAGGTGGACGGATTGGCACAGTCGCCGAGCACTTTGTCCCACGCCGGATGGTAGATTGTGCTGGCACAGTGCTGCTGAAAGATATGATCCGACTGAGCGTCTTCCTGACTGAACGGATTGATCCTGATGCCGTAATGTTCGAGTAACTGCTGGATTTTCATGACGAAGGTGATCCGGTGGCAACGGTATGCACCTGATGCGAATTCAGGCAGGTTGATGAGACAGGGGGAATATATACTCCGAAGCCGTCTGTGTGGCACAGTGAGACGGCCGAATCCGTTCAATTTCCGCGTCAGACTGGCCAAACAACGGCGGATAAGACGATTTGAAGGTTCCGTGGTCCTTCGTCACGATCACGGCGCGCGATCGCCGTTGCGATGTTGGTCGCGCCGTCAATCGTGGGAGGGCCGAGCAGGATCTCCCCAATGACCGGCGGCGTCCGTTCCACAAACAACGACGCCTTTCGCATTCCAGCCCATTTCGGCCCGCACTTCTGCGGCCGCATATCTGAGTGTCAACCCGCACCGACGCCTTGTCGAATTGTTCGCGTCCGATCCGTGCAGCAGCAGGTCACTGTGGATTGAAATCTGCCCGGCTTTCAGGTCATCAACAACGATGTGGCCGTACTGTTCCGGGTCTTCAACTGTCTGATCCAGCACGCTGTGCTCATCAGGGGCACTTTCGCGGTACGTCAGGTGCCCGGAATGCTGACTTCCGGCGATAAACTTCACGCATCCATTTTCCAGGTCGGCATCATCGATCGCCAGCCAGACCGTGACTGCCCTGGACGGTGACAATGGCCAGTAGCTAGCGTCCTGGTGCCAGGCCACCGCTTTTCCATCGCCCGGCATCTTGCAGAAAAAGTGCGATCCCCACGCGATCACATCGTCACCCAGCACGTCTGCTACGCAATCCACGATTCCGGGGTTTGTCAGCATGTCGTAGACACGACCATGCTTCATGTGAGCCGTACTTATCGAATAGCTGTTGCCGCCAGTGGCGATTGTCTGTTCCAGCAGCCGATCAAAATAGTTGCGAAGATCAGTAATCTCTTCATTCGAATAGATATCGAGAGGTCTGATGTAGCCATCTGTGTTGTAGGATTCCAACTGCGTCGCCGTCAGCGATTTTGGTTCGACAGCGGCCGCCGGATGAAAACGGAGATCACGCGACAGCGATTCCAGTTGTTCCTGATCGGGAGTAATCCTGAAGTCGGGTTGAGTTGACACGGATTTGCTTTCAATGGAATTCAGACTGCCCGGTCGGCACCTCATTGTGCCACATTCCGAGTCGACGATCCACCGTGCCCTCCGCGGGTTATTGGCATGATTAACCGCAGAACACACGGAAGGACACAGAGCCTGGCCTCGAAATCATCCTGCGGTGTTGCAATGAGCATTCGACATACCTGGTGCATCACTTTTTCGAATCGTCATCACTCGTCAGAAACCAGAACATTCCTGGACGCAGCAGAAATTCCGCCAGCGTTGATGTGGTGAGTCCGCCAAGAATCACGGTTGCGACGGGAAACAAAATTTCCTTGCCAGGCAGATGGCCGCCGATCACCAACGGCACCAGACCGATACCCGTTGTTAGTGCGGTCATCAATACCGGTGCGACTCGGTCAAGACTTCCCTGGATAATCGTTTCGTGGCTGCGGCCGTTCTTTTCCACACCGGCAAGATACGTTTCCACAAGCAGAATTCCATTTCGGGCAGCGATGCCGCCCAGCGAAATGAAGCCGACCATGCTGGCCACGGAAAGCGACTGTTCCGTCAGAACCAGCGCCGCAACACCACCTGCGAACGCAATAGGCAGGGCCGCAAGAATCTGCAGCACAAGGCTGGTTGACGAAAATGAGGAAAACAGAACCACGAACACTCCCACGATTGCCAGAGCACTGAAAATCAGCAGTCGGTTTGTTGCAGATTCCTGTTCTTCAAACTGGCCGCTGTAGATGACCGAGTAACCGCTGGGCAACGTGATATTGCTGGTAACGGTTTCTCGAATTTCATCTACGGCCGTCCGCAGGTCACGCCCCCGCGTGTTCACTCGCACGACGATGCGTCGCCGAGTATCTTCGCGTTTGACCTTGTTGGGGCCCATCGACTGACGGATCTTTGCCAGTTCCGACAACGGAACGCGGGCACCATCCGGCAGTTCGATTGGCGTGCGGTCAAGGGAATCAAAGTCGCTGCGGAACTCATCGTCAAACCGCACCAACAGGTCGAAGCTACGTTGTCCATCCAGAACTGACGAGACAACTCGGCCATTCAACGCGGTCTCCACCATTTCGTGGATGTAGGCTGGTGTCACTCCATAGCTGGCCAGTTGTTCGCGTTTCAACTCGATCCGGATCTGAGGGATATAGGTCAGCTGTTCGACCATCGGTTCCGCAAGACCATCAACGTTCCTGATTTCCGCCTTGATACGTTTGGCGATTTTTTCAAGTTCCTGTAGATCCTCCCCGAAAACCTTTATGGCGATTTCTGCGGTAACGCCGGACAACATATGGCTGATCAGGTGAAATATCGGTTGTTCAACTTCGGTTTCGACCCCCGCGAGATCTTCGACGGCCATTTCCAGCTGTTCGATGACTTCGTCGCGAGACAGGCCGCTGTTCGGATTCAGAGACATCACGTATTCGCTGGTGTTGACGCCCATCACGTGCTCGTCGTTCTCAGCCCGACCGGTCTTGCATGTAAACCACAACAGTGGTGCCTGAGGGTTGTCTTCCGTTTTCAGCAGTTCCGCAAACTTCACGTCGGCCAGTCGTCGAACCTTGTTCGATGCCTGCAAAGACGTGCCCGGGCTGAGAAACAAATTGACCTGTGCTGCGCCTTCATCAAAGGCCGGCAGGAAGTTGATCCCCATGCGGGAGACGGTGACGCCAGCCACCAGCACTGAGGCAACACATGCCACAGAAACCATAAAAATGCCGAAGCGCGTCAGACTCAGACGCAACAACGGACGCACGGCCGTCTTGATTCCTCGCAGGACAAAGCCCTCTGGTCTTTTGGTGCCTGAGCCGCTCGGCAGCAGGTAGTAACTCAGCACTGGCGTGACGGTCAACGAGACCAGAGTGGAGGCCGCGATCGACACAACGTATGCGATACCCAACGGAGTAAACATCCGTCCTGCCATGCCGGACAACGCGAATAATGGAGCAAACACAAGGACCACCATCACCGTACTCATCATGATCGCGCCACGTACTTCGCTGCTGGCGTCATAAATGACAGCCAGCACGGGCCGAGGCGCGTCGCTCTGACGGTTCTGTTTCAGCCGTCGAAAGATGTTTTCAATATCGACGATGGCATCATCCACCAGTTCGCCCAGAGCCACAGCGATGCCACCTAATGTCATCACGTTGATAGACAGTCCCATGAAGTGAAAGACCAGAGCCGTCGTCAAAATGGAAAGCGGGATCGCCGTGAGCGTGATGAGCGTCGTCCGGATGTTAAACAGAAACAGAAACAGGACGACGACAACCAGAATCGCACCGTCGCGGACGGCTTCGATGACGTTGCTGACGCTGTAGTCAATGAATTCACGTTGTTTGTACGTCGCTTCTATGTGCACATCATCCGGCATCGAAAGCCGTAGTTCCGCAATTGCACGCTCGATGTCATCGGTGAGCTGACGAGTATCAGTTCCCGGCTGTTTCTGAATCGTCAGGACCACGCCGTCGATACCGTTGATTGCGGCGTCACCCCGTTTGACCTGAGCCCGTTTGGCCACCGTGGCAACGTCACGAACCAGCACGGGTCTTTGCGAACGATGATCAATCACGATCGATTCAATATCGGCAAGGTCACGGATGCGGCCAATGCCGCGCACCAGAATTTCGTTCGCTCCACGATTGACGTAGCCGCCGGACACATTCAAATTGCCGTCCCTGAGTGCAGATTCAACCTGTCGCAGACTGACATCATATTTTTGCAGAGCGTGAGGATCGACCAGAACCTGATACTGCATTCGTCCGCCGCCGATGGTAATAACCTCCGCGACTCCCTGAATCCGCAGCAACCGCGTGCGCACAACCCAGTCACCCAGCGTGCGCAGTTCCAGCGGGCCCGTTGTTCCGTCTTCGCTCCACATGCCAATCAGCATGATCTGTCCCAGCAGAGAGGAAATTGGCCCCATGCGTGGCTTCACGTTGTCCGGCAGAGTTCCCAGGACACTGGCGATACGTTCGCTGACAATCTGCCGAGCAACGTAGACGTCCTGCCCCCAGTCAAAGTCGACGTAGATCACACTCAGGCCAATGTCTGAGGAACTGCGGACAGAGGTCACAGCCGTGGCCCCGTTCACGGCCGCTTCCATCGGAAACGTAACCAGTGTTTCCACCTCTTCCGGCGCAAGGCCCGGACATTCCGTGATGAGCACAACGCGTGGACGTGTCAGGTCCGGCAAGACATCAATCGGTAGCTCCCGCGTCTGCATCGCGCCGTAAACCATCATGGCAACGGCGACGGCAACAACCGCAAGTCGGTTGTTGAGAGCTGTTTTGATGATCAGGTTCAGCATGTTCAGGAGCTTTAGGGGTAAACGGCGAACCGTCGTGTTCGTACTTGTGAATGTGACTCACGGGGGCGCACCGTCGGCTTTCGAGCTGTGGCTCGAAATGGGTTGCGGCCACGCCGCAGCAGCTCTTACAGCGTTTCACGCTGACTTGTGGCCACGAAGAGTGTTTTTCAATAGCAGTATCGGTACTCCCACGAGCCAGTATCGTTCACGACAACAGGTAAATTGCTCTTAGTGTTCATGGCCATGATGAGAATGTCCGCCACCTCCCGCGCCATCGTTCATTGCACGGGTCAGCATATCCGCATTGTTGATGGCGATGTCGTGGCGGGGCTTCAGTTGACCTGCGATATCGACCACGACATGGTGTTGGTCTTTGTAGTCAACTTTCACAACGATTTTTTTGAATTCGCTGTGCGGCGGCGCGTCACCATGAAAGTGATCGTGGACCGCGACCTGTTGAAAAATCACGTGGTCGACGCCGTCTTCAGCAACGGCTTCGGCCGGTACGACAAGCCGGTCTGACCATTCCTTTTGTGGCAGACGAACGTGCCCGCGTTGTCCTGGTTTAAAACGCCACGTGCGAAATCGTGGACCAGCCGGAAGTATATTCTCGGTCAGCACAGTGTTCGGGACTTCAATATAAAAGCGATATGTCTGAGTTTCATTGTCAACGTGGTTGTCCATGAACAGGACCTGCAGATCGTGGATCATTTCCGGCGTGTCGCTGTCGCCAAGTTCAACCGACACAGGACGATGTTTATTGATCAGATTTGTCAGCAATGGAAGATCACGTTCGTACGCCTGTCCTTCGACAAGCAGTGTTTCGTGATACGCCAGATCGCAAACAGCGTCGCCGGTATTCACGACCGTACCGGGACTGACATTCATCGCTTCAATGGAATACACCCATTCTCCGGTCGCTGGTGGATTAGTCTCTGATACGAGCCGAAGGTGCCCGATTGCTTCAGCCGGGTGTTCTGTTGTTGCGTCAGCATCTGTCGGCCGAATCCCGGTCGGCACGTGGATGACGATCTTCCGGACAAGTTGCCTGTCTTTGATGATGACTGTGACGTCATTGACGGACAACCCCCTGATCAGAAGTTCCTGCCGCTTCGCTTCAATGACAGATTTCATCCGCCGCTGTTCATATTGTTTCTGGATCAGATTTCTCAGGACAATGCCGCCTTCCTTTGCCGCTATTTCCAGGCGAGCAATCTCGTCCTCCAGAATCTGCAATTGCTGCACGGAATCCAGCAGAACGGATTGCGCCGACGCCAATTCATCGCCGGTCAGTTCCAGTTCCACCAACGGATCGCCCTCGCGGACAGACTGCCCCACCTGAACAAAGATCCGACGCACGATCCCCTGCATTCGACTGGATGCCTGCAGATTGCTGACAGTGGGGCGTTCACGAATAAATGCGGGAACGTCAATATGCTGTGTGAACGAGCTTAGCGTGGCCTTGCCGACAACAAGTCCATACGTTTCCTGAGCGGCAATGGACACTTCGAATCCCCCACCGTGGGCAACGTCTTCACCACCGGAATCCGTTGCGGCGCCGTCCGGGGCCTGCGAAGACGCGCTGCCCAGCCAACGTGCGACAACAGATCGAACGCCGTCGGGCGGAATGAACACACCAGCAACGACACCTACCATGGCTCCCGCCAGCAGCACAGCCGTTGTTCTTTGTCGCGAATTGGCTTTGAGGGGCCCGGAAGGCGGTCCCTCAGCGGCGACAAGCGATTGTGGCCGGTCGGTCTCGATGGTCATCAACGGTCCCCAGTGACTTCGAATGCTGTGAATCCTGCGACATCCGGCGCATTTCTGATTTGCTCTGTCCACTCCCGGTGGCGGGAGCCCATGTTTTTCGCATCAGAATTCGTTGGCCGAGCAGTTTCCGGCCTGACGCTCTCAATTGATTCGGAATCATAGGTGGCCTCTGTGACCAAACATTGACCGATTCAACAAATTGTCGTGGTCACTGAGGAATGAGATTCCTTCTCACGAGGTACCGGTCGCGAATTCCTCAGACACTCAGACCAGCAGGCTTCGCCGGCATATACTCGGAAGCAGGTGATTCAGCCAGAGTTTCCACACCGACAGGTTGACCCGAAGCTCGCCAATCGATGCACGTGTCACCGCCAGCACGACTCGGTGCACAACGGCAGGACTTCGGTAACCGGCTTCGTCGCAGGTGAATTCCTTCGCCGATAGATACAGCAAACTAATCGCCATGTTCCCGGCCCATATTTCTGTGTGCAAAATCAACGTCACCCTCATTCTGCTATTCGCGTGTTGCGTTTCGGTCTCTGCCGACGAAACGCTGCCCATCGACCCGGTTGCGCCAGCTGATGGCGAACCGACGGCGGACACCGTGCTGACAATTGACCACGCGGTGAGTCTGGCTTTGGCGAATAACCCTGCGATTCACGCCGCCGAAACGTCCGTTGTCGGGCAACAGCATCTGGTCTATCAAGCCACTCGCAAACCGAATCCCACCGTCGGGTATCTGGCATCAGAGGTCGGCAACGAAGGCCAGGCAGGACAACAGGGCGTCTTTCTTTCACAGAACATCGTTCGCGGCAACAAGCTTTGTCTTGACGGTCACGTTCAGCAGCGAGACGTTTCCATCGCTGCCCATGAACTGCAGGTTCGTCGTTTCCGTGTGGAGGCAGATGCTCGCCTGGCCTTCATCGAAGTGGCAGTTACTCAGGAACGCCTAAAACTGCTGAACCGTCTGCAAACATCGCTGGAGCGAGCGGTTGGGACCGTGCAACGTCTTGTTAGTGCGGGAGAATCCAGTCTATCGGCGTCTCTGCAATCCAAACTGGAAGCTCAACGCAATGCGATGCGGATTCAGCTGACAGAGAATCAATCCACCGTGGCACGACGCAAGCTGGCGACGGCGCTTGGCCGGGAAACACTGAATCAGCCGGTCGTCGCAGCAGTCCTGCTGCCAAAGGATTTCAGTATCGACATTGAGCAGGCATGGGCGGACGTACTCGCAACAAGTCCCGAACTGGCCGTGGCGACGTCTCGACTGGACCGAAGTCAGTGGAAAGTGCGACGGGAACAGGCAGAACCCGTTCCGGACCTGCAGACTCAGTGGTCCATTCAACAGGATGCCGCTACTCACTACGCAGTCGTTGGCATTCAACTAGGCGTTGCGTTACCGGTACGCAACGACAACACAGGAGCGATCAATGCGGCTCGTGCCGATACCTGGCGAACGCATCACGAGATTGACGCCGTTCGGCGATCACTGCGACAACGGCTGTTGACAACGGTCGGGCAGCTGCAGCAGGCTGACCAGCAGCTGAAAACGATCAAAAGCGAGCTGGAGTCGCTGGCCCGCGAAAACCTGCTGACCACTCAGCGAGCCTTCGCTCTGGGGGAAGCCAGCTATCTGGACCTGCTGAATGCTCAACGGGGCTACATCCGGCTAAGTCTTGATACTCTGGACTTGTATCAGCAGCGATCCATTGCGGAATCGCATTTGCAGACATCGCTGGTCCATGCGGCCGAATCACCAGACGGCGAACGGTGACGCCGCCGTGGTCCGACTTCTGCGGAATCGGACCGCCGCCTCCACCAACAAATGCCTGCCAAAACGAACCATTGGCGATCGACTGTGAGAATTCGTTTGACCGCGTGGGCAAGGCCCCGCGTGCGTCACAACGCCGAAAACGCGGCCCGAGGGTCACTCGGTTCAGCGATTGTGAAATCCGGCACGACGAATCGTTGGCTATGGTCGGATTCCTGACTATGCTAAAGTCAGAATCCATAAATAACCACAATACCGTGTTGCCATCTTGATTCATCCGGGACGTCGTCCCGTTGGTGATTCTGATTGGGTTGAGACAAAACTACTGAGAGATTTCACATGAGTGATCCACTAGGCGGCGCCGCCCAGGAATGGTACAAAAAAGGCAGTGAAGCAATGGGCCGCCAGAACTGGGACTTCGCGGTTGAATGCTTCAGCAACGCGGTCAAGATGAAGCCCGATGTGGTGTTATTCCGTCAGACCAAACACGGGTGCTGCCGCAAACACTATGGAGACAACGGGACCGGCGCAAAAATGGCCGGCATGAAGCTGATGGGAATACGCGGCAAGATCAAAAAGGCACGCGGGAAACAGGAATGGACCGAGATGGATCAACATGCCGAGGATGGGCTGTCCATCAATCCGTGGGATGCGCAGCTGTTTGCGGATCTCGGCGAGGCCTGTGCGGGGGCGGATCGAGGCGAAATCGCAGCTTACGCGTATCGAAAGGCCGTCGAACTCGACAAGACGAATATCGTCTTCAATCGCGGTCTGGGCCATATTCTGCACGAACGTGGCGAGTACAAGGATGCTCGGAATTGCTTCAAGCGAATTTATGAAGCAGACCCAACAGATGGTGACGCACGTTCCATGATGGGCCGCATCGATGCGGATTCGGTTATGGATCGCGGCGGCTATGAAAAGGCCGGCAGCACTCAGGACGTCAAGGCGGACAAAACGCCAACCAATGCATACGAAGAAGACCGCAGAGCACGTGGCGGAGGCAAAGGGAAAAACGAGTCCGTGGCCCCCGGTGAATCGGAAGAAATGGACATGCGGGCAGCGATTCGCAAAGATCCGGAGAATATCAATCACTACATGAAGCTGGCGAATTTCCTGCGTGCTGACCGTCAGCTGCCGCAGGCTATGGAACAGCTGGACAAAGCTCTGGAGTTGTCAAAGAACGACGCTTCCATTCTGGAAGAAAAAGAAGACGTCGAATTAGAGATCATGCGCGAGCGATCAGGAGAAGCCGCCGAACGGTCTCGCAAGAATCCGGACAAGGAGCGACTGAAGGAAAAATCGGATACCCTGAAGGCCGAGCTGGTGACTCGTGAAGTCGAAGTCCTGGCGTCTCGCATTGATCGCCATCCCAACGACATGAAGATGCGCATGGAGCTGGCCGATCGCTATCGGAAAACAAAGCAGTATGCCAAAGCGATACCGCTGTTCCAGCAGGCGTCTGCTGATACGCGATTGAAAGAGGACTCGCTGGTGCTGCTGGGTGAGTGTTTCGTTCGAGCGGGCAAGGCAGACCTTGGGCGACGTCAGTTCATGAAGGCACTGGAGACACTGAACGCGAAGGACAAACCGGAATTCTTCAAACAGGCTCACTACTGGCTCGGTCGTCTTTACGAAAAAGCAAGCAAGAATGAAGAAGCCGAAAACCACTACACTGAAATTCTGTCAGTCGATTATGACTTCCGCGACGTGTTGAAACGGCTGGAAGAGATTCAGGGCGGCGACGAATTCGGAGACATTGTCGACGACGATGAGGACTGACGTCGATTGTTGTTCCTTAATGTCTCCTGAACAACAGCGTCATCTTCCGCCGACGATCTATCCGGGAAACTGAAACATGCCTCGAACTGCGTCGCTGCTCGCGCTGGCTTCAATCGTTGCCCTTTCATCCCCATCGTTTGCTGATGGCGAAAAAGACAATCACCCGGAAAACGTACGGCAGATTCCTCGTGCTGGAATCGAAGTGCCCGCAGATCGCGAAGCGGCGCTGCGGTCAGGACTGACGTCACTACAGCAGAAGATCGGCCGGCTGAATCAGGCGAAAGACAGCCTCACAAAGGACTTGCTGCCTGATGTCATGATCTTTGAACGAGCCGTCCGGTGCGCCCTGGACTACGACGAATTCTTTTCGCCAAAGGACATCGATAAAGCAGATCAGCTTATTGTTGAAGGGAATTCCCGAGCGGACCAACTGCTCTCCGGCCAGGCCCACTGGCCGAATCAGAGCGGGCTTGTGGTACGAGGTTATATCAGCCGCATTGATCACACGGTCCAGCCGTATGGTCTGGTCATGCCAGAGACGTATGCATTCAATCACAGTGTTCCGACTCGCTGCGACCTGTGGTTCCACGGCCGCGGTGAAACCCTCAGCGAAGTCAACTTTCTGTGGGACCGCATGAAGAATCCGGGACGTTACACACCGGACCACACAATCGTGCTGCATCCGTACGGACGCTATTCCAATGCATTCAAATTTGCCGGCGAAGTGGACGTGCTGGAAGCATTGGAAGACGCACAGCGTCGTTATCGCATCGACGAAGATCGGATCAGCGTGCGAGGCTTCAGCATGGGCGGAGCCGCATGCTGGCAGTTTGCCGTCCACTATCCTGACCGCTGGTTCGCTGCAAATCCCGGGGCTGGCTTTTCTGAGACTCCTCAGTTTCTGAAGTTTTTTCAGAAGGAAACGCTGAACCCAACGCCCTGGGAAAAGGCGCTGTGGAATCTGTATGACTGCGACAAATACGCCGTCAATCTGACTTACTGTCCGACGGTCGCGTACAGCGGCGAAAATGACATTCAGAAGCAGGCGGCTGACGTGATGGAAACGGCACTGAAAGAACATCAGATTCGGCTTCGCCACGTCATCGGCGCAAAGATGGGCCACAGGATCGATGATGTCTCGATGGAAATCGTCGAAGCGGGGATGGATTCCCTGGCCAAACGAGGACGAGTCACGGACGTGACTGAAGTCAAGCTTCAGACGCATACATTGAAGTACAACAGGATGCACTGGCTGACCGTCGATGCGCTGCAGGAACACTGGCAGCCGTCACATGTCTCTGCAGAAATTCACCAGTATCCATTTAGCGTCAGGAATTCGAATTACGAAACTGACTCCGGATCGAGCGTTGGTCCGGGCCCGGACGTCATGACCATACTGACAACTAATGTCTGCGGAGTATCGATCAGTTTTGATGCCGGTACCTGCCCTGTTGATGTGCAGCTCGCGGGAATCAACTTGCATGAGGTCGGTAAGAAGGCTGGCCAGAGAATCACCGTTCCTGGTCCCGAATCAGACGGCTCGTGGCGGTTTCGGCTGCGAAAGAAGGATAACGGAACGTGGACCGCAGCCTCTGACCCGACAGCTGGACTTCGCAAAAGCCACAATCTGCAGGGCCCCATTGACGACGCGTTTATGAACTCCTTCGTCTTCGTGCGACCGACCGGCAAAGCAGCCAACGACGCGGCCGGGAAATGGGTCGCGGCAGAACTGGATCGAGCGATCGTACACTGGCGTCGTCACTTTCGAGGTGATGCTCGAGTCGTCAACGACACCGAGGTCACGGACGAACTCATCCAGTCATCAAATCTGATTCTTTGGGGCGATCCGGCGTCTAACAGCATCATTGCCAGAGTCGCGGACAGGCTGCCGATCAAATGGACCGACAAACAGGTCAGCGTCGGCGATCGCACATTCAACTCAGCCGATCACGCACCAATTCTGATCTACCCGAATCCACTGAATCCCAAGCGCTACGTCGTCGTCAACAGCAGCTTCACTTTTCGTGAATTCGCCTATCTGAACAACGCTCGACAGGTCCCAATGCTGCCGGACTGGGCGGTGGTCGACCTTCGCACTCCACCAGGAAACGTCTGGCCGGGAAAAGTCGTGGCAGCGGACTTCTTTGACGAACAATGGCAGCTGAAAACGAAGTAGGTTGTGTTGACAATCTCTGTTGCAACGTTCTGTTCAAAGGAGACGTCTGTTTGACCTGGGACTTCGCCATTACTCTGACAACGATTCGCGAAGCGGCGACACGCATTCACGATCACGTTATTCGCACACCAGTCATTCAGTCGCAGGTGCTCGACAAGGCCCTGTGCGCACAGGTCTTCTTCAAGTGCGAAAACCTGCAACACGTCGGTGCCTTCAAATCACGCGGTGCCTGCAACGCCGTGTTTTCGTTGGCGGACGACCAGGCAATTCCTGGCGTTGTGGCACATTCGTCCGGCAATCACGCCGCCGCGCTTGCGCGGGCCGCTCGGTTACGAGGCATCGCCGCACACATCGTCATGCCTCATGATTCCGCCAGCGTCAAGATCGATGCCGTCCGCGGCTATGGTGTGGAACCAACGTTCTGCGAACCGGATTCTGACTCGCGTCAGGCCGCCGCTGACAAAGTGATCGCGGAAACCGGGGCCACATTTATTCATCCGTTCAACGACGCCCGAGTCATCGCCGGGCAGGGGACCGCAGTGCTGGAGCTACTGGCGGACGTTGCCAACCTCGATGCGATTGTCGTGCCAGTCGGCGGCGGTGGGCTGTTGAGTGGAACTCTGGTCGCAGCAAAGTCGCTGAACCCGGACATCAAGGTCTTCGCCGCCGAACCGGAATGGGCCGACGACGCGTATCGCAGCCTCAAGTCGGGAACAATCGAATCACCGGTGCGGCACGACACAATCGCCGACGGCCTGCGGACCTGTCTGGGCACATTGACATTTCCCATCGTCCGTAAGCTCGTCGACGACATTCTGCTGGTGAACGAACAGGAAATCGCCGCAGCAACACTAGCCATGATGTTTCGGGCAAAGGTTGTCGCAGAACCCTCCGGTGCAGTTCCGCTGGCCGCTGTGCTACGAAACAAAGATCGATTCACCGGCCAGCGGATCGGCGTGGTGGTTTCCGGCGGTAATCTTGATCCGTCAACACTTCAGCAGTTGATCACCGGCGGTAAATCCTGACATGAACGATAATACGACTCGAAGAATGGTCGTGCAGCAGCCGCTGATTATTTCTGTCGATAGGATCCGGAGCGGGCAGTCTTAGCCGATCGATTGGCGTCAGAAATCGGCAGGTCGGATTCCAGCTCTTCTGCCAGGCAATAATCCGCGATCCTCTCGACCACCGTCGTACCAAACTCTTCCAGTTTCTGCTGGCCGATTCCGTAAATCCCAAGCAGGACATCAACGTCTGTCGGACGAAACCGGGCCAGTTCGCGAAGCGTCATATCGCCAAAGATGACGTAGGGTGGGACACCACGTTCTGCAGCAATGTCCATCCGCATCTGCCGTAGATTCTCGAACAATCCACGGTCAACGCCTTCCCATTTATGTGTTGCGGACGCCGCCTGCTGACGCGTTTTGGGGCGGGTCAGCTGAGGTGTCACATCACCTTTCAACAGCTGCAACCCTTCATCGGTGATCACCAGGACCGAATACTCGCCGGAACGTTTGAGCATCCCCTGAGCCACAAGCTGATCAATCCATCCGCGCACGTCTCGTTCGGATTCCTTTCTTAACAACCCATAAGTACTAAGCCGATCGTGCCCATTCGTCAACACTTTCTTACTCTTTGATCCACGCAGCACGAGGCTCGTGTATTCGGCCCCATAACGTTGTTCCTGTCGATAGACACTGCTGATGATCTTTTGCGCCAGCACCAGTGGATCCGGAAGATTCTCGATTTCATTGAGGCACACATCGCAGGCACCGCAGTTATCCTTTTCCAGCTGCTGACCGAAATGAGCAACCAGTTGCGTGTGTCGGCACACGGAGCTGAAGCAGAACGATTCCATTTTTTCCAGCGCCTGCAACGACGCCTCTCGATTGTCGTCGTTCTCTGACTGGTTGATCAGAAATTCCCACGTGTGAGTGTCTCGCCCCGAATAAATCAGACTGCATTCCGCTTCCAGCCCGTCCCGACCGGCGCGGCCGCTTTCCTGCTGGTAGGCTTCAATGCTGCGAGGCATCTCGGCATGCACGACGTAACGAACGTTGCTTTTGTCGATGCCCATCCCAAATGCCACGGTTGCCACGATGATGTTAATTTTTTCATCAATGAAGGCTTCCTGATTCGCTTTTCGCTGGTCCGGTTCCAGTCCGGCGTGATACGGCAACGTCTTGTATCCCAGTGATTTCAACGTCGAAGCCGTTTCTTCAACGTTGGCACGGCTGATGCAATACACAATGCCCGATTCATTGGGGTGTCGATCAACGACCTCACGAATCTGCCCGATGACATCGTGTCGTCGTTCTACCCGATACAGAAGATTTGGCCGATCAAAGCTGCCAACCAGAATCTCCGGTGCTGTCAGATTCAGCTGTTCCGTGATATCCTGGCGTACGCGTTCCGTGGCAGTCGCAGTGAATGCGTGAATGGAGACGTCGGGGAAGGCCTGACGAAGGCTGCTGAGGCGCCGATACTCGGGTCGAAAATCGTGTCCCCAGTTGCTGATACAATGAGCTTCGTCGATTGCGATAAAGCTCAAATCCACGTCCGCCAGAAAATCGATCATCCGCTGCTGCACAAGTCGTTCAGGAGCAGCGAACAACATTTTGAGTTCGCCACGTCGCACTCGATTGGCCACGTCCATTCGCTGCTGCGACGTAAGACTACTGTTTACGAATGCCGCCGGGACACCACATTCTGTCAGCGCGTCGACCTGATCCTTCATCAACGCGATCAGAGGACTGACAACGACCGCCATTCCATTCCGGCACACAGCAGGTGCCTGATAGCATAACGACTTCCCACCGCCCGTGGGCAACACCGTCAAGGAGTCCCGCGACGTCATGGCGGCGCTCATTGCCTCACGCTGCAACGGCCGAAACGAGTCGTAACCCCAGTGCTTCTGAATAACAGAGAGTAGAGAATCCATTGCGGGTCAGAATGCCTGAAGTGAGTCGTCCTGCGTTCGTGCCGATCAGCGATGCGCTCTGCAACTGAAGGCATCGCCACGTTGATCCGTCGTACTGGATTTCACCAGCGAACGTCCATGTCGTATTGGCAGAATAGCGTTTCAAGAATCAAGTCGCGATGCACGCCTGGTTAGTATTTGAAAGCAGCACGGACGAACAAATGGCCCGGTAAGAAATGGCCCGTGCAAGAATTCGTGTGGCCTTTCACGATCACATTCCGCGGAATTCAGTCGGTATCAGCGAAAGTGGTCAGAACTCGCCAACGGCGGAACGGACCAGGTCTGTCGCTGCGCTATGGGGCGACCACGATCCCCACGGCTGTCAGTCGAAAACGCCTGCTTCAGGCGACCTGACAACCGGCCCCATGTTAATGACCCGAAGCGCACGGAACTTACCAAACGACACGCAAACATCACAACGACGTCAACACGAATACCAGCGCGCTATCTTGCAATCGACGTAAGTGACACTTTGCAAATGAGTTGTGTGCCCCCTGCCGGCCTGAATGAGATTTCCAAATATTTTCCCGAATACGGGGTCCGGGTTTGCATCGCTTCTGCGATCCCGCTGATGCGACGTTTTGTCAAAATCCTGTATTGCAAGAACCCGAAGCATGTTCCGATCAGTTGTTTTTCCTCATCAATTCGGTTTTCTTAACCGCCTGAAGCAACCCAAACGTCGTCGGCTTCAGTCGCAAAGCGTGGGTTTCGGCGATTCACTTGAAATCCGCTTGCTGCTGACCGGCCCGCAGTTGGTCAATCCAACATCCGACGACGGAATTGTTGTCACGGATGTGGTGTCCGATCACGGTGGCTTCCTGACAGTAAACGTGGATGTCGACGGCGACGGCATCTACGAAATTGGTGAGTCTGCTGTGGAAGGCGATACCCTCGTTCTTGACCTGACTCCTTTTGTCGCACCGAACACAAGTCAGAACATCACGCTGCAAATCGTGGAGTCGGCAGACATCGATGAGGAGGGCATAGAAACCGGCCCCGAGATGAGCAATTCCATGACGTTGAACGTAGCGGGAATTACGGTTCTGGCGACGGAGTTCGAGTGGATTCACGGTGAAGACAGCGCGGTCACCGGCGCTGTCGACATGACGAACAGTATTGGCGCGACCGAAGTGATTTATCGAGTACCAGGAGACACTGGATGGAATACTCTCGGAGAAATTTCTGACAACAGTGGATCCTTCTTCTTTTATTTTGACCTGGCGGATGGTGAGACTGACTTTGAATTTGCCGTCGCACATACATATATGGGTGCAACGGTACTCAGCAGCGCCGTGACGATCACTGATATGACGCCCCACACATCAGATGAGCCGGCGGGCGTAGAACCTGGAGACACAGCACCAGAAGACGTGAATTCACCGAGTATTGAATCGGTAATCGACGATTTGTTTGCAGACCTGTTTGCGTAACTGACCTTGTTGCGTAACTGACCTTGTTGCGAAGCTGCGTGCTTCTCTGTTTCGTCGGCTAAATACCCAAATCACGCTCGAGCCGTTGCAGACGGTCCTCCAGGTCCGAAATGCTGGACCCCAGACCCTGTATGATTTCTGACTGCTCTTTGATCGTTAAACGAAGTTGTTCGAACATTTCATCGGGCACGGCAGCGGCGAGTGATCGCGTTGATTCCACGGACGCCGATGCCTGCGGAACGCCATCAACGCCATCAGCGCCATCAGCGGCATCGCTGTCGTCGACAACTTCCGGAGTGGCTGGTGGCGTGCCGATGGTCATATTCTCTTTGGGAAAGTAGAATGTATGGTCGACTTCCACTCCGCGTCGATCCAGTGGACCGTTGGCCTGGAGATATCCCTTTTCATGCAGCCCGGTTAATTCTTCCCTCAACTGATCGATACTGTCGATACGCACCATACGACTGGCCCGCGTTCGCAGTTCACCGGGTTGCTGAAGACCTCGCAGCAGGAGTTCGGCAATAATGCCGAACTGAGCGTCAGTGAAGTCAAACTTGTGCCGCGCATAGTGTCGATAACGGGGCGTACGACCTCCGCCCGAAAACACTTCCGCCACCAGCAGGTCTTCACGCATGGCGTCCAGAGCGTCCTGGACCTGCACTTCACTGTATCCCACGATGGGACTACGGTTACTTTTTTGATTGCAGGCAGTGGTTGCAGCCTTGAGCGTCAGGGGATATTGATCCGGAGTGGTAAACGCCTTCTCCATCAGGACACCAAGGACTCGGCGTTGTATCTTTGAGAGATGTCGGATCTGATTCTTTGGTTCTTCGTTCATCTGAATTCCGATGAGAGCCTTTTCACGACTTCGATGTGTTCCTGCGCGGATCGCTGCAGCGACCAGCAGAAGCGGACCATTGTCATCCGAGCGGCAGCTCGAACCACATGCCGTGCTGCAGTGGACACGAATCTGAGCGTTTGCTCAAGCGTCCAAAACGACCGCCGTCAACGAATCTCAAAGCTGACATGATCTACCACCATGTGGTTCGACATCTGCCTGGCTTTTCGGTCACATGTACGAGCTTTTCAGCAACATGACGGTGCCGGACCAGCGTCCTGGGTCGAAACCCGAAAAGCCACACATCGGGTTCGTTACTTTCACTCGTCACGTCCGTACGCCTGGACTTCGCACATGTTCTACGCCTTTCTTGCATCACTGCCGATTCTGGTGGTCGCCGTTTTTCTTGTCGGCATGCGCTGGCCCGCAAGTCGAGCGATGCCGCTGTCGCTGGTAACCGCTGCGGTTCTGGCTTTATTAGTGTGGCGGGTGCCTGACATGGAAGTGCTGGCCTTCGGAATCAAGGGCAGCCTGATTGCCGTCGATCTGCTGTACATCATCTTCGGAGCAATCCTGTTGCTGAACACTCTTCAGCAAAGTGGTGCGATCACCGTGATCAAGAATGGTTTTCACCGGATTTCTCCTGATCGTCGCGTGCAGTCCATCATTGTGGCGTGGCTGTTTGGTTCGTTCATCGAAGGTGCCGCAGGATTCGGAACACCCGCTGCCGTCGCAGTGCCTCTGCTGGTGGCGTTGGGATTTCCTCCACTGGCAGCGGTCGTGTCCGGCATTGTGATTCAAAGTACGCCGGTTTCTTTCGGCGCATTAGGCACTCCGATTCTGGTGGGTGTCGCAAATGGACTGAATGTTGCCACTGGATTTGCGGCTGATTCCGTAGTGCAGCCGGCTGCCGTTTCATGGAAGCTCATCGCGGACGGAAATGTCGCGGCGACAGCGCTGCTTCATTCCATAGGCGTTCGTGTCGCGGTCCTTCACCTGACGGTTGGTACATTTATTCCACTCATTCTGGTGTGCCTGCTGACGCGATTCTTCGGACGCAACCAGTCGTGGCGTGACGGCCTCGGCTGTTGGAAGTTTGCCATCTTCGCGGCCTTCGCAATGACCATACCATCCGTCGCGACGGCCATTCTGCTTGGTCCGGAGTTTCCTTCGCTGTTCGGTGGGATGGTCGGGCTAATCGTCGTGGCGTCCGCGGCACGACGCGGTTTTCTGATCCCTGCGGGCGAGCCCTGGCAGTTTCCTGAAAAAGAAAACTGGCCCACCGATTGGCAAGCTGTCGCAGAGGCTTCGGCAAAGACGGCCAGCAATACTCCCGAAAACAACGAGGAATCGCTGCAAGGCGCCTCGTTAAGTCTGTTTCGATCGTGGTTACCGTATTTGATACTCGCGATCCTGCTGGTCGTGTTTCGGCTTCCTCAACTGCCGGTGAAGGGATGGGTCAATCACCCCAACGTTACGTTTGCCGTCGCCGACCTGTTCGGTAGTCCGGCGGACCTGAAGCACACTCCTCTGGCTTTGCCGGGAACAATTTTTCTGCTGGTATCCGGGCTGACATTCGTGCTGCATGGCATGTCCGCAAAACAGTATCGCACCGCTGTTGCGGATTCGCTCCGCACCACAGCAAAGGCATCTGTAGCGTTGGTTTTCACCGTGCCGATGGTACAGATATTTCTTGGTTCAGGCGGCGGCACGGCCGGTCTGCCCGCAATGCCAATCGTTCTGGCCGAACAAATGGCCACACTGGCGGGGTCAGCGTGGCCGTTGCTGGCACCATTCGCGGGTGGCCTGGGAGCGTTCGTGGCCGGCAGCAACACGATCAGCAATATGATGCTGTCGATGTTTCAGTTTGGCGTGGGGCAACAGATCGGCTGCGACCCGTTCTGGATTGTAGCTTTGCAGGCCGTCGGCGGAGCCGCAGGCAACACAATCTGCGTACACAACGTGGTGGCGGCGTCAGCAGTCGTGGGACTGGTCGGTCGGGAAGGACAGATCATCCGTCGAACGTTGCCCGTCTTTCTTTACTATGCAACGTTCGCGGGAATTCTTGGGCTGATCATCGTAAGAGTATTCTCATAACGGAAGGAGCAGGCAGCAGTGATTGTAACGGGTATCGATGTCTGTCCGCTGACGGGCGCAACTGTTGACGGTGGCTGGCCACAGGGCCACGAGCCGCAGGAGAATCTACACACGCTTGTCGTGGTCCACACGAATTCTGACATCATCGGGTACGGCAGCTGTTTTACATCCGGAAAGCTGGTGACCGGTGCGGTCGAAATGTTGTGGCCGCTGTTAAAGAACGAGTCCGCCCTTGAGCCGGAACGAGTCAGCGAGACGCTGCACCAGGCGACGTTCTGGCAGGGACGTGGTGGCGCGGTGACCCACGCTATCAGTGGCATCGATATCGCTCTTTGGGACATCATGGGCAAGGCCTGCGACCAACCCATATCGCGTTTGCTTGGCGGCAACTATCGTGATCGCATTAAACCGTATGGTTCCATCCTGTTTGACGAACCTGATGCACTGGCGCGAAATCTGGAAAGCGTTGTTGGACGAGGATTTCGGGCCATCAAGATGGGTTGGCGACCGTTCGGCCGTCGAGACCGAAAGTTCGATGAACTTCTTGTCCGAACGGCCCGTCAGACTGTTGGTGACGACATTGACCTGATGGTCGATGCCGGCGGCAGTGAACAGTTCTGGCCACATGGCACCAACTGGGCTCGAAATACCGCCACGATGCTGGCGGATTACAACATCGTCTGGTTCGAAGAAGCTCTGCCACCGGACGATATTGTCGGGTTTGTGGAACTGACTCGAAGTTCGCCCGTCCCGATTTCCGGTGGCGAAGTCCTGACGCGTCGACAATCGTTTCAACCCTGGCTGCAAGGAAATGCCGTCGACATCATTCAACCGGATGTGACGAAGTGCGGTGGTCTGAGCGAGTTTCGCAGGATCGCTCAGATGGCGCAGGATCACGACATTCAGGTGGTGCCACACGGCTGGAACACAGCAATCGGCCTTGCCGCTGATCTGCAGATCTCGGCGTTCCTTTCGAACGCCACCTACGTCGAATATCTGACTCCGTGTGCATACATCGACGAACTCCCGACCCAACCATTTCAGCTCAACGAAGATGGATACATGGATATTCCTCAGGCTCCTGGCCTGGGAATTGAAATCGATGACGATCGACTGCGCAGGTTTTGTCCTGATCGCAGTGAGTTTCGATAGGCGCTGCCAGGCACAACTCGGCAGAATTCTGTTTTCCCAGGGACGACAACACCATGGATCGCAAGACCGTTCGCCCCGAAGACCTGGACCTCGATTCACCCGGCCGTCGCGACTATTGGCTGGCGCTGGAACACGACAGCATCTGGGGTGATCACCTGATTCCGATCACGGTGTTTGTTGGTCCGGAAGCCAAAGACGGAGAAGGGTTGATTTCCTTCGGTTCGAATCACGGGAATGAATACGAAGGCCCGATGGTTCTTAAACACCTGCTGAAGGAAATTGATATCCGCGACGTGCGAGGGCGCATCATTCTGATTCCCGTGCTGAACCCCGCCGCCTTTCTGTCAGGCACACGGGAGAGTCAGCAGGACGACGGCGTCAACCTGAACCGCGCTTTTGTCGATGGTGCCGGTATCACGCCGGCATTGGCCGGAATCACTCACCGAATCGCGGCCTTCGTTCGCGATTACATCTGGCCGCGAGTCCACATTGTGCTGGACCTGCATTCCGGAGGCGAAGTGGCTCGGTTCTCGATCTGCGCCAACTTTCATCCTGTTGACGATCCGGAACTGGGAGATCGCATCGAACAGACGGCTCGCTGGTTTGGAACGCCGTCCCTGATGGTCTACCAGAATGTCACTCCCGGTCTGCTTCCCAGCGAAGCCGAACGGCTTGGCAAGATCACTGTTGGCACGGAACTCGGCTGGGGCAAAGCCGTAAATCCGGAAGGCGTTCGCTACGGTCGGCAGGGCGTTTTGGCGGCGGCGATCAACAACGAATTGCTGCACGGAAAAATTGAGCCCATTGCTCACCACAAAGCAGGCACTCAGCGGAAGCTGGCAATGGTGGATCGAGACTGCTTTACGGTCGCACCCTTCGCCGGGCACTACGAACCCCTGGTTGAGTGCGGCACCGCAGTCAAGGCGGGCAATACCGTTGGCCTGCTGCACGACTTCGACCGCATTGACCTGGACCCCTGGCCCTGTGTCGCCGCCATCGATGGAATCGTGCTGGCTCAGGCGTGGGTGGCCCCTGTTCCCAAAGGCCAGCACATCGTGGTTGTGGCAAGAGACGTTTCTTAGAGCAGCTTACTTATTGTCGTAGACGATACTGGCTCGTGGGAGTAATGAAACTGCTATCAAAAAGCGTTCCTCGCGGCCACAAGTCAGCGTGAAACGCTGTATCATGCACAACATTGAAAGAGAATCAGTTCATTCAACACCCAGGCTGGCAAATGGCAAAAAAGAAAACGGCCCGTGCGAAAAAGTCGGCGGATGAGGAAATCGTGGCCGAACGTAAAAAGCGAGCCAGATCGGTTGTCCGTCGCCTGAAAAAACTGTTCCCTGTCGCCGAATGCGCGCTACATCATGAATCGGCGTTTCAGCTGCTGGTGGCGACGATTCTGTCGGCTCAATGTACGGACGAGCGAGTCAACATGGCGACGCCGGCACTGTTTAAGAAGTATCCGGATGCTGCGGCGCTGAAGAAATCAACACAGGCGGCCGTCGAGAAGATCGTCAGGCCGCTGGGGTTCTTTCGCAACAAAGCGGCCAATATCCGAGCGATGGCGGCAATGCTGGTTGATGGATTTGATGGCAGGATTCCGCAGGATATTGATCAGATGGTGACTCTTCCCGGAGTCGGGCGAAAGACCGCCAGCGTCGTTCTGGGAACATGGTACGGAATTCCATCGGGAGTCGTTGTCGACACTCACGTTCGCCGCATTTCGAATCTGCTGGGTCTGACAGAATCTCAGAATCCTGAGATCATTGAACGCCACCTGATTCAGATTCTGCCGAAGAAGGAATGGATCGAGTACTCGCACCGCATCATCTACCACGGTCGAAAAACGTGCATCGCTCGTCGCCCTCAGTGTGCCGACTGCGGCCTGTTGAAGCACTGTCCAAGGGTTGGACTGCCGTCACTGGCTGAGTGATGAGGCCCTTAGCGCTCAGGTTCACGGGAGTCCCATTGCCGGAACTGCTTCGTTCCGCTTCTTGATTCGGCATACTCGTACTGCGACCGGGTAGCACGGTTGCCTGCAACCAGTGTTGCGCAGCAACAGGAGGCCCTTGCCGGACGACGGAGCGTCCCAACGCAACATCGTATGCCTGCGGAACCCTGCTCACGGACCTCCCGGCCTACTGCTGTTTTCCAGCAGCGGCACGGTCTCTTCCGCACCCGTCATCTGACGGACGCAGCAGACGGCGCAGTTCGGCGGCCAGAAAAATCGAGCCGGTGCCACAGATGACACCGTCGTTGCCCACCGTCTTCCTTGCCAGAGACAAAGCTTCAGCCGGTGTCTCGGCTGTGACGACGGTGACCGTGTCTGCTGTGTCAGCGAATTGGCGGGGGTCCAGCAGTTCTGCCAGTTCCTGCGGCGAATACGACCGCGGATTCGTCTCAAATCGGGTCAGGATGATCGTGTCGAAATGTGGATGGACCAGTTGCAGCATCTGCTGCGCATCTTTATCGCGGCTGACAGCGAAGATCAGGGCTCGACGATCCGCCGGCCAGTTTTGGCTGCCAAGCGTGTGCAGACACGCTTCGATCGAATCGGGGTTGTGTGCCGCGTCCAGTATGATGAACGGCGATGTCGAAACGACTTCAAATCGCAGTGGCCATGAGAGCGATGCCAGACCCGCTGCGATTGAATCTGTTGTGACGCGACCATCCGTTTGCGACAGGAAATCCGAAACGGCGACGGCGAGCGCGGCATTGCGGCGTTGGTGATCACCCAACAGCGGCAACGTCAGATCTCTGTGAGTCGCCAGCGGTGTTTCAACATCAAATCGCTGCTGGCCGACTTCACCGGGGACCGATTTCTGACCGCGTTCAAAGATATCACGCTCGCCCAGAAACAAATCGCACTTTAACGCGGCTGAACGTTCTGTGACGACGCGCACAGCGTCTGGCTGACGAACCCACGAAAAAACGGGCACGTCAAGTTTGATGATTCCTGCTTTTTCAGCGGCGATTGCGTCGACCGTGTTACCCAGAATGTGAGTGTGATCGAGACCGATGCTGGTAATGACTGTGGCGACAGGCTGGCAAATGGTGGTGCAGTCAAGTCGGCCGCCCAGACCGGTTTCCAGAACGGCAAGCTCAACGTCGTTTCTGTCGAAAAACATCCAGGCCAGCAATGTTGCCACTTCAAAATAGGTCACGCCATCCTGGATCAGATCGGCATCCGCATCGTGCAGCGTTTCCTGGAGAGAACGCACCATTGACGTCAGCTCATCCGGGTCCGGCATGCACCCCGCGACGCGCATCCGTTCTTCGAACAAATGGATGTGCGGCGAGGTAAACAGACCGCTGCGGACACGTGAGGCTGTCAGGACAGAATCGACCATCGCAGCAGTCGACCCCTTGCCTTTCGTGCCCGCAATGTGGATTGCGGGGATTCGCTGTTGTGGCGAATCGATCAACGCGAGCAGTCGCTCCACGCGTTCCAGGCGAAAGTGGTTCGACTGTCGCCTGGGACGAACCCGTTCGTAGTCGATACGGTCGTAAATCCAGCGAACAGCATGTTCGTATGTAGTGACGGTAGTCGTGGGTAGTGTTTTTTCCATCGTTAAACTCGAAGCCGGCAGGACCGCCGCGTTCTACTCCGTTGGCCACTTCCCATCGACAATGTCAGACAACTGAAGTTTCGACGGATCGATGGTGACGTGACGAACGCGACGACGCTTCCACGTATACGTTGTATGAACCAAACCATCAGATGTCTGAATGACAGCCGGATAGGAGAACTCGGATCGGCCTTCGTTCTCCAGGGTTAACGCCGCTTTCCAGGAAACTCCGTTATCGCTGACGGCTACATTAATCATTTCCCGGCCACGTGGCGAATCGCCGGAACGGATCGTATGGTTGTAGACCAGAAGAAACCGGCCATCCTTCAAAGTGACAGCGTCAATTCCGGAATTGGGATTTGGCAGGTCTGTTTCGACAAGCTCTGACCATGTGAAGCCATTATCTCCGGAGACCGTCGACAGGATCTTTCCATCACCGTTTTTGTCGCGGTTCAACGCCTGAATATGGCCGTGTTTAGCGAGCAGTGTTGGCTGGATGGCACCGTAGGTTTTGCCATCATTGACAGCCGAAGTGCGCGTCCATGTCAGGCCTTTATCCGTCGTGTGTTCAAAATGCAGTCGCCAGCCATCGAATTCTGTACTACTACCGCACAACAACGTGCCGTTGTTCAGCAGGATTGGCTTGTTGCGAACGGGGCCATCGATGTGTTCCGGTAACCGACGCGGGACACCCCACGATTTTCCGTGATCATCTGACCGAGTTAACATGCCCCACCACGTACTGGGAGTCGGCCCACATTTGTAGAACAACATCAGCGGGCCCGATGGGTACTGATACAGGACGGGATTCCATGTGGGATGCCGAACGACCGTGCCATCGATCAACGTGTACTGGATACCGTTCGCCACTTCCACCGGCGTCGTCCAGCCACCGCTGTTGTGACGAGCCACCCAGATGCCAACATCCGGATTTTTTTCCCGCGTGCCACCAAACCATGCCGCGACAAGGCCGTCGGGAGTTTCTTCGATCGTGGACGCATGACATTCCCTGAACGGGGCGTCTTCATAAATGAACTCCACGCCAACAACGCCCGGTCGATCATCCGCACGGGACGTCAACGCGTAAGAGCTGAAGATCATGATTGTGCAGATCAGGGACGATGTTGCGAATCGGTGCATCTGTGTCATTCTGAGGCAATCGAATTGGAGGCAGGGTGATCTCAAAGTTCTTCGGAAGAACAATTCTAAATCCAACCACTCATTCCCGCAGGTCGGATGACGAAATATCTTCCCGGAATCGGTCTTCCGATACTCCAATGAATAAATCGCTGAATTCCCGAGGTATCGCAAGCCTGTCAACACTGCAAAACTGCGAACCATCTGTTGAAAGTCGTCCCCCGACAAGAAAACGATTTCCACTGTCGACCAACGACTGAAGAGCATCGCACAGTTGTGTGTGGTCATGCTGATAGAATCGAGGATCAAGGATTCTGGCAGCGGTGTCAAAGCCCACGACAAACCAGCAGCTCGGGAACAACTTTGCTTTTTCTACAAACAACGTACATTGGGTCACGGCAACATCGTGATCATCAAATTGGTGCAGACGTGTACGTAGATCGGACTCCGAAAGGGACTGTTTGTCAGCATTCGTCACCGATAACTCGAAAACGACCTGCAATTGCAGCTCCTGCGCCGCAACCCGTTCAAGTTGCTGGTGCCCGTGGTGCAGCGGGTTGAACGAACCCGAAAAAATGGCAACATCTGTCAGAACTTTTAGCTGACGTATCGTGCCCGTGCCCTCGTAGAGCACCAACGAATCCTGATCTCCGGGAAACAGCTGATCCGGATCATAATAAGGCGTCTTGTTCACGTTATCCCTGACGAGGACATGGCCGCAACCTGGATGCGATCTGGCGCCAGGAACATGACGCCCCTCCGGCAGCAGTCATGAGTGCTGGGCAGAAAGCGCAAGTTCCTGACGGCGATGAAGTTGACACAGCGTAGAATCCTGAACTCCTGAATTCGATGTCTGAACTCTCAAACCGCAAGGAAGTCTTCCATGGACCACGGAATCGTGTCGTTGGATGGTAGTGCGACGGAACTTGTCCGCAAACTGATCAAAACCGGGCAGAAGATCGTCTTTGCTGAAAGTTGCACGGCTGGGCTATTGGCGGCAACAATGGGACGAATTCCGGGTGTATCAAGCGTATTGGCTGGCTCGGCCGTGGTGTATCAGGAGGCGACGAAGCACAAGTGGCTGAACATCAGCGAAGACCTGCTGCGGGATCCCGGCCCCGTTAGTGAAATCGTCAGCGAATTGATGGCCCAGGGTGTGTTGGCGGACACGCCACATGCGACAATCGCTGCCAGCGTTACAGGCCACCTCGGGCCGGACGCTCCACAGAATCTGGATGGAATTGCCTGGTCCACGGTGGCCGTCCGCAGAAAGAATGAAATCTCGCTGCATTCACGTAGATTGCTGTTATCGCCGTCCCCGACCGAAGCGGCCGCTGCACAATTGGATGGATTGCAGATTCGACATGCTCGACAACAGTCAGCTGCGCAATCTGTGCTGCGATTCTGCCTACAAATCGCGTCGGCTGGGTGTGGTTTTTCCTGATTTTTACTGCAAAAGGCCCAATCACAGGGAATGATGGTTCGTAGCGGACGTCTATAAAACAGCTCCGTGGCAATTAGGAAATCTTGTTGGTACGCTGACGCTGCGTTTTTTGGCACAATCCGTAACGAATATGCCGACTTCGTTGACCCGTCTTGATCCCCGTCAAAAACCCTTCGTTTTCTCGTGACGTACGACGTCTCATTCTGGACGTCGTTCGTTTGACCTGTCATTCTTAACAGTTCCTGACGAGGGCATTGCCCTCAACGTAGTTTCACGCCGTCTTCGACGGTTTGTTCGAGTTAACTCTCGAAAGAGTATGGTCCGCTTCCATTCGTCGCTGAAAACGGGCGCAAAATGCGTCATTAGCATGGGAAAAGACTCTATTTGTCTCCAACTTGTCAGCACCTCCTGCACCCGCATTAATTTGTCTGCAGAAGAACTGCAAGAATGCGGGGTTCGTTGATTGTTCGTTCGTTTTCGTTCCTCAAATAGCGGGGAACGGGACGACAAACAGATCGTCGAGACATCGACGTCTCACAGATGTGGTGGAATCTATGCCGGTGGAAGTTACTGACAAGAGCCAGGTGTCGCGGATCTGGCTGACTATGCTTGCTGCCGGCTGCTTGCTGCTGACGGCTTCTCCTTACGCGACAGCGGCCCAGACTGAAGGTGGCTCGCCAGCGGAACCAACTGCGGCACAGCCTGCAGACGATAATGACCCGGGAAAAGTCGCCCGTCTGGCGCAACAAGACCTTGTGAACGACCTGCGACACCTGCAGAAGTCGCTGCTCACTCCGGAAATTGTGTCAGGATTCGGTTCTGAAAACCGCACCTATCGCGGACTTCTGAGAACTGGAATTAATGCCAGAAATGCCAAGGATCTCGAAGTCATTCGGACATGTCTGAAGTACCGGGCATATTCGCTGTCCGATCCGGATGTCCAGAAGAATCCAGCTCTGTTCGAAGCTGCGTTCAGAAACATGGAACGCGAACTCAACGGTGCTGGCGGGCTGATCCTGAATGCCACCGACAAGCAGCGTTTTCGCGAACTCCTTTGTGGCGAGCTACTGCCACTATTCAAGGAATTGCTGCAGAATAACCTTCTCGCACGGTCTGTCGCGCTCGAACTTCTGCTGGATTTTGATGTTGCCCCGGCCAGGAATAATCGCGGCGTCGTCATGTTCGATCAAGTCGACGAGGTGCTACTTTCGGTTTTGACTGACCCCGCTCAACCCAATGTCATCAAGACGCGAGCTGCAAATGTTTGCAAGAATTACCTGCAGAAGGCGGATGTCACGCCACAAATACAGGTCGAACTGGCGAAAGCACTGATCACAGAACTGGCCCGACAGTTTACCGAGATCGCGTACCAGAACTATCTGCTGGCAGCGTTGGAAGAGATCTCCATCCCCAGAGAACTTGTCGGCAAAAAACGTGCGATCATCATGCTTGCTGCGACAGCCACGATTCAGGACACAAAACGTGACATTCTGATTCGCTGCCGGGCCGCCCGATTACTGGGCCGCTGCGGATTTGATTCGGCCATCGATTTTGATGTTCTGGCGTGGAAAGTCGCTGAACTGACTCTCGAAACCGGTGCAAGATACAATCAGTCGAAGAATAAGAAGGACCCAAAGTGGCGGTTATGCGGTTGGCACCTGTACCTCGCTTTTCACCACAAGAATAAGCGAGTGTTGAAAGGTTTTCTGAACCGTGACCCCAAATCCAAACCTGTTCGCAGCGCCTACGAAGCTTCTCTTCCCATCATGTTGGAATTAATGCGACAGGGCGGCAGTGTACCTGCCGGGGCACTAAATACATTGAACACCTGGGAGGGAAAGAACAAGCCAGCAAACCTGACGTTTGACCCGGCCTGTCCCCCGCTTAAGTAATTCCGGACCATCGCCTTCAGTACGATTAGAGCCGTTTACTTTTTTTCGTGACCGTTCTGGATCGTGGGCACATTACCATTCCGGCTCAGCGTCCAGTACTCCCGCCTTGATCTGCTTTTTCGCAGCGACGGCCGTTTTCTTTGCCGCTTTCCGCTGATCCTCTGTCAACTGCGATAGCCGAACCTATAAACCCTCTGTCGCGCTGACGGTGGAGCAAGAAATCCGTGCATTTTATGGGGCCAATGTCCTTTGCGCGTGGCCTGTACGGCCACATCCGGTTTCTACTGATTTCAGTTCAAATCTGAGCGAAAAGTGTAGATTTGGAGAACAATACGGATCGGGCTTCATCGAAATCTGTTGGGTGGCTACCCTTTCTGTCCTGACGTTTTCATTACCGACTGCTGATGTTGTTTTTTGTATGTCGCTAACGCTTTCTGAGTATGCTGATTCACTTGCTGAGCGAGATTTAATCTGGCCGCAGGTGCCTGCGCCAAAGCCAGTGAAGGCGAAACCTGCGATCGCTCCACTGCCCGGCATCAAGGTGGTGATGTGGGATGTGTACGGAACGTTGTTAAGGACGACAGACGGCGGTTTTACGCTGTTTCCGAATCCGGAAGTGCGGCTGCAGGTTGCTCTGGAAAAGACGATTCTTGAGTTCAACATGTGGAACAGCATGTATCGCAAGCCCGGTCCACCGTGGCAGTCCATGATGCCTCAGTATCGCGATTACGTCGAGCGGGTGGCCATGGTGCCCACAAAACTGAAGTGTGACTTCACTGATGTAAACCTGGTCAGCGTGTGGAAGGCAATCATCGATCGGCTGTGCGACAAGGACTACAAATATGAACAAGGGATATACGGCAACGAGGAACAGTTAAGTGAGAAAGTCGCTTACTTTTTTCACTGCAACCTGCAGGCCATGGAAGCTCGCGCCGGGTCAGCCAGAGCGATGACGGATCTTGCCGAGGTCGGCATCATGCAGGGAATCCTGGCTGACGGGCAATCATTTACATTCGTCCAGTTGGTTCGAGCCCTCATGAAACAGGGACTCGTGATGCCGATACCGGAGATCATTCGAACTGAAGCCACACTGTATTCTTATCAGATGGCAATTCGTAAACCGTCTGAGTCGCTGTTTCAGCAAGCGGTGGAACAACTTGAGGCGATCGGCGTATCGCCGGAACAGACATTGCACGTCAGCTGTCGGTTGCCGACCGATCTAGTCCCTGCCAAGGCCGCTGGCATGAAAACCGCCCTGTTAGTGTCGGAAAAAACAGGGCTTGAGGCTCCACCGGATTTGATCAAAGATCCATTAACTCGACCAGACCGGTTGCTGACAGACATCACTCAGATTACATCTGTCGTGCAGCCAGAGTAGAAACCGTCGGCGGGGCGCGACATGTCATTCGCCCCCTGCCGTTCCCATCAGGAGTCGTGGGTCTTCCAACTCAAGAAACACCGCGTCTCCGAGCGTTCATTATGTGAGTTGGCTTTCAACTGCCGCTCGCCCTGGAAAAGACAAGAAAAGAACAGAGCAATGCCTTCCGCGCCACTAGTCGACATTTCCTCGTACGATTTCAGCAACACACTGTTTGATCTGAACGACATTCGACGAGTGAATCCACAACGCCACGAAATGGAACAACTGACGGCGATTGTCCACGTTGACGAGTCAACTCATACAATCGTTGGCTACAAGACCATCGGCGACAGGGAATTCTGGAGTGCCGGACATATGCCGGGGTTCCCCCTGATGCCTGGTGTTGTTCAGTGTGAGTGCGGCGCACAGCTGGGAGGATTCTATGCGAGAAAATTCGACCTGATTGGCGGCGATTACCTCGGCTTCGGCGGCATGAATTCGGTCAGATTCAGGAAGCCGGTTTTCCCCAACTGCCGGCTGGACCTTGTCGCCAAGGTAGTTCGGGTGCGAGCTCGAAAACTAGCTCAGTTTCAGTTTCAGGGATTCGTCGAAGGTCAGCTGATGTTCGAAGGAGAAATGCTGGGCGTTACCGTCAACCGCGACCAGGTCTAACACCGACGCCGGGACGCCCCGGCCGGCGGTGGCGTAGGCGAGTGTCAATGACATCGGCCGTGCAAAACGCCGAGGCGGCACCACACCCTCGGCGGCAGAAACGTGTAACTTCCCAATGCTCACCACGCCATCGCCAGCCGGGGCGGCCCGGCCACTCCACACTCTCGGCGGCGGAAACGTGTAATTTCTCAGTGCTCACCAC
>JAAERP010000104.1 GCA_024230215.1 Fuerstiella sp. | reverse complement strand
GTGGCGATTGCCAGAAGGTCGCATTCAACCCGATTGGCCAGGTTGTGGGGCAGATAAACGAAACGGAATCCTGCCGTGATATTGTGTTCCAGCTGCTCACTGAATACACAGACGCGCTGGACAATCTGAACAACCTGATGCCGGAAGACTGACGGTACACATCCCGTAAGGGCGAGACGGCTCTTTCAGCGTCTCACCCCCCTCCCCTTCCAGTGCATCACAGGGCAGGCTGAACGATCGGTAATCCGCGTCACAAATCTCAATGACCAGTGTCAACGCAAGGTCCATTCTCTTCTCTCCCGCACTGAAAAACTGCTCAGTGGCCGCTCTGCGTTGCTCAATCCGTCGCGCATCTGAGTCGACATCCGCACTCGCTGTTTGATTGTCATTCTTATTCTTATTCTTATTCTTAATCTCATTCTTGTCAGTACTTCGGCGCATATCACACACCAGCGGGGACAACAGACGCACATTGTCACGAAAAATAGGCACTCAGAGGAACACCATTTTGCGCCAGAATAACGCTTTTGCTGAAAAGTGATCG
>JAAERP010000103.1 GCA_024230215.1 Fuerstiella sp. | reverse complement strand
TTGATTGCCAAACTGAACATGAATGTTCTGCCCCTCAATGCCAGTTCCCCAGACAGGAACCGTCTGGCCTCGTTGCAGGACCATGTGATCGCTAAAGATGTCGGCAACGGTCAGCTGCGCGAGGCAGATTGAGGGGGAGGCTGCAAGAAGCAGTGTGGTCAGTAGCTGGAAGAGGCTGTGGTTGAGCATTGCGTCAGTTTACGAGATTGGAACAGGTTGCTCAAACCCGTGTGGCTTACTGGACTTGAACCTGCAGGAACCAGGCCCACTGATCTGGCAAACCACACCGCATCTGACTCACTATTACGGCGGCTACTCGAATAAGTCGCGCGGCGTCCGCCACAAGGCAGAAACTGCTGCGTCTGCGCCCTATCAATCGAGAGCATTGCAGCGACTCACAGCAACGCTATGGGATCAAGAAAGGGGGGCAGGAAGCGGCTGTGAATAATCCCGGCTCGTCGTGAGCAGGTTGCCTACAGCGTTTCACGCTGACTTGTGGCCGCGAAGAGCGTTTTCGATAGCAGTTTTGTTACTCCCACGAGCCAGTATTGTTCACAACAACAAGTAAACTGCATCTAAAGCTCCAGGAAGAGGCGATTGTTGTAAGCGTTCGGTCAGCCCATGGTCATCGCGGGCTGGAATGCAGAGACTGTGAACGTGGAACTGATGGCGAATGGCGACGGATGCTTCGCATTCCGATTTGAAGCATCGGTGCGGGAGATCACTCTTGAAAGAGACCACCTGGTCAATTTCGCGTTTCGGGCTTCTCAATAGTAGAACGCAGGTCAGCGTTCCCATCATGGTCCGCTGCTCGCCGTGATCCACATGCAGTCGACCTGGGCATCACTCACAAAATCTTTGGTTGCCGTGTCGAGGCAGATGAAGAAACCGCCGCCCTCTGCGGGCCCCTTAAACTCACCGAGATTCAACGTGTGCCACTGGCCATCAGCTTGCGCCATGGGCAGTCCGCCCCGCGTCCCACCGCCTTTCTTAACGTGCACGCCGGCTCTTAAGGCGTACCCTTTCGTGGCCTTCTGCTCAGCGGTGGCCCGGACGCGGACATAAAGATTGTAGCGCCTTGATGCTTGGTAATCGTAGGGCGGGGCTAACCGATGCTGAATGGACCAGCCGTGAGAAATGACCTTCTGAGCCCAGCCGTCGGTGGCTCCGTCAGCCTTCACCAGGAACCTCATCTGCCCCGTGAATTGGGCGGCCTGAAGAAAGTGGACGGTGCTCAGGTCGGCCTCCTTGAGATTCGTCGGAAGGTCGGCCCCTGGATCGTCTGCAAGTAAGCCAGCATAATCAACGGCCCAGTCGTACAGGAATCGAGCTGGGTCTCCCTCGCCGATCAGGGTCACCTGTGCGTTCCTGGCCGTGTGGGCAAACGTTTCACAATATGCCGCAAAGTTCGCGTCGGGTAGGGCGTGTTGAACGGCCGGCCAGAGTTTGCGAGCTCGTTTGATGACCAGGTACTGCATGGGCAGATGGGCAATCTTCACGCGTCGCAGCAGAACGGGATCGTTTTGAACCAGCTCCAAAGCGCTGGCGAAAGTCAGTTCGGACTGCCTCACCAACTCGGGCGTGAACATGGCGTCGTTCAGATAGGTTGCCTTGGTCCACCGGCAGTAGAGAGGGCGTTTGGTCTTTTGTTTGGCGGCGTCCAGGGTGTCAAGGTAATTCTGAATCGCCCCGGCTGCCGGCCCATAATAGCCCCGCACGAACTCCCCGACCAACTCCCGGCCGTCCTGGTTCGGATTCCACATCGCTTTGGCAAGGACCCACATACACAACGGCGCCTGTTGGCCCTGTCGGGTGGAGTGGCTGCCCTGGTGCATGATGCCCGCGACCTTGTGGTCCACGTAGAACTTCACATTGGGGGCCAGGACATAATAATTCGGGTAGGGGAGGAGGTAGTGTTTGAAATTCGTTGTGTAGTCCCAAATCAGGAGCTGCCGGGACATCCTGCTCCAGCCCAGGATGTCCTGCTTGAACTTCGCATTAACTTCCGGAATTCCCTCGGCAAGCGGTTGGCCGAAGTTGCATTCGATGGAGCACAAAGTGATGCTCATATTCTCATCCGGCTTGATACCGCGGGGCGGCTGTCGCGACCAGGTGTACGCCGGCACGTTGATCGTCATTCCCGGATACTTCTTCCGCACGATAGCCGCGATTCGTGCGGCGAAATCCAATTGCATGCCCGAGTGTCCATGCTCTCTCGCAAGTGCCAAGCACTGTTCGCACTCGCAGAAGTCGTTGTTGTCGTTCTGGCCGACGGTGAAATGCTTGTACTGGGGATGATCAGCGGCTTCTCTAAGGATATTCCCAGCCATGACATTGACCATGGCGTCGGACGAGAAGCAGGGCTGAGAGCTGACTCGCTTGCCCCGTTTCAGGGCGAAGTACTCGGGATGCTCACCGAAGTGCCGGCCAGGCGGAACCAGGCGGCCGTAGCTGTGAACAAGCGTGTCGAACGTATAAGCGCCTCCGTATGCCTTCCCCATGGTCTTGAAGAATCCCCCGTTCACCTTATTGCGAGCCCGCCAGAGTTGGGCCTCTGGCGAATCGTCCATTTCGCCATAGAGGAAGTCGCGATATTCGAGTGCGGGGGTTTCCATAACAGACATATCAGGCAGGACAACGGTCTTCATCTCTGGGATGGTGGTTTCCCCGGGATACCACCAGCGACAGCCAAGAGATTCCAGCAGCGTGTAAACACCGTACATCGTGCCTCGCCGACGTCCGCCTGCAATAATGATGTGGTTGTCGACCGTCTTGATCATATAGCCATCCGGCCCGAGCTGGTCAGCGTCTATCGTGACGCCAAGAGCTCGGGCAGCGAGTCCGTCGCCCACGACAAACGCCGTCTGAGGAACCAATTCACTCCCGGTTACAATTCGCAGTTCCGCGCCGCTGATCTGTTTGATATGAATTGCCAGATCTTCGGCCGCCCACTTTTCGGAGGGACTCGCCTGCTCACTCAAGACAATGCTCGCCAGAGGACGACCGTCTCGAACGATTGTGACCTTGGCCGTTGCCCAGGCTGGATATCCTAACGTGGCGATGAGCACCAGGATTGCGATTGAAGACGTCTTGATCATGTCTGTGCTCCTATGTTCGATGGCGGAGAGTATTTGGGGGACGTCGGCCATTCGCGCTGCATTCATGTGAGGGCCGGTGCCCACGATTATAGCAGCCCTTTGACACTGCGTCCGGGGAGCCCTGCCACGGAGGGTCCCGAAGATCTCCCCGTTCCGTCTCCCGCAACTAACGTTCGTTCTCCGGCAGCACGGTCACTCCAGCCCGCAGACTGATTTCCTGAAGCGGCTGAATCTCCAGGAACTCATCGCGCTATTCAAATCGCCGAGCAGCAGTGCGGGGTGAGGTTGATCGCTTTCTACGCATGCAACGGCTCCAGCCGAGATAAGGAGGGCGTGACAGTTGCGTCTGAATCGTGGCAGACAGGGCTGGTCAGGTCGCTCATGGGGACGTTGACAATTCATCTGCGTGTCTATCGCGATCTCCGCCGGGTGAGGCCCAACTTGATGGGCCAATTCAGATAGTCCTCTGATCTCGCTTAAACAGCTGGACGCATAGCACAGTGCCGCCGGTCGAAAAAGGATCATGACAATTGGGCATCCTTCCGCTTTTCGACATTGGCGGAAGGCTTCGACGGCGAATGCCCCTGTTGCAGAAGATGCTTTACCGACACCGTCGGCAAGACATCAGTAGCCTGTCATTTTCCCGTGCGTCCGTTCCGGCCATCATCCGACAATTTCGGTGCCGACGCCCGTATCCGAATAGATCTCCAGCAGCACCGAATGCGGCATGGCGGCGTCGACGATGTGAACCTTGCGGACTCCGGCATCCAGAGCGTCAAGAGCGGCTTCTACCTTGGGAACCATGCCGCCGGAAATTGTGCCATTTCCAATCAGGTTTCGCACCGTGACGGCATCGACGTGAGACAGCCGAGACTCGGGATCGTCAACGTCGGTCAGAATTCCGGGGATGTCACTGAGGAAAATCAGTTTCTCAACATTCAGTTCCCGAGCCACAGCGGCCGCAGCGGTGTCGGCGTTGACGTTCAGGCGTAGACCGTTGTCGTCGAGTGCAATGCAGGGAATGACGGGAATCGTACCGGTGGAACACACGCGCGCCAGCAATTCACTGTCGATACGAGTGACGTGTCCCACGTGGCCCAGGTCGATGGCTGCCCCGTCTGTGCCTCTAAGGACCAGTGGCTCGGCGATCAATGCGTTCTCAGTCTGAAAGTGCAGAGCGGTTGCTGTTGCCCCGTGACGTTGCAGTGACTCCACAATTCCCGGAGAGATCTGCGTCACCAGAACCTGCGACGCAATTCTTAGAGTTTCGGGGTCGGTGTAGCGGCGTCCCTCTACGAAACGCGGTTCGATGCCTGCTGTCTTCATTGCTGCACTGATCGCCTTTCCGCCACCGTGAACGATAACCGGTCGCATGCCAACGGCAGACATGAACACAACGTCGGTCAACAGACTGTCGACTGCGTCCGGTTGATCGAGCGTGCTGCCTCCGAGTTTTATGACGACATACCGCCCTTTGAATCTCTGAATCCAGCCAAGGGCTTCGATCAGAACTTTCGCTTTTCGAATGGCTTCCTGCATGAAACTTAAGATTCGTTGAAACGTTAGAGCAGTCTACGAAATGAAGGAACCGGTTTTGGCTCGCGGCGGCAGCCGTTCTGCAATCAGAATACGTGAACCCTGGCCATGAGTCAGGGAAATTCGCAGTAGGCTGCTTCGGAATGAAAACGTGCTACCCGTAAACCAAATCCACAGTGGGCCTCGACAGGGTAGAAACGGTCAGGCCAGAAAGAAACTGAAGTCCAGCCATTCTGTTGAAATCATTTCTTTGGCCGACAGCCCATGGTCCAGGCACACTGTTGTGTGCCGACCAACCTGGGGCCGAAGAAATGTGATTTCTGTTCACGCCGTCAGAGCTACAGTCCGAGAATCAAAATTCTCAAGTCGCGGCCAGGCGATGTGTGTTTTTTGTTGCCACAGCGATGCGTTTGTCCACGCATCCCGACCGCAACCAACTAACGTGAACCGTGCCGTTACAGTTGATATGTTCAGACATCGTGCGAGGCGTTTAGCCTCATGTCATGCACTTGACCGCGGGCACCGGGACACCCAGTGTTAACTCCTGCGATTTCATGGGAAGGTCACGTTCGAGAACTTCCTGTCGCATGATTCGGACGGTCCGGGGAGCTTCAATGGACAGGCGAACTCGTCCGCCCTTAACCTCAGAGACCGTGACAAATATGTTGTCATCGATCTGGATCGACTCACCCGGCTTTCGACTTAATACCAGCATCCTGCACCTCCTCGCCTTATTTTTGCTTCCATTCGAGATCGAAACTGGCCCGGTTCTCAGTGATTACGCGAACCGCTCCGACTACAGACCCCGCCTTGCCTTCCGGCAAAAACTGCAGGTCTGCTACGAGTAGTACGTATTGGGCGACATTTTCCTTTCAATTTCGCCGTCAATATTTCCCTTTTCTTCAAAAATCCTCAAAAGGGTAGGGGCATTCTTGGGCGTGACTGACTCTTCCCGTACCGCGCCGAAACGAGCTATGTCGTTCTGCACTTAGCGGTTGCGACCGAAATGGCATTTCAAACTCACCATATTCCGCCGCTATCGGGGGCGGGCAAAGGGAGTGCTGACGCCGGCGCAATCTGGCACTAGGCGTGGTGCGTTTAGGTGCACTAAGGGTGATGGTGTGGTGTCCCGCGGGCAATCAACAGCACGTCAGTCGCTGCCGAATTCTGTCAAGAGCTTCTGTGCGATGTCGTTGGCCATGGGCGCAAACCAAGGGTGGCGGTTCCAACAGCCGTGTTTGCCATCCTTGTAGGTCATCAACTCGGTCGGAATCGAGAGTCGTCTGAGTCGCTCACGCGACAACTTATTTCGGTCCGGATTATCGCGTTCGCCCGTCATGAAGAAGATGGGGCTGGTGAGCTCAGAGATATGTTCATATGCGTCGGCGAGTTTGTAGAGTTCCGGTGCCTCGTCAATCGTCTTTCCGAGCCATTGCGTGGCGTTCGATTCCAGTCCCGATTTTGATCTTTCGGCGACGCTGCCTGTGGCGATCTGCATTGGACCGGCCATGACGAAGGCAAGTTGCAGCCTCGAGGATTGTTCGATATTACCGCCGTCACCCTGCAGCCGTTCATTGTTCCAGCCACTGGCCATCAATCCCACAAGGTGACCGCCGGCAGAACCGCCGACGGCAGCGATGCGGTCAGAGTCTATGCTGTATTGGGGGGCGTTGGCACGCAGGAATCGTACGGCGGCGTTGCAGTCGTGGATGGCAGCAGGAAAGTGTGATTCACCGCCCAGTCGATATTCAACGCACGCTGTCACAAAACCACGTTTTGCGAGATCAATTGCCAGGGCGCGAAATTTTGTTTTGTCACCATTCAGCCAGCCACCACCATGCACGACAACGACGGTGGGGATTTCTGTCTTCTCCGTCCGGGGCACAAAGATGTCCGCCAGGAGTTTGCGATGTCCATACTCGGCATACACCACATTCAGATGTTGCTGAACGGTTTTCGGAATCGTCGTGTCCGGCACCGCAGACCTGTCGGACACAGAAGTGGCGGACGAGGGCTGGGGGGCGACCCCCGAGAGTTTCATTCGCTGTCGATAGACTCCACCGAACCCGGCGATATAGAGCGTCCGCATGTCGGGATCGCCAAACGTGCAGTTGATGGGGCGAGTCGGACAGGCAATGCGATCGAGTAGTCGACCGTCTGGTGCCCAGATCCACACGTCGGTGGCACCTGCACAGTAAACGTTGCCCGCCCGGTCAATGGTCATGCCATCAGCGCCAGGCGTTTCGCCATCGTCCATTGCTGCAAAGTCGGTGCCGTCGCCCAATTGACCGGGGCTGTTGATCGCAAAGGCAACAATCTTCTTTGGACGATAGGCGGCGACGTACAGTGTGCTGTTGTCTGGTGAGATCGTGATTCCATTTGGACTGATTGGGGCTTCCGTCGCCACGGCTGACGTACCTTCAGAAGAAACATAGACTACCTTGTTTTGGCGGGTGAGTGTCAGGTAGACACCGCCATGCTGGTCAATGACCAGATCGTTAGGACGTTCTTGCGGTTTGTCGTCGTCATCCAGGAGCGTGATGAGTTTTGGTCCCGCGGCGATATTGTTGCCAGCGAAGGATTCGATCTTTGCCGCAGAATTGTTGGAGACGAACAAACGCCCATGACTGAAAACAGACGCGCTGTACCGGTCTGTTCCTTTGTGGACGACGCTCCATTTCTGACTGGCTGGAAAAAAACGTTTGATGATCGATTGCTTCACATCAGGCACGTAAAGGGCGGAACGCCCGTCCCATGCCGGGCCATCTGCCAGGCCGAAGTCATCGGTCAGAAGCTGCAGGTCGTAATTTCGGTCCACCGGAGACGTCGGCTCGACTGCCCATGCTGTCGCAGATGAGACAAAGCTGCAGACCAACGCTGGCATCAGCAACAGACAGCTGGCCAGTGTTGTCTGGCGGCGCATAAACGGCAATGAAATGGAACGTGGCGTTCGCGGCTTTAACAGCATTGTCTGGTCATTCCTTTGCGTATGAAATCCAGAAGTGCGGCCAGCGGGATGCCATTTTTCCGGACAGCACCCTGCAGCCTTTTGACTGGTCATGATCCACACGAAACCAGCCGACGGTGGGCATCATAGCGGCTGCGGTATGCTCATCGCCACACACTGCCGCTGAGCAAACGAGTGCCACCAATCGGCCGGGCGTCTGCGAGGGTCGCCGCTATTTTCTGTCCAGGGCAAATAACCCGACAATAGAAAGCACAATTCCGAAAGTCATCGGCAGGGATAACGGCTCGGCAAACATCAGGACGGCTCCAACGGCACACATTGCATTTTGTGATGCATTGATAAGATTCACCTGAGTGACACTGGTCAGCTTGAGCGCGTGACTGATGCTGAAGAAGGCAACAGCATTAAAGACGCCTGCCATCAGCATCATTTGCCAATCCCCCAGCTTGATGGCGAGCAGACGTTCTGTTCCCAGCATCGAGGCGCCGAGTGTGCCCAGCAGTATGGCTCCGGTTAAGCTGTAGACGATCAGCATCGATTCAATAGGCAACGTCTTACGACCGATGCTGCGGATAACAACTCCGTTGACACCGTACGACACACCGGAGATGACGGCGATGAAAATTCCCAGCCAGATGCTGCCAGTCGCCACGGTGGTGGGCTTCGCATCCGGGGTCGGAGCATTGAGCGTGGCCGCCCAGGAAAGCAGAATGATGGAGACCGTCATGATCACCATGGACAGGTATGTTCGAGAGGAAAGGGTGTCACCCAGGAACATTCGTCCCAGCAGTGCGCCGGCACAGATAATGAATGCGAAGACCAGCGGCACCGTGATAGCCAGTCCGATGTGTCCGAGCGCGACCTGAAAGCCCAGGTTCCCACCAAACTGCATCACCAATGCGCACACGAACAGGATTGGCAGAATTCTGGTGGAAGGAAACAGCACGCCGCCCCGTGAGGCTCGTCGTGCCAGCAGGTATGTCGCCACGACTACTGTCGGCAACGCCTTCATCGCCGACACCCAGATTGCCCAGCCCAGGTCATCATGCCGCCCCGACAGACCTCGCAGCGCAAGATTTGTTGCCGAATAGGCAACGGCGGAGGCAATTGCCAACAGGATGCCACGCCGGAAGTCAGGAGCCGGAGCGTCGGCCCCTGTGTCGTTAAGGTGTGATTTGGAGGCGGACAATCAAGCTGCGTTTCGGAAATCCATGGTCACCCATGAAGCATTGGTGGGATTTGAATCCATGCGGCCGGAGAATTGAGTCAACGGTGAAGATCTGTGCGGTTTTACAGCAACCCGTAGTTCTTCAGTGTGACTTTCAAGGACTCTAATTCGTCCGCAGAAAGGTCCGTCATGGGCAGACGAAGTGGTCCGCAGTCAATGCCGGTGAGTGACATGGCAACTTTGATGGGAATGGGATTCGTCGACAGACCGAGCATGTCGCGACACAACGGAAATAATTTGTGGTGCCATTCCTGAGCTTTGGTCATGTTGCCACTGTTAAAGGCATCAACCAATGCCTTCACATCGTTAGGAATGATGTTCCCGGCGACGGAAATTATGCCACTGCCTCCGATTGACATCAGCGGCAACGTCATGCTGTCGTCGCCGGACAACAGTGTCAGGTCAGACGCCGCAAGAATCTGAGATGCCTGATCCATGGATCCTGTCGCATCTTTCACGGCGACAATGTTGGGACACGCTTCCGAGATACGGCAGATTGTGGCTGGTTCAATGTTTTTGGCGGACCGTCCGGGAATGTTGTACAGCACGTGTGGGATATCGACGGCGTCGGCAATCGCCTTGTAGTGCTGGAAGAAACCTTCCTGCGTCGGCTTGTTGTAATACGGGGCCACCTGCAGCGAACCGGTTGCTCCGGCTTCCTTTGCGTGCAGCGTCATCCGAATGGCTTCGGCGGTGCTGTTGGACCCTGTTCCGGCCATGACTTTGATTCGCCCGGCGGCATGTTCGCAGACGACATCAATGACGCGATCATGTTCTTGATGCGTCAGAGTCGGGCTTTCACCAGTCGTGCCCACGGGCACAACGCAGTCAGTACCGGATTCGACATGAAAGTCGACCAGTTTGCGAAGCGTCTGTTCATCCAGTGATCCGTCAGTATGGAATGGAGTGACGAGAGCGACGGAGAGTCCGGAAAAGATTTCACCTTTTCGAGTCATTTTGCGGCGTTTCAGGGGTCAAAGGACGAAAGTGGGGCAACTTGCCATCAATCGACGAAGGTTACCGTTTGGCGTGGCGACTGACAATTCGGTGCGTATCTGTGGGGAAAGAAACCGGCACACGGCCAGTGACGACACGCACAATCGTCGTGCGGACTGTTTTCCGACTGTTTCCGGACAGAAATCTGGACAAATCTACCCGATTGAGTGATCCTGTCCGGTGACCCGCGGGAAACTAGTGCTTTGTCAGAACTGAGTTTCCAGGGTTGGCGAGGAAAACGGGGTCAGCTACCCAAAAGGCGGAACGGCCCGAAGGGTGCATTGCATTTTGGGTACCTGCCCCCCTTTCCAGCGAACGATACCACCCTACTTTTGGAATCTGACAAAGCCTCAGCGTTCGTTTGACGCGGTTGCCAATGACCACTCTATAAGGATCTCATCGTGCGGTACGTCTTGATTGGTGCCATAGTGGTCGTGGCGGGAAGCAGTCCGGGAGCCGCCGACCCTCCCCACGAAGCTGCGGCTGAGATCGATCGCCTGTTTCGGGCCGCATGGGACAAAGAGGAAGTAACACCGACCGACGACGCCGACGATGCCGAGTATCTTCGGCGTCTGTATCTGGATCTGGCAGGGCGAATTCCTGCGGTGTCAGAAGTCCGGGATTTTCTGGCGGATCAGTCGCCGAACAAGCGTTCCCACCTGGTTGACCTGTTGCTGGACAGCCCGGCGTCTGTACGACACTTCACGACCGCCCTGCGGAACGCTCTGATTCCTCAGGCAAACAGTCAGCCTCAGTTTCGAGCCCTGATTCCCGGATTTGAAGCGTGGTTGTGGCAGCATATTTCAGAAGGGCGACCCTACGATCAGATCGTGCGAGACATTATCACGACGGAATTGAACACCAATAACGGTTCTGCCCTATTGTCAACGACCAGTCCGGATGCATTCTTCCTTGTGCGCGAATTGAAGCCGGAGAATCTTGCGTCCGGCACTGCACGTGCCTTTCTTGGAGTCCGCCTTGATTGCGCTCAGTGTCACGACCACCCGTTTGACAAGTGGCGCCAGAATCAGTTCTGGAACATGGCGGCCTTCTATTCCGGCTTCAGCCGCCCTGATGATGAAAACGCCGACAATCCCGCCATGATGCGAAACATGACGGAGAAGACGGACGCAAGGACGATCAATGTCCCGGGGACTGAGGATGTCGTCCCGGCCGTTTATCTAACCGGTCTTGAACCTGATTGGGCAGACGATTCAAAAACGCCACGGCAAATGCTGGCGGACTGGGTCGTCGATTCAGAAAACCCCTACTTTGCAAGAATGGCCGTCAATCGCCTGTGGGCTCAGTTCTTCGGCAGCGGCATCGTTGATCCGGTGGACGATTTTTCCGACGCTAACCCCCCGTCGCACCCACAGGTGCTGGATCTGCTGGCTCAGGAATTTGTGTCCAGTGGGTTTGATGTGAAACACGTTGTGCGAGTCATTACGGCGACGAAGGTCTACCAGCTTAGCGGTCGTCAAACACATGCGTCTCAGGCAGAGCCATCGCACTTTTCCCGAGCGGCATTGCGGGGGCTGACACCAGAACAGTTTTTCGACAGCGTTGCCGAAGCGGTCGGATACTACCAACCGTACCGCAGTGACAACCCGTTCGTCGTCGACATGAACTCATCTCGCGCGAGATTTCTGGACCTGTTTCGAAACAACGTCGAGTCTCCTCTGGAGCGTGAAACCACGATTCTGCAGGCACTGGCGATGATGAATGGTGACTTTATCAATGTCGCGACCAGCCTTGATGACAGCCAGACTCTGCGAGCGATCGCTGAGTTTCCTGCGATGTCCGATGAACAAAAACTGGAAACGCTGTTTCTGGCGGTGTTAAGTCGGCGGCCTTCGGCGAAAGAACAACGGCATTTCGGAGAGTACCTTTCGTCGGGCGGTGCCGCTGAAAATTCGCAGGCCGCTCTGTCGGACGTATTCTGGGCGCTACTGAATAGCAGCGAGTTTCTGTTGAACCACTAAGTCGCTCTTTATTTCACACGTTTGAGAATCGTCAGATGCACCGCACAATAGATCGTCGTGACTTTGGAAGGTTTTCCGGGCTGAGTCTGCTGGGAGCGTCTGCATCCGGGTGGTTGTCCACGATTGCAGCCCGGGCTGGCCAGGCGGATACGAAGAAACATCGCAAGTGCATTCTTCTGTGGATGTCAGGTGGTCCCAGCCAGATGGAAACCTTCGATCCGAAAGAAGGGCACGAGAACGGAGGTCCCACGAAGTCCATCGAGACGAGCGTGCCGGGCATCCGAATCAGCGAGAATCTGCCGCAAACAGCGCAAGTGATGGATCATCTCGCTGTGATTCGTTCGATGTCCACAAAAGAAGGCGACCATTCGCGAGCCACCTACTTCATGCATACCGGATATTTGCCGCAGGGCCCCATTAAATTCCCGACCGTTGGCTCATTCCTGAGCAAGGAATTGCTGGACAAGGAGTGTGATCTGCCCGCGTTCGTGAGCGTCAATCCGTTTCAGGCGGTCAGTCCGGAAGCTTACGGTCCGGGTTTCCTTGGACCATCATGGTCGCCGCTGGTTGTGGCATCACAGGTGACAGGGCAGGATGCAGATTCTCAGCAGGTTTCGTTTGAAGTGAGCAATTTGAAGCGGTCCGAGCGGGTTTCGTCAGCTCAGTCGGACGCACGTCTTCAGCTACTCACTTCTCTGGAACATGATTTTCTGAAGCAGCATCCGGGAGACCCTGGCCGCAGTCATGTGCAGTCTTACCAGCAGGCCATTCGTATGATGGATTCCGGTGCTGTGGCCGCCTTTAATCTGGACAGCGAAGACGAAGTTCTCCGTGATTCCTACGGTCGGAATCCATTCGGGCAGGGGTGCCTGCTGGCCCGGCGGTTGATTGAAACCGGCGTGTCGTTTGTAGAAGTAAATCTCAGCAATGCAAATGGTGCTGGCGGAGGCTCGGGCTGGGACACCCACCAGGACAACTTTGAAGCCGTTCGTTCCCTGTGCGGCGTCCTTGATCCTGCCTACGCGACTCTGATCAGCGACCTGAAGCAGCGTGGGCTGCTGGATGATACGTTGGTTGTGTGGATGGGAGAGTTTGGTCGGACACCGAAGATCAACGACAACACTGGTCGCGACCACTGGCCGAAGAGCTGGAGCACTGTGCTTGCGGGGGCGGGCGTCAGTACGGGACAGGTCTATGGCGGAACATCTGACGATGGAATGGAAGTCCGGAATGATCCGATGACCATACAAAACCTGATGGCGACTGTTTGCCGGGCCCTGAATCTGGACCATGAAAGCACGAATATGAGCAACATCGGCCGACCGATTCCTCTGGCCGATCACGCCGCAGTACCCGCCCGGTCCCTGCTTTCCTGACGAGGGAGCGGCTGGATACCCGTTTATGCGACCGTGTTGCTTCTGTCAGCGGCTGCAGGTTTCCGGACGCGCACCGGCGTCGCGGGCGTATGTTGCAAAGCACAGCCGTTTCATCGGGAATTCTGCACTTCCGTGTTCCATCTGGGGGAATCAGGCAAGGCAGTGAGAACGATCTGCTGAAAAATCTGTTGGCGGGCCCTGAAATTGCTGGTACGTGATGCAGGTAGATGTTGCTCTGCCGATTATTCTTTGTCACACTTCGATGGCAGTCCGATGCGACGTAACGTCGGGTTTTCACGACACTTCCGTTGGATCGCAGGCTCTTGTTCGTCTGATCTGCAGAAAACCGGCAGGACGGCGACCCTGGGCTGCATCGTTACCTTGGGCTGCATCGTTACCTTGGGCTGCATCGTTCCTTCGTTACCACAAATCTGGCGTTCAGCCACCGCTTCGGGATAGAAATGACAGAACCAAACGCATCATCGGACGAGAATCTACGGCGGGTGCGTGAGAAGGTGATGCACCTTGCCCGCGAGATCGAAAAGATGTCGGGTGAGGACATTCCGCCGAATATCTTTTTTCAGGAGTTTCTGAATCGCGTCGTAACCGCCATCGGAGCGAAAGGTGGCGCGGTATGGCTGCTTCAGGATGGCGGCAGACTGGGGCTGGTCGCGGAAGTTGATTTGGATCAGACCGGTCTGAAAGAGATTCCCGGGGCATTGCAGGTCAATGAGAAACTGCTCCTTGACGTCCTGCAGACCGGTGAGGCAAAAACGCTGATTCATGGGCAGGGTGTGGATCTGCCTACCGAACACGTGATGGTGCTGTCGGCACTGCACAAAGAGAAAGACTGCGTTGGTGTCGTGCAGTTGTTTCAGAGAGCGGATGTGCCCGAGAAAGCTCGATCGGGTTACATGCAGTTCCTTGAGCAAATGTGCGGCTACGCGTCGCGCTATGTTGAGGGCAAACGCCGAAATGCGTCGATGACCGATGACCTGAAGAGCCAGTTCTGGACAGATTTTGAGCAGTTCACGCTGCGAATTCAGAGATCACTGGAAGAACAGGAAGTCGCTGATGCTTCTGCCAGTGACGGTCGACCGTTGCTGGGTTGCGATCGGGTGAGCGTGATCTCCCGCAAAGGCCGCAGTGTGAAGGTTCGAGCGGTGAGTGGGCAGTCCACTGTGAACCCTCGCGCCAACCTGATTACGTCGATGACGCGGCTGGCTCGTCGTGTGATCGACATGGGCGAGACGCTGACGTACGCCGGAAAAATCGAAAACCTGCCGCCTCAGATCGAAAAGCCGCTGGCCAATTTCGTCCAGGAAAGTGGCTCGCGGATGATCATGATCGTCCCCATGTTTGAAAACGAAGTGTTGGTTCGCGAACAGGGAGAAGAAGCAGAACTCAAACGCAGAAAGAAGCGGCACAAGGCGATCGGCTGTATTGTGATCGAACAGGTCGCGGAATCAGAACCGGTCCCCCAGCTGGAAGAGCGAGCTGAGTTGCTGGCCGACCATATCGGCGCGGCATTGTGGAATTCGCGAGTTCACGGTCGAATCATTGGACGTTCCGTTTTTAAGCTGATGGGGCGAGTTACAGAGTGGTTTCAGGGGCGCAAACTGGCCATCACAACGATGGTGCTGGCCGTGATCGCCGGCATTGTGGCCGCCATGACCATGGTCAGGTTGCCTTACCCTGTGGATGCAGACGGCAAATTGATGCCTGTCGAACAACACGCCGTGTTTGCTTTGTGGGACGGAGAAATTGTTGAAATCGAAGTTCCCGTCGATGATAGCGGTGAGCTGCGGGTGGAACAGCAGCAGGTACTGATGACGCTCTACAACGACGAGATTGAGGAGGACATCAGTAACGCCAAAACGGAAATCAACAAGCAGGTTGAGCTCAGGAAAATCGCCAGCAACGCGAGGAAATCTGCCGAACAGTTAAGGAACAAGGAAGAGGTTCATCGCCTGCAGATTGAACTGGAGACAATTGCCGCCGACCACAAGATCGCTCAAAATAAGCTGGAAAAAATACTCGATAGAAAAGACAAAAAGCTGAAAGTTCGAGCACCCGCGACCGGTGTTATTCCGGACTTCAAGCGCATGGAAGTTCTGCAGGACCGTCCGGTCCGGCAGGGCGATCATCTGTTTGACGTGATGAATGACAACGGACCGTGGCACATGGAGCTGCTGGTTGAAGAGAAACGTATGGGGCATCTGCTGCGGGCGATTGAGGAAAACAGGGCCAGGGGTGGTGAGGGCATGCTGGAATGTGAATTCACGATGGTCAGTCTGCCGGAATCAAAATTCAAATGTCGGCTCGTAACGATCGCGACGCGTTCGACAACCGATTCGGAACTGGGAACTGCGTTCGAGCTGATCGCGGAAGGCGCGGAAGGCACTGAGATTCCAACTCGTCAGATTGGGTCTGAGGTTTCCGTTCGCATCTACTGTAGTGACTGCACGCTGGCGTTCTGGCTGTTTGGCGATGTTGTGGAATTTGTCCAGCGAAACATGTGGTGGTTCTGATCGGTTGATATGTCAAGATTTGCCGTCATTTTGCCCGCTGCCGGCGAGAGTCGGAGATTCACCGGTTTCGCACGCAAGAAGCCCTTCGTTGAATTGAAGGGGCGTGCTGTCTGGTTGCGGACCGCCGAGCACTTTCTGAATCGGGACGACGTTTCAGAAGTCGTCCTGGTTTTGTCCCCGGACGACATCGATGAATTCCGAGAACGGTTTCGACCCAACCTTGCCTTCATGGACATCACCATCACAGTGGGTGGCGCATGTCGTGCCGAGAGTGTGTTGAATGGAATCAACTCACTGTCTCAGGAAGCCGACTTCATCGCCATCCACGATGCGGCACGTCCATTGTTGACCGAAAAATGGGTGACAGAGATTTTCGCAGCTGCAGTGGTGCATGATGCGGTGATTCCAGGGGTTCCCGTCAGTAGCACGGTGAAGGCTGTGGCCGAGGACACCATTCAACGAACTGTTGATCGCAGCGGGCTTGTCCTGGCGCAGACGCCGCAGGTCTTCCGCAGAACCCTGCTGAGGCAGGCATTTGACGCGGCGGACGATCTGACCGCATGCACGGACGACGCGTCAATTGTGGAAGCCTATGGTCATGCAGTCCATGTTCATGGAGGTTGGCCGATGAATATCAAGATCACCACCAAAGAAGACTTTAAATTGGCGGAAGCGCTGCTTGAGACTCTGCCCGCCCCTGGGGCGGTGAAAGATCTGCATCCATTTTCAGATGACCGTTTCCGATAGCCGTTCCGCACGCTAAAATTCGGAGCGAAGCCTGCCGCGTCACGTGACTTCGGAACGGACGTGGTGCGTCCTCATATCTTCAAAACAGGGTTGTCCTTGTGAACGAGCTCACAGGGTATTAGGGGTTTCCGCCGGTGACTACAAAGTCAGCGGCGTAAGAAAACCAGTTCTTCGTCTTCTGACACTCCAGGTACTGCGATGTCGACGGTTACAATTTCGTGTCCGAAGTGCTCTGCCGGCCTCAAATTGCCGGACCGTAAGCTGCTGGGGCGAAAGGGGAAGTGCCCACGCTGCCAGCACCGCTTCATCCTGGCGGAACCGGATGAAGTGGAACTGACTCTGTTGGAAGCCGATGTTCCGGAACGGCCGGCGGATCCTATGGTCGGCACATCGGCGAAATGGGTGCCGGATTCACCGCCCCCCCCGAATGACGGTCCCTCGGATGACGGACCTTCGGATTCTTTTCTGACACCTGATTCGGCCGCAGTGGCTGCTCCGGATCCATTCGATTTTTCATCCGTCGCGCAGGCCGCAGTTCCGTCTGAAGGTGTAAGCGCCAGCGAATCGCATGATGTTGCCACGGGTGATACAGCGACAGTCACCGGCAACGCGGCCAGTCGCGTCCGCAGTCGTCGGAAACGCAAAAGCCGGGGCGGACCGCTGGTTATCGTGCTCGGCAGTCTGCTTTTTACCGGCAGCATGGTCGGTATATGGTGGCAGCAGAATTCCGCCGCAAAATCAGCCGCTGAACGGACAGTAGAAAATGACAAGCCGCAGGTGAACGAAGCATGGCAGCAGGAAAAACTGGACGTCGCCAGTGCAAACGTCAGTGCGAAGGCTCTTAGCCCAACATCGGGGGGCGTGATTCCGCTTGACTATTTTCCCTTCACCCCACACCTGGTGTTTCACCTGCGGCCTTCAGAGATCTGGAGCACTGACCGAAAGAACCGTGAGTTTGTCGCAACGCTGGGTGACCTTGGTCAATGGCTGGAGCAACAGATACGTGACATTACGCGGTTCGAACCGCAGGAAATTGAAGAGCTGACGTTTGCGGTCAACTTTGGTCCTCGCACTTCGCCACCCGAAGTGGCTGCTGTGGTGCGACTTCGAAGTGAACAGACACAGTCCGATCTGCAACTGAATCGGTTTCGAGGGACGCGACGTTCGGATCTGCAGGGGCAGGTGTTCGAATCAGATCCTTTCACTTACCTGCTGATCGATGCAAAGACGTTTGCAGTCGCCCCCATAACGATGTCGGATTCATTGGCTGACGCCAGAAAGTATGCAGCGATGGCTCCGGTGGACATCGATGTTCTGTTGCGGGAATCGGATCGTCGTCGCCAGATGACGCTGGTGTTCGATTTGCTCAACATCGACACACACCGTGAATACATCTTCCGGGAGCAGATGCAGACCTTCGCTGACGAGTTTGTCCTGTGGTTTGGCAAGGACGTACAGACTGTCGGCTGGAGCCTTCATCTGGGCTCCGAATTGTTCATGGAGACGCTGCTGCATCCACATAACGAGAGTTCTGCGATGCGGGCTGAGCGTCACATTAAAGTTCAGATGGAAGAACTGCCTGAGTTGCTCCAGACGACAGCTCGCTTCATGAAACCATCGACAAAAGGTTATCGGGAAATGATCGGGCGGTTTCCTGCGATGATGCAGGGGACGGTCCTGGGCACTTCAACGTTTGTGGGGCCATCGTATGTGCGATTGATTACCTTGCTGCCGGACAAGGCTGCCGCGAATCTTGCGGCGGCTTCGTTGTTTACCTGGAACCAATCCGTTGTCACGGACTTTGATGGCCCGGCACCGGTCGTCGCGGCCGCAAAACGTCTTCCCGAATTAATCGTGGATCGTCTGCAGATGATGATCTATGTCGACTTCCGTAACATGCCGCTGCAGGAGGCTCTGGCCTACATCTCGGAGGAGATTCAGACACCGATCGAAATCGACGGTGACGGTCTTAAGCAGGCGGCACTGACGCAGAATATGAAACAAAGCTACAACTTCGGCGAGGTGACGGTGTTGAAGACGCTGAATGCCATCATTACCAACCCGGATTACCGTGACATGATGGTCATGAGTATTGATGAGGAGGCAAAGAAGATTACTGTCACCTCGCGGCCGGCTGCGACCGATTCAGCACTCTCGATCTTCGACACCACGCAGGGGAAATGAAGCATCTGAAACTGTTGCTCGAGTGTGCACCTTCCCCGGAATCCCACGTTGACCGCGACGTCTGTGCCCGATGCGGTTGAAACGCAGGTATCTGTTCACTGATTGGTGCGGATATGTGGCAGCAGCCATCCGGCATTTGATTCCGAAGGGGCCGGCGTTTTTCTTGCGGGCACAGTTTGCTGAAATCGTCCCGGGCGAATACGTCTGGCGCAGTTTTCCTGAGAAGCGGGATTTCGCGAACTCACGGTGATCTTTCCTTACCGCACCTTGTGCACGGACTTCATCTGGTACAGTGGCAGATATCAGCCCTGATGTGCATGACGGGCGAACTGCGTGTTGTGCTCGCCGACAGATTGTGCGGCGTGCTGTCGGTGACACTGCCAGGAAAACTTTGACCACGGACTAAGTCGGGACTATTTCAGAATGAGCAATTCCTTTTCTGCTTACGGAGAATTTCCGTCAGTTCGAATGCGGCGAAATCGTCGGACTGACTGGAGTCGTCGTCTGGTCCGGGAGAATCACCTTTCTGTCGACGATCTGATTTTGCCTGTGTTCGTGACCGAAGGCACCGGTGTCGTCGAAGCTGTCGCGTCCATGCCGGGTGTGAATCGTTACAGCGTTGATCGCCTTGTTGAATATGTGGGGCGGGCGGCGAAACCTGGGATTCCTGCCGTCGCCATTTTTCCGGTCACGCCCTCAGAGAAAAAAACCGCGGACGGTGACGAAGCATTCAATCCGGAAAATCTGATTTGCCGGACTATGAAAGCGATCAAGGCTGCGGGCCACGATATCGGACTGATTGCCGACGTGGCTCTGGATCCCTACACAACTCACGGGCAGGACGGAGTGGTCAGGGATGGCTACGTCGCCAACGACGAAAGCATGGATGTGCTGGCGAAACAGGCTGTTGTTCAGGCTGATGCCGGGTGCGACATCATTGCACCGTCCGACATGATGGACGGTCGCATCGGCGTTATTCGGAGTGCGTTGGATGCGGCGGGCCACAAGGACGTGCAGATAATGGCGTATGCCGCGAAGTATGCATCAGCATTTTACGGTCCGTTTCGGGATGCTGTCGGATCTGGCGGAAGTCTGGGTGGCGGCGACAAGCGTACCTATCAGATGGATCCGGCCAACACTGACGAAGCACTTCGCGAGGTACGTCTGGACATCGCCGAGGGGGCCGATATGGTGATGGTTAAGCCCGGCATGCCGTATCTGGACGTCGTGCAACGTGTGAAAACCACATTCGCCGTCCCCACGTTCGCTTATCAGGTGAGCGGAGAGTTCGCCATGCTGTCGGCCGCCATTCAGAATGGCTGGCTGGATCGGGAGAAGTCCATTCTGGAAAGCCTGCTGGCGTTCAAACGCGCCGGGGCAGATGGGATCCTGACGTATTTTGCTGTGGAAGCAGCGGAGCTGTTGAATTCAACAGGGTTGTCACAATGAATGTGGTTGTGTTGGGAGCCGGTACTGTCGGCCGCACAGTTGCGGAATTGCTTTGTAACGGGGGCGTCAATGTCTGCGTGGTGGACGAACAGGCGTCTGTTTTGCGCCGCGTGGAAGAGCAATTGGACGTTCAGACGGTTTGTGGATCGGCGTTTGACGTAGCGAGACTTTTTCAGGCCGGGATTCAGTTAGCCGATCTGTGTCTGGCCGTGACAAGTCGCGACGAAGTTAATCTTGTCAGCGCCAGCATTGCCCGTGAGATGGGAGCGTCTCGCAGCGTCGCACGCGTATTTAACCCTATCTTTCGTGACAACAGCACGTTTGACTATCAACGGCACTTTAACGTCGACCGCTTGATTAGTCTGGAGCATCTGACGGCACTGGAATTGGCAAGACACATTCGCAGCTCATCGGTGCTGGCCGTCGAAAACTTTGTTCGCGGTGGTGTTGAGGTACATGGAATTCAGGTGGGACCGAAGGCGCGGGCCATCGGGATCCCGTTGAAACAGCTGAAGCTGCCAATCACGGTGCGGATGGGGTTGATCAGTGGTAACGACCGGTCCATCATTCCCGGCGCAGACGATGCCGTGCAGGGGGGCGACCACGTCACATTAATTGGTGCACAGGGCGAACTGGAGAAAGTGGCTGGGCAGTTTGCCCATCGCTCGACCGAGCGGCAACGGGTTGTGATTGCCGGAGGCGGTGAAATCGGTCTGAATCTTGCGCGTCTGCTGGAGCGGACTCGGTGTCGCGTTACGGTGCTGGAAAGTGACGTTGACCGATGTGATTTCATTGCGGAGCGTTTGCCGGACTGCTCCGTCCTGCATGCTGACGTGAAAAGCAAAGCGGATCTGGAAGAGGCTCGCGTCGGTAAGAGTGATGTCTTCGTAGCGTGCACCGGCCGGGATGAAGAGAATATTGTCTGTGGCGTCGAGGCTAAGGAACTGGGTTGTCGGCGTTTGCTGACCATCGTTCGCAGCCCTGATTATGCCAACGTACTGGAACGCCTTGGCATCGATGTCGCAGTCAGCCCGCGTGAAGCCATGGCCAGGCAGATTGTTGGGTTGGTCGCGAAAGGCCCGGTTCTGGAGCGGTCGCCCATCGCTGGAGGATTCGCCGAGGTCTGGGAAGTCGAAGTCAGGAAAAACGTTCCGGCCACAAAATCTACTCTTCGCGAACTGGATTTGCCCAATTGCCTGGTGGCAGCAATCGAACGAAAGGACTATGTCACTGTTCCGAATGCCGACGATCAGCTACAGGCAGGCGATACAGTCGTGCTAATGGTGCCAAAGAACTCTGAACAGGAGGTCCGGAGTCTCTTTGGGGCGGAATGAGTACGTCTGACCGCTTCCGAATTCGGCGTTGACCACCATTCGCCGCCGAATCTATTCGTTGCAGATTCGTTATCGCGCTCGACACGATCGACGAGCCTGCGTGTTTTGTTAGACTTTTTTTGCCTTCCCGGTGTTCATCGGAAGAGTATCATTCAGAGAGTCGATTTGGTTGAAACGCAGCGATCTGCAGACACCGTGATGAGCCGGACCACGATCTGTGCCCGTCCCGCAGTCGCCGTGAAGTGAGCTGGAAAAGGATCTGGCGTCATGCCCAAAAACTGGTTCCATCGTCGCGACGACGCTGGCAGCATGCTGGCGACGGTCATTGTCGTGGGTTTTGGGGCCGGTCTCAGCTCTTTTGTGGGTCTGGCCCTTGCCTCCAGTGCCTACGACTGGATCGTGATTGCCGTCGTTGCCACCGCCCTTCTAATGCTTGGCCTGCTGACGTCGTATCGGTATTTTCGAAACGAAGAGGCCAATCTGGGATTCTGGAACGCCGTTGCTCGCAATCACCGCGAAGAAGGGCTGGCCTCTCAGTACCGTCCCCGAAAAGTTGAAGATGGCGAGGAAAAAGAGCCGGTCGACCCTAATAAACCCATCACTGCGGACGAAGTGCATGAGATTCATGTCACCAGTTCAAACACCTGGGTCCCTTCCAGCGGTCGTAAAGACTCGGGGCCCTGACATCGCGGTTGCGGTCTGACCGACCAGCGGCGGTTGCTTCAGGTGAAAGTCCTGTCGCTCACCTGCGGGGGCCTTGCATCACGTTCCAGCTTCTTTGAAGATGCTGGCCAATTGCTCCGATTCCATTGTTTACTTGTGAAATCAACACAGCATATGTCCGACGATCGTCCGAACATCATTTTTATCATTACCGATCAGCAGCGTTTCGACACCATTCGCGAGCTCGGTTTTGACTACATGGACACGCCGAACCTGGACCGCCTTGTGCGGGAAGGGACGACGTTCACCAATTGCCATATTTCGGCGCCCAGTTGTGCGCCATCGCGAGCAAGTCTGTTTACCGGATATTACCCACACACCACCGGCATTCTGAAGAACGCCGATCCCTGGCAGCACGGCTGGATCGAATCGCTGGCAGACAGTGGTTATCGCTGTGTCAATATTGGCAAGATGCACACCTATCCCTACCACACGCCAATGGGTTTCCACGAACGGTACGTCGTGGAAAACAAGGATCGCTATCTGGAAGAACGCTACTATTTCGACGAATGGGACAAAGCGCTGCATGCCCGCGGGCAGGTCAAGCAACAACGCGAACTGTATCGCCAGCGCGAAGACTACAAAGACTGTCTGGGGGCGTTTCTGTGGGAACAGGACGCCGATATGCAGTCGGACAATTTTGTGGGAGACATGGCGACCTGGTGGATTGACACCAAACCCAAACCGGAACAGCCGCTGTTTCTGCAAATTGGTTTCCCGGGGCCTCACCCACCTTATGACCCCACGCCGGAAGAGGCTGAAAAATACATGAGCAAAGATTTGCCGCTCATGGAGGTGACGGACGAGGAGAAGGAAGATCAACCGCGGGCATTCAAGGTGCTCCGTGAGCATAACTTCGATATCGATCATGACAGCGTTGTGCACAAAGATAACCCGACCCAGGAAGAGCGTCATCGGCAGCGGGCGTACTATCTGGCGAACGTCACAATGATCGATACCAAGGTGGGTGAAATTCTGGATTCACTCGACAAAAAGGGTTATCTGGAAAACAGCGTTGTGATTTTCACCAGCGATCACGGCGACTGCCTGACAGACCACGGTCACAGTCAGAAGTGGACGATGTACGACATCATCACAAAGATGCCATTAATCGTCTGGTCCCCGGGGCGGTTTGAGGCCAACAAACGCATCGAAGGACTCTGTCAGCAGATGGACATTGGGCCCGCCATCCTGGATCTTGCCGAGGTCGAAGTGCCGGCAACGATGGAGGCGAAATCGTTGCTGCCGGCGCTGGATGGGAAAGACTGGGAGCCCAGAGACTACGTCTACGCCGAACACGGCAGGGACGGAATTCTGGACGGCACCGACTTCATGACCATGGTACGCGACAATGATTGGAAGCTGGTCCACTTCATTGACGAAGACGAAGGTCAGCTGTTCGATCTGGTCAACGATCCTGACGAAGTGAAGAATGTGTGGGGCAATCCTGATCATGCCGAAAAGAAACAGGAAATGCTGGCCGAACTGCGTGAATGGCGAATGCGCAGTCTTGTGCACACAGCTTCGTGGGCGGGAAGTTTTCGGTAGCCAGATTCGTCAATTTCGCCCGCCGGTACGTCTGATGTGAGTTTGTTTTACGTATGTCCCCTCTGATCGAACTACGAAACCTGACCAAGGACTACGGGAAATTTCGCGCGCTGAGCGCAGTGAGTCTGACGATCGAAGACGGCATCACCGGGTTGCTTGGTCCCAATGGCGCAGGCAAGAGCACGCTGATCAAAGTGCTGCTGGGCCTTGTGAGAATCACATCCGGGGAGGGCCATGTTCTGGGACACAACGTCACGACAGAATCTGCCGCCGTTCGCGCCAAAGTTGGCTACATGCCGGAAGATGACTGCTACATGCATGGGTTGTCCGGTATTGAGTCCGTGCAGGTGGCGGCTCGACTGTCCTGCCTGCCACGAACGGAATCTCTGCGTCGAGGGCATGAGATTCTGGATTTCTGTGGCATGGGACAGGAGCGGTATCGCAAAGTCGAAACATATTCCACAGGCATGCGGCAGAAGCTCCGTTTCGCAATGGCGATTGTGCATGATCCGGAGCTGCTGATTCTGGACGAGCCAACGTCTGGACTGGATCCCGAAGAACGTGAGGCCATGCTTAACCGCATTAGTATTCTGTCAAAGAAATTTGGCAAGTCGGTGATTTTGTGTACGCACATTCTGCCTGATGTCAAAGTGGTGTGTGACTCCGTGGCAATTCTGGCGGCCGGTCAGGTGCGTCTTTCGGCACCGTTGAACGAGCTTCTGAAGTCGCCACACCCTGCGGTGAATGTAGACCTTTCCGGCGACGGTCAGGCGCTGAGCGATGCTCTGCGAGCAGACGGATTGGATGCTGAAGTGCAGGCGGATGGTACGCTGCGGGTGTCCGGGCAGGCGGCAGATGTTTCGGGGCAACTCTGGCATTACGCCCAGGACTGTGGGGCCGCCGTTCAAAACATGATTTCGTCGCAATCCTCACTGGAGGAAGTGTTCCTGAAAGCCGTCGGGGAGAAACGCGATGCCGATTCATAATCTCGGATATCGTGAATGGGAAGGCGAACGCGAATCAGGCAGCAGTCGATGGACTGTGGTCGCGGGAATCGGCATCCGACGCGCATGGCAGAGTTTCTGGCTTCGTAGAATCGCCTTCGTGGTCTGGGGACCTCCCCTGGCCTACGGTGTGCTGATCTTTTTGTTTGAACAGGTGCTGACCAATAATTCTCAGATCAACGCGGACGGCATGCATGATCTGCTCCGCCTGTTGCTTCCCGCTGAAATGCTGCCCGTCGTGCAGGTGACGCTGGACGGACTTAGTGGTGCGGACCGTGAGCAGTTGCTGACAGCTGCGCGGCCTCTGTTCTGGAAGTCCGTCCTGCTGCAACTGCAAAGATCTCAGTCGATCGGCATGGTGGTGGTTGTGGGGCTGCTTGCGCCCTCGCTGATTTCTCAGGATGTCAGGTCCCGAGCCTTCCTGTTGTATTTCTCTCGTCCGCTCACGCGCATCCAATACATCTGCGGCAAGTGTGCTACGGTGTTCTGTTATCTGCTGCTGACCTGTACGCTTCCGCAGCTGCTGCTGTACGTTTTTGCCGTGCTGCTTTCTCCGGACATATCAGTCGTCAGCCACACATGGGACCTGCCGTTACGATCGATGGCCGCCTCGACAGCCATGATTGTGCCGACAACGCTGCTGGCACTAATGCTGTCAGCGATGACGGTGGAAAGTCGTTTCGCGACCTTCGGCTGGTTTGCGATCTGGATCTTTGGATTGGCTGCCTTCCTGGTCATGCGCAATCTGAATGGTGACACATCCGAACTCGTTTTGCGTGTGTCGTTTTTGTTTCTGCTGTTCAGCGATCTGTCCGTGGCCATACTGGGTATCCCCAGTATGTCACCTCACACAGACACGCAGTTTGCGTTTGTCGTTGCTCTGAGTGTGATCTGTTTTGCCGTTATCTACAAGAAGGTGTCCGCACCCCTGCGAGCGTGACCGCATTCATGACTTCCGAGTACCTGATCGAACTTGATCACGTCACCAAGCTCTACGGCACGGTGATCGGCGTTAACGATTTCAATGCAAAGTTGAAACCGGGCGCCTACGGATTGCTCGGTCCAAATGGCGCCGGTAAGAGCACTTTGCTGAATCTTCTGATTGGCCAGCTTGTTCCGACGCGGGGAACTGTGCGCGTACTGGGACAGTCGCCAAGGAATAATTCGGCGCTCATGAAGAAGATTGGTTTCTGTCCAGGTTTTGAAGGTCTGTACGCAACGACCACCGGACTTGATTGGGTGACGCTGCTACTGCAACTTCAGGGCGTGCGGTCACGGCCTGCCCGTGACCGAGCCTCAGATTGCCTTGCACTGGTCGGCATGGCCAGCGACATGAACCGGCCGATTGCAACCTACTCGCGCGGCATGAGACAACGTGTCAAACTGGCTCAGTCGTTTGCTCACGAGCCAACACTGCTGTTTCTGGACGAACCGTTCAGCGGTCTCGATCCGGTCGGTCGGGCTGAAATGACCGACGTGCTGAACGACTGGATCGGAGTCGGCAAAAGTTTGATCATCGCCAGCCATGTGTTGCATGAAATCGAAGCCCTGACCGACTCGTTCCTGCTGATCTGCGGCGGACGCCTGTTGGCATCGGGAACCGCCAGCGAAGTGAACGAATTGCTGTTTGATTCCCCATCCGAAATTGAAGTGGACTGTTCAGATCCCTGGCGGCTGGCCTCCGTACTGATGGACAGGGAACTGGCGGTGTCAATCTCCGTCGAGAAAAAATCGCACGGCGAGGACACTGTTCGCCTGAGAACCTTGCGGGCAGGACAGCTGTGGACTCAGTTGCCGGACTTGATCACCCAAAACGGCTTCACTGTTACCCGCGTACGATCCGCCGACGATTCTTTGCAGACGCTCTTCAACTCACTGCTGAAGATTCATCGAGGTGAGATATGAATAGTCTTCTGGCCATCGTTTGGTTCGAATTGAAACGAATCATGACACCGGGCCGAGCCTTCTGGTGGGTCGTGGTTGCCGCGTTTTCTGTGGTCATCATGTTGCTGATGACGAACTACCTGAATTTTCCGCCCCAGGCCAGAGTGGAGCAACAGAATGTCAACACGCTGTTCACCATCGCGTTGTACTATGTTGCACCGACCGTTTCGTGCATGTTGGGGGCGTTGCTGATTGCAGCTCCCGCGGTGGCTTCAGAGCTTGAGCAGCACAGTTGGATTTACCTGGCAGTGCGGCCTAACGGGCTGTTCTACCTGATTCTGGGAAAATATTTGGTGGCTGTTGTGTGGGCAGCGTCAGCCACCATCGTTGGAGTGACGGGCGCCGTTGCAGTGGCTGGCATCAACGATCAAGCCGAAGTTCGGCAGCCCGATCATAAGCACGAAACGGTCGCAGCAGGGGATGACCGGGCTGCACGCCGGGAGGGACGATTTCGAGATCGGCCGATGACGAACGTGATTCCCGGAATTGCAGCCACCGGTGAAGTCTGGCGTGCGATGGTGGGCCTGGCAATTCTGTCAGCGTGTGCCTACTCTGCACTCTTCATAATGCTGGGGACAGTTTTCCATCGCCGCGCGATGGTTCTGTGCGTTGCGTATACCGCTGCGGTAGAGTTGTTTCTTGGGTTCTTTCCGGCCGTTATCAATCGCTTCACCATTCAGTACCGTCTGCGCACACTACTGTTTGACTGGACGACGCAAAGTGACGAATTTCGCGAATCGCCCGTCCTGGACTTCGTGGCTTCCGACGAGAGCGCATTCATGCAGATCCTGTGGCTGATTTCGTGGATCGCCGTGTTCCTTTCCATCGCGTTGGTTTCGGTGCACCTCCGCGAATTCACTTCAGCCTCTGAAACGGATGTTTGAACCACGCAGGCCACCGTCGCGTGGCATCGAGAGCTGCTGTTAAGAAACTTCAATTTCCAGCAGCGTGACTTCCGGGCAGGCGTTCCAGCGCAGGGCCTCCTTTGCGGCAAGACCGCGAGACACGTGGATCAACATCTGCTGGTGACGATATGTGCCGCCAGCATATTTGACTCCGTACTTACTGGGCGCGTAAACGGGACCTATGACTGGCAGCACAACCTGGCCCCCGTGGTTGTGGCCGCACAGCATCAGGTCGAATTGCTGTTCAACAGCGAAGTTGCGTTGATCGGGAGAATGACTCAGGAGAATCCGAATGTCTTCGTTCATTGGATTGGGGACTTCCGGATTACGGCCAATCCAGGGGGCTTCAGTTCCGGCCAACAGCATCGTCACGTCATCGACACGGGTGGTCAATTGCCGCTGGCCAACGTCGATCCAGCCGACGTCAACGATTCCCTGTCGAATCCCCGAGTAATCCAGACGCCAGTCGTGGTTCCCCAGAATTGAATAGCAGGTTGCCACGTCGGACAGCCTTGTAAACATCTCAGAGGCCCATGGGAACAACGTTTCATCATCGATCAGGTCGCCGGTGAATACGAATAGATCGGGCTGCAGTTCGCAGAGTCGATCGGTCGCAAAATCGAAAAAACGTTTCCCCGGGCAGCCCGCAAAATGGGTGTCAGAGAAATGAGCCACCCTGATCGTTCGGGTGTGTCCTGACTTATGCGATTGCCGCCCTGTCAAACGTAGACGCTTTCGGGTGACCTCAAGACAGTAGACTTCGTTCATGGGAAATCGGGCCAGCAATGGCACTCGGTTACCACGAACCAGTTGTTCCTCTGAGTCAGTCTGGCAGTTGCCTAGAACGTCAAAGTGTTGCGATGTGGTTTCCAGTAGCTGCTGTGGATGTTGCCGAATGTGCCATCGCCCGACAGACCAGGTAAATGGCACCAGTCCGCACAAGGCAAACCCAAGAATGCTCTGAATCATCCCGGACAGCTCTGCCACGGAACCGCCGTGCAGGAGCCCCGGCTGTTCACATCCCGCCATCCAGAAGATGAAGGGCGGAAACACAATGATCCCAACGTCGTGCAGCTTGCGGACAGATTCAAGGACGACTTGCTGAAATGGAAGTGAGTGTGTTCGATTCACCAGAATGGCCCACCACGCGGCGTTGCCGACGCACGCGAGCAGCAGCAATGCGATTCCGGCATACAGATTCATATGATCCCCTTGCGTAGAGATGGGCGGCAACTCAGGCGGGTTTTAGCACGTCCGAATTATTTTGCAGAGTGAATCTCAGTGATAATGGGCCACGTCCTGGAATCGACATTGATCGCTGTCCGCCGTGCATTGATGACCGGAAAGAGATGGCCGACGCGGAGCGCACTGAGACGTCGGAAGTGACGTTGCTGTGCGATGATGGGATCTGGCCGTGTCAGGGCTACGAACACCGCAAGAAACGGACGACGCAGGAAATCTACTCTGACAGGCCGAAGTTCGTCGCGTGGAACTTCATGATCTCCAGTCCCCGTTTCTCGTAGATCTTAGTCGCGCTGTGAGGGGCGTCTTTTACGATAAGTCGTTGGTAGGGGATCCTGAGCGTGTCGAGGAATTCCATGTAGGCCAGGTTGTTTTCGTAGTTGAAGCCTTCGGTGCCGACATGAACAAGAATCGGTAGTGGTGGTGACCGTTTCTTTGCATACAGTCTGGCGCGATCGTAGGTGTTGTGGCCTTGTGCAAAGACCAGCGTGTCGTTCTCCCGACCATCTTCCTCTGATATTCTTTTTTCTGTGGCGTGACCTGCGCCACCTGGGGCCGCGCTGCCGAACAGTTCCGGGTACCGGAACATAATTCGAGTTGTTCCCCGGCCCCCCTGAGAAAAGCCTTCAATGCCCCGCCCATGACGTTGATCGATCGTTCGGAAAGTGCCGTCAATGTGAGGAATCAGTTCTTTGACAAAAACATCTTCGCCCATCGCGTTGATGCGTTCTGACATGTTGTAGTGACTGACCGGGCCGCCGTTGACGAACACGTAGATCATCGGAGGAACGCTGCCGTCTTCGATGAGTCGGTGAATGTGAGTCGCAAGTTTGACGCTCTTCGTTTCGCTGCCGGGGCGACCACCGTGAAGATAATAGATGACAGGGAACCGTTTGTTTGCCGCTCCCGGTGTCGAGTACTCGGACGGCAGGTAAATGCAGTAGCCGACGTCGATCTTCATACCGGGACTTCGAAATGTCCTGTGACGAACGCCGGGAAGCTCCTGCTTCAATGGATTCACCCAATGAAACGGAGCAGGCTTTTTCTTTGCTGATGGCTTGTCGTTTCTTGCTGCAGGCAGTCTGTTCGTCGCGGATTGGGCCGCCGTGACAGGCACGACGATCGATGTCAGCAACAATGATGTGACAGCGCAGATTACGGAAGAACGGTAAATCGTCATCGTTTGTGTTCTGACAGAAAAAAGGAGCCAACAGTGGCACTGTCGGCTCCGTGACTAATCTTCAAGTTCGACGTTCCAATACGCGTCGCTGACGAACTTTGACCAGCTTTCCAGTCGAACTCCATGACGTGCATAAGACGGATTCCACAGGGGACGCACTGGCTTACGTGCCAGAGGCATCGCCGCTCGCTCCGGTGTTCGGTTGGCTTTTCGGTGATTGCATTCCACGCAGGCCAGGACGCAGTTCTTCCAGGAGGATGTGCCGTTCTGCGATCGGGGCAACACGTGGTCAATCGTCAATTCCTCGCTGCCCGGTCGACAACCACAGTATTGGCACGTGAAGTTGTCACGCTTGAAAACATTTCGGCGGCTGAAAGCAACGACGTTCTTTGGCAAACGATCATACTTTGTCAGCGCGACCACTTCCGGCACTCGTAGCCGCAGCCATTGTGTCTGGATGCAGGCTTCGTCCTCAGCGGGTTGCATCAACGACCAGTCCTCCCAGTCGTATTGCTGAAAGTCGGCAGGGTCAACGATGCGGGCAGAATCGTTCCAGACCTTGACCAGGGACCGCGAAACAGTCGCCACTCCCACTGGCTGCCAGTTGCGATTCAAAACAAGAGTTGGTCTTTGAAGAACTGAAGTAACCACTGATCATTGCCTTCCTGTTTCGGTCGTTCGGCCGGCAACAAGAGCAAGTTACCTCGCGAAAACCACAATGCCGATCCGGACGATATGTCTGAGAAAGGCAGTCTGAGGGGAATTGAACCCCCACTTTCGGCTCCACAAGCCGACGTGCAGGACCCTTACACTACAGACTGCACACTGAATATGCCACCCTGATGAGAACGTGCGGGCACACCGTAGGCGACGATTTGTCATGGTTCGACATGTCACTGAGACCCCTGCTGATTCTGCTTTTGCTCCATTCCGGAAGATGCGGGACAACGTCATGACGTCGAGGGAAACTGCAGTCAACACAGTGGTGCCCTGTACCATAAAGCCGTTTGCTTCTGGTTAACGTGGGACACGCCGTGGTGTGTCAGGTTTGTGTGGACTTCATGTCATTCCGGCGAATGCACAGATCGATCTGACAACGTCAGCAACGATTTCACGATTGCAGCGGCCGCGTTCTCGGGGGCCACGCGGCGAGCTGCAGATTCCATCGCTGCTCGCGGGGCGTTGGCTGTTTCGGCGGCTTGTGTGCAGTTCTCAATCTCCGTTCGACAGTCGACGGGTTCCTGATTCGAATTCGTCTGTCGGCAGTCCGAGTCCAGCAACCGACGAAGGTGGTCCGCCAATCGCAGCGGTGCGTCGTGATCCTGTTCGCAGACGATCACTGCCGCGCCACACGCTTCCAGGAATTCAGCGTTGCGAAGCTGGTGATTATCGCAGGACGTCGACAGAGGAAACAGCACCGATGCTTTGCCGGAAGCAGCGATTTCCGCAAGTGCGACAGCTCCGGACCGACTGATGACCAGTGTTGATGCGGTGAGTTGTTGCGGCATGTCATCGATGAATGCATGCACGTCAGCGGTGATTCCCGCCTGTTCGTACGCATTCCGCACGTTGTCGAGGTCGTCGATTCCGGTCTGATGAACGACGTGTAGTTTCCAGGAGCGGGAATTGAGACTTGTGAGTGTGTTCACGACGATCGAATTCAGACGCATGGCTCCCTGACTTCCGCCCAGCACCAGCAGTCTGGACGTGTTTGGCACGGCTGTCACGGGAGGGGCACAGCTCAACTCACCAGTCGGAAAGACTCGACGCAGGGGTACACCAACTTCAATAATGGGGGACCGCCATTGGTGTCGCCACTTTGTTTCCAGCGGCCAGCCAACGTAGGTCGTCGTTGCCAGTCGACGCAACCATCGATTAGCGCGCCCGGGAACGGTGTTCTGTTCGAGTAACACGACCGGAATTCCACTCACCCAGGCTGCCGCGACTCCCGGAATTGCCGCGAAGCCGCCGAGTCCGATCACGATGTCCGGTCGCTGACGCTGAAACCGGCGTCGGCATTGCAGCACCGAACGTACGCACTGAAATGCGAAGAGTATGCGTCCGGTGGAAGTCCGCAGCGGCAGTGCGACCTGATCGACAGACCCGGTGGGCAGCCCGGAGTTTTCGAGGATGTGACGGTCGATCGGGCGGCCACTGGTCAGGAAAAGAAAATGGGTGTTGGAGTTGACAACCCGCAATTCCTCGGCCACAGCGATGGCAGGAATAAGGTGGCCGCCGGAACCGCCTCCGCAGAACGCGATATGTTGCAACTGGCTCATGTTGCGGCCGGTCTATGAATCACAATACTCGCTGACGCCGTCTGCAGAAATGACTAGCAGGCGACTGGTCAGCGGATGGTGCATGGATTGATAGTCCTGGATTACTCGTTGCTGCACGTCAGAGACCAGATCCGGATGATTCAGTGACACGGCCACAAAGAAGTCGCGGTTGGGCACACCCACGACTAATTCGGCGCCCAGCAGTTTTCGCAGTCGACCGTGAAGTTCCGGACCAAGCAATCGAACACTGTTGTAGGCGTTGGGACTTACAGGCACCAGCATTCGTGCATCATCGTCTTCACCTATCACCGTTACCTCCAACGGATTGTTTCGGGCAAATGTATTGAGATTGTCGATGGCCAGAGCGTGCAGACCCTCCTCTGAAATCTGCCATGACTGCAGCATTTTGCGATGTACGAAGCGGTACGTGTTATCTTCGTCAAGAACGAACATGACCGCCAGCCCACACACCCACGGCATCTTCACGAAGTCTTTCAGCGTGGTGTCTGCCTCGTTTTCCGGATACAGCATCGGCATCACTCGATCGGAGATTTCCGCCAGCGGAGGCATAAGCTGATCGGGGCCCCATTCCTGAAGTCGAACGACCGTCGTCAGGCCAGGCAGCACGATCTGTTTGAAGTTGTTCGGTTGCTGTAGATAGGACCTGTAGAAATTGGCCAGGTTAATTTCCGAATCCTCGATCTGTAGCCCGAAACTCCCTGTGGCCTTGATCGACAACAGTGGAAAGTACTTACGACCGAGCTGTACAACTTCGCCACGAAAAATCTCTGGTGGCCAGGCAAGCGTTTTTGCGAATTCAACCGAATTGAGCGTTCGTTCGCAGGCGGCAACCGTTTCGGACCCAAGTGCGAAGCCACCGCGTGACTGCAGACTCGCGACCACCATGATCTGCTCGTGTTCGAAGATCCAGAGTCGCCATTCGTAGGTAACGGCCCTGCGAAACATACGGTACCACCATGGACCGTGGGGTTTCTGGCGAGAGACTCCCGCCCATGCCCTGCCGGCGCGCTCAGGGTGCAGTGGTGGCATGACCGAATTACGAATTACGTCCGGGAAGAGTGTCTCTGCTTGAAAAGAAGCAATGTTTGTTTCGGGTTCTGTTTCGTCAACCCACGCCGCGTACAATGTCATTGTCCATCGGGGGGCCTTTGCGGGGTCTTCCGAATTCGTATCGGCGTTGTCCCTGGCCAATGCCCGAAATTCCAGAAATGACTCAGTCTGCTGGACCTGCAATTCCGCAGGACACGTCAGGGAAAACCAGTTCGCCGGCCCGCTAAGGATGGTGTCACCGTCCGGATGTGAGTAATTGGAATCAGACGGATCAGTCATCGCAGATGATTGTGAGATTTCGGTTGGAATTGCAGGGAACGATGCGCAGTCATACGGCACATTGTTGTGCAATGGCGGTGTAAATGACATGTAACGAATGTCGCACACTGTTGCGGGATCCGGTCGTTCCGGTAGCATGTCTTGTTGTCGCTGATGCTATGATACGGACTCGGCAAGGGCAAAGGGTCGGGACTCTTTTTCGGAAAATCGGCGTTCGACGTTGTGTCGATTTGGAGCGAGAAAGATCCCCGGCAGAGTCTGGCAAACCCGGTTTTTCGCTGGCCATTGGTACCTCGTTGTTGTTCTGTTCCAGTGGGCCACGTGTGTTGGACGTCTCTGATTCCTCGACCATCCTGATTAAGAACGATCCATGCGACTGGGGATTCTCGGCGGCACGTTTGATCCGGTGCACTACGGACATCTGCTTCTGGCTGAAACCTGCCGAGTGCAACTTTCACTGGAGCAGGTGCGTCTGGTTCCGGCGGGAAGTCCGCCACACAAGACAGGCAGAAACATAACGGATGGCGAGGCCCGTGCTGATATGGTGCAATTGGCCGTTTCGGGGTATCCGGAATTCGTGGTGGATCGTCGCGAAATAGAACGTGAGGGGCAGTCGTTCACAGTTCAGACGTTGGCGGACTTCAAGCATGAATTCGCAGGCGCAGAACTCTTCTTCCTGATGGGCGCCGATTCACTTCGCGACATTTCAACGTGGAGGGAACCGGATCGGATTTTCGAACTGGCGACGGTCGTTGCCGTGAATCGGCCAGGACTGCCTGAGCTCACGCATTCACAGGTCGTCGATTGGGTGGGAGAAGACCTGGCGAAAGGCGTAACGACCGTGGCCATGCCAGGCACTGATATTTCCGCCACCGATCTTCGCCAACGCGTCCGCGACGGGCTGGGGCTGCGGTTCCTGGTGCCACGAGCCGTGGAAGCCTACGTTGACCAGCATAGTGTGTATGTCTGACAGATGTCGCCGAACACCGCAGGCACACCGCCTTCCTGATGTTGGGTTATCCGCAATCTGAGCGGCAGAATGCACAGACCAGGCTGCAATCCTGACCTGCAACGCCGAATCGCATTTCAAACGTTGAATTCTGATTCCGAGCGGCAGCTCGCATCAGCCGACGAAGTCGGCTCGTCGCGGTAGCCCAGTCGAGCACGCAGCTGTCCGAGAATATGTGTTGCGATCTGTCGCACCTGGGGAGTGAAGTTTTCTGACGTTTTCCAGACACCCGCCTGGCCCCTGCGGCGAAACTTCAGCTCGCCGGTGTCCTTGTAATTGTTAAAATTGTGTTTTTCCTTCGTGGCCCGTGCATCGTCGTCTGACACTTCGACGGACACTAGTTTTCCACAGAGCTGAACCTGCAACGGGGCGTCGGCCAGTAGGTCTTCATAGGACACCTGCAGGCGTCTGTCGGCGGGGAATTGCTCGTACGCTGCCAACGCCTGAATCATGGTCGAGTGGATGTGCTTCGCTGTCCGATCCACGTTTTCTTCAGACAATGGATCGTCTTTGTCGCCAAACTGATCGTTCCAGCTGCCCGGTTGCTGCAACGACAGGTAAGAATCCAGTGTGTCGAAAGGATCACGCACCAGATGAATCAATCTACCAGCGGGAAACAGAGTTGAGATCCATGGATAGATTTCCGGTGTATTGACTTCCTTCACGACAAGCGCGTGACGTCCGAATTGCGGGTAGCGGTCGTGCACCATGCGGAAGAACATTTCGCGCAGACCATTCAGCCAGACCTTTTGGTGACGCTTCGCGAAGAAAGACGAAGACCGATCCAGGTCCGCCGGCCGATCCTGAATATGCTTAAGAAATCGCCCGAAGTACGGTTCATGCCAGCGACGAATGCCGGGCACGTCGGCCAGCCACGTGGACCCCGTTCGTCCACAGCCAATCATCCATGCGATCCTGTCTTCCGCCGTGGCGGCAATGTCCCGATCATGTTCCGCCTCGCGAACGGCATCAATCACTGTTTGGGCGCGGTGCTGGTAAAGGTGTGACTGCTCGGTAATCTGCCGAGCTTCCACGACCCTGATGCGTCGGGCGGATTCATCCCTCAATGCAGCGTCGATGCAGGCCATCGCCGACTGAGCGTCACTAAACTGGTAGACGGAGTCGCCATAAACCTGCCTCACCTCTTTGCGCAGCGGCCCGGTAAGCAATGCGGCCTGTCCCAGGCCGGTCACCTCGAACACTCTGGGAGAAGGGCTGTCTGCCACCGATTCCGATTCGCGAAACAGATTCAGGACCAGCTTCGACCTTGTATAGATTTCCAGCTTCTCTGCTGTTTCAACCGTTTTCGTCTGCAACGTCGTAAACGTGAAGCTCGAAAATTCCTCAGTGCCCTTCAACAATTTGCCCGCAAGGAAAAATCTGAGGTGTTTTCGTTCGCAGAATTTCGCCAGTTCCATGATCAGCGGATATCGATCTTCAAACACTGTGCCCACGAACGCCAGGTCGTACTCAGGTGATGGTTCCGGCGGTAAATCGGGCAGCGGGAGTGTGGCCGTCGGCAAATACTGAATGCCATCCGCGACGCAGTTGATCTCGTTCGTAAAACGATAGGTGTACAACGACTCTGCGTTGTGGATCGCTTCGTACGGATCGTCGGTGGCGATCAGCACGGTGGGGATTCCGGCTCGACGAATGGATTGCGGAATTCGAGCTCGTTCGCCGCGAAAATATAGCCCGTCAACAAATACGACGCAGTCGACGTGATTGTCGATGTCCACGGCCGTGCCCAGTATGTCCGAACAGACGGTCTCTTTGCTGAGCACTTTGAGAAACGAAAACGTGGGATAAGGAATGACCCTGATCCCACGTTGTTCCAGGGCAATTCGGTATCCATCCCAGACGTCCCGTGTTGAAAAATTTGCGGAACCAGAAACGAGCAATACGGATGAAACAGCCAACTTATCTCTTCCATGACGAACGTGTTGACGAACCAGATTTCAGGATGCCGGCTACAGTCTCACGGTTCCGCATAAATATATTGGTTCGCGCCCTGCCCACCGAACTTACCAACCGGCGGAGCAGCCTTCACTTTGGCGTCGGTATTCAGATACACCGCTGCTGCTGCGCCCGCCGAGAGCAGGCTGGAATACTTAAGGAACTCCCGACGCGGAACGTCACCTTGCTTCGAACTCATTGTTCAACCCTGGACAACAGTTTGGGACAAGACGGCCAGACACTCTACGACACTTCCTTCACAAGATCATAGATCCCTTCAATATGATTTGTCGAAGTGATGGGCTCTGGCTTGATGAGAAGCAGCTTATTTCCCGGCGTTACCAGGTCACGTGACTGATCTTCATTGATAACATCGCTCACTGGCGTTGAACTGGTTCCGTTTGGATTAGCTGCATAGACCTTAAACGCTTGCGATCCGGTGTTGAAAATTCTGTATACCGCCGGGGAAGTACCGTTGTGGCGGCACAATTTTTACTCCGCTGGTTGGGTCCATTGTTCCCTTCGTCTTGAATCGTCCGTTTCGGAAGTCAGGATTTGGCAGCGCGTCGTATCTTCCTTCTACGGTTTCCCCGGCTCCATTTCCTGTTATGGTCACAGCCTTGTTCAGAAGCAGGTCGACCGAAAATGTTGGCCGCAGAAAGACCGATCCGTTTGCGCCGGGAGCAAAGCTGATCGTGAATCCGTTGGTGTCGGGCGCATTCGCGACAAATTCCCCCGAGTTAAGGAATCGATAATAGACGTTTTGACGGCCCCTGATTATCGTGCCAGCCTCAGTGAATCGCCCGCTTCGAATTGGCACCAAATTGCTTTCAATAAATGGCCGTGTTCTCATTTCGTTGGCTGACGAATGCTCGTGCAGCTGGACTAACCGTCAAAGGAGTTTCCCCCTTCGCCCCTCCACTCGCCATACAAAAACAACCAATAACCCCCCCCAGTTTTCCTAATTGTTGTTGGCCCAGGGAGAAAAGACACTGTTCATTCGAACACTATTGGCGGCTTTGTCTCTATAACCTGGATATGGGGAATGGATATGGAAGGTTGGATTCGTTTACGAAATAGCCAATGGCATAGCCGTTTGGCATAATGGACGGTGCTGTGCCAGTTTGCAGACTCCGGAAATGCTCAAACCATGAATCCAGTCTGTCCATCGTGTAGTGCTCCTCTCGACGTGTCGCCGATGGGGCCGAGAACCGACCAGACTGTTGATTCATCGCGGTGCAGCCGGTGTGGTTACGTACTGCCGGAAATGCCGACTGAGGATGTGGCGATCACGCGTTTGGGAGGCAGCGATTCTGTTCCTGTCAGTATCGCCGAGACAGACATCGGAAAACCGTTGGGGCGGCGCAGCAATGCCGACGAAATTGAACTTACGTACATACCCGCAAAGCCGTCACCGACAGACCGCATTGCGCAGTTCAAGCTGATTCGAATTCTTGGCGAGGGCTCCTTTGGGGCCGTGTGGTTGGCAGAGGACACGAATCTGGGCCGTATGGTGGCCCTGAAAATGCCCAGTCGTGTAGACAAGGATCCGCGGCTCCTTCACGAAGCGCAGACAGCTGCGAAGCTGGCTCACCCGAATATCGTGTCCGTATTCGAGGTCGGTGAAGAGGAAACCAACGGCCAGGTCTTTATTGCCAGCGAGTTCATTGATGGTCGCACATTGCGGGACGAACTGCTGCAGTCGCGACCAAAGGTGGAACGCGCCGTTGATGTCATGGCCATTGTCAGCAGAGCGGCTCACTATGCTCATCAGAACAAAGTTGTCCACCGTGACATGAAGCCTGCCAATGTGATGATCGATCTGGATGGCAAGCCGTACATCACCGATTTCGGCATCGCAAAATCCGTTTCCGACGAGGCCACAATTTCTCTGGATGGTGAAATCGTGGGAACGATTGCTTACATGGCGCCTGAACAGGCCAGCGGTAAGAATCGGCAAACGGATCGTCGAGCCGACATCTATGCAATGGGAGTCATGTTATTCGAGTTGCTGACGGAGTCTCGTCCCTTCCGCGGCAGCCCGCAGGGGATTTTGTATCAGAAGGGTTACGAGGATGCGCCGTCACCACGAACGCTTGTTCCAACGCTCGACAGGGATCTGGAAACGATCTGTTTGAAGTGTCTGGAACGCGATCCGGACAAGCGTTATCAGACTGCTCTGCTGCTTGCAGATGAACTGCAACGATTTCAGAAAAATATCCCGATTCTGGCTCGACCGGTGTCGTCTGTTGAAAAAGCATGGCAGAGTTGCCTTCGAACTCGATCATGGTGGCGAGGTTCGGTCCGCGCAGTTTTCACCGAACCGCAGGTACATAGCGTCTGCAGGCCATGACGGAGTTGTGAAACTATGGACCGTCAAGACGGCAGAATTGGTCACCGATTCGTATTCGGTGGCCGGACAGCCTGTCTACGATGTTCAATTCGCCGATGACAGCCGGTTTCTGGCGGTATTGAGAGCGCGAGCAGCTACCGGTGGAAAGTCTGTGCAGCGGCGCATTCAGGTATGGGATTTAGACTCTCAGGAATTGGTATCAGAAACGGCCGATACACAAGCACTGGTTTCCATCGGATTTGATGAGTCGGGAGAGTCCATCGTGGCGGTTGGGCAGACTGGCAGATTCTCGCGATATTCAACAGACGACGGAACGCTTCAGAGTCAACAACTGGTGGGGCAACGGCCGTACGGCGAAATCGCCAGACTGACGGGCAGGGACGCCTGGTGCGCGACCACTTTGGGGGGGCAAATGTTTGTCATGCCGAGCGACGGCAAGGAGCATCGACTGATGTGGACTCACGCAAATTCCTTTGGTTATGTCGCTTGCGCAGCCGACGGATCTTTCGCCGTTGTCGGAGGTGGCGACGGAACAGCCAAGGTACTGAATACTGACGCCACATTTCGTCGGGACATCTACTGGAGGGACGGCGGCGTTGTGCGGGATGTTGCGTTTACTCGTGATAGCCAGGCACTAATGATGGCGTGCGAAGACGGCAGCGTGCAGTCCTGGAATCTTACTGATGGCAACACAATAGAGACCGTTTCTGCTGTGGGCAAACCCGCAATTGCACTTGCGACAAACCCCATGACTGGCGCGGTCGCAGTCTGCGGCATGATGCGAGAGCTTCGAGTGACGGATCCGGCATCGCCAACTGACACACAAGCAACTCGACTGCCGTTTGGAGGATATTCCTCCGTGGCATACTCCGATGACGGAAACATGATTGCCGTGGGCGGCCGGTCCGGCAACGTGCTGCTATTTGCCGCGGATGATCTTTCTACGCCTCGTTTTGAGTATTCGCGTCAGGGGACAGCCGTAACAGACGTGTGTTTTTCAGTTGATTCGGGCTTCCTGACGGTCGCGTGGGATGATCGAACGATCCAGATGCTCTCGGTTGAAAGCGGCGATCTCACCGACGAATTGCCGCCGACGGAAGATACCCCTCTATCGCTCGCCTACTGTCCTGATGGCCACTGTTTAGTGATCGGTACTCAGGGCGGGTACCTGCATTTCTATTCGATGGAGACGATGAAACGAGTTGCCGACCTGAAGGCTCACTCCGGCCTAATCAGTTCGGTGACCGTATTTCCCGATGGTCGGTTGATGGCCTCCGGGGGCCAGGATGGCGAAATCCGCATCTGGGACCTGGCAACTCGGGAAATCGTCACAATACTGTCGATCGCCCCGCAGACGAGCCGCTACTTTGGGATCGCGGTCTCTCCGGACGGAAAGACCGTCGCGTCCGCAGGGGTTCGAGGTGATGTCCGGGTCTGGCGAACTCTCGGCAATTAGAACGTTTCTAAACCGGTGTTGACTGATTCCGGGTGTTCAGACGAATTCTGCCGCCGGATGTCCTGGTGACGAACCGTTTCTGCCGGTCCGGCTGCAACGGTGACCGGTCGCAACCATGGAAGGTCGGCGATGATACGAATGAAATCTCTGCTGGCCATCGCATTCATCGCAGAAGTCTGGCCCAGGCAGTACTCCGAACACGTCCGATGGCACCGGACTGACGACGAATTAACATCGGAACTCCGAGCGGAATTTCGTCCCGTTAGAAACAAGAGAGATTCACGGATGAATTCAGCAATTGGTGAAACAACTCCGCGAACCCGCCTGGGACGGTTCTTTCTTGAACAGAAAACGCCGTTCGGAATGGCGTTACAGTGTGAAGCGAAGCTTCAGTCGTCGGAAATGTTTGAAATATTCTCAGTCTGTTTGCGAAAAGAATCCGCGACCGACTGCTCAGGACGTTATTCTGCGGTGCTCCAGCTTTCCGGTCGTCACGACTATTTCCGCTTCCTCAGTTTGCCGTCAATCGTCCAGTGACTGAAGATCGCATTTACTCTCTTCCGCTGAGTCGCGTTGGTGATTTTGAGTTCGATGATGACGTGGCGGACGTCTTTCCTGACATGATTCGGCGGTCTGTGCCGGGATACGCCTCCATGCTGTCCATGATCGGCCAGTGTGCGGAGACGTATATTCTGCCGGAAACAAACGTATACGACCTTGGCTGCTCACTTGGCGCTGCGACGTTTGCTGTGCGGCAGAATGCTGTGCCGGATTGTCGTATCCACGCAGTTGACAGTTCTGCAGCCATGGTGGCTCGTCTTCGCAGAACTGTTGGCGTTGAAACCAGTGAAGGTGCGGCGGTTGAGGTTCACGAAGCGGACATCCGGGAGGTTGCTGTTCGTAATGCGTCGTTTGTCGTACTAAACCTGACGCTGCAGTTTCTGCCTCCGCAGGAACGTGATTCATTTGTCGACCGTGTATCCAGTGGCATTCTGCCTGGTGGGGCGATGTTGCTTTCGGAGAAGATCAGCTTTTCCGATGCGGCGGAGAACCGACTGATGACCACGTTGCATCACGACTTCAAACGGGCTCACGGCTACAGCGACCTTGAGATCGCTCAAAAACGAACCGCCATTGAAAATCGCCTGGTACCTGAGACTCTGCAAGTTCACATAGAACGCCTGCGAAGAGCCGGATTCAGCACCGTTTGTCCGTGGTTTCAGTGCTTTAATTTCGCGTCTGTGCTGGCCGTTAAATAGGCCCATCCATAATACGCATGGGCAACAGACGTCCGGCTGTTTGTTTCATGCGAGTCTCAAAGTGATGTGCTCGGCGTCCACAGGTGTGCAACGTATCGTGTTGATCTGGAGCAATTCGCATACTGTCGTGGACGATCCTGGCTCGTGGGAGTGACGAAACAGGGATCAAGAAGCACCGTTCGCGGCCATAAGTCAGCGCGAAGCGCTGTCACGATTTTCAATGCGGTACAGACTGGTTTCGCTGCGCAACAGGATCGCGTTGTCGACAAAAGCGAATGAAGCAAAGGTGCGAGTTTCACCTGTGCCCAGCTGATTCCTGGCGACCTCGTGATACTCCGTCCCCGGCTGCACGACAGTCGTCGTGCCGGTCTCATCCTGAAAATAGATGACCCCGTCCGCCAGTGATGGTGACGCCGAGAACCTGCCGCTGAGACGTTCCTGCCAGTGCAGGTCACCGGACACCGCGTCGCGGCAACTGGCGATGCCTCCGTCGTCCACTGTGTACAGTTCGTTGCCAACCAGCAACACGGATGGTGACTTCGGAACGGCTTTTCTTGTCTTCCACCGTACATGTGAATCCGTTACGTCACCACTTCCGGTTGGGTCGATGGCGAACAGCTGCTGATCACCAAAACCGCTGGAAACGTACACCAGACCGTGACCAACGACCGGCCGCGGGACGACAGAGTATCCTTCTCCGTATGTGACCTGCCACAGTTGCTGACCTGTTTGCGGATCATATGACCAGACCCCTCCGCTTCCCGGACAGACCGCCTGTGTTCGTCCTCCGGCGCTGACAATTGTGGGTGTGCAGAAACTGAAGCCGCGAGACGGATTCAGGGGACGATCTGTCTTCCAGACCTGGTCTCCGGTGTTCCTGTTGAGGCCGGTCACGTAGCGATAGTCCTTGCCGTCACAGCAAATGATCAGCAAGTCGCCCGTAATGGCAGGCGATCCTCCGTTGCCATGCTGTGGAGAATAGACCAGCTTCGAGTTTCTCCAGATTATTGTGCCGTCAGTCTTCAGGCATGCCGTGCCGTGCGGACCGAAGTGTACGTACAATCGATCCCCCTGAAGAATCGGTGTCGGGCTGGCGTGGCTGTTCTTGTTGTGACTCTCAACCAGCTCATCTGTTGCATGTCTGAATACTTCAACGTTCCAGAGCGTTTGTCCATTGGTTGCGGACAGACACAAAGCCCGCAATGAATGTAGGGGCGGGCTGGCGTTGCCAGCGGGAACTGCCGTCGTTAGGTAAATTCGCCCGCCCGCAACCACGGGTGAAGACCATCCATTTCCAGGCAGGTCGACTTTCCACGCAATGTTCTGATCTTCGCTCCATGTCGTCGGGAGGTCGATCGCATCGGAATGCCCCTGTCCCGTCGGGCCTCGAAATTCAGTCCAGTCCGCAGCAGTCGCGAAACCGGAGAGAAGCACAGCCGGCAACAACAGAAGCAGAAGCTTTTGTGACATGAGCAGTTCTCTAAGGAGTGGAGTTGTTGGGGAAACGAGTACGAAGGGCGGCCGGGTGAGCAGGAAGGACTATCTACCAGCCGTGCAGAGCTGACGCTGCAGATTTGTGGGAGGGAACATGACCTTCGTGACCGATCGGCGTGTGTCCGTCGCGGCGGGCGATGGCTTTGCAGAAATATGGAAGTTCTCGCCAGGGGTGAATCGCAGGATCCGTGTGCGAACGCGGTTCTGGCGCAGCGGCATTCGGCCGCCGGACAGCCTATCCCAAAGCTCAGTGCTTGTCATGTGACTCTGTGCGGGCTCGACGGCCATTCAACTGTTTTGGGTCGGCAATCTGTTCTTAGCTCGGCGGCAGCGGCATGTTCTTGTCGTGACCCACAATTCTGGTTAGGCGCAAAGTGGCGAAGGCAGATAGCCCCCGTCGTAAGGGCTTGTTGATTTGATGGGTTTTCGTAACCCGACGCGTGAGCGAGGCGGGAAATCGCCAGTGTTTTTGACGCGACATTCCTCAGTGACGTTTCGGATTGGGATTAAATCAACAGGCCCGTAAACCGTGGCTTACGGGATGTTCACGTGAATTGAGCCGCTTAAGGGTTGGGACAGTTCGGGATAAGAACAACTTCTGGGCTAACGGCCGCGGCAGTCTTCTCTGGTCGCTTCGCGTCAAGGTACTTATGGGTACGACAGACGTTATCGCCACCCTTGTAAGGAGAAACCACGTGTTTTCCCCGTTCAGGGAACACGTCGCCCGGATCTGGTCGTTCATTGATTTGGCCAGCTGCGACACTGGAGACGGTAACTCCGGGCACAGAGCCCCTACAACCGATGGTACAGCACTAATCATGGAATGAACCTGCGGTCCGGATGTTGTCCGTAGCCAATGGTTGGCTAGAATTGATGCCACGCCTGCCATCTCGATTCACACCTCAACCGGAGTGTCAACTTTGGCGTTCTTGTCCAAGGTCCACCTGTCGTGCTTTTTGCTGAGTTATCTTGTTGCCTTTGGCGCCGAGTTAATCCAGCTGCTGCGCCATCGGTCCGGGTTGACTCGCGGTATCACAATTCTGGCGGCTGCGGCCGGCCTGCTGGCTCACACAGCATATCTGGTGACCAGAAGTTCGGACTCCGGACTCCCGCCTCTTGTCGGCAGCAGCCACGACTGGTTTCTCGTTCTGGCCTGGCTGGGAGCCTTTTTCTATGTGATTCTTGTGGCCACGCACCGGCGCCTGGCACTCGGGCTGTTTCTTCTGCCCTCGATTCTGGGGCTGATTATCCTGGCATTGTTCGTGGACGATGTTATGGCTGATTCCGTTCGAGAAAAGAATGCCGTCCACCGTTGGGGCATGCTGCATGCGTCCACGCTGGTGATTGGATTGGGAACGGTTACCGCGTCGACCATGTGCGCGATCATGTATTTGTTGCAGTATCAAAAACTGCGAGGTCGCAGTTCCTGGCTGCATCGACTGCAATTGCCCAGCCTCGAACAATTGAACAGTTTTATTCATTGGTTGGTAGTCGGTACGGTCATCATGCTGACGGTCGGGCTGGCCACAGGCTTTATTCTGGTGATGGTCGGGCAGCCGCCTGTTGATGGTGGATTCAGCTGGAAGGACCCATTGGTCACAGGCACGTCGATTGTCTGGCTGTTGATGGTGTTGGCGTTGTGCCGAATTCTTGCCCGCAGAGAGCAGACCGGACGTCAGGTCGCGAGGCTGGCCCTGATGGCGGGAGGGTTCCTGTTGGTGACGGTTTTGGGACTTACCCTGCTGTCGGGGGGAATACATGGAAGTTCGCCGAGCAACGCAGGAGAGCTGATTGTTTCGCCGCCAGAGAGCAGTCTGGTTCAATTACGATGAACGTTGTTGTCTTAAGCTGCAATCATCATCACGCCGGACTTGAGGTCCGGGAGAAGCTGGCGTTCGCCTCGGAAGACCAGTTGACGCGGGCGTACGCGGATTGGCAACATCAGCATCCGGCGTCAGAACTTGTCGTGCTTTCGACGTGCAATCGCGTTGAAATATACGCGGCGTCGGATGAAGAATCCGCCGAACTATCGATTCAGCAAATCAGCGATTTCGTGTCAGCGTTCCACGACCTTCCGTCGGACGAATTCACCAGTTCGGTGTTGTATCATCACGGTGAGGCAGCTGTTGAACATCTATTTGAGGTTGTCTGCAGCCTTGACAGCATGGTGTTGGGTGAACCTCAGATCGTGCAACAGGTCAAGGAAGCATATCGAATCGCCCAGGAGAACAGCTCGTGCGGTCTGCTGACAAACACCCTGTTTCAGCAGGCACTTGCAGTTTCGGCCAAGGTGCGGACCAACACGAAGTTGTCAGAAGGCAGAGTTTCTATTGCAAGCGTAGCAGTCGGTGATTTTGGTCGCAGCATCTTCAATCGATTCGACAACAAGGCTGTGCTGGTCATTGGCGCCGGCGAGATGGCCGAGGAAACCCTGCGGTATCTTAAGGACGAAGGTGTCGAGCGAATTGTTGTTGTGAATCGCAATCGACAGCGCGCGGATGCTCTGGCGTCTAAGTTTGGCGGAGTCAGCGACGACTTCGAGAATCTGACAACGCTGCTCGGCGAAGCTCACGTTATCGTCAGCACTACGGGTGCGACGAAGACACTGATTGACCATGAGCGATTCGAGAAGGTACGTCAGGCATCGGATCGAAAACCTGTGTTCATCCTGGATCTCGGCGCGCCGCGTGATTTTGATCCGTCGATCGGCCGGATTGACGATAATGTGTTTCTATACGATATCGACGCTCTGGAGGCGACGTGTGACCGCAACCGGGAGCTTCGAGTGTCCGAGGTGCAGCACGCGAAGAAGATCATAAAACAGCAGACAGATCGCTTCATGCACGAGGTCTACCATCGTGCGACGGGCCCCGTCATTCAACGGTTGAGGGAGCAGTGGAGCGATATCAGCCGCAGTGAACTGGATCTGTTGTGTCGCAGAGAGCCGGGCCTGACAGATGCTCAACGAGCTGCGATCGAGAAAACGGTTCATCGCATCGTTAACAAGCTTCTTCATCCACCGTTGGAGACGCTAAAGGATGAAGCCAGGGCCGGCACTCCGCACGGACTGCTGGACGCGATTCGACAGCTGTTTCATCTGCGCGAATGACCACGAGCGCGTGTCGCAAAAGCCGAAGGATCTCTGGAGCACTTCCTGCTGGAACGTTACGTACTGTTCTCGCGCCGCACCGACGGTCAATTCTGTAAGAGGAATGTGCACCATACTCCGTATCCGTTCGTCACGCCGCAGTCAGTGACGACTCATCAGACACTTGCTGCCACAATTGGATGTCCGATTGAGGCCGACCGCCAACCTGACCATATTGCATTTTTACCGGGCGTTGAAGTTTCTGTGGAAAACATTGAGCCCGTCTGAAACGTAATCGTCACGCAAAAGTTGTCTGCAGCATGGCAAGGCTTTTGGGAATGGCCGTCCGAGGGTCTTCCTTGCCTTCAAATTCAAGCGACACATACCCGCCGTAGTTGTGTTTTCTTAACAACGCAGCAATCCTCGGATAGTCAAGATCCAGCGAATACCACATGCCGCCGCCGTAGTAGGTCTTGGCCTGAACCAGCACGGCGTCATCAGCGATCTGCTCAAGTCGATCGTAGGGATCCTCCAGAAAATTGCCGGTGTCGAGCGTCGTCTTCAGCCACGGTGAATCAATGGCGCGGACGATTCGCATCACCCCCTCTGCCGTGCGTCCGAGTCCCCAGTGATTCTCCAGCCCCAACGTGACGCCGCATTTCTCTGCGGTGGGCAGGCACTCGTTGAGTCCGTCGATCACCCACTTGAAGCCGTCGTCTTCGGTATAGCCTTCCAAAGTTGGCTCGATGCCTCGATTGGCCATCAGTTCGTCAAAGCTGCCGCTGGTTCCCCAGCGTCCTGTGTTGACTCGCATCGTCGGAATACCCAGCTTGTAGGCGAGTTCGATCGAATTGATGGTCTTCTTCGTGTTGGCCTGCCGAATTTCCGGATCCGGGTTGACCCAGCCCTGATGAGTTGAAAAGCCGCATAGATCGAGGCCGTTCACGAAGGCTCGCTGCTTCAGCTTCTGAAGCGTCGAGTTATCGGTGTTCGTCATTTGCATTTCGAGAATCTCAACGCCATCGAATCCCCACTCCGCCGCCAGATCGATGCACGTTTCAACTGGCCTCAGATCTTCGTTCTTGAACTGCCAGAAAGAATACGTCGACACCGCAAATCGAGTTCGATGCCCTGTGACGTTTGCCGCGGCCCCGCTGCCCCAAAGCTGTTGCGGCAACATACCAGCAGCGACGGCGCTGCACAGAAGGCTTCTGCGTGAGATCGAAGTCATTTTTCGGGTCCTCTTTGATTACTGCGTATTACGCTGATTTGTCGCCGCGGCAAACGTCTCTTCACTTACGAGCCCAGCGAATGAATCTCTTTGAAAATTGCACTAGTGTTTTGTCACAGCCAGGTTCTAGGGTTGGCGAGGAAAACGGGGTCAGGTACCAAGAACCGGAACGGCCCGAAGGGTGCTTTGCATTCTTGGTACCTGACCCCGTTTCCCGGCGAACGATTCAACCCCACTTCTTGCCTGTGACAATGCACTAGCGATCCGCAGGCAATCCGGCACAAACAAGTCGACCGGCTGCATTTCGCCCGAAAACTCGTCCATTCAACAGCAGCGGCATTGTCCAGCAGCGCCCCGACAGAAATTCTGATCGAGCGATTTCCTGATAACTGTCCGGACTGGCTTTTGCGACCACCAACAGGCCGTCTTCGCTGAGAATGACCAATTTTCCGTCTGCAATCATCAGAGAACCACAGCCCAGACCTCGTTCTTTCCAGCGGACTTCACCGGTGCTGAAGTCCATGCATGTCAGCGTAACGACACGGCCCAGATTTGAGTTGCCGTCCAGACCATACAGGTGTCCTTCGAACAGAATACTATTGTTGAAGTGATTTCGCATGCGTTTGCTGACGTAAACCTGCTGCAATTGCAGTGTGTCGTCGCTGTCCGAAGCATCGTCCTTTGTCAGCTGAAACAGAGCACAACCGACGTTGTAGCCGCTGGAAATGTAGATCATGTCGTTTACCACGATCGGCGTCGTCGAATTGGTGCCAAACGGAGACTTCCATTCCTGAAACGCAACCAGCGAACCGTCCGACGCATTGCTGATGCGTAGCCCATCGCAGTCCAGATTTGCCAACAACAATCTTCCGTTATGCGAAAAGGCCCGGACAGAGCCATAGCCAGCCCGATGTTCTTCTGAACGCCACACCAGGTCGCCCTTCAACTTGTCGTATGCCACCAGCCGTCCGCCCTGGAACAGCACATTGTCGTCCAGGATGTATGGCGATGCGTTGAAGCCCCATTCGTGCATGTCGACGTTCAGGTCATCCTTCAGATCTCGCTGCCAAATGACTTGCCCCGTTTTACGTTGCAGACACAGTGCCCGACCGTCGACGCTAAGCGTGTACGCATAATCGCCGTGTATCGTGGGCGTCGCTCCGGGACCTCCGTCGTAAAGGTTTGCATTTAGTTCGGCAGGATACTGGTGCGACCAGATCTCTTCGCCCGTCTTTTCGTCCAGACACCAGACGGCTTCCTGACCGTCCGCGTGACCCATGGTGTAAAGTCGTCCGTCCACCACGCTGACGGACGAAAAGCCGATCCCAACTTCCTTTGTCCAGATCCGGGACAACCCCTCGTCGGGCCAGTCCGTCGACCACCCCGTTTCGTGCGATACCCCGTCAAGACGTGGTCCCATCCACTGAGTCCAGTCTGCCGCAGGTGACTCGGCGAAATTCAGAAGCACGCTCAGAAGAATCCCGGCGGTTCTGGTGGGGTTGCGGAGAAGATAACTCATTCACACCAATCGGACAGTGGCCTTGTCGATACGACGAATTGAGAAACAAGTGCCCAGCTACCGTCGTGCGACACGTTGTTTCGAAGAAGTCTAACCAACACTCATTTGTCGTCCAGCACGTCGTCGTCTTCAGCACTCTTTGCGTCGCCACTGTCGTGGGGGAAAGACAATTGCTGGCCCCGCGCGTCCAGAAAGGCCTGCAGCAGAATATGGGCCGCCAGTTTGTCGATCCGCGATTTTCGCTGTTTCTTCGTCAACGCCGACTGCAGCATCAGTGCTTCCGCCTTCACACTGCTGAAGCGTTCATCCTGAAATTCCACCGGCAGCGACGTGACCCTTGATAACCATGCCCCATACCGCCGAGCCTCACGTGATTTCTTGCTCTCGTCGCCACTCATGTGAACCGGCAGCCCCACTACCAGACCAACGCTTTCATACTCTTCGGCAACGTTGCGAAAAAAATGTTCGTCGGCCTGTTGCCCGTTTCGCTGATAGTTGTGCAGCGGGCTGGCAATTTGTTGAAACATGTCACTGACAGCCACACCGACTCGCTTGGTGCCGAAATCGATTCCCAGAATCCGCCCTCGGGGTGGGATTCTCTCTGCCGAGTCTGCCGCGTGTGGCTCGTTCATGTCGGGTGTCTGGAAATCAAACGCAGGGAAGGTGTTGAATTCCACGTTTGTTATCAGATTGTTCGACGATTGTCAGGCGGTGTTGTCTGACGTTAAGTTGGCGTTTGTCTTCTGGTTATTGATATCTGTCCGCAGCTGCGGTCTGTACAACCTGTTCTGCCGGTCATGGTTGCGTCAGGACAACAGGTCCTGACCTACCCGACCGACGGAAGTCAGCATCCAACAGAAGCTCGCAAAGGCAGCAAAGAGAAACAGCCAGCACGGTCTCTTCTTAGAAGGTTCTTCACGGCCACAAGTCCGCGTGAAACGTTGCAGCATAGCCAATGTTCCTTTTGTGCACGGCGAATGTATGATGCGTCGGTAACGGTTAGGAACGGTGTCGGGAACTTTGTCGCTACGTAGGCCAAAACTGTTGTCCTGACGCTGATGGGCGCGACAGGACTGGTTGTTTGGTAGGGACACATGGGTCCTGGCCTACAGAACCGGGGAAACTTGATTCCCACATTTCGCAGTTCGTTGCCCGGATACTGATTCCCGATGGCCTGTGTTTCTAGTCCACAACGTCGCCTCGCGACTTCAATTTTCAGGGGTAACACTTTCGTGACTTCAAAGCAGCAGCTTCAATGGCCCTCCGCGACAACGTTCGTCTGGCTTCTTATGATCGTGTCAATTTCGCTACTCGGTTGCGGCGGTGACTGGGATGCTGATGGCGAAGCCTCGACGATTGACAGCACGTCGGCCAAAATCAGGGCGACAGCCCCTGGTGAAACTCCGCCCCCAGCGAAGGTGACTGCTGATCCGGCGCCGCCCCAGTCAGACACTGTCACCCCCGTCGACGGAAGCAACAGCAGTTCCCCAACCGCGGTGATTGTCGTCGAAGAGCCCGCTGCTGTACTTGTGCCAGCGGAATCTACGTCACCGACCGCGAATGATCAGACAGCTGCCGCCGATAGTCTTGAGGAACAGCTGGCGGCGTTCACTGTACCACCGGCGTGGCTGGAATCGACTGAATCCAGCTGGGATACTTCAGTCCCCTGGGACGACGCGCGGCAGGAAATCCGCACCTTACTGGGGAAAGGTGATGACGCTTCACGCAGAGAAGGCCTCAAGCTGACCTGGGTGTATCTGCAGAAAGGCGACATTGGGAACGGACACGAATACGGGATGTATATGTTCCTGGGCAGGGAACCGCTGTGGGCGATCCACGTCTATCGCGAATGGCTCGCCAAAACCGATCATGGCTACCCGCCGTACTTCGGTATTCGCGCACTGGCGTCGTTGTATGCAGAATACGGCCAGTTCGAACAGGCCGTGCCTCTGCTGGAACGTGGGCTGCAGACGCCGCCACCGGACCCCAAATGGACCGAAATGCGGCAGGCCGAAATGCACGATGCATTTGGCGACCTGTACGCGGCATGGGGCCGGATCGACGATGCGAGGACCAGCTATCAGGAAGCCATGCGACTGTTTCCATTGAGCAAGCCACCGTACGGAAGACACCTTCTGCCGCGACGAGCCAAGAAAGTGCAGTCGAAGCTGGATCTGCTGTCGAAGGAATCTCTAAAAGGAACCACCCTGCGCGACGGCCATTACAAAGAAACCGCGTTGGGATATTCCGGCGACGTCAAACTGACCATTCAGGTGCAAGGCGGGCGCATCACCGACATTGGCGTACAGCACGAAGAGAAGATCGATCAAAATGCGTGTGTGTTGATTCCTGAACAGATCGTCCGGAACCAGAGCTTTCAGGTAGACAGTATTACCGGCGCCACCGTGACGCGTGACGCGATTCTGGCAGGCACGCTCAGAGCTCTGCAGCAGGCGGGCCTGAAGTGAAACCCCACAGCGCAGATATCTTCTTTCCGTTCCTTAAAAAGAGCAAACGTACGGGGTGGCGGGGAGTCTGCTGGCGAGTGCTGGAACGAATTGGCCCTGTGACTCGTAGTTCGCCGCTGCGTCGAAGCATTCAGGTCTTATGTCTGCTGCTGTTTCTGGACGCGTTCTTTCGGGTTTGCTGGCCGTACGCCGAACATTTTTCTGCAACAACCTTTGCAGACAAGGAAACACTTCCCGTCGAGTCATTTCTGCTGATTGATCCACTGGTTGGACTATCAACGGCACTGGCGGGAAAAGTGCTGAACTGGGCCACACTGTGGTGGATGGTTGGGATCGTGGCATTTTGTGTGATCATTCCCAGGGCATTTTGTGGTTACTTCTGTCCGCTGGGGACGTTGATCGATGCGTTTGACTGGCTGGTCGGTCGACATTTCAAACGATGGCATGTGCTGGATAATCCAACCGGTCTGAGTAGGCCACGCGGCTGGGAGCATTTCAAGTACTACCTGTTGGCCGGAATTCTGGTCACATCGGCGTGTGGAGTATTGACCAGCGGTTTCTTTTCAGCAATTCCGGTGCTCACGCGTGGCCTGCTGTTCAGTGGCGGTCGATTGCAATTGGGCGTTGTCAAAGGAGCAGGTCAGCTTGGCCCGGTCGATCCAATGTTCTATGTGTCCTTGGGGCTGTTCGCTGCCGTGTTCCTGCTGAGTCTGAAGGGGCGGCGATTCTGGTGTCGCTATGTCTGTCCGAGCGGCGCGATGCTCTCCGTTTTCAATGTCTTCCGAGTGGGCGAACGCAAGGTCGAAAGCACGTGCATCACCTGCAATAAGTGCGTCGAAATCTGCCCGTTTGACGCAATTCGCGAGGACTTTACGACTCGTACCAACGAATGCACCTATTGCCAAAGCTGCGGGGGAGTTTGTCCGACGGATGCAATCAAGTTCGTCACGCGGTGGAACTTTGTTCAGCTGAAGACTCCCGACGATCCGCCGAATCAACCGCGTCCCGTGTCCCGACGTGGATTCGTGGCGGCCGGACTGATCGGTAGTGCTGCCGCGGCCATCACCAGAGGGATTGCCGCAACGGGAATCCCGGATGCGGGCAGAGAGGGGGCTCCACTTCGTCCGCCCGGCAGCGTTCCCGAAGCTGATTTTCCGGATCTGTGCATCCGCTGCGGCGAATGCTTCAAGGTCTGCCCCGGCCCTGTGCTGCATGCAGCCGGACTGGAACACGGCCTGGAATCGTTGTGGACTCCCGTCGTTCACCCGGAGCATGCCGGATGCCATCAGGAGTGCAACTTCTGCACTCAGGTCTGCCCGACCGGCGCCATTCAGCCGCTTGATATGACCGTCAAACGCCAGACGCATATGGGGCTGGCCATCGTCAATTCCGACACATGTCTGCCGTTTGACGATGACAATCGGGAAGATTGCAATCTGTGTTTTCTGGAATGTGAGCAGGCGGGCTATCACGCGATTGAAATGCGCCCCATCACACTGCCGGTGGACCGCGACGAACTGGAGGCTCAGGGGTTTTCGGACTTCGAAATCGACGATATGGCCACGATTCAGGCGCCTTTCGTCGATGATGCCAAATGCGTCGGCTGTGGCATTTGCACGTACCGGTGTCACACCCGGTTTGTCGTTCAGGACCTTAGGCTGAATGAAGCCGCAATCACCATTGCTGCGCAGAACGAGCACCGCCGGCTGACGTTTCCGTTGACGGCACAGGAACTTGGTCCCCCGGATACGTAATCTCAGTGAGCCTTCAGATCCAGGTTGCCGCAAAAGCAGGCCGCGACCGAGCGAAGCTCTGTTCCGGCATCGTCGTCGCCATCATCCCATCACCCCATCGGCGGAATTTGTGTCGCCTTGCCGCCCGGATGCCGGCCTGCTTCTGACCACCCGGTTGCCGGAGCTGCGTCGCCGCGCCCCGGGATTCGGCCGGCTTCACTCAGTTGCAGCGTCACGACTGCCGGCGGTATTTGCCGTTGCAGGGGGCGTAATTGACCGTCCCATCGAATCCAGCGACCGACGGGGCCGTCGGTGCTGTTCCTGGCGTCAACTCGTATGGCCTCATGCCTTCGCCCGGTTAGACTGCGACCGTTGATGACGTGATCCCTGCCCAGACTTCCCCGAAGAAAGCAGTACTGACATGAGAGATCAGATCGGACGATCGGTTGGGTTTTTCAAGGCGACCGCCATCGGGGGTGTGTTGTTCATGTTGCCGCTGGCTGTCGTGATTGGTCTGCTGGGTTATGTCTACAGTTTCGTTGTGGTCGTTTACGAACCGATGGAGGAGTGGATACCGGTCAAGACGGCTGCCGGTGTTGCCGTGCTGTTTGCTGTGGCCGTTGCGATTCTGTTATTTGCCTGTTTTTTCGCCGGTCTGATGGCTCATCGAGCCATTGGCCGAAAGCTCCATCAATTGGTCGAAAAATATCTCACCACCTTCTTTCCAAAGTACGCGATCTACAAGGATCTGCTGGCCGGCAATATTGGAGGCACCCGAGACGTGCCGTCCCTGAAGCCTGTGCTGGTCATCACGCCTGAGTGCCGCCGCATTGCCTTTGAATCTGAGCGTCTGCCCGACGAATCTGCGGTCGTCTTTTTCCCGGGTGCGCCGGATACCTGGATCGGAACCGTAGGGATCGTGGCCGCAGCTGCTATCGAGCCACTGGATGTCCCGTTTAACGACGTTGTTGGAATTCTGGAACAACTCGGCCGCGACTCGCGAGGCCTGCTTTCGAAGAATGGTGCCCAACTGTCGTCGAATGCCGACTAAAAGCCTCGGATTGTGCCGCTGCGTGTCAGCGTGCAAAGTTTGAAGATGGCCCGCGAAGGGCACAGCGGAGCCATCTTCCGTCGTGACAGACTCCAGCCCTGACCCCATAGAGCCGATGGTGTGAGGTAAGCAACTGCATGCCGTTTGCTTTGGTGGTCGTGACTATCGAATCAGAGAAACTGGCGCGTTCCACGGTGTGATCACTGTTGTCGATTTGGCCGTGTTGCCATACTCTCGCCCTCGATTTCAGTCGCATTCTCTATTCGGAACAGAAGTGACATGTCTGAGGATGACCGATACCGCTGCGTGCTGTTGTTTGGCCCGCCGGGAGTTGGCAAGGGAACTCAGGGGGGCATTCTAGCCAACATCCCCGGTTTCTTTCACCTGTCGGTGGGAGACGTGTTTCGCTCGATCGATATCGGGTCAGAGGCCGGCAAGCAGGTGTACGACTACATCTCCCGTGGCGAACTGGTTCCGAACGAACTGACGATGAAGATCTGGAAGACAGCGGTCGACGCCTATGTGGCGTTGTCGTGGTATAAGCCGCGCGAAGACCTGCTGGTGCTGGACGGGATGCCGCGGAATGTCGAGCAGGTTGAGGTCGTGCAGAAGTACCTGGAAATCTACCGCATTATCTACCTGGAATGCGGTGATCTGGAAGATATGGTTCACCGCATTCGCCGGCGGGCAATCCGGGAAAACCGCACGGACGACGCCAATGAAGACGTGATTCGCCGTCGTTTTCAATTGTATGAGGAAGTCACAGCGCCCGTGCTTGAACAGTACGATCCGAAGATCATCAAACGCATCGACTGCAATGGTTCACCGGCGGAAGTGCTGCGAGCCATCCTGGACTGCACTATCCCTGTACAGAACGAACACTTCCACGAGAACCTGTAAGTGCCGGAACGCGACCGGTTGGTCTACGAGCACCCGCCGCAATACGTCCACCGTCGATGCCAGATTCAGTGCGTTGTGTAGCTAACGTTCTGGATCGCAGCCGTCGATCCGTCGGCAGATGACTGTCGCTGTCGCCAGCGTTCCAGACCGGCCTGGAGGAATTGCTGGAATTCTTCGCCGTCGGTGTCCAGTCCCTTGAAGGTAGCCAGGATGTCCTGGCCGTCGGGCGTCGCAATAACGTAGGCCGGAATGGCAACGTCCCCGAGCCAGTTCCTCTGAAGTCCGTGATTCCGAGTCAACAGACGTTCGTGCTCTTCTGGTTTGGTTTTCACACCCGGAACTTCGTCTACGTACAATTGCACTCTCACCAGGTCCTTGATGACCGAGTGAACCGGAGCGGAGGCCATAACGCCTTTTTCCATCAGCCGACAATTCATGCAGTTGACTCCCGTGAAATCCAGAAACATGAGCTGGTTGCTGCTGGAGGCCGTCTCGACGGCCTGATCAAAGTCCAGTGAGTACTGCAGGCCATCGTGCTCCACAAAGTAGCCGTCGTCGGTGCTGGAATAGTTAATCTGGGGCGGTGCAAAGGCGACCAACTGCTGCCACACAACTCCTTCCGGCCCTTTCGGAGAAAACAGGCCCAAAGCGATATATGCGGCGAACCCAATAAAGCCCATCGAAAACAGACAACGAATCGGACCGACAGCTTCGGTCGGTGAATCGTGAGGCATGCGAAAGACGTTTAACAGATACAGACCTGTAATCACCGCCACAGAAATCCAGCTGGCCATTACAAGATGATAGTCCAGGAACTGCGGCGTTCCCGTTGGGCTGAATCCTGTATCGGCGACGCTCAGGAATTTGGACACCACGGCCAGTTCCAGCAGGCCCATCGTCACTTTTACCGAATTCATCCAGCCGCCACTTTTTGGCAGTTTCGCCAGCAGGCTGGGAAACAGGGCCAGAAAGAAAAATGGCGATGCAAAAGCCGTCGAAAATGCCACCATGCCAATAATTGGCATCAGGTAGCTACCCTTCGCCGCCAGCACGACCAATTGACCGACAAAGGCAAACGTACAGGTGAAGGAAACAAGGGTGAACGTCAACGCCATGAACAGAACGCCAATCGCACCACCGGATTCCTGTTTCTTGGACGTCCAGGTCAGCACCCACGACGGAACGCGAACCTCGAACATGCCCATCAACATCAGCGCGAAGACGGTAAAGACGGCCGCGAAGAACAGATTCAGCCAGGGATCGTTGGCCAGTTGATTAAGTGCGGTGGGTCCGAAGATGATCGACAGCAAAAGGCCAAGAACTGTAAACGCACCCACGATCCCCAGGCAGTAGATGACGGCCAGCTTGAGCGTCTGGCCCGGACGTTCACTGCCCTGTTTCAGGAAGTAACTGATGGTGACAGGAATCATGGGAAATACACACGGCGTAAGCAGTGAGATAAATCCAAATCCGATCGCCGTGATCACGAATGGCACAAGGCCCTCCTGTCCGACACCTTTGCCGAAGTTCCGCTCAACAACGACGTCATCTGCACCGGGCAAGGCCGGTGCGGACGGAGCAGCAACTCCTGCACGATCACCACCAATGGCAAGCGTGAACGGAGTTGTTGTGAGCTCAAGGCATCTTCGGTCGTCGCAAACCAGAAACACAATTCGTCCTTCGACCGATGCATGGTCGTCCGCAAGGGTGAACCTGCGAGTCCATTCCACGGTGCCCTGATGAAGTTCGATGATTTCGCCCTCGTCCAGGCCTGGTGTTTCTTCCGGGGGCGGTGTGACCGAAAATGATGTGCCGATTTGCTGCAGACCGCTGACGTTGTCCAGCAGGATTTCCGTCGGTTGTGTGCCAATCACCTCAGGGTCCTGGGTGACCGAATACGTGTGAAACGGGGCGTCGATGTCGGCCCTGACCGTCAGTAGCACATCCTGACCGGGCGCAGGATCCTCCGGTGTCAATGATACGGTGAATCGAATTGGCGAGTCGGTGAGATCATTTGGCAGCCTCATTTCCGGGGTCAACTCGACCGTCGAGATGGAGTTCCCGGCACCTGACGTATTGTCCTCTGCTGCAGCACCCTCAAATCCGGCAGGCAGCGCTGCGGTGAACTTTTCGGGTGGGATGATCGGTCGGCATGTGCCACCATCACCGCCGGAACAATACTGCCCCGTCAACTCACCGCTTACCTCAAAGTCGGAAGCCAGCTGTCCGGTTGTCAGTTGTACCCGCTGTGTCCACGTCACTTTGTCGTAAAACTTCTCGACCGTCTGTTGAAAGTTCTCATCAAATTTAGATTCCGGAGTTCGATCAGGGCGAATTTTTCCGACCAGCGTCAGTCCCGCTGGCTCCTTGATGGCTATCTTCGTCGCGGCACCGAACGACGGATTGGTGGAGTAGATGTAATGGTGAGATGGCAAGTGTACAATGACAGCAAGATCTGCAGTCCTGGCATCAACCGGAATCAGCTCAGCAGTTACTTCCAGGCTGCCAGCCGGAGCAGTCGGTGCTCCAAAGGACAGAGGACCACCGAAACTCGGAAACGTATCCTGCCCCGTCGCGACGACGGACGCGAAGACACACACAGTGAAGGTCAGCAGATGACGAACCATTATAGGGATTCCGACGAGGTTGCTTTCAGCAGCTTTGAAACCGCTCAGTCACCGATATGGAGCTGTTTCATGATGGCGGGCTCTGTTCCCGGTACGCGGGGCTGTGGAGTCAACCGATGACGACATGATGTGTGCCACCGACCCAATGATCAACAACGTGCGTAAGTATAGTCTTGCTTCGGCCTTGTGACATTATGGTCTCCCTGAACCTTACATGGAATTGGCCCCCCGAAACAACCCGCATTGTCCTGTTGCCGCAGAACTCCAGCATCCTGCGGGTTTTGGCACAAACTGCAAGATCCGATTCCCAACTACCGCATAAATTGCCGGACCAGGCCCAAAGAATCACAACAGCCTCATTGCGGGAAGTCTGCGGGTCAGGCAAAGATTTCCGACGCACTAACCAGGTGTCCATGTGATTCGATTGGCAGATGACACCACGCCGCATACGCTTTGATGTGAGACACATCACATCGAGGTTCGCACGAAAGCGACCACCATCCAATGAAGCAACAATTCCATGTTCTGTTCACAGTGGTCGTTTTGACCGGCTGTGGCACTCCCGCATCAGACACCTCTCCGCAGGATGCATCGACCGAGAACGTGCCGTCGGAAGTGCTGGCGTTGAACTGGTACGCTGAAGCCGAACACGGCGGCTATGTCGCCGCCAGTCAGTTGGGGTACTACGATGAAGTCGGCGTCGATGTAACCGTTCAACCCGGCGGACCGGGCGCTCCAACACTTGTCATTCAGGAATTGGCTGCCGGACGAATTCGGTTTGCGATTTCGAATGCTGACCTGGTGATACTATCACGAGCACGCGGAGCAAAGATTGTCGCCGTGGCGGCGCCGTTACAGCAGTCGCCACGGTGCATCATGGTTCACGAGTCATCGGGCATTGAATCTCTGCAGCAACTCGCAGACATAGAACTCGCCATCAGCGACACTCGCCCGTTCGCACTGTGGATGAAGAAGCAACTACCCCTGACCAACGTCACAATGGTGCCATACGCCGGACTGGTCGGTGAGTTTCTGCAGAAGAAGAATTTCGCTCAGCAGGGTTACGTTTTCAGTGAACCCTTCGTCGCAAAAGAGAAGGGCGGCGATCCAAAGGTCCTGATGTTGTCGGACATCGGTTTTAATCCGTATGCCAGCCTGCTGGTGACGACCGAGGAAACAATTCGAAAAGACCCCCAGCTGGTCCGCAACATGGTTGCAGCCAGTGTGCGTGGCTGGCACGCATATCTGAACGACCCTCTCCCGGTCAATGAGCGTATTCATGCTGAGAACAAGGACATGACGCTGGAGGCACTGGATTTTGGCGCAAAATCCATGCTGCCGCTGTGTAGCACGCCGGAAAATGTTCCGTTGTGCGGCATGGAACTGAAGCGTTGGCGAACTTTGGTCGAGCAGATCGAACAATTGGGCGAGATTCAGGAAGGAGCGGTCGATCCAGCAACGTGTTTTTCTACCGAATTCCTTTCTAACGAGCTGTCAGAGGCGAATGTCGGGACAACGGAATCAACGTCTGAGTGAAGGCACTTACAACATGACAAGGCAGTAGGGTGCTGTCAATCGGTAAACCAGTGGTGCGTCTGCACGAGCAGGATACCTGTGAAATACAGTCTGCAATCCTCGTTTGTACAAGACGGAACGCAGACGCACCGGATTTCTGGTTCGTTTGACACCCTGCAAAATGTCGTGAGAAATGCGGGTTAGCTGCAGTTCACCTGTTTCATGTGTACAGTGTTTCGCATCCCCGATTCTACTTCGAAGCCCGGACAAGCGCGGCCCGCTGGGCAAGCGGTCAAACAAATCGCAACCGTGCCCTCAAATCGTTTAACCGCGTGGGCACCGCCCCGCGTTCCCTGTCTGAGTAGACGGATCCACGAGCCAAAGCGACGCCGCTCCGGCAATGGGATCCAAGAGAGGGTCGGGAGTCTTTTTCGAATTACCGACAACAGCAACAGACGGGACTTCATCGGAAAAAGACTCCCGACCCTTTCCTTTACGCCGGAACAGCGATTCGCTCGGTCGCGGCCTACTTTCCAGTTCGCATCGATCCACTGGCGGAAGTCCTCAGCACTGAATT
>JAAERP010000102.1 GCA_024230215.1 Fuerstiella sp. | reverse complement strand
CTTCGATGAACGCTTCAAGCTCGTCATCGCCGGACGGGTCTCGCTCACGCAGATGCCGAAATGTTTCCAGCGCATGGGAACGTGGAAGCGTATCGCGCAGCTTCGTCAACTCGGCTGGTTCAGGCATTCAAGCACATAACGTTCAGCATCACCGGGCCGCCGCGAGTGATGCGCCATTTGAAAACGACCGGATCGGCGGCTCCGGTGCATGCGATTGTTATGCGTTCGCGGTATCAGTGTGAAATGCACAGAGCCCGGATGGCCCTGATTCGTTGTCCTTTTCGCGAAACGTAAAGTATACACGTCCGGCCGTGATGATGTCCTTTTCATCAATATTGTGTCGGTTGGGCTGTAAGATGAATGAGATATTGGATGCGTTGAGGGCGTTCTGGAAGGCATCGCAATCGAGACCGGCACGTAAAATCCAAGGATCAAGTTCAAATGAATCCCCACCTCGTGGAACATCGAAGTAGTCGGTGAATATCATCCAGACTGAGTCACGGAAGAAGTGAATCTCGATGTCACCGTATTTCCAGATCTCCGCAGTGTTGAGCTTCTTGGGCGGTAGCCCCCAGTCGCTCGGCTGACCCAAGAGTCGAAAAACATCGGAACGAACTGTCCCTGGCATTACGGAGCCGAATGCTCCAGTTCTGGCGAATTCACGCAGAGAGACTCGCAGCATCTGACCTTTGCCGTTTAACGTCCAGCATCACCGGGTCGCCGTGAGTGATGCTCCATCTGAATACAACCGGTCGACGGCTCCGTTGCATGCGTTTGTTAGCCGTCTTTCAAATCGAGCGTGAACGCACCCTCGACACCCG
>JAAERP010000101.1 GCA_024230215.1 Fuerstiella sp. | reverse complement strand
TGCAGAATGCCTCCGGAGATCCGGATGGCTTCCTGCATGGACGCTTCGTTAACAAGCTGGATGCCGTTGCACACCGTGATCACCATTCCAGGCTGAAGACCAACCAGTTCTGCCGGCGATCCGGGTTCCACCGCATCAATAATCACCGCACCCGTTCCACATGCCAGTTTCTTTATTTCCGGTGGTCGATGTCGGTCTCGATTCCAACGGAGCGTCCACGGACGTACCGGCTGTTACGAGGAACCGAGCACCTGTCGCACAGAACACCGGGCAGTCTTCCTATGAAAACAGCCACCCGAATTTTCGGGTGGCTGTGGGAGGAGTAGAGTTTACGACGGATCCATTCGTGGTGGGGTCGCCCTGAGTCTGTTGGGCGTTGCCTCTAAGCGTGTTTGTAGACGGTTTCGAAGTCGATGTCGTATTTTTTCATCTTCTTGTACAACGTCGTGCGATTGATACCCAGGGACTTGGCGGTATTCTGACGATTCCAGCCGTTGGATTCCAGGGCCTGAACGATCAGTTGGCGTTCCGGAGTCGTCAGAGCTTTCTTCAGTGACGCTCCGCCAAGATTGGTCTCGATGTTCGACTGCAGCTCGTTTTCTGTAAACAGTTTTTCAGGCAGATCGCCGAGGGTGATGCGGTCGCTCTTACAAAGAACGACTGCACGTTCGATGACGTTCACCAGTTCACGGACATTTCCCGGCCATTGATACTGTTGCATCGCGTGCATCGCGGCCTCATCCACTCCTTCAATAGAGCGACCGGTCTGGAGGTTGAACTGTTTCAGGTAGTGGTCGAGCAGCAGTGGGATATCGCCCAGACGTTCTCGAAGTGACGGCTGAGTGAGTGTAATAACGTTAATCCGATAGTACAGGTCTTCCCGAAACTCCCCGCGGCGAACGCTTTCTTCAAGGTCCTGATTCGTCGCCAACACCAGACGCACATCAACCTTGTGGGTCTCGTTGCCCCCAACCGGCTCAAATTCCCGTTCCTGTAGAACTCGCAACAGCTTCACCTGCAACTGTGGTGAAGCTGTGGCTATTTCGTCCAGGAACAGCGTGCCGCCGTCGGCTTGCAGGAACTTTCCGATCTTGTCGTGATTGGCCCCGGTAAAGGCTCCGGCCACGTGTCCAAACAGTTCGGTCTCCAGCAGAGTTTCCGGCAGCGAACCACAGGCCACTTCGACGAACGGTTTGTCTGCGCGGTTACTGAGTTGATGGATGCTTCGAGCGGTCATCGTCTTGCCCGTACCACTCTCGCCAAGAATCAGCACGGTTGTACGAGTGTCAGCCACACTTTCGATCAGCTCAAACATCCGCAGCATTTTGTAGTCTTTGCCGATGATGTTCGACAGACCGTGCTTTTCCTGTAACCGAGCCTTTAGCTGTTGATTCTCCTGCAGAATCTGGCGTTGACTGATCGCTCGTTCAATCGAAAGATTGAGTTCTTCGTCAATCACGGGCTTTGTCAGATAGTCAAAGGCCCCCATCCGAATGGCTTCGACGGCACTTTCAATGGTGCCAAAGCCGGTGAGCAAAATGACGGCCGAATCCGGCGTGTTTTCCCGTGTCCACTGCAGCAGTTCAAAGCCGTCTTTGTCCGGAAGATTGACGTCACAGACGACGACTTCAAACGGAAACTCCTGCATCCGCTCAATCGCTTCTTCGGCGCTGGAAGCCGTTTCGGTGCGATGGCCAAGACCGCGGAGATAGTCCGCCATGGCGTTTTGAATATGTCGATCATCGTCGACGACCAGCAGCGAACCCGATGTGGCAGATGCCATAATTGTCCCCTCGTATTTCCCAATGAGCATGACGGCACAGGGCGCGTCACGTATTTTCAAGTGATGATTGGGAGCACATCCCGGAGAGCCGGATGCATTTCGTCGTCAAGGAGTTGTGTCCGAACACCGTTGAACAACAAACGCACCCGATTACCGGGTCAATGAGAAGGGATATGTGAACTTAGGATGTAAAAGTCCATCAGGCGCAAATTGGCAGCAACATATGTTGCTGCGACATCAACGAATGAATTCAGATCAGCACAGGCGTCAGCATCAGTACAATGCCTACACTTTAACAGCCGGCTGTTTGTGTTTCGCAGATTGTGCCGGTCGTGTTGTTTTCACAACACGACCGGTTACTGCAGCGGATTGCCGCCTTTCTGGCGGGTGACGACGAGCGATATCGGCCTGCGCGTTTTCTCGATCTGTCCGATGAAAGGCCTTTGGTGGCCCCGGTCGACTGTGCGCATGGAAAGTCCCGGTTTCTTCAAGAGACCGGGACTCTGTTTCACGCTGACTTGCGGCCGCGAAGAGCGTTCTTCAATAGCTGATTCGCAACTCCCACGAGCCAGTATCGTTCACGACCATAATTAAACTGCTTTAAAACGCAACAGCGGCAACACGCGTCATGCGGACTGTGCCTTCCAGCACCTGACTGCCATCAGCAGACAGAACTGTCATCTGCAGAATGCCTCCGGAGATCCGGATGGCTTCCTGCATGGACGCTTCGTTAACAAGCTGGATGCCGTTGCACACCGTGATCACCATTCCAGGCTGAAGACCAACCAGTTCTGCCGGCGATCCGGGTTCCACCGCATCAATA
>JAAERP010000100.1 GCA_024230215.1 Fuerstiella sp. | reverse complement strand
TGCAGAATGCCTCCGGAGATCCGGATGGCTTCCTGCATGGACGCTTCGTTAACAAGCTGGATGCCGTTGCACACCGTGATCACCATTCCAGGCTGAAGACCAACCAGTTCTGCCGGCGATCCGGGTTCCACCGCATCAATACCCAGCCCCTTGCCAGGCAGCAGTAGGCCCTTCATCCCAAGATACCACTGAACGTCCTGTGCTGGAGCCCCAACATGCAGCACCGTGCTGCAATGAATTCGGTTCCAGTCACAGATGACCACCTCGTTGTGATGACAGTGGGCAATCGGCTGACAGTACTGCGTCCACCAGTGACATGAATTCGGACGAGTGTGACACCAGTGGTGCTGATTGTGACTGATGATATCGTGTACGGCATCGTGCCACCATTTTTGTCCGTTCTTCGATACAGTGGATTTTGGCAAGCCCTTGTTTATGCCGTTCGACGTGAATGGCAGGGTCTTGAACTTCGTGTGGTTGAACCTCGAGTCGAACAGTTTGGGCTTCCTGATGGATGTGTTGCCAGTCAGTGGCTGTTTGACCTTCTGTGGCAGAGCCGTTGACAGTCCATTGCCGCTGATTCGCAGCGGTTTGTTGGAACCGACCTTCGACTGCAGCGTTTGCCTCCCAGATTTCCCGGAAACGACTGAAGAGCCAACACCAGTGTTCCGCCGGATCGAAGGAGATTTTCCGTTCCCGAGCGTATATCGGCTGAGCCCCTTGTTGATGGAATTCGTGTTGCTCGTCGCGGGTGACTTCCGAAACCTGTTGATCGTGCCGGAAGAGATCTTTCGTGAGGTGTTTGACGAACCCAGACTGCGGGACGACGAATTTCGCGAGTTGTTTGAGAACCCCTTAGAGACCGAGCTTCGTGAACTGCCGCCCTTGTTGAATTTGAACTGAGCGAATGAGGAATTACTTCCGGCAACCAGACAGATGGCTGCCACAAAGAACAGTGATTTCGTGAAGCGTTTCATGGCGTTCTCCTGAGTTTGCGTTGACTGGTAAATCAATAGGTCTGATTACCCTCAGTGCGAAGAAAACCAATTTGTTACAGCCTTTCCGATGAAAACCGATTATTCAGCGTTTTCACGGTCGAAATCGATGCCCAGGCTGCACGACCGCAGCGCAGGCAGCTCTGCAGAGGCGTTGGAACACGAACAGTCTGCACACTTCCGATGAATGCAAATCGCAGGAAAACGCGTCTGGCGACGTCGTTATCGTTCGATAGTGATCGCTACGACGATCGGAGCCGTGGGGTCGTCGCCTTTCAGCAATTCGATCGTGCTGATCTTATCGCTGCGTTTCGGTGTCACGCTCAGAAATCGCACCTGTTGTCCACGCACGCTAAATGCGAATTCGCTGCCGGGCACATCGACGCGACGAATGTAGTCGGCAAAGTGCACGCCATTCAGGAGGGGGTGGTCTTCTGTCGTCTGGTCTGCGTAATGCAGGCGAACTGTCACTGAGGCTGTCTTGCCCCGGAAAGCCGGGTGACTCCAGCCGCCAACGCCACTGAGAAAGTGAATGGCTTTGGCAGCTGTGTTGCATGGCAGTGAAACCGTCTTTGGCATCTTTGGCGGAACGGGGCCCTGAGGTCCGTTCAGAAGAATGATATTCGGCGTCGTCTTGCCCCGCGGGTCAGTCAGCACGAAGGGAACACCCTTGAATATCTTTGGCTTCCAGTCCGGAAAGATCACTCGGTCCGGACCATTGTCTCCACTGTGGAACATGCCCTTTGTACTGATCGCCGTCGCATAGCGGTCCAGCGGGATCGGCACGTATTTGCCTTTGTTGGTCAGAAACTGCAGTAGGTTCGAAATCTCGTCTTCGGTCGCCTGCTTTTCGAAGCCCTCTGGCATCAATGACTTCCGAGAAGCGAGCAGTTCTTCGATGTCTTCCCGCTGAATACTGATTTCTTTCGCTTCGGTGTCGATCAGTGTAATGCTGGTGCGAGTCTCAGCGGCCAGCATCCCATTGGCCACCCGACCGTCCTTGCGGACAACTGTGTAGATGCGAAAGTTGCCCTCCACACTGCGAGATGGATCAATGATGTGCGTCAGCAACTCCGCTTTGGGATGGACGGCCATACCCGTAAGATTGGGGCCGATGGTTTTGCCGATCTCACCATGCACGTGACACTTGGAACAATGCTTCTTGAACATCTCCTGACCGGATTCGACATTGCCTTCACTGTCGGCAAGGTGCAGCAAAGACTTCAGCACCTTGTCCCGATTGGCATCCGGCAGGCCTCCGCCCATCGCGAGCAGTTTCTCAGCCCGCCTTCGCAGCTGCCTGTCAGGAAAACTTCGCAGTGCCTGCTTCTGATCAAGTGACAATTCGCTGAATTCAACGGCATGCGATTCGATGCCCGTCAGTAACGCACTTACCCATTCCGGACGGCTCAACAGAGTACCGATTGCGACGGACTTCAGTCCTGGCGTCAGACCTGGCAACTTCTCGACGATTACGTCACCGGCGGCCGGCGTCTTACAAAGTTGCAGCGTCTGCAGAAACCGGGATCCCAGTTCCGGAGCGATCTGAGCATTCAGCTGATCGACGATCTGCTGTGCAACATCCTCGTCGTCCGCCCGAAAACCCACCACGTCTCGAGCTGCAGCGATACGAACATCATCGCCGCCCGTCACGTCAGAAACAGTGTCCAGCAACGACTTCACGATTTCCTCAGCATGAGCGTCCAGAGCTTCTGTTCCGCATTGTGTCGCCAGCCTAACCAGCCTGCTTTTCGTGCCGGAACTGCCTTTCTGAAGCAGACTGACCAGTACTGAATCAAATGCGTCTGTCGTTTTGACATCGAAGTCCGACGGAAGGCCGTTCGTCAATCCGTCAAGGACGGCGTCGACAACGGCACCGTCCGCTGATTGCAGACTCGTAACCAATTGTTCCAGTTCACTGGCAGACGGTTTTCCTCGGGCCACGTGTTCTGCGATTTGACTGGAGATGCTGATATTATTCCCAGGCGCTGACTGACCGGATACGGCCTGCAGATAGGGCAACGCATGAGCCGCCGCAGCACTTGTCGCTGCATCAATGATGACAGAGTCCTGTGCGGTGCGGGCAAGTTGGGCCACCAGTTGTCCGGCACTCTCTGATCGCGGCATATCTGCAAGTCTCAAAACCGTATGCAGCCGCACCTGGTCATCGGACTCACTCAACAGCACTTCGGCGGCCGCCAGAATGGACTGAAGTCCGTCCGCCGATGCCGGCAGTACACTCACAGCGTTCCGTCGGACAGCATTTGACGGATGACGCAGCGCCTCCCTGACGGCATTTTGTACCGCGCTGTCGTTGGCAATCACCCCAAGGCCATTCAACGTGTGCAGCGCGTGAATAGCGCCAACATTCAGTTCAACAGCATCTACAGACGTGTCGCGCATCAGGCGCAACAGCGCGGGAACAGTGTCGGAGGCACTTCGTTCTACCAGCAAACGCTGAGCCTGCAGTCGCCAGAGCATGGATGGGTGCTTCAATGTCGTGACGAGTTCTGCATCAGACGCACCTTTCAGACTGGAATAGTCGTGCAGAATGTCATCTGCGTTAGAGACCCGGTCTTTTGAAGACACCGGGTCTCTTTCGGACCCCGTCGCGACAACGCGGTAGATCCTGCCGTGTTTCCTGTCTCGCAAATCACTGACGTAGGCATTGCCCTTGCCGGTTTCGAATCCCTGCGGCGTGGGGTTGTGCTGCACGATGTAGTTGTACCAGTCCAGCACCCAGACCGCTCCATCCGGACCGACTTCGGCCATGATCGGAGCACTCCATTCGTCAACACTGGCCAGCAGATTCATCGGACTCGTCGATTTGTAATCGGCCCCGTCGCGCCGCAGGACGAATGTCCCCACAAGATGTCCGGTCGGGCCGCATACGAAGGCCGTCCGGTTCCACCACTGCTGCGGGAATGCTCGGGCCGTGTACAAGGCATGTCCTGCTCCGGCCGTATAGCCGCCGAACTGATCAACCTGTCGCACGTTCTCTGTGATCGGCTGGAACTTGTAGGTGTCGGCAATCGTCCCCAGCGTTGATGGCGCCCAGCCGCGTACCCGCTCATAGTACCGGTTGGGAATCGGGACAAACATGCTGGGGTTGTGATTGGCCGTTGAGCCAAAGACCAGACCGTCTTCACTGAGGCCCAGCCCCCAGGTGTTGTTATTGCTGGAGCGGATGAACTCCAGGTCCGTCACCTTTGGCGGATCGGTCTGCGACAGTTTGAATCGCCAGAAGCCCATGCGGAATGTCTGTGTCGGCTCACCATTAACGTGAGGAGTGCTGTTATTGTATCCCTGCATCGCCCAGACCCAGTTGTCCAGGCCGTAGCGAAAATTGCTGACTCCGCCGTGAGTGTCGCCCAGTACCCAGTTCGTGATCAACGCCGTCTTTTCGTCGGCGACATCATCGCCGTTGGTGTCCTTCAGGTAGATCGTTTCGGTGCCGTTCTGCACAACCGCTCCCCCGCGAAAGATCATGATAGCGGTTGGAATGCTGAGCCCTTCCGCAAACACCGTAAACTTGTCCGCGACGTGATCACCGTCTGTGTCTTCACAGATGCGGATCCGGTCGCGTTTGCCGCCGAGTTCATTCGGGTAATCCACGGTCTCGCAGATCCACAGGCGACCGCGTTCGTCCCAGTTCATGGCGATCGGTTTGGCCTGGAAATTCCGTTCGTCCGCATACAGGCGAACGGCCATACCTTCCGGTGTGACAAAGTGCCTGATCGATTCTTCCGCAGAAAGAGGCTTCTGCATCGCGGTTCGAGGCTTACCCTGCACACCCCATTTTTGCCCGGGTGTGTAGTTCGGAATCTTCGGGCCAACCTCAACGAACTCGAAGTCGGCGACGTCAGTCCGCGGCAACGTCATTTTCGGAACGGCAAATGCGTCCGGATCGCTGAATGCCGGCACTTTGCCAGGATCATCGCCGCACGCCCAACGCATGCCTCGCTCCACCAGATTGTGAAACCCCGGATTGGAAAATGTTCGCTGATCGTGGCCCCACGCTGTGTAAAAAACACGCCCTTTGCCATGAGTTCGCACCCATGTCCACGGTTCACGATCTTCACCTTCTGCCTGGTCACCTTCGACGCGGTATTCCAGCACTGTGCGATTCTGTTCGTTGTGCAGATGATGGATGTAGGTCTCGTCCCAACTTGTGAAACTGCCATATCCTCTCATGATCGGATGATCTGAAGCAGCGACCTGAGTCGTAAATACCTGACCGCCGTGCCGCTGAAACTGGCCTCCCATCAACGCGACCATGTCCGCGTTATTCCGCCAGCAGAACGTTGCACAATGCAGCGGCACAAACCCTTTGCCGCCGGCCACGTAATCCAGCACAACTTCAGCTTGTGCGTCAGTGATGCTGTCGATGTTGGCATACAGCACCAGCCCGTCGAACTGTTTCAACGTGTCAGCGTTGAGATCCACCATGCGATCGGTGTATTTCAGTTCAATACCGTTAGGCGCCAACGCTGGCGCCAATTCCTGAAACCGAGCTTCGGGACGATGATGTCCGTTATCGCCCATAAACAGCAACTGTAGATCAGCGCCCCGAGCAACGTGAACGCAGAAAAGGGACGCAACAATTAGCAGCCGCGTCAGATGACGCGATCGACGATGTTCAGGGACTCGCATTCTTACATTCCGAAGTGTTGGGGACCGAGCACTCGAGAATCCAATTTCGAGCTGCAGATGAGAAGCGGGGAATCTGCGTTTCGAAAGACGGGGCTCTGCACTGTCAGGGGGCATTCTTACCCCAGTGTAAACTCCGGCAGCTTCACAATCTCGCCGCCTTTTTCCGCGGACTCATGTGCGCAAATGCCGACGCACGTCCAGTTGGCACTGGTGACAGCATTTGGGCGCGGGTCACGGTCCTCAAGCAGCGAACTGATCATTTCGTGAGCCAGATGGGGATGCGAACCACCGTGGCCTCCGCCCTGCAGGAAACTCAGGTGCTCAGAATCGTGAATTTCCTGCGGCTGAGTGAACCGCTGAATTTCAGCCGGCAGCAAATGAGCGAAGTCAGTCACTTCGATATTCTCCGCGATTTCATTCTCCGGCTTTTTGGCCGTGTGCAGTACGTGCGGCTCGTTTTCAATCAGCGTCCATTCAAAACTCTTTTTCGTGCCGTACACGTCAAAGCTTTCGCGGTACTGGCGAGCCACGTCATACAGGCACCGCCAGATGTGAGCGGTGACATCGCTGTCCTTCAGTTTTATGTGACACGATTCAACGGCAAACCTGTTGCCCGACTTCTGAGCAATGTCATCTCGCACAGTCCCGGAGCCAAAGCAACTGACCTGTTCTGCCAGTGAATTCATCAGCCCCAGGCAGGGGCTGACCACATGTGTCGCGTAGTGCATGGGAATCATTTCTTCCCAGTAACTCGGCCAGCCATCCATATCCTGCGGATGTGAGGCTGCAACATGCTGGATTTTTCCAAGTTCGCCCTTGTCATACAGGTCCTTGATGAACAGGAACTCCCGACTGTACACGACGGTTTCTGCCATCATGTATTTCAGCCCCGTGTCTTTGACCTTCTCCACGATCTGACGACACTCGTCGATTGTCGTCGCCATCGGCACGGTGCACATGACGTGTTTGCCGGCGTCCAGAGCCTTCAGAGACATCCATGCGTGGTCTGCAATCGGGCTGTTGATGTGCACGTAATCGATGTCCGGATCCGCCAGAACCTCGTCGTAATCGGTGTATCGCTTTTCTATTCCGAATTGATCGGCACACTTGTTCAATTCAGCTTCGCTCCGACGGCATAGTGCCGCAACATTAGCATTGGGGTGAGCCTGATAAATGGGAATAAACTCGGCACCAAAACCAAGGCCGATCATCGCGATGTTCACCTGACTCATTTCAAACTCCTGCCCTCAGGGGCTCATTTGCAAAAAACGTCCAACAGATGTGTCACGTGCACTGACGAATTGCCCATTTCCCCGGAACGCTGCATCCCGACCAAACGAATACACGATCGTTCGGAAACAACGGGCGCAACACGCCTGGAGTGTCTGTTCGTTGACCGCACCCGTTACGTGTTCCAGCATCCCGCTGCAGCAAACACAGCGGGCAGTGACTGCGACGTTTATAGTCGGGTCTTCGGCAGAAATCGAGCGAGTGGCGTATCCCACTTCGTCAGCGTTTGAAATCTGTGATCGTGGACGGCCAGCCCGCCGCCTTATTGTACTTTGGGCTGCAACGTCACTTTGATAGCAGGACGCTGCCAGTCCGTGGCCTGATAACCGTCTGGCTTTTTCGGTTTGTCGACCTCCATGATTTTGTCGACGTCAGGATCAAAAAGCGGCCAGGCGTCCGTACGGAAAGGCGACGCCGGAAAACCCTCGGCGTTGTACAACAGGTTTCGTTGAGACGGATTCATGGCCCAAGCATAGCGGACGGCAACCGGATGTGACAGCAGAGGCGATGAGACGGCAACGGTATTCCCCTCTATCGTGGCGTCAGCCCAGTGCCACTGCATATCCTGACCGGCGATGGCAAATGAATTCAACTTACCGGGCCTCGCGGGAACAAGACCGCCGCCGACAGAATCGAATTCCAGCACGATGCGCTTTCCCTGTATTGTGCGTTTTCGGAACACCGGACCAGAACCAGCAATGTTCCTACCGTAGGTCTGCACCAAAGCCATGCAGGCGTGGCGAATGCCGATCGGCTTCTTGTTTTGGGGATGCAGCGCAATCTCGTCGCCCGTGTCGATTGTCACTGCCATGCCTGTGTTGGTGGCGTCTGATGTCACCAGTCGCATCATTTCCCGGTTGATCACCCACGGCGATTCAAGTCCTTCAACAGGCTTCTGCTGAGGGGCATGCCAGCTGGGAAGTTGTGTGAAGTAGAAGGGGAAATCAGGCGCCACGTTTCCGTCTGATAACTCATGCCACGACGAACGGTAATAACTGATCAGCCGCGTCAGTTGTTTTCGATAGTTGAGTGCCTGCGGCACGTTCTTTGAATTCCTTTCGCCCTGATACCAGATCGCCCCTTTGATTCCGTAGGGACGGACAGGGTGGATCATTGCATTGAAGATATGAGCCGGATACTGATGGCCCAGAGTCGCAGGTTTCGTAATGAAGGGAGGCTGCAGCACCCTGAACTGATTCTTCATCGTTTCGCCGGCGGCGATCTTGTTGTTGTAGACGAGGAGTTCCTTCTGAAAGGTCTCCAGAGCGTCCTTGACCGGGTAACGTCGTGATCGTTTCTGCATGTCCTGGATCGCAGCCATCATTCTCGGGTCGTCCTTCTGGATTTCCGTCGGCATCCAGCCTTCGATCGGAGTTCCAGCGTAAGCCTGAACGATGATGCCCACTGGCACTCCCAGAGCCCGTTGCAGCGTCCGCCCAAAGTAATACGACACGGCAGACGTCGCTGCCGCCGATTCGGGATTACAGGGCGACCATTTCGCCAGCCTGTCCCGAGATTCTCTGAGTGGTTCGTGCCAATGCTCTCGCTGGGACACAAAGATACGAAAGTTCGGTGCGATTGCTGCGGCAGCTTCTTCTTCACCGCCAAACGTGCTGCCCAGCTTCCAGCCCATGTTCGACTGCCCGGCACACAACCAGACCTCTCCGATAGCAACATCCTGTATTTTGATAATGTTCCGGCCGCTGACCGCCAGAGAATGTCCCGTGCCGTGCGAAGGCGTCTTTAACATAACACGCCAATCCCCGCTGGCGTCGGCCAACGTGTTGGCTTCAGCTCCCCAGCTGGCCTTCACTGTCACTTGTTCACCGGGTGACGCAAATCCCCAGACCGCATTGGCGGTCTGCTGCTGAAGGACCATTCCGTCGCTGAACAGCCGCGGCACCCGGACATCGGCTGCGGCTTGACCATGGCTGAACAGGAAGATCGCACCGATCATCACCAATCCTGCAACCAGCGTGAGACCGGCCCCTGTTAGCCCCGGACATTCAGATGAAAGCGATTTGCGTTGACACATGGAAAGGGTTTCCGAAGAAATCCATACGGAGAAAGAAATTCACAGAATTCCGGGCAACGGCTGCACGACATCTGCGACCAGGACTCTATCACAATCCAAAACAACATCCACGATACGGTGCCAAGGTCAGTGACAACGCCCTTCAACGCACACCATGCCCATCTGAATTCGGTACTACTTTGACAGCAACAGACGCCCCTCGATTGGCACGAACCGTGTTGCCGCCTGGACCAAACTTGCCGCTGTGAGTTTTCTGGCGCCGTAGACTTCGACGTCCACATTGTACTTGTCGACCAGCTTGCTGACGACGAGATCAAAATCACCATCGCCGGACGCCAGAACGGCCACGTCGATGTCAGGGGCGAGTTCAATCATGTCCAGAGTGATACCGACATCCCAGTCACCTTTTGCGGAGCCATCACGTCGCTGAATGAAAGGCTTGAGCTTTACTTCAAAGCCGATGTCCCTGAGGATTTGCTGGAATCCCATCTGCTTCGGGTCGCGACGATCAATCGCGTAAGCAAACGCCTGAACAACCTCTCGTCCTTTCGTGACTTCGTCCCAGAACGCCGTATAGTTAAAGTGGCATCCAAAACTTTCTTTCACGGTGTAGAAGACGTTCTGTACGTCGACGAAGACTGCTACTTTTTTCATGGCGATTTCGGCTCATCTTTCTGCAGGCCGCGTGGCTGTCCAATCCTGACGCAACTGTTAATTTTGAACTGCGGCAACCGATGATACGGTCCGGCGTGTCGAGCCGCGATTCTCGACGAACAGCCATCCCGCATTGTTAAACGTCCACGGCAATTTGGCAATTGAGTCCGCGAGTAGGTACCCAGGAGCCACAGCGACGCAGTTCTGGCAATGGCATCCACCGGAGGGTCGGGGGGTCTTTTTCGAACTACCGACGATAGCAACAGGCGGGACTTCATCGGAAAAAGACTCCCGACCCTTTCCGCACCGCTCGGTCACGAGCCTGTTTTGGATCGCATCAGCAGAACGCGGCCCGCTGGGCACGCGGTTAAACGAATCACAACTGTATTGGCCGTTCGTTTAACCGCTGGGCACCGCCCCGCGTTCCCCGTCCAGGTAGGCCGCCATCCAGGAGCCACAGCGACGCCGCTCCGGCAATGGCATCCGCCAGAGGGTCGGGAGTCTTTTTCGAACTACCGACGATAGCAACAGGCGGGACTTCATCGGAGAAAAAGGACTCCCGACCCTTTCCGCACCGCTCGGTCACCAGCCTGCTTTGGATCGCATCAGCAGAACGCGGCCCGCTGGGCACGCGGTTAGACGAATCACAAGCGTTTGGCAGATCGTTTAACCGCGAGGGCACCGCCCCGCGTTCCCAGTCCAGTTAGGCCGGTACCCAGGAGCCGCAGCGACGCCGCTCCGGCAATGGCATCCGCCAGAGGGTCGGGAGTCTTTTTCGAACTACCGACGATAGCAACAGGCGGGACTTCATCGGAAAAAAAGACTCCCGACCCTTTCCGCACCGCCCAACCGACGTTTCTTCTCAATTCCTGCCAAAACCGCCCCATCTGGTGTCCTCGTCTTTCTGCGGACGGCCATTACTTCATTGGCGGCTGAGTACGTGTCGTCTCACGCCGTGCTGCGCCGTTTTGCGGAACTACCGACGTGGCTGGGCCACCTCTGAGCCACAGAAAGCCTGTCGGATATCGTGTTGAACATCCCCTGCGAGGACAGGAAGGCTGCGGTTTTCACAAAAGAAGAACAGCCTTCACAGATTAAGACATGTGGGTCCACATGTACTTGTTCCAGGTAATGCCGCGTCATTAGACTGAAAATCCGCGTTCTGTCGTTTCCCCCGAGCCAGGTCACGCCCCAGACGCTTTTTGCGTCAGGGAGTTGGCTTTATGCCCTCCTTCGAGTGCCTTCCGTTCGTTCGATTCGTTGTTGTTCAGCATTTGTGGAGCTCCCATCCGATGCCAGATTGTCCTGATTCGTCGTCCCGATCCATTTCACAGTTCTTTCAGTCTCTAAAACACAAGGCCCGGCAACGTAGACTGCAACAGCGTCGGCAACGTCTGCGTCGAGTCGAACACCACGCACCGGCCATGGAACTGCTGGAAGATCGCCTGATGCTGGCGGCCTTCAGCGAAGCTGGGCAGCAGCTGGATCTGGATCTGGACGCTGCAAACTCGCACGTCCGTGTGCAGAGCAGCGCCAGCAACGAGTACGTGTTCACGCTCCTGAGCGGAGACACGTGGCAGGGAACAGACACTGCAAATGTGACCGGCCAGGGAACGGCTGTACTCACGGTCACGCCGGCCGGACGATCACAGTTCAACATCGTCAGCGTCACCGATTCCGCACTTGGGACCAGCGTTACGTTTGCCCAAAGCACTGGCTCAAGCAGTAAGACGACCATTACATCTTCCGGCGACACGAGTGCCCCAGTCGGCGGTGCTGAAGCTGGTCCTGACTTCGTCGTTGCCAAGGCATTGGATGGGCAAGTCAATACCAAGTATGCGAATCGCGGTGGAGCAGGTAGCGGGCTGGAGATCACGCCCACAAGCGGAGCCTCGATCGTTAGCGAGTTGAAACTGACCACGGCGACTGACCTACCCGAGCGAGATCCGGCCAGCTACAAATTGGAAGGCAAGACGGGGAGCGGTTCGTACGCGTTGATCTCAGAAGGTCAGCTTTCGCTGCCTACCGCAAGAGACAGCTCCAGCACGATTCAGTTCAACAATACTAACAGCCATACCACGTATCGTTTGACCTTTCCGGCACTGCGGTCATCGGCGCAGTCCACGATGCAGATCGGTGAGGTCGAACTGCTTGGTGTCAGCAGTTCTTCCACGAGCGCCAGCACCTATGCCGACACATTTAACATTCAGCTCGACGACGCTGCGGCTGGAACCATCACCTTCGACGGGACCAGCTCGTTTACAGGCTCGGCCGCGCTGTCAGCCGGCACCAGTCGTAACATCGTCGTGAACGGTCGCGTCAGTACAGCCAACGGTGCTCTCAGGCTTAGCGCGAACCAGCAGGCGACGAGCACAGCGAGCGATTTCACCGGGATTGTCGTATCTGGTACTGTCGAGGCAACGGGAACGGGCGCCGTCACGCTGACTGGACGTGCCGGCAGCGCGTCGAACGCGGCCAAGATGGGAGTCAAGGTAGAGAGCGGACGCGTTTCCGGGGGAACGACCGGCACGCTCACGATCAACGGCGATGGCGGCACCGGAACCAGTAGTACGCTGCACGGTGTGGGGGTGGTGAATTCAACCATCACTTCAGTCGGGGCAAACGTTGACGTCACTGGCCGGGGAGCCGCACTTGCATCCGCCAGTTTTGGCATCATCGTCATCGGGAACTCACAGATTTCCGCTGGCGGCAGCGGCGTCGTCACGGTCATGGGGACGGGAGGCGATACTGGAGACGACAACTTCGGTGTTATGGCTCGCTCCGGTGGAACCATCACGTCAAGCGGCGGCAATGTCAACGTCACCGGCGTTGGTGGAGGCTCGGGCAGCTCGAGTCGAGGCCGAGGCGTCTTTTTAATCGACAACAACAGTACAATCACCGCTGGTGGTAGCGGGAGGATCCTGGTCAAGGGACAGGGCGGTTCGGGCACGGGCGCGGATAACCACGGTGTCGAGATTTCGGGCGGCGCAAAGATCACTTCCAGCAGCGGGGCGTTGACCGTCCAGGGCGCCGCCGGCAACAAGGCCAGTACCGGGATCGTCCTGGTCAGTACGATTTCCCACACTGGCAGCGGCGGCCGGGTCGAAATCGCGACCGATTCGATCAATTTCTTTGGCAGCGGCGCGATTACGGCCGGCGACAATACCGTCGTCATGAAACCGCTAACCGCCGGTTATGGCATCAGCCTTGGCCCTGTGGCCACTGGCGATGTGACAAAGCCCGGCGATACGATTTCAAAATATCCTGCCAACGCGGATGATGCCGGTCCGCAATTTGATGCGGCCAAAGCGATCGACAACCAGACGGACACCAAGTACGCGCTCCGCGATGGCGCTGGCAAGGGCTTGGAAGTGACCCTGGCCGGCGGGGCGGCCGTGGTGAGCGATCTGAAGTTGACGACCGCTGCCGACCTGAAGGATCGGGATCCGGGCAGCTACAAGCTGGAAGGAAAGACGCAGGGTGGCGCGTACAAGCTGATCAAGGAGGGGACGCTGTCGCTGCCCGATGCTCGCAACGCGGCGGTGACGATCCCGCTCGGCAACAGCGTTCCTTATGCGACGTATCGTCTAACCTTTCCGGCCATGCGGTCCGGGTCCAGTGAAACGACTCTGCAGATTGGCGAGGTCGAACTTCTGCGGAATGTGACTTCCCTGGAATTGACCGATGGCGAGCTTGATAAGGTCACGGCGGGTACGCTGGTCTTTGGCGATAACACGGCTCGTCCCATTACGCTGACCGAGAACATCACACGCGCAAGCAAGACCAACGTCCGCATCAGCACCACGGAAACGTTCACGCCGGGCAGCTTTAC
>JAAERP010000099.1 GCA_024230215.1 Fuerstiella sp. | reverse complement strand
GACTACCTGCGGGGAATGTTTCCGCGTGCAAGTGATGCAGCGGACAAAGTCGAAAGCGTTATTGACGCTGCCAAACTCAACGAAGTGCTGACAAGCCTAGACGATCGGATCAACGCTCTCGCTGACAAAGTCGAGGGCAAAAAGTGATCGACGTTTCCGCATCGCCACAAAAGCCAACGACAAACCTGCCAGCCATCGTGCTTGCGGGTCTGCTTGCGTTTGTGATCTGGCAAAGTGGCTACTGGGAAAAGTTCACGCCCGACAAAGAACGCGATCAGCCAGCCGGCAAAGTTGCTGGCGTGTTGGTCATTAAGTCGCAGGACATGACAGTTGACCAGGCACAAGTCGCAAACAGTGCAGTGATTGACGAAATATGCGACCAGAGAAACATACCGTTTCGAGCATTGTGGGCTGATGCCGGCGACCTATCAAATGCAGACGAGTGGGTGCGGCAACTGCTTAGCTTCTACAGCGACGAGGCACCGTGCCTGGCAACGATCGACGCTAACGGCAACCGCACGCGGTACGAACTGCCTGCCAGCATCAGCGAGTTTAGGCGATTGGTAGGTGCAAATTGAGCGAGTACAAGCGAGGCTACATCGACCGCGACTTTGACGCCGAACCGTTTGCATCTGTCGTTCCAGAATACAGCGGGCGAATTTACCCGCGATCGGACTGGCGTGAATTGCTTGAACTGCAGAAACAGCATCGCACCTCGCCGTTGGATCACTTTTTGTCTGCTGGTTGCACGGTGCTGAACCAGCGAAACACAAACTTTTGCTGGTGTGCGGGAGTGACTGGTGCGGTGCAGGTTGCCTACGCAATGCAGGGCGTTGACCCTGTGCCGCATCTGTCGCACACCTACCCAGCAGCGTTGGGAATGAAGTTCCGCAATAAGGGCTCATGGGGCATTAACGCGGTTCGATTTATCAACGAGTACGGTTTGCCAACAGTTGAGCATTACCCCGAAGGCGTCATCAGTCGGTCTAAGACCCAGGGCGACGCGGTCAAGGCGTCAGCGTCAAAGCACTCGATCGTCACCTTTGAAGAAATTGAAAGCAGGAATTTCGACGCTGCGATCAGTGCGTTGCTGTGCCCAATCGCACCGTCGCCAGTGTCGTGCGGCTTTTCATGGTGGGGGCATTTGGTCTTTGCTGCTGCTGCTGTTTATCGCAACGGCGAGTGGGGCGTTGAGATCGTC
>JAAERP010000098.1 GCA_024230215.1 Fuerstiella sp. | reverse complement strand
TGGACGCGGAATGGACTGGTGACGTTCTACGTTCTCGCTGTGATGCATCTGAAAACCCGTCGCGTCCACATTGCCGGGATCACGCCGAGTCCGAATGCCACGTGGATGAAACAGGTCTGCCGCAATCTGACCGACTGTGAAGACGGATTCCTGAAAGATGCCAGGCATCTCATTGTGGATCGCGATACGAGCTTCATCGCCATGCGGGATTTCATCGATCAGAACACGGACACTGAAGTCGTCCTGCTTCCGCGGAAGAGCCCCAACCTGAACGCGTACATGGAGCGATGGTTTCGAAGTTTGAAATCCGAATGTCTGGACCGAAAGGACTCAAACGATGTACTGGCGCGGCAGGGATCTCGATGAAAACAGGAGAATGGGAAAGCACCGATTCATTGGCAAGGATCGTGCCGAAGCATCACTGGTGATTACAAACCCCGCATCAACAAAAACCGCCCATCCCTTTGGTAAACTAAAGGTAGAAATTTCCTGGAAGCAAGCGCGTCGCAAGTGAGCGCCAGTGTCTTTGTGATCGGCGTACCGGAGGACCTGGCTGATTTTACTCCTGGCCGATCCGGCCGCCGGCACAAGGTACTGACGGTCACGGGGACACGCGACGATCACACCTGAGAAAACATCGGCCGGCCTGCGGCCGGCAGGGGTAAAGTTGTTAAGGGGATAAATCGTAAGTTCTCGACGGACGGAAACCGTTATCTGCTAGATGCCAGTTTCAGTTGTTTGCCTCTGCTGCCAGTTCGGAACCTCGCGGCTGTTTCAGCATCTCTACATGTAGCCACCGGTTAGAAAACGTAGCGTCTTGCGGTCGGAAAATCGCACTGGAGCGATCAGAGCCCAGGTGGAAGTCGTTCGTCCGGAAACCCCGGGCAACGCGTGCCGGGCTGTGCAGTGAGGCAGGGGGATCGATTTACTGCAGATTCCGAATCAGCCTCGCAACTTCGATCTCGAGGAGCTGTTTTGTGACTTCCAGTTGTACTCCCCGGTATTCATCCGCCCGGAACTGCTGGACCGCATGTGCCGTCATCGGCTGCAGTTTTAAATCAAAATCTGTGAGCATCTGCAGGTTCTTCTGAATATTCTGCAGAGTCGACACTTCATCGAATTCTCCCCGTTCGAAGCGTTGCTCCTGCTGTGGAGAAGTCTTCAGGAATGCAGGAGACACAGTACGTGACTGCGCAATCATCTGCAGCAGTCTGATTTCAGACACGTTCGCTTTCTGCGGCGACCCGTCCCTGCCGTTTTCTGTCAGGAAGTCCTCGACCATCTGCGTATACCCGTTGCGGAGAACCGGACTGAGGCTCAACTCTTCTCCCGCCTGAGTGCCTGGATTGTCATTCGGGGCCGGTCCGGGACCAGTGGTAAACCCGGACCGTTCAATTTCTACAGCCAGTAACTGGGCGACAATATGCGATTCCAGAAGAGTGCGTCGCCCGGAACTGAAATTCGTAACGGCAAATGACGTCAGCGGCAGGAACCTGGAGCGAACTTCACCGAGTGTTGCCAGCATGTAAGTGATCCCTTCCTCAGGAAGCCTGTTGAAGTCAATCAGTACGTTCAGGCCCTGAGTCGCAAAGACGGTCTCCTGCTCCGGCGACACACGCAGGAACTGTGGTGAAATGAATCGCAACCGATCGATCATCTGCGACAACTGTGCCTGGTAGTCCGCCTCTCCTGAGACATCCCGTCCTGTGCTGACCAGGTAGTCGATGTACAGCCGTGAAAATCCCGTCCGCAGAACCTGGCTTTCCACGGTTGTCACGGATGGTGATCGTGAAAACCACTGATACTTCGGGGGCTCAACGGTCAAGCCGGAATCGAATGCCGGTTCCTCCCGTCCGGAATCAAGTGGCCCGGATTCGTTTTCCGCACCGTGTGGCGGCCCCTGTAATGTCCGGTAGCTGACATAGCTCAGTGGCAGGCACACCATCATTCCCATGACTGTCAATGCCAGCACGGGCAGGGGAAGTCCCGGCCGTGCACGTGACTTTGCCCACAGCGCAGTCAGCACCAGGAACAGAATGGCCAGGCCCAGCGCGCCCGTCGCCAGCAGTTCCACCGGAAATCTCCCCTGCGTGGTGTCGCGACCTGCCGACACCACACACACACCCAGCAGAACTCCCAGCAGAATCAGGCAGGGCAGGCTGACACGGCGGACGAATCCCGGTTGCGGAGTCATCCCCCACGACAGGACTCTTTCCATCACGGTGAAGGAAACATCTGTCGCCGTGGGAACGGGTGGCACCGTCTCTGGTCCGAGCCTTGCCGGAGACCTCGACCAGAAGAGTGTCAGGATCGTAAACGCCAGAGGCAGGCCCGTGACACCCACGAAAAAGAGAAGCACCTGAATGGCCTCGTCCGTATCGGCCACGACCGCGCCCAGAAAAACGGTCATCCAGACGCCCAGCAGAACCAGGCACGGGATACCGACGAATCTGCCGAATCCCGGCTGCGGTTTCATCCAGAATGACAGCAGTGTTTCCAGGGCCGATCGACCATCCGGAAGGCTCGGATCAGGCTCTTCACTGCCCGCCTCAGGCTGAAGCTCCCGCTGTTCGGACTGTTGTGCCGTTGCCGATTTCCGTCTGGCCTGAGAACCCGACCACAACACGCTGAGAATCACAAACACCAGGGGCAGGCCCACATTGCCTGCAAGGAGCACAACCGCCCGCACGGTTTCACTCTCATACGCCATAACGTATCCGAGTGCGATCATCCAGACTCCCAGCAGCACCAGCATCGGAATACTGACCAATCGGACGTATCCCGGCGGCTTCGGTGTCATCCAGTATGACAGCAGTCTTTCCAGGGCCAATCGGCCATGCGAAAGGCTCGGATCGGACTCTTCGCGACCCGCCTCAGGCTGCAGCGTCCCGGGTTGTTGCAGCGGACCGGGTTGCGGTGCCCTGTCCGGCTGCTGCAGATGCGTCAGATGACCGGTGAGCAGCTCCTGCAGTTCTGCTGCCGACTGGAAACGTCGGCCGGGATCCTTTTCCATCAGTTTTGCGATGATCTCACACAGCCAGTCGGGAATGTCTGCATTGAGTTCCTGAACGAGACGTGGCGTCTGGTGTACGACCTGGTGCAGAACGGAGACCGCCGAATCTCCACGGAACGCCGCCCGGCCCGTACATGCCGCATACAGAACACACCCCAGACTGAATAAATCCGTCCGGAAATCGACCGCGTGCCCCTGCGCCTGTTCGGGCGACATGTACTGCGGGGTTCCCGTAATCTGGCCGGTCTGTGTAAGGCCTGTGTCATCGATGGCACGGGCCAGGCCGAAATCCGTGAGCTTGACGCGCTCAATGCTGTTTTCCAGCAGAATATTGGCGGGCTTGATATCGCGATGCACCAGCCCCTGCCGGTGCGCGGCGGACAGAGCACCGGCAGTCTGCAGTCCGATTCGCAGAATCGACAGGATGTCCAGGACTCCGACGCGATCAATCTTCTGCTGCAGAGACTGTCCCGCGACATATTCCATCACAATCATCGGCGGACTGGTGTCTTCGTCGATGGCATGGATCGTCACCACGTGGTCGTGACTGATTGCGGCAGCGGCTCGTGCTTCGCGGAGAAAGCGGCGTACCGATGTCGGGCTGGCCGCGACGTCAGGGGCCAGCAGTTTGACAGCCACCGGCCGCTCCAGTTTCGGGTCATGCGCACGCAGCACGACACCAAACCCGCCGCGACCGATCAGTTCCATGATGTGGTATGAGCCATAGGTCCCCAGTGCATCCGGATGGTCGGACGGTCCCAGCAGTTCCAGCCAGTCGATGGTGTCGTCGGTCCCGGCCGAAGTCTGTCTGACCTCGGTTACCGCACTCCGTGCAGCCAGTTCTGCCGCCGTTTTCTCCAGGAAGCTTCCTGCATCCGCGTGAGCGGCCAGCAGTTCCTCGACACGTGTCCGCAGTCCCGCGTCCTGACCGCAAGCTTCTTCCAGAAAGGCTGCGCGCAGGTGTGGATCCTGATGTTCCAGTGCCGCGTGAAATAGCTCTCGTTCCTGCATGATCGTCTCCGCAAATCAGAATTCACCCGGTCCGGACACTGACAGCAGCGCTGACAACAGGGTTTCCAATCTCGGAGGTGTGCTGTCCGGCGGGCCTTCAAGTCACAGTGCGAATTCTATCGGTCAAACCCGCCAGAAAAATGACAACGGCCTCAGATTGAATCTGTCTCACCTGGCTGTTTTTTTTGTATCTCATTGTAAATCCACGCCTTAGACCAGGTCCACAACCGTTCGGCGGTCCTTGTCGACAGCCCCAGCGCGTTCGCAGACTCAGAGACCGTCAATCCGGCAAAATAGCGCAGCTTGACCAGGTTCGCCGCCTGTGCATCGACGTTCTCCAGACGATCCAGCGTCTCATGCACAGCCAGCAGATCGTGTCTGTTCGAAGATGCAGCAACAGCATCTTCCTGCAGTTCCTGACGGACGAACTGTCCGCCATGCTTGACGCTGCGTTTCCGGCGTGCGTTCTCAACCAGGATCCGTCGCATGGCCTCGGCTGCTGCTGCAAAGAAATGACCGCGAGAATTCCATTGCTGCGGGTCTTCCACATCCACCAGCCTCAGATAGGCTTCATGGACCAGCGCTGTTGCCTGCAGTGTCTGCCCCGCCGGTTCATTTGTCAGACGCTGTGATGCCAGTTGACGCAGTTCTTCATACACCAGCGGAAGTAACCCCTCTGCCGCATCAGGATCTCCCTGCTCCACAGCTTTCAGAATGTGAGTCACTTCGTTCATGAATGGATTTCAGGCTCATCATGGGAAGCGGTCATCCGGTCCGGGCTGCGGTCGCGGATGTCTTCCAGAAAATTTTCAGTTGCTGCTCATGATTCGTAACGCTGCCATGCTCGGCACAGGCCACAATGTCGGGACGTTGTTCGCCGTTGAGATCGGCAATGATCACCTGGTTGGCACCGCGCCAGTTGTTCTTCAGCAGATGACGCGTCCAGCGGCCTTTGGGATCGCCGTGGCGCGACATGTCGCCATATCCCTGATCATTTACCATGATCAGCATGACCTTGGGCCTGTTCGCAGAGAAGCCAGCGAAGCAACTGAACACAAAAAGACTCGCAAAGGTCAAATACGCAAATCGTGTCATTGTGTGAGTCTTATCCATCCCCGAACTACGTTACTACTCAGGGGATCTTTTGAAACATCGAATTTCGGTCAATCGGATATTTCAGCAGTACCGAACTCTGACTCAATTTGCTTCCCTTAGGTAATGTTCTAAGCCATCTGGCTGTGGCCCTGTTCGTGGAAGGAAGAAGCTGATGAGGGAGTGCGAACTCAGTGCAAACTTTTCACAAGTTCGCACAGCTGTAAAGTATTGATGCTAAATAACCTATGTCTATCCAGTGCGAACTTTCAAACTTTTGACCATAAAAAATATCTGAGACAATTACTCATCTAATCTGGAGAAATAGAGATTGACCGAAAAGTCTGCAAGTTCGCACTCGAATTCCATAATAACCTAAGCATTCACGACTTATGTAGATTCGAACTTCAGGAAAGTTCGCACCAGCAGCCTCTTTCACCGCGCCATCGACCCGGGTGGGGATCTGCGCAAACTCTGCGGCCCAGCAGTGGGCAGAGCGCCGGGATGGCCCTTCAGGAGCCCGTCTACCGGCTGCGGACGGCGTCCCAGCGGTGTATCAATAGTTTTGAACAACCGCAGAATAACGCTGAATTCGCAGGGATTTTAACACGATGGGACGCATCTTCCAGCCACTGCTCTTTCTGCTCTCGCGCTGCACCCCGTAGGGTCAAAAAGCTGTGCCGGACTCAAAACGCTTTAAATCACACGATTTAAGGCCCGCCAGAGTCTCGCATCTCAACCGCTTGATTTCATCCGTCGGCATCGGAAACTGACGATGTTCGGCGCCGAATATGCCCTTCCTGCTCCAACCCTGGCACATCCTGCTCGCTTAGCTTTCCCTGGCCTTGCCTCGAACAGACAAAACGCTCCCGCTGATCCTTTCACCACGCTCGTGCGGGATGCTGGTTGGCGGCATGGCAACTCACAGCCCAAGTGGCGAGCACTCGCGCCCAAAAGTCCCGAAGGTTGTGGTGTTCAGCACGGCGGAAATCAAGGGCCAGGCTCGCGATGAAACGTACTTCGGAACAGGCGACAACATTCCGAAGAAGCTGGACGCAGCCAAATTGGAAGCTCGGGAGCTGAGACTGAAGACAAACCGAGAACGAAATTGCCAAGTCTGTTCTTTGTCAGCGAACGCCAGTTGCTGAGCAGATATCGACTTGCAAATGAACGACCGTAGCCTGACCTGTTGCAAACTCAGTCGACGAACTCCGTTTCAAGCCGAACTGACCAGTCACCCAGCAATTCCGGTAGGCATTTCAGACGTCTCAATGCGATTGATGCCAACTCGCAGAGTGAGTGGCGAGTACTCGCGCGGAAAAGTCCCAAATGTTGTGGTGTTCAGCACGGCTCAGTGTGACCAGAAAAACGCCAGCGTATTCAACTTGAAGAACAATGTCCTTGAGTTGATGGACTGGCATGCCACTTAAGGGATACGGATGATCTCAATGCCGCTGGTCAGCGACGCTTGACTCTTGTCAGTTGAGTGAAGAGTGATTTTTATCGTGCCGTCGACAATGACATCGGAAATCTCCTTAACAACTCCGATCATTGATCCCCTGGCCTCGGCGCGAATGTCGAAATCGCTCAGAACTGGCTTGTCCTGCAGAGAGACCGTTTGAATACGAGCATTCGATGATTCCTCATCCAATTCTGTAAAGTGCAGCCGCACGGTGTAACGGCCTGGCTTCAGGTCGTGCAGAGTCAGCTCTTCAAGCCCCTCAACAGCCGAAGCCGCAATCCAGGGCCAGCTTTCGCCACCTTTGATCCAATTGCTGTGCCGGTAATGGAAAGTGGGGTTTGCCGGCTTCGTCACCACTTTGATTTGTGGTGACGGCCCGCCAACGGAGGGATAGTCCAGCCAAAGCGTGCCATCGCGAGTCTTACGATCGCCCGGTGCTCCAAAGTTCAGGCCGATTCGTACAATCGATGCTGGCTCAACTGGCGCATCACCCCACGACGACCACTGCTCATGCGTTTCCGGCATGGCCACCATGGAGAGAGCCGTCGGAAGGGGGTAGCTGCACGTACAGCCTTCATAAAAGTATGGCACATTCAGCAGGCCACCTGACGGGATGATACTGTTGGTACAGCCGCTGCGCGGGCCACTGATGAAGACCGTCCCGCTCTCCAGGGTCTTGTCGTAGAACGCGGCAGTGCCGGCGCGGAGTGTATAGAACATTCCATAGTCCACTCCGCCATCGCACCCGTATGTCTTGGGAATAACTCGTGGCTCTTTTCGTCCGGTCATCGGATTAACGCGTTCCCCGGCAAGCGCCGGATCAGGTGGATTCGGAAGCAGAGCATCCGTCTGGTGTGGCGCGTGGTAGTAGCTCTTCCGGGGAGTCTTCAAGTCCGGAGCGGGCAATGACTTTCGCAGAGCCACCTGCTCCGATTCGTCAAAGATTCGCCCAGTGTAAATGTCCGAAAAGACAGGTCGCATGAGTGGGTAGTCAATCGACCAGTCTCCCTTGATTCGCGGCGCGTGCCAGTCCTTTGGCCGGGAGATCATGACGCCGTTTGTGAACACCGGTTGGGGTGATCTTTTGAAGTGAGAAAGCGTGTCGTCGAACCACAGCACTCCCAAAGGAAATCGAACCAATGTGTCTTCGCAGGAAGCGTAACCGCCCTTGTAATCTGCTGTTCCCGGCAAGGCTCCGATTCGACGTATCAAAGCCCGACCGTTGAACTCTGTTGCAAGGAATCTCCCGGGATCCTGAGCGATTAAACTTTCCTTCGACGCCAGGCCACTTCCAGGCTTGGTCCTCAGCGCTGCGACTCCGCCAAACGGCCTCAGCGTCTGCAGCAGATTGCTTGAGACGTTTTGAAGAGCATCTGACAGCTCCGTTGTGATCAGGGTTGCCAGAAACGGAGGTAACGAGACTTTCTCGGGATCGCTTTCGATGACCGCCGCACGGGTTCCATACAGACCAGCGGACTGCACCTCCCTACGCAGCTTTGCAATTCGCTCGACATTATCGTCGATCGCGATCACGTGATACGCCGAAGCCTGAAGCAGGGCTTTCACCACAGCTCCGTCCCGCAGCCCCAGGACAATCGCCACACCGTGAGAATCAGACGACTCCCGAACCAAATCTGCCGCCAGCTTCGTTGCCTGTTGTGTTGTAACAAGGTCTGTTACCGGCGTTGCACATTCCGTTGGCGTTTCCCGGTCATCAATCGGCTCAGCGAAACAGAACAGCTTCCCGTCCCGCGTCGTCACGAACAACGCCATGCCAGCGTGCTGAGAATCGTCTGGCGATTCGTCGGAGCCACCGCTCCGTTCAGGCGATTGAGCGTTAGCTCGTAACAATTCGACGGACGTCGGCTTTGCGTCAGCAACAATCATCGAGTGAACCTGTCCCTCGACGCCTTTGATGCCGAGTTCGGCGACTGCCTTGTCGAAGTTGATCGCTCGACCAGCAACGTGGATCGTTCGGCTGATTCCGGTTTTTCCCTCGCCCTTGCGAATCCCACCTTCGTGCAGCTGTTGATTCACGACGTCGTCGAAGGTCAGCTTTCCTCGTCGAATCGCCTTCGCCGTTTTCGGATCCAACGCTGCAAACCAGCCCCCCGGCAAGTGACCGGGAGCCGGCAGCTTGAAGTCGATCAGCTCGCCGGTCTTTCGGTCTAACCGAGCGGGATATGCCGTCGAGCACGGAACGATGACTTCGTCTTTGGTAACGATCAGGTATCCCTGTGGAGCCAGCCCGCCGATGGCTTGAGTTTCGTGTGGCTGCTGACCGAAAAGATAACCAAGTCGCTCATTTCGCCAGACAACTTCTCCCGTCTCGATGTCCATCGCCAGGACAAACACACCTTCCATCGGCCAGACACCGGCGGCGAAGTAGACCTGCCCCTCTGCAACGACCGGGCCACCTCGAACGGGCCAGACGGAAATCAACCGCCGGTTGCCCAACAGGCGACGATCATTCGGTGTTGCCTGTTGCTTCCAGCGCAGCTTGCCGGTCGATATTTCCACACAATAAAGAAAGCCATCGTCTGAGCCGAAGCAGACGGAGTCGTTCCACACGGCGGGAGCAAACCGAACTGGCCCATTCGTGTGATAAATCCAGAGTTCTTTCCCTGTGGACGCGTCATAGGCCGATACGGAATCGTTGCGGGACGAAGCAATCAGCAGTCGACCGTCTGCAACAACGGGTTCATAGCCAGCATCAAACTGCAACCGCGGACTGTGGAATGCCGGAGTCGTTGTCGGCAGTTTTCGACTCCATCTCAGTTTCAGCTTCGCCGGTAGATTTCCTTCGGTCACGCCAGTCCGTCCAGCATCGTGTCGCCACATCGGCCAGTCATTTGCTGAACAGACTGGTGACATCAAAAACACTGTCAGAGTAAACGTCCGGCACAGCCATCGTTTCCACGAATTCATGATCGAGACCTCTGGATTCATCACAATGCCTGCCGAACTTATCTCTGAATCAGGCGGACCACATCGAACAGTCGTCAGGATACATGGTCCGGGCTGCCGGGGAAACTTCCAGGACCTGATGTGTGATTGTAACAATCGGTGAACAGGGACGATTGACAACCCAGTGGTCATCGAGACGAATGATGGCTCAGGTCGTGCGTATCGCGGCGGCCACTTTGGATGGAGTCTCCTTTATATAGGCTGGGACCGTCGACGCGAGATGAGGGCCTGCCATCGCTCACACTTGAGCAATGGGCGACACAAAGTCAGCAGCCCGACATCTGACCTCCGAAGCAAAACGTTCTAACCGTTTCTGGTTGCCCCGCCTTGAGTTCACAACAGCTTGTCGCGTTGATTTGTGGCCAGCCCTTCCCGAAAACTCATACGTTTGAACGCTCGTTCAGGAATACGACCGAAATTCGATACTCATTCAAGCCGTACGTACCTGTAGAAAGTTGATCGCGAAATCCGCAGCGTCTTGCAGATATCATCGATTTCGAGGCTCTTGTCAGCATGGAGCTTCTTGGCCAGCACGACTTTCGCCTCGTTGGCAGCGACCTTCGGGCGTCCACCGTTGCGGCCCCGTGCTCGCGCCGCCTCCAATCCCGCCTTCGTGCGTTCTTGAATGAGCCGAACACGTGTGACGCTTTCGGTTGCGATTGCCGGGATGGTGGTGCTGCGTGCGGGCTGGGCGGTGGTGGTGTTGGGCCGGAAAGGTCGCTGCGGTGCATCCATTTACGTGGACGACGGCACGCTGTCTGGTGTTCGTCTTTAGGGCGAAGGACCGGGTGTCGCGACACCTGCAAGGCACTCAAATCGGCGTTTTCTGAACAATTCGATGGAGAGCAAACCCAGTGTTTTATGGGGTTTCGTCGAATCTACGTCGCCTTAGAAGTCCGCTGCTCTATCCAGCTGAGCTACGGGCGCTCGTGAATAAACCCAGTGTCCTTACACTATGCGGTGGCGCGCATTTAGTCACGACACCCGGAGAACACTGAATGCCTGCGACATCTTCGACACGCAAGCCCGCGAAACCGTACAAAGAATTCCGCCTTTTTGCACACCCAAATTGGGATTGGCAAAGAAAATCAAAGGGAAGCGGTGGTAATTCGGGAAGTGGGAAGATCACGAAGAAGCCTTGCAAAGCTATCTCGACGAAATTGATGACGTTCAGGCTGCTCGGGATCAGCGCAGCAACGGTGTCGGCTGCCGTCACAGTCGCTGACATGTGCAACCTGCTTCTCCCTGCATTGGACGTGAAACGGGGAGCCAGTGAAATCACCACACGTCATTTCCAGGGGTGAAGCATGGGTGGAAAGCCGTGAGGACGCTGGTCGCAGGGTCGCAGTCAGGGGCGACCTGGGATCACCATTTCACTGAGCGACGGCCGGATCGCTGCGAGCAGAGCAGAGATGTCGCTCTCGAAGAGATGTCCGATGTTACCGATGCGGAAGCAATCGGTGCTCGACACCTTGCCGGGGTAGATCACGCATCCCCTGTAGTTCAACCGAGTGTAGAACTCCTCAAACTGACGGTGGGGATGGTTTGGTTATCCGTCATCGCCGCCGGTCGGATAGACACCGTTCTTCATTTGCGGATCATTAACTCGGAGCCTTCCAGGAGTAATGCAGTGGAATATCGGGCCACGGCTCCTGGTAAAACGCTTTCGGATCCGGCAGTGGTTTGTCGAAGAAGATAAAGTCTGCGAAGTCCGCGAGCGCCTTCCAATCCCGAGCGCCCTGGTCATGACCGCCTTCACGATACCACTGTGCACACCGCTCCTTCACGCCGAGCCACTCATAGACAACGCGGGCCGCGCGCCAGGTGACCATGCTGCCCTCAACATTGAGTTTGTCGCCAAGTCCGTTCGCGTTGAACCATGCCCGCGGCGCAACGGCCGCCTTAATGAAGTGCAGATCGAACGGCAGCCGTGTCTCCCGGTCACCGAACAGAGTCAGGTTGGGATGGAACCAGTACGCATTACCGCTGGCCATCTTGTCCTTGATGCGGCGACTCCTATTTCCAACTCGGTGGCACCCGGTGGTGATGGACCCGCCCGCATTCGGAGCGACGACTGCGACCCGTTCGTCCATCATTCCCATGATCGCTGCCGTCTGACCGCCCCGCGAATGGCCCGTGCATACGATCTTCGTCATGTCGACCTCGGGCAGAGTGGACAGCCAGTTGATGGTCACACTGCCACCCCACGCCCAGACTCGAAGGCAGCCCCAGTCATGGTCGGGATAAGCCCGTCGCGCGTCGCCGCGATCGCGCCGCTTCTTCGCCTCTGGATCCTTACCCCAATCCGGGTGGAGGTCGGTTCGTTGGTAGCTCACGAGCATGTAGCCGCGACTCACGAGATCCGCCACGATCGCATCATCAACCTCGAATGTCCCAGGGCTGTTGTGAACGATCACAGGAAAGGGCTCCCTGCCCAACTTCGGCACGTGAATTCCCAACGACAGCGAGACCGCCTGGCCGGGACCGAAACGAAGTCGCACGGCCCGCTTCACCGCCTGGCCGTCGAACGCATCGGTCTCGGAAAGAACTTCTGCGTCGATCCTGTCGGGCGCGGGGAGCTCAGGAGCGTGCCCGAACTGATAGTGGAGCAGCATGGCCTTCATCTCCTCCCGCCGGCGCACCCAGTCCTTGCGGGTCTTCACTGCCGTTCTGTCGAGGAAGACGAAGGGGTTGGGCAATTCTCTGACCTCCGGCAGTTCGTCCACCGAAGGAAAGGTCGGTCGGGAATCTCCCGATGGAACCTCAGCCGGAACCACCTGTGCGGTCGCGAAAGCGGGAAAGAGTAGAAACGCAATGACCGTGAGGAATCTGGAAATCATGTATCAATTGTGGCAGATTGAGGGGTCGATGCACGAGAGAACGGGAAGAAAAACAGAATCATGGTTACAGAGTCATTTTGGAAATGGGTCAGGTGCGATTCACTTCCGCAGAACCTGTGGGTTTCGTTACGCCCACGAGGCATCGGTTGGCTCGATACGGACAACGGCGCATTCACGCAGCCCGTCTACCTGAACCAACGCTGATTTGCTTTCCAGGGTACCCGCCAGCTGCCGGGATTTGCGGTAATGACCTTCGAAGGCAGCTCTGGCTTCCAAACATCTGGCTATCATTGTTGGAACAGGAGCGTCGGTCCGATGGGCACTCGATAGCGCGAAAAGGAGTTGCTCAGGTCTTCGAAGGCTGGCAGCCCAATCGCGCTGGTCACATCCTTGTTTCGAACCAGCATGCTGCGACGCACAACGACGTCCGGATGGACTAGCGGTGAAAGACCGTCGAAGCTGACCGGGTCGCGAAAACGATCACCATCGGCAACCTCTGTCGACATCAGAAGCATGTAGGTGGCGTTCTCCTGAAGGCGAACCGGTTTGTCCAGATCAATGTAGCGAAATGAATCCTGTAGCTCGCCGGCGTCCTTTGGCGTTACCTGACATCGGGCGGTCTCAATGAGTTCGCCTGATTCGATGCGAACAAGCCTCAGGTCGTGATCCGCGGCAATCTGGCGTTTCTTGTCCTGGCCCGAATGCCGGGAAGGCTGGTCGCGTTGATGCTCCGTCGGGACCGCGCGAGAGGCGCGAACCGGAGTCGCTTTGGTGTGGCCGGCAAACATTCCAAGATGAGTGACCACCTTTTCGCCGCTGCCAGCTCGAAGCTGAAATTCAAATCCGATTTCTCCAGTGACGTCATTGCGTAAGTTATGCCAGCCTGGGTAAGCGATCAGTTGTGGGCCCGCCGGCTGATTCAATTCCCTGGCGTGACCACGGTTGTGAATTTCCAAAAGAGCAGCCGCGAGCTGTTGGGCCAAGGCACTAGCCTCGCCGCTCGATTCGTCCCCTTCTTCGAACAAATTCTTCGTCAGGTCATAAAGGACCGTTGGCACAGCCGCACCTCGTGAGCCTTGCGCCGATGGAACCCAGGGCATTGCGAGACCTCCGTCGACGATCAGCTTATGCGAACCTTGCCGGATTGCCAGGGCGTCGTTCAGGTAGGGTGGCCCCAGGTGGCAGAAGAAGATGCGTGGGCGTGTGTCCGGCACTTCAGCAGTCCCCTTCCAGTACGCGAAGACGTCGTAACTATCCTGCGCTTCGTCAGGTGTGAGTGAATGTCCAACGACACGGGCGAGCGTCGCATAGAGATCGGTCAACGTCACAATGGAGCGGTTCAGTTTTCCACCCTCAAGAACTGCGGGCCATGAAACCATCAGGGGAACTCGGATTCCACCTTCCCATATCTTCGCCTTCTTGCCACGCAGACCGCCACTTTCCTGATTGCGGCCGTAGTTGTCGCCGATGTTCGGGCCGTTGTCGCTGGTGAAGATAACGAGCGTGTTTTCATTCAACTTATGACCGGGCCAGCGAGGGTCGTCGGTCGTTTTGAGCCTCTCCAAAAGCTTGCCAAAGGCAACGTCATTCTCAAGAACCATGTCCTCCCGGTCGCCCGCAGCGATGTTGTCGGAGTAGCGGCTTTGCCCCTTGATGGGCGTCCCTCCGATTTCATCAGGAACGGCATAGTCTCCATCCGGGTTGGTTTGAAGATGATTGGCACAGGGCACATAGTAGAGGAAGAACGGCTCATCTTCATTTTGTGACTGGCGAGTGATGAATGCCTGAGCCTCTTGCAAAAAGAGAGGTCCAAGGTCTCCCAAGTCCCAGTCAGGCGCAGCGAGGATGCGCCCTTCACGTTTCTTCATGCCGATCAACTTCATGCGAGAGCGATCGGTGAAAGTGAAACGATCGTTTCGAATTAGAATCCGCGGCTCAGTGTCGAGCGGGTCTTCGGTATTGCCCGGCACACCGAAATACTCATCGAAACCATGGTGTGTCGGACCATCGAGCAGAACTTTTGTGAAGTCGACATCACGAAAGTAAAAATCAGCGGCAGGTTGCCCCTCCCCATTGTCAAATGACATACCGACGTGGTACTTCCCAACACCGGCAGTGCGATACCCGCTCGTCTGCAGCATTTCGGGCAGCGTCGTCAGAGCCTGCTGGATCATGGGAGTATTCGGACCGTGAGGCAGCCAGCCCTGGTACTTCAGGTGCGATCGATGAGCAAATCGTCCGGTCAACAGCGAGTAACGCGTCGAACTGCACATTGATGCCGGCGCGTAGCCGTCGGTGAACACCATCGCAGATCGAGCGAACTGTTCGAGGTTGGGAGTGCGTAATGTCCTCTCAATCGGAGGTGCATCTGGGCTTAGACGTACTCCGAGATAGGCGTTGGTGTCACCGATGCCCATGTCGTCCGCCATCATGATGATGATGTTCGGTTTCGAGGGGCGTTCGGCTGCCTTCACGGGCTCAGAGCCACATAAGAGCAACGAACACACCACGGCAAAAGTGCTCGCGATGGACCGAGCGCGTGAATCAACTGAGAAGAAGATCATAAAACCGGTCGCTCCCTGTCCAGCGGCTGCTGACGATGACGATGACGTTCGTGTATTCCGTTTCCACATTCACCCCGCCAGACCGAAATAGGCATTGGGTCAGTTTGGGTAACTCGACCTGGACCTCATCAGCGATCATTCATTTTGCGTCTGGCGTGTGGATATATAGGATTCGATATTAGCTTTCTCTACGGCTTCCCACGCCTTCCGTTTATCCAGTTTAACCCGGTAAACAGCTTGGTCGTCGTCGGACATGCTTTCGGTGTACTCGCCGTCATGGGGCACGAGCAGGTCTATCCAGCAGGCAATTGTATCCAGTTCCTCCCTGGAAAGTTCCACAGGGGGATTGTGGTCGGCTACCATCTGAAACAAGGGGCTCTTTGCAGAACCAGCGGTGTAGGGAGGCAACAAAGGGGGAATACTTTGCGGACTGAGCCAGTTGAGATATTTGGTGACCACATCATTGCGTCCATCGAAATCTAAATGCTCCGCAGTTGTCTGGTTCCGATTGACGAGATTATAGTAAGAACGGGCATAGTGGAGGCGATCTCTTCTGCCGGTGATGCGTGGAGTTTCGGAAAGGTCTATCCCATTAGTCGTCGACGCATTATGGCAGGACACACAGCGTTTGTCCCAGATCGGCTGTATGGTCTTCGTATAACTGAATCCATCAGCAGGTACATCGTAAAAAGGAGAAAGTTCCTGCGGCCCTCTTTGGCTTGCTATGGAACGCGCCGCGACAGATGGAGCTTCGAACTTTGATACATGGCAACCGATACAGGAAAAAGTCTCACCCGGCTGTAGGGTGGACCAGGACCGCATGGTCTGTGCTACATGGCCGTTTGCATCAATTGCCTGGAAATACACCGGCGTCCGGGCCGGCACCTCAAATGCCGCAGAGCCGTCACTGTAAACCCTGGCCTCACCGAGGATCGCTTTGGCATCCCAACTGGTGTTCCTTGCGCCCACGGGAGTCTTCACTCCTCCCCCGCCCGCCGGTCCACGATTCCCGTTGCCACCGACCACTGTTGCGCGGTACTTAAGCGCCACTACCCGTAACTTCTTTATCGTGCCCTTCGGCACGTTTACCAGTCCCGGGCCGTGGTAAATATTTTCCATGGTGAACACGCCGGTGTCTTTGCGATAATCCACAGTCGAAGCCGGAAGTTGCGCAGCAACCCTGGCGGCCAGCAGCACCGGGTGGTTGCACGAAGTGTCCGGATCGGCTGCAAGCACCACATACCGGCCGTCGGCGTTCATAAAGACCAGACTGTAATGGGTATCAGACTCATGTCTGAAAGACACTAAACAATGGGACTCGTCAAGCGGATAAGGGTACCTCCATCGATTGCCGTCTTTTGATGCGAAATTGGGTTCTTTGGACTGATTTGCGGCCTGTCTGACTGGAGCGAGAAACGTGACGCCGGCCTCCTCTTCAGAAGCTATGGTGGGGTCCACAATCGCCAGCTTCCCCGATTGAGGAGTCCCATGACCCGCCACAATAAACATCACTTTGCCATTGCTGTCTGGGACGGCTCGTGAATGCAGCATGGACGTGGGAAACCAGGAATTGTTGCCATACAGAGCGCTCTGGGCAGTGCCGTCAGGCTTCATTTGAAAAAGATTCTGGGGCCAGTATTGCCCGCGGTCGTTGTACTCCCATCGGGTGTACAGAATTCTGCCGTCCGCCATCACCGTAGGGTAATTTGTATGCACCTGATCAAAGCCCAGCCGCCGCATGTATTTGCCGTCCTTGTCGCAGATAAACATATTGCAGGATTCCTGCACAAAGCAGTCAACAGTGCTGACATTTCGCGTGGAACTGAAAATAATGTCGCCGTTTGGCAGGTAACATCCCTCAAAATCGGCATGCCCAAGATCAAAGGTAAGCTGCCGAATGTCCCTGCTTTGAGCATCCATTTCAAATAGATGGTAATCATGATTGCGGTCACTCTTTTTCCAGGAAAAAAGGATCTTCTTCCCATCAAAAGAGACATCCGGATCGCGGATCATCCCGTTGGGGCTGTCGAGCAGTATTTCCGTCCTGGTAGTGCAGTCATCATTGACTGTAAGCAGGCATAGCGAGGTACCCGGATACCAGGCATGCCACTTTACGTAACGCTCCTTGTCGTTAGAGTATGCGTCGGAAAGGGCTTCGGTATATGCGTAATGCTCACCGCGTTTGCGAGAGTGTTTAACAAAAACGATTTTTCTGATAGCAGACATATATGGATCGAGCAGTTCGGCTTTAGCCCGGCTGTCGGCGCCAATATCAACGGGTTGCGCAATCAGTGCTTCAGGAGATAGCAGATAGATATAAAGAACTGCCAGAATATACTTCACAGGCATGAGCTGTTTCATAAAGACCTCCTCTTAAGATTAAGCAGGCATCGTTACGTTCTACATCTTTCGTTTTGCGCCAGGATGATTCTTCATCGGCCCTTCCCAACTCGGGGAAGCCGAACCGACAGCGGGTGGTTCAGTGAATCTGACTCGGCGACGCGTTCGTTATCGATCCAAACGTAGAGCTTGCTTTGATTCCCAGCCCGGTCGTTGTCCCAGTCTTTCTTCCAGATGATGTCGACGTCGTGTCCGTGATACCGTAAGTCGCCAAGATAGAAGTACTCCCATTTATCACCAGGCAACAGTGGTTCGATGGTGAACTCCTTGCTGTGGCTTGATTGGAAGCCAAGCAAATCTTCGATCAGCATGTCGGGGAAGGTGGAGTGGAAGTAATCCTGAACAGCACCAAATGCCCTCCCCATGGCCGGGTTACTCTGAGCAACTTCACCGCCGCCGGGCATGCTATAACCGCCAGTTCGTGGCATGTACCATTCTCCGATGGATCGTCGTCTGCCGTGCAGCTGGACGTACTGATTCATGTGGTGATAAAGGAGCTGACGGTCGGCGTCGCTGATGTCCGAACGCGTTTTCTTGTAGTTGCGCAGGTAATTTGCGTACGCCTTGTAGACCACCGAGTTTTGGAACGGCCATCCGCGCCCGTTCCAACCGTAGGACATTTCGTTGAAGTAGTCGTGGCGATACTCAGCAGTGGACATGCCGAATGGCTGCTTGAATCCCATTTCCTCATCGAACTGCTTCCAGGCGACGTCGTACCTGGTGTCTTCCTGCGGCACCATATTAAAGTACCAGGGCGTGTAGCCTACGGATTCTCGGATGATGCTCAGTTCTTCGCCGACGCCGCCCGTGTGCAGGTTGTCGCCGGCGAGTCGGGTGTAAAAGAATGGATCCGCAATCCCGCCTCTCTTCTGGTAGAACTGATACTCATCCTTAATTGTTGGCTTGTGCCAGAGAGCATCAATGACCTTCCGCTGAATCTCCGTTGCCTTTTGTGAGTATTGCCTGGCGTTCGAATGATCGGCCTCGCCATTGCTTTGTGCCGCTTTCAATGCGTAGAGATTCCCAAGTGCCCGGTAGTTGCCATACATGTAGCAGTTCAAAGATGGACGAACGGTGAAGCAGTTTGGATAGCTCTTTGGGGGCTTATCCTTCCTGTCACCTTGCTTGTCGACATACCAGTCGTGGTTTCCGCCGAACGGCTGAGGCACGGTCGTGTAGTTGTTAAGATCGTAAGCCTGCGGATACACCAGTGGATTACTTTTTAGCCCTTCCTGATACGCCCTTGCCCATCCTTTCCCGTCGGTGAAGTATCTGCGCCAGCGTTCCTGTCCTGCGTATGGCTCTTCGCGATCGATCTCTGCGGTGTAGCCGGAAAATGCCCCCTGAGCGGCGATCAGACCAAGGGTAGTGGAGATCGTAAACTCATTGGCATCGTACATGTCGAGGCACCTATAGAGTCCGTCCGTTTTCAATCCCGGAGCGTTGACTCCGAATATCGTGTCCCAGACTCGTTGGTGTTCTTCCATCGCCGGCAGTAGTCGATCTCGCCACTGGGCATCAGGGTGAACTTTCAGCATCGCCTCGGAAGCATCAACCATCCAGCTGGTGTAGTGATGGCTCTGAGGTCTCGGCAAAGTCGACAGCCATGTATTGTTCTGGTGCTGCATCTTGTGGGATGCTGGTCCAGCCATCCAGTATTCCGCATACGACTTCAAATACTTCGAATCACGCATCCACCTCAGATCGTAGAACTGATGACCGGCCGGCGCAGGGATAGCTCCGCTGTTGGATGACCAACCGGGGAATCCAGGGAACTCCGTGAACACATAGAAGTCCTGGCCGTCTTCCTGCCATTCCTTTAAGTGCTTGGAAATCATCCACCAGCGATAATTGAAGACCTCAGTGAAATCTCCATCGGAACACAGGAACTTCGGTACATTCTTTTGCAGGAACTCGCCGTTGTTGTGCTTCTTCAACCAGCCATCGAACTCGGACCTATTTCCGTTGAGGTGCGAATAGCCGTTGAACTCATCGACGTCCAACGCCAACGTGAGCTGCGCCTTACCCTTGATCCGCTTTAATTCCATATCCGGGTCGGCAAACACCGTCTCGACGTCGGATGGGACCACGCCGTTAATTTTGTAACCCAGCACACCACCGGAAAGTCCCTCGTGAAGTTTCACTTCGATTTTCAACTTGTCTGTCGTGATCGGCTTATCGAATTTGACGAAGTTGTACTGGTCTCTCTCCACCGTGTAGTTTTCCAGATTCGTATCCGCAACCTGCCAGCGATTGTCTCGCCAATAGAATAGGCTCCAGGATTGAGGCAGGACTTCCTTGCGGTCGTTTCTTCTGTTAGCGGCTGCTTGAGCCTCATCAAACCAATACACTCCGAAGTTGTCGATCTGTTTCGCATCTGGGAAGTCAAACTGAACCCACTCGGTACTCCCTTTATTTGGATGGAAACTAAGGCGGTCGATTCGGTAGTCCGATGACGAAGACGGATCGTCTGCGTCGGTCAGGGCGCCAACATCGGCTTCCTTCACAGACGTGTTGATTTTGGGCTCCGTTCTTTTTTCCGGGAAGGGAGTAACATGGACGCGGCGCGCAAAATTGTGCCACTCATCCGACAGCTCTTTGACGATTTGCGGGTGCTTGTCGGCTACGTCGTCGGTCTCGCTTCGATCATTGGCTAAGTTATAAAGCTCCCATTTGATGCTATCCGCTCGGTCGTCGTCGGTAACAATCTTCCAATTACCTTTCCGCGCCGCGGAGTGCGTCTCATGCTGCCAGAAGAGTAGCCTCTCCTGCGAATCCTTGTTCGGATCCTGCATGGACGGAAGCATGCTGATGCCCTCAAGTGGAGTGCGAATCTTGCCTTTGTACACTGAGGGATACTCGGCACCGGCCACGTCGAGCAAGGTTGGCATCACATCCATCAAGTGAAAGTACTGCTTGTTGACGATCTTGCCCTGGGTGGTGATGCCTTTCGGCCAGTGCGCGATCAAAGGGGTCGCAATGCCGCCTTCATGGACAAACTTCTTGTACTTTCGCAGTGGCGTATTCGAATAGGCTGCCCAACACTGTCCCTGTGATGTGGCCCAACCGCTTGCTTTCTTCCACTGATCGTAGTTCGACTTGTTGTACCCAACGCCACCGACTTTGTCGTTGTGGGGCCAACTTTCAGATTCCTTCACGCCACCAGGGATGTACTTCCCGTTCTCAAAGCGTGCTTCGGTGTGGTCATACTTGCCACCCTCGAAGTGGGTCCCGAAGCGGCCCATCTCCCCGGAGCAACCGTTGTCGGACATGAACAGAATCAGGGTGTCATCGTAGACCCCTTCGGATTTGAGCTTGTCGGTCAAACGGCCGATGTTTTCGTCCAGGTTGTCAATCTGAGCGTTGTAAATCGCGCGCCGAAACAGCACTTCCTGCTTGATGTTCTCCGGCAAGTCGTTCCACTTCGGCAGGGCATTGTGCTCGAATCCAGTCTGAAGACCGGGCATGATTTTCTTGTTGTTAAAGTAGCTAACCTCGGGCAACTTTTGTTCAGCCGCGACCAGTCCCATGGCCTTCTGACGCGCAAGCTTCTCCTCACGCATCTCATCCCATCCTCTGCCGTACTCGGCAATCCAGGACGGGTCATCGAATTTCGCTTCGTACTGAGCAATCGTCTTGTCGGGCGCCTCCAGCGGAAAGTGTGGAACGTTGTAAGCCAGATACAGGAAAAAAGGCTGGTCACTCTCTTTGAGCGCGTCGTCGACATAATCCAACGCGACATCGGTGAAGTAATCCGTCGTGTAGAAGTCCTTAGCGGGGTGATACGGATTCTTCAGGCTCTTATTGTTGTTGTCGCCTGGGATGAGAACCTTCCCGTCTTGATAGACGTCACAGCCTTTCAGGACTTTCCAGTAACTATCGATATGGGTCCGGACAACCGTCGACCTGTCAAAGCCGCGGTTTTCCGGCAATGAGTGCGCGGGGGGATTCCTGTGGGCGGCAACATGCCACTTTCCGGAGACGCAGGTTGTGTAACCCGCCGTCTTCAATGCTTCGCCGAGCGTCACACAATTCTCATTCAGCGTCCCCTCATAGCCCTCACCCCAATCGGCATAGGTCATGAATCCGATGCCCGCTTGATGCTGGTAGAGGCCGGTTAACAGGCTGGCGCGCGAGGGGCAGCAGCGCGCGGTGTTATAGAACTGACTGAAGCGAACGCCCGTTTCGGCGAGCCCATCCAGAACAGGAGTCTCGATTTCACCGCCGTAGCATGCGAGATCAGAATAGCCCAGGTCATCGACGAGAATGACGACGATATTGGGCCGCTGTGATTCTGCCTGTGCAAAGGCGCTCCAGCCGAGACAAGCGAAAACCATGAACGCAAGTTTCGAAACAGCTGTCTTCGGCATCACCCTCCCGCTCGCGGGAGGGTCGGACGCGGGAGCAGCCGGGGAGAGTGCCCTCCCGAATATCGCTTTCTGATTCCTGAACATGGGTGTTTCGTTTCCGCAGGTGGCTGAGTAGTTTTTTGAATTAATTATCCGGAGTGATGAGGTTTCCCTGCTTGTCCATCCCCAGGCGTTTAATGACCTTTTCCTGGTCCTGGCGATACCAGGATGCGTTCTGCTTGTGGTCTTCTATCAGAGCTCTCTTCACCACATACGAACGCTTTGCCTTTTCCCAATTCGCTTCAAGGTTGGCAAGCCCCTTGTCAGAATCTGCCGGATTGAGATCCTTAAGTGACGCGACCGCTCGAACATATTTCTCCTCCGCACTCTCTCGCGTGGCGTCCATCCAGTCGGAGTAAGCTGCATACACTGCAGGCATGGTGCCGCCGTCAACCTTCTGCACGTACTGTTGCCGGATGCGGTCCATCTCCTCGACCTTCCTGGGCATCGCTTCGGCCAGGTCATGTTTCTCCGCGTAGTCCTTTGCCACGTCGAACAGTTTCAGTTCGCCGGACGTCAAATGCCGCAGCAGCTTGTAATCGCCAATCCGAATCGCGCTGACAGGCGGACCGAAATGGCAGGTGTAATGAAAAATCAAGCCAGGCGCGCTCCGCCTGACGCTTCCTGTATCGCCGTTTTCGAACACATCGCGCAGACTTCCCCCATCGACGCCGGCAGGGAGCGGTGTTTGACTTCCCGCCAGGTCATGCAGGGTCGACAGGAGATCCCACTGAATGACGGGCACATCGCACTGCGAACCTGGCTTGATGCCCGGCCCGGACACTACAAACGGGACCCGAATCCCACCTTCGAAGGTCGAAGCCTTACCTTCCCTAAGCGGTCCGTTGAAACGGAGATGTTGTTCGTTGGATTTATAGAAGTCGCCACCGTTGTCCGAGGTGAAGACCACATAGGTGTTGTCGAATTGCCCGGTTTCCTCCAACGCATCCATGATCGAGCCGAAACTCTCATCCGTCTCCTCGATCATGGCCGAGTATTGCCATTGCTGGTACGTGTCGGTCTGCTCGTATCCAGGTTTCGAACGATCAACATCCGGTTTGCCCGCCTCCAGCCAGCGTTGCCGGCAGCGCTCGATGGCTTGCGGTGAGGCCTGATGCGGCACGTGCACGGCGTAGTGCGAAACCATCAGGTAGAACGGTCGCTCTCCGGCGTTCTTCTTCACGAAATCAACTGATCGCTTCGTCAGATCGACGATTCGCTTCGGGTTGTCGTCCGGGATTGGAATCCTCTTTTTGACGTCGATGTACCTCCCATGCCCATTCCCATTGGATGCATGGTCAAACTCGTCGTTGACGTCGTAACCCGCGTGGTCCATACGACGCACATTCATTCCCTTCCCAAAATGAGCCGTCACGTAGCCCTTGTTGGCCGCTTTGAGCACGGCGGCCATTGAGACCTCATCGTCCCAGCCCTTTTGCGATCGTTGCTTCTTTGAGAGCACATCAAAAACGTTTCGGTATTGCAGCCGCGCGGATGTCATGCCGAATTGAATGCTGATTCGTGACCCAGTGCACGTTGGGGTCGGAGCATAGCCGCTCGAAAACCGCGTTCCGCGCTTGGCGAGTTGCTCGAGTGCCGGAGTCTGATAGAAATCGCTCGCCGAAAGCGGCTCGTTATCCATCATGCGAACCGACGTGTCCGCCCAGCCGAGGTCGTCCACGTAGAAGATGACGAAGTTCGGGCTCGTCGCTGCTTCGTTTGCTCTCGCGCTTCCCACGAGAGACAAACAGAGTAGCACAGCGATCGTGAGTGGATTGAAACCGCAGAACATGATTGTGAACCTCGTTTGATTGACTGTGAGTGATGGATTATGCCGGTGTGGGGCTGCCTTGTTCTCATTCCTTCTCGAACTCCACCATCATTTCGAGGATTCCAACGCAGGCATCTTCCTTTGGCGTCATCAGCACACGGATCGCGTCGCACCGGATCGGTGCAGCTGGGTGAACGACGTTGTACCGATTTGCCCGCGTGTCGTAGCGGTCGGTTACATATAGCTCGAATGGTTTCCACTTTCCATTCTGCTCAACTTCAAGCGACCATTCGGCTGGAAACTGGACGTCGAATCGATCCTGCATCCAGTAGACGCCGATGCTTCGCAGACTCTTCGTAGCGTGGAAGCGGGCTTCGACCCACTGCTGTTTGTTCTTCTGCGGTCGGCTTGTCCAGCGCGAGGCTTTCTTGCCATTGGAGTATCGCGGCTCTTTGCCGTCACCAATAGCTGTGACCGTGTCGTCGGCAAACGTGTGCGATGCCGTCACTTTCGAGAACGCACTTTCCTTCGGCAGTAAATGGGGATCGAACACCGCAAGCTTGGGATCACGCGGGAACCAGACGGTCATCGAACTGACACCGCGGTTGTTCCACGCATAGTATGGCGTAAGAACGAGAGGTGTGTCCTCGACAGACTTGTCCGCCGTGACCGCTTGGGCGCCCGTTCGCACTTGCAGGAACGAGCCGGCGTCGATCATCTTTGTCGAGACTTCCGCGTCTGCAACTTTCGGATGTTCTGCAAAGAAGAAACGCTGGGTCGCGCCACCGTTATCCACTCCTTCGGCACAAAGTACAAACGGACCGCGCGAGAGCGCGATTCGATTCTGATTGGCCTCGACAGACGGGTGGCACTCACTGATACGGACGGGCATCGGAAGCGTCAACTGCACGCGATCACCGGCCATCCACTGGCGGTCGATTGCGACGAAGCCCTTTTCGAGTTGCATCGGAACAGCCTTGCCGTTGACGGTGAGACTCACTGCCTCTGTGGTCGAGTCCGCATAGCGGTAAAGTGCGCCGGGGACGAATTGTTTGCGAGCCCATGTCGGTATCCGAAACAGCACTCGAAATTGCTTTTGCTTTGTTGGATTCACGTCGAGACTGACTTCGCCGTCATTTGGGTACGCGGTCTGCTGCTTCAACTCGATCTTCACATCGTCAAGCGTGACTTCGGTACGGCTCTCCGCATAGAAGGTGATGTAAATGTCGCGGTCATCGTGCGCGTACGTCATGCCGGGAACCTGCGGAAGCAGTCGAGCCATGTTGGACGGGCAGCAAGCCGTTCCAAACCACGGGGCTCGTCCAGCGGTGCCGTGATTGAATGGATGCTTACCGTCAGCTTCGAGCGGGTTGACATAGAAAAAGCGATTGCCTTCCAGATTGACCGCTGCAAGCACATTGTTCAAGAGCGCGACCTCCGCCACATCGAGGTAACGCGCGTCCTTGTGCATCAGGAACATGCGATAGTTAAGCAGCACGTTACCCACCGCCGCGCACGTCTCGTTGAAAGCATCCGCATTGGGTAGTTCATATTGAGGCCCGAACCCTTCAATCCCGTGCACGGCCCCAAGTCCACCAGTAATGTGCATGCGAGTATTGGTGATGTTCCCCCAAATGCGATCGAGAGATTTTGCATAAGCCGGCTCTCCAGTCATGGTGCCGACGTCGGCCATCGCGGAGTACAAGTATGTCGCTCGTACGGCGTGACCGACGGCTTCTTTCTGCTGCGCCACCGGGGCATGCTCCTGGGCGTAAGTCGGCGACATGGTGCCTTCACCGTCTGGCACGTAGGTGATTCCGCGTATCTCAAGAAACTTCCGCGCCATGTCGAGATAGAGTCGCTTGCCGGTGACGCGATGCAACTTGACTAGCGCCAGCTCCATCTCCTGATGACCAGGCGCCTGGCGAATCGGCTTGCCGCCGTTGTAATTCGGATCGCCCTCGAAGAAGACGCTGTTGATGTGCTGTGCGCTCTTCTCCGCGACATCGAGCAGCTTCGTTTTGCCAGTCGCCTGGTAATAGGCAATCGCCGCCTCATACAGATGTCCCACGTTATACAACTCGTGGCTCTGACGCACGTTTGTATAGGGCGCATCGCCCATCCGATTCGCCGCAGCGCCCACACCCGTTGTGTGAGACGGATACAGGTAGCCGTTGTCTTCCTGAGCACCAGCGATGAGGGTGGCGAGTTCGTCGAGCTTTGCTTCCAATGCCGGATCGCGTCGCAACTGAAGCAAATACGCGGCTCCCTCCATGACCTTGTAGAGGTCCGAATCAATGAACCGGTGCGCCCGATGGCCTTCCACCTTCTTACCCGCCAGAAAGTCACGGGCGGTCTGTAGGTGCTCGACACCCGGTTGCGTGCGTTCAAACGCGAATGGCACCAGCGTCGTTCGCTGCGTCTCCAGTCGAGGCCGCCAGAAGTCGCTGGTCATCTCAACTTCATTGAATGGAACCGGGCGAAGTGGATAGTCAGCCGTCACCGTGCCAACGAACAAGGCGAGAGTCATTAGCGGCAAGAGTTGTCTGGTGCAGGATCGCAGCACAGTGATTCTCCGGGTTAGGAAATCTGTGATCAAGATGGGGGGGGGAGGCCGAAGACGGGTTGGTTGTGGGTTGAAAATGAGCGTCGATGATTCATCCGCAGCAAGGACATGTGTTGCTCCCAATCGATACTAAATACCACTCCGGGGTACGAGGTAACGCGCTACAGTCAGAATTCTGCCCTGCAATTTCCGAGGAACTTCTGAACTATTGTGCGTGAGTAGCCCGGGCCTGGATAGCGGCGGTTGCGAGTCGCTAAACTGTCTTGAGTGCCCTTAATGCCAGCTCCTGCGATCAACACCGTTCCGTCGGCGACACTGGCCCCATGAAACGGGATGTTGCATTGATAATCGAAACTTCCAACATCTACGGGCGTGATCTACTGTCAGGGATCGTGCGGTATATGCGGATGCACGATCAGTGGTCGGTATTCCTAGAGCAGCGGGATCTTTGGAAGCAACCACCGACTTGGCTGAACGACTGGAAAGGTGACGGGATTATCTCTCGCGCGACGACTCCGAAGTTGCTGGAGGCGGTCGCGGAAACGGGAGTGCCGTTCGTCGAGGTCACTGAGCCGCTGCTTTCAACGGATCTCTCGGCGGAACGAATTGCCGTGCTCTGTGGATTTGAGCATCCGGAGTACTTGCACGTGGTTTTCAAGCGAGTCACCGGAATGACTCCCGGTGAGTTTCGGCGTAAAGCGAAGCCCTAAATCGCTCGACGCACGCTGACAATATATCGCAGGGTGAGTACGGGCCATCTCATGGTGACGAGGGTTTTGCGTGGTAGTATACAAGCAGCGTTTAGTGCTCTTTGTATGAAAAAACTCCCCTGAAACTCAATGACCCTATGAAACTCAATGACCATGTGGCGATTGTCACTGGAGCCGGTTCCGGAATTGGAGCCGCTATCAGTGCTGCGCTTGCGCAAAGCGAAAAAGAAGAGAAGGAACCAACGCAAGAGAGCGATAAAGTGATTCCACAAACGTATTTTCCCGCTCGGATAGCCGCCTTGATACTGGTTACTTGTTGCACTGGTTTCACGTCGCAGAGTCTCCGTGGGCAAGGAACGGATCAAACGCACCCGAATTTCGTCTTTATCCTCACAGACGATCAAGGCTGGACCGGTCTGAGCGTTCCGATGGACAAGAATCGCCCCGACTCCAAGAGCGACTACTACCAGTCGCCCAGCATCGCACGACTGGCAGCACAGGCGCATGGCTATGCATTGCACTTCATCGACGGCAGACCTGCGTTCGACGTCCGTATCCACGGAAAAGTGACGCGGCTATCGAGCCCTGCGAGAGTTGATGGAACCATGACGCTCGACGCATCACTCACCCGCGAAAAGATGACGTTGTCGGTGAACGGAGGCGAACCCATCTCAATCGACTCGCCGGGACTGATACCAGTGCAGCCCATGGACTCATTGAGTATCGAATTTGATGAACGCTCGCCGGCAGGAGACCATGACTCGCCCAATCGCTTCAACGGAAAAATCCTGAAGCACTCCGTCGATGCGATAGCTGTCACAACGAAGACCGCTCAAGACGGCAAGCCATTTCAATCGGAACTGGTCACGCAATGGGGAGCAAAGGTCACCGCGGACAACGCATGGACCGAGTATCCTCGTCCGCAAATGAAGCGGGGAAAATGGGTCAATCTGAATGGGATGTGGGAATACTCAATTACACCCCAAAACGCTGGCAAGGCCGGAAAATGGGACGGGGAGATCCTGGTGCCGTTTGCCATCGAAGCGCCGCTGTCGGGCGTGGGACGTTTGCTGGAGCCGAACGAAGCCCTTTGGTATCGCCGCAACTTCAATCTTCAACAGAAACCCAAGGGACGGCTTTTGCTGCATTTCGAGGCGGTCGATTATCGATCCGAAGTATGGGTGAATGGAAAAGAAGTCGGCGGGCATGTCGGCGGCAATCTACCATTCAGCTTCGATATCACGGAACATGTAAAGGCGGGTAAGAATACAATTGCCCTGAAGGTGGTCGATCGAACGAGTGCGGACGATTCATTCCAGCTGCGCGGCAAACAGAAACTCGTCAATCGCGGAATTTTCTATACGCGTGTATCTGGGATCTGGCAGTCCGTCTGGTTGGAGCCGGTGCCGGAAAACTATATCAAATCGCTCAAGGTCGATACGAAGATGAACGGCGAGATCCGACTTGCCCCGTTCCTGGTCGGCAAAGGAAAACTCCGGACCGAAGCCTGGTTGGATGGCCGGAAGGTGGCGGAGGGATCAATGGTGGTGAAGGTGGATCAGCCCAAACTGTGGTCGCCTGATTCCCCGACGCTTTATCAGCTGAAGGTTTTCATGCAGGACGAAAGCGGACAGGAGCTCGACCGCGTGGAATCCTATGCGGGCATTCGCGAGGTCGGCAAGGCCAAGGATAAGGACGGCCATTGGCGTTTCACGCTCAATGGCAAAACCATCTTCCACTGGGGGCCGTTGGATCAGGGGTGGTGGCCGGATGGGTTGCTGACGCCGCCTTCCGAGGACGCCATGCTCTTCGAGATTAATTTCCTCAAACAAGCCGGCTTTAACATGATCCGCAAGCATATCAAGGTCGAACCGAGGCTTTACTATTATCACTGCGACCGTCTTGGGATGCTGGTCTGGCAGGATCAGGTTTCCGGAGGTCCGAACCCGAAATGGTATCGCCTTGATCCCACGAAAAACAAAAAACACAGCACGCCCGAGCCTGGCGATCTGATCGATGCCGAGTGGCCGGATGCCGACCACGAACAGTGGATGGCCGAGCTCAAGGGGATGATCGACCATCTCTATAATCATCCTTCAATCGTTATGTGGGTGCCCTTCAACGAAGCGTGGGGACAGCATCGGACGATGGAAGTGGGCGAGTGGATTATGAATTATGATCCGTCGCGCTCCATCAATATTGCCAGCGGCGGCAACTTTGCGCCGGTGGGGGATATTGCCGATATGCACAGCTATCCGCATCCAGTCTTCCCGTTCCACATGAACGAATATGAAGACTACATCAAGGTGGTCGGAGAGTTTGGCGGGCATGGCTGGAAAGTGGACGGCCATGAATGGGATCCCAAAAAGAAGAACTTTATCTATGGCGGCATGCCGAAAACCATTGATGAATATGCGGAGCGGTATGCCGAATCGATTCGGCTTCTTGGCGAACTGAAGACGCAGGGGATTTCCGGGGGCGTCTACACGCAGACGACGGATGTTGAGGGGGAAATTAACGGTTTGATGACGTACGATCGCAAGGTCATCAAGATTCCGGCGAAGGACTTGGCCAGGCTACATCAGGTCTTGTTCTCTGCAACGGATCAATAGGCTGCGGATCAGTTTTCGACGTCGGCTTTCATCGAACAGCAGCCGGACCGCAAGCCCCGGCCGGTGATGGATGCGGGCGACCCAACCTTCAAGGGAAAAAAAGATGAAAAAGGAACTGACATGCAAAGATACGAAAAGATAAATGCGATCGCCGGATGCCTCTTATTGGGCGTTTTCTGCGGAACAGGTGTGTTCGCCGAAGAACATACTACAATGGCACCGCCAACGATCTTCGAGGAGACGCATACCGCGCCCGACGTTAAGGATTGCCCCTTGCGCATCGTGGTGGAAGCCAATGTCAAAGGGGGTATTGCAGACGGTGTTTTGTTGGCGCACGGCGGCAATGTGACCGGATATGTACTCCATGTCGAGGAGGGGATTCCTGTATTCGAAGTGACTCAAAAAGAAAAGATTTCCCGGGTGGCCTGGCCTCAGCCTGTGAAGGGTAGAATGCGTATTGTTGCCGAACTGAATACGGAGAACATGAGTCTTTCCGTTAACGGCGAATCGGCCGTCGAGGCACCCTCGCCGGGACTGCTACGCGCGCAGCCCAAGATCGGGTTGTCGGTGGGCTACGATGCCCGCAGCAATGTGGGGTCATATGAAGTGCCTAATCCGTTCAATGGAACGATTCTTTCAACCCGCATTGTTTCAGCCGGTAAGCCGCCTGCCACAGCCAAAGTCATGGACAGAGCCACCATTGGAGCTGGGCTGAAATCTCATAACAAGGCGCTCTTTATTAAGGAAGGCTGGATTCGTGACCCGTACATCATTCTCGGCCCAGATGACTGTTATTATCTCACCGGAACCACGCCGAATCCGGGCGAACCGCGTGAGCAATCCGATCCTTATAACACCGGACTGGGTGACGAATCGATCGTTGGGTGGAAAGCACAGATATGGCGGAGTGCGGATCTTATTAATTGGGAGTCGCTCGGCACGCCGTTTACCTTGAAGGAGGGTATCTGGTTTGAGAAACGTGCTAAACGTTTTGAGGAGGTGCCGGAAAAACTGTGGTTCCTCTGGGCGCCGGAAGTGCATTGGCTGGGCGACCGCTGGGCAATGACGCATACGAGTCCGTCGCCGGTTCGCGGCGCCAATCTCGCATTAACTGAAGGTTCTGAATTGAAGGGGCCTTGGACGCATCCAATGGGGGCAGATATTGGGCACCGGCATGATCCTTCGCTATTTAAGGATGATGATGGAATCTGGTACTTGCTTTATGGCAATACGGAGGTGACGCCGCTGAGTGCAGATTTCAGTAAGACCACGGCGGAGCCGGTTCAGATTGATCCTTCCGGCAGCCGTACGACGCCCGCAGGCGATACCCTTTCGGTAATCGGCCATGAAGGCGCCACCATGCGGAAGATCGGCGATAAATATGTGCACATGGGAACCGCCTGGTCCACGGATACTGGCCGCAAGGGCTCATACAATCTCTATTATTGCACCGCCGATAAAATCACAGGCCCCTACGGCGAACGTAAGTTTATCGGGCGCTTCCTGGGGCATGGCACGCCGTTTCAGGACAAGCAGGGCCGCTGGTGGTGCACCGCCTTCTACAACGGAAATATCCCGCCGGTTGGGCGCAAGGGCATTGAGACACGTGACCTGAGCGCAACGGCCCAAACTATCAATCAGCGTGGCGTTACGATTGTTCCGCTCGATGTAAAAGTGCTTGAAGACGGCGCAATCTATATCCGCGCCAAAGATCCGGCCTATGCCAATCCTGGTCCGGATGAAGTTCAGCAATTTGCTAAGTAAACAATTAGAAGAGGCGAGATCAACGCATGAAATCAAACTATCAAAAACTCACAATGATGACCGGCCTTTTGGCCAGCTCGCTTTGCTTCAACGTATTCGCCCAAGATGCTACAGAAACCCAGCACCTCTCCCCGGAAGACGAGATGGCGATCATGAAGGTCATGAACCTGGAGAACCGCATTCAGACGCTCCAGACGGTTCCGGCAAAGATGACCAAGAACGAGTTGGCAGGCCATTTTTCCGGAACGTGGATCTGCTTCACGACGATGAGACTGAATGGTCAGCTGGGGCGTGGGATCATGGAAATACGACTCGAACAAGAGGGAGATGAACTCGTTGGAGAGGGCGCGCAGCTCAAGCACC
>JAAERP010000097.1 GCA_024230215.1 Fuerstiella sp. | reverse complement strand
CCTGTCTGTCGGTGGTATGCAATACACGTTCATCGACACAACGGGCGGAGGCGTACCTGGTGCATCCGAAATCGGCGTATTGCCAGCCGACGCCGCGGATGTCGTTGCAGCGGCCGCCCAGACCGTTCTTGACGGTGATTTTCCGGGGGACGTGGCTGTTCTGACTAACGTCATTACGCTCGCAAACGGTCTGACGGCCGAAGATAATATCCTGCTGGACGCGACAAATGTGCCTGTCGGTCTGACCTTCGGTACCGAAGTTAATGCCGACGCCGTTGGTACTCCGTTGGTGATCGATGCTGCGGATACGACGTTGGTCGATAGTCCACTGGACCCTGCGACGTCTCCGCTGTCAGCGTCGAATGCCAATCGTGTGACCGTCTTTTCGGCGACCGAGACCGATATGACCAGTATGTCTGCTGTGCTGACACTGGCAGGCGGTGCCGGTGTCACTGTGGGAAACACTGCTGTTGTCCTTTCTGACGTCAACGCTACTGCTAATGAAGTGGCTGTTGAGATTCGCCAGGCACTGGCAGACGTGTTCTCACCCATCGGCGGTGGCCCAATTGGTGATATCACCAACATCAAAGGTGCTGAGAATCTGATTCAGGTGATCGGGCATACCGTGACCAGTCCCGGACCACTTGGCCTGACGGGCCGCAGCGCAGACATTAACAGTGGGAATGTCGGTGAACTGCCAGGTGATTTCTTCGGAGCCTATGAAGCAGGGTATCGGCACACCGGTGCCAGCGAGACGTCTGACACAACGATGCGACCAGGGTCACTTCGTGGGATGGATAACGCCGTGGAAGGTATCCATGTCGATGACATCATCATTGGATTCGCAGAACGTGGTGAGATGGTCATCAATGCTCCTGCCGGTACCGGATTCACGCAGAACCTGGATGTTCTGAACGGCAACTATCCCACCGGACAGACGTGGCTGGGAATTGATGTCGGCGAATACGACGTCGAAATTCGACGGGCCAACGACTACGGAGAAACGCAGGCTGTAAGTCCGACAAACGGGCTGTATCGATCGATCGACACGAACGATCGCGAGGCTCAGTTGGTTTCTGTGACGCTGCCTTCGCTATCAGAAGTAGTGCCGCACGCATCCACGGTTACAGTCTCGGACGGCGTCGACAGTGTTACGTTTCAATTCCTTGATCAGAATGAAACCACGATTCCAGGCAGTGGTCTGTTCCCGATTCTGTTCGACCCTCTGACGGATGAGCCTTATACTCTGGCGGCGGAACTGCGCGAT
>JAAERP010000096.1 GCA_024230215.1 Fuerstiella sp. | reverse complement strand
GCAGAACCTTCCGCCATTCGTGTCTGCACATCCAGCTTCTGTTCGGCGGGATCTTCCGATCCGGCAACCGCCGCGTTGGCCGCCTGATAACAGGCGATTGTGTCCGCAATCTGACCGGCTCCCAGATAGGCGGCCGCCAGCGCCATCTGTGCGGCGGTGACCAGGTAGGGCCAGTTGTTTTCGGCGGCAATGACAATGGCCCGTTCACCTGCCGTTTTCGCGCTTTCCAGATCACCTTTTCCGGCGGCATTATTGAGCTTCACATACAGCTGTCGAAAATCGTGCCCCGGCCCGCTGCCGGGGGCTTCCGCAGCAATCTGTTCATAAGCGCCCGGCATATCCAGTTCCGGGGCAATGCTCAGCACCCGTTCAGGATTCTGCTCTGCCAGCTCCGTGAGAACCGGGGATTCCGCATCGTCAATCACCATGAATCGCACCGACGGGGGAATCTCCAGCGACAACAGTTCTGAAAGCCACGCATGCCACGAACCACCCAGCTGATGACTGTTTTCCGGCACCAGCACCGCGACAAAGTGCTCCATAATCGACGCGTAGGCCTGCTGGAACGACGTGAAAGTCTCTACAACCTTTTCCGTGGTGAACACATCCGATGTCGGTGGCTGCCATTCCGCCGGAATGCCTTCCTCAGCGATGTCCTGTTGAATCTCGTCGTACTTCTCCGCCAGTGACCTGACCAGTGTGGACGAATAATCCGGGCCCTCTGAAAACGGATCGCTGAACCGCACAAACAGGTCTGGAATCTCGCTGACTTCCTCGTTCTGCAGTTCCACAAACAGGTCGATCATCCGCAGTGAGTCATGATCCGGTAGCCAGCGCAGTAAGCGCGCGTCGTCGTTTTCGGCGAACTCTGTCCAGAGTTCAGCCAGCTTATCGAATCGTTTTTCGATGGGATTTTTTGGCGGTGCCATGATTCACATTTCTGGTTGTCAGGACTCCGTCCAGTGTGACTGAATTGACAGAGCCCGGAACCCGTTTCTACCAGATATCCTGTTGGAAAACACATTGCACAGCATAAATTGTGTGTACTGAAAACGGTCGCATTTCGTCCTGCGGTCGGCCGTTTCGTGTTTCCGGCAATAGTGTTCTCTGGTCAATGGGCGTCCGGGTTGCGTGAATTTCGGGAAAAAGGCGTCCCACTGGAGACAACGCGGGCGGCAGTCTTACGGACTTACAGATGCAGGGTCCGTTGTGCGGACGACGTCTGGCGATGCCGCTAAATGGCGCCCGACTTCTGTCAGGCTCCGAATCTTTCAGAAATCACGCAACACACGCTAACGATACCCGACAATGGAATCGTTCATTCCCGGCAAAAGCATCACTGTTGTTTCCGTTCGTGTCTTCGGAGATTCACATGGTCGCACAACGGATTCAGCAATCGGTTTCTGGATTCGACGTACCCCCAGCTCCTGGGGGGATTCCGAAAATCGACCCGGACGGGGGCGCGGCAGGACGGAGTCACAAAGACTCGAATGGTGACGAAAAGCCTGTCCTTTGCCGGGTTAGTTACCGGAATCCGGCGAGACTGCGTTTCCGGCGCGAAGTGGAAAGATTCGCCTGCAACGTTGGATTATACCGCTGGCGGAACGCGATACTGTTGGTGACAGGGCGGCCATCATGCGACCAAAGCGACAGGAGTGGGGCGACAGCCTGCACTGATCAGACTTGTTGGGGGCAGTGTGCGGCCGGCGTTCGTAGCCATCCACCAGGGCCTGTACGAAAGTTTTTCTGTTAAGTAGCATTCGGTCGCGGAACATCAGATGTGAAGAGTTTTTTTGGGGGGGGGAGACGGGGCGATGGATAAGTGCGGTGGCGGTGCGATCGAGGCGACCAAAGAAACGCTGGTGCTCGCCCTGCAGTTTGCGGACAGCACGCTGACGGATTCCCCGGAGATCGCCACAAAGGTCCTGCAGAATCCCCGGATCCGAAAAGCGATTGAGTCGGCATTGCTGTCTGAGGCCCGCCGCCTGCTGAAGCAGCAGCAGAAGGGGCAGGCTTCCAAAGCGGACGATGGGAAGAAAGTACTTACCTCGGTTGTCTCTGGTGTTTCCAGCGCGGCACAGGCCGCAGCAAAGAAAGAAATCAAGTCCTCCGGCGAATACAAAGCCGTCACAAAAAGCCTGAAGCAGCTGGAATGTGCCTATCGCGGATCACCGATTGGTATCTTTGTGGATAAGAACAAAGGCTGGCTGATTGTTGTGGCTACGGGGCTGGCACTGGGTGGCGCTACGGCCATGTACGTTGCCAAATCGGGGGACTGGCCCGCCGGGCAGATGGGAAAACTGGCGGGAAAGCTGGTCCGGTTCAAAGTCATGGGCAACGTTGAAATCGGCCTGGAGAAAGTGGAATTCAAGCCCTCGGAACGGAGTGTCGGGGCGACCACGTTCGCGTCGGGGAAATGGAAGTCCGTGAGTACGAAGGTCAGCTTTCACGTTGGCTTTAAGGACGACAAATTTGCCTCCACGAATGCAGCCGGTGAAGTGGTGGTGAAGGCGGGGAGTGGCGTGAGTCTGACGGGTAAAGGAAAAGTGGGTTACGGCATTTCACCCGACGCGGCCCCCGGCAGTCAGCCACTGACTTACAATCTGAGTCTGGGCATTTCGTACGGAGCGAATATCGGCGGCTCCTCGCTGAATGTTCGCCTGATGGGCTATGCCGCCCAGGAGTCGCTGGCTCGAAAACAGGGTGGCAAACTGGGGGTGTCGTATAAAATGGCGCCGTCGAAATCGACGTCTGTGGGCGTGGACCTGAACGCCCAGCTCAGTCGGACTCAGCAGCTTGGTTCCACCGGACCTGCAGCGCCACAGGTGGCTGGCAGTGTCAACCTTGGTCTGACGATCAAATTTCCGTGACCGCGTCAGAGACTGCGGGCGCCTGAAAGTCGTGCGGCGTTCAGAGGTCATGCAGCCAGACGCGATCTGCGATTACCGGATTGCAGGAGGGGTCGGCCGGGCCTGAATCCGAGGCCGCTGATCGCTCAGGCCGCAGCCGTGTTACCTGGGAACGGCGTCCTGACGAGTTACCGTGACGAGTCGTCTGATTACGGATTGGGCGGCATTGCCGGCCCGAGCGTTGTCTCAGCCCGGGGCATCTGATGTTCTCTGAGTGACGGGCCGGCGGATCACAGAAAGTACCCGCCAATCTGATCGGCACTCGGGTTGGCGAGACAGGTGGCCATGCGATTTTTCCAGATTCGCTGATAATGCGAATTTGTGCCGTGTCGTGTGTCGATGTCGTAGCGGCGCTGGATCAGGTTGTTGCGTGTCGAAAAATGCAGCCGCGTTGCCGCGGCGAGGGCAGTTCCCAGGGCGGCAGAGGTGGAAGCACGCAGGGCACTGAAGTGCCGAACTGCAGCACGTGCAACGACGATTCCGACGTCATAATGGAATTGTTCGTGAGCGAGCAGAGCCGGAGTCCGGGGACAGTTCCTCCAGACCCTGCAGTTAGGTGTAATCAGCAGCACCAACGAATCATTGAGTGCAAACAGTGAACCGACTCTGCGTGCGGCACGTGCCGGCAACAGGTAATCGTACATTGTCAGCGCGTCGACCTCGGTGTTGTCATGGGGATCCCGAGGTCGGTTGGGAACGGGCGTGAAGTGGGACCACTGCAGCGTTGCCGGAGACGCAAAGGATGTAATTGTCATGCACCTGTTCCTTCTGCTGCGTTTTGACGGAGTGTGCGGTTGCCGTGGAACTCCATTATCTGCGACAGGGAGCAGCGGTTGCGTGGATTCCGGTCAAGAATGTCAGAGCCGGGAGATTGGCACCGATTCTAATGTCCTGAGCGTTCTGTTGACCATCTGATTCGTGAACCTTGCAAGCGGACCCATTATGCAGGAACCACAACGAGGGTACAACGTGAGTGAGCCCGGTACATGTGAGCTCGGTTGCCCCGGCCGGCGTACGTAAACCGGTTTACGTATTCGTTGAAGTATCGAAGTTCTTCGTCCTGATAGCGCACATGGAAATCGACTGGTTTGCCAACCAACTGGTCAGGCTTAATGCAGGGTTTATCAGAGATCATTTTCAGGTCAAATATGAAGAGTCCGGATAGACGTTCTTCACCCGCAAACGATGTGAGCGCAAGCGTGTCTTTTCCCAGTGGTGTTTCGAGGGCGACCATCCTGTTCGAACGCAGTGATTTTATGATTTCTGTGGAAATGCAGAAAAAACGCCGTGACTCCAGGCTCCTTCCAGAACCGTCGTCGGATCTGGAAGCAGAAGAGTCACAGCGTTTTTAAGCTGTCTGAAGTATCGTGATCGACGCCTAGCTGGCACCTTTGCCGGGGTTGTACTTGGCGGGCACGTTGCCTTTTTTGTCGCCGGTCTTCGGATCAATTGTAATGTAGGTCCATTCGACTTCGGTGTAACCAAGTGTTACTTCTTCCGACGGCAACGGATCGCCGGAAGAATTTCCGTGGAAACTGTAACTGGTTACGATTACGTCTTTCAATTTGTACGTCAGATACGGCTCCTGCTTGTTCTTCATGGTCGTACAAAAGTGAATTTCAACTTCACTGAAGAATGAACCGTTCGCACATGCTTCCTGCAGTTTGGTTGAAGACTTGTCCAGTTGCCGAACGACGACGATATCCCCCAATGTTGTGTCGCCCTTAGTGCGTTGGGAGTCTTTCGCCCCTTCGGGGATGGATCGGAATAATGGCGAACTCATTGACTCAATCAGAATCCAGTCTTTGTGACCGTCGTCAGTTGCTTCACCCTTAATGTCACCGAGCTTTACAAATGCTGGCATTTTACACTCTCCTTCAACGTGAGTTAAAAAATGAGCCAAACCCGTGTGAGGCTCGTGTTACAGCCCCTGTTTCAGGCCGGCAATGTTAGTATTCTCTGCCCATAAGCCATAGCGTTGCGTCAATTCCGGAAGAATCACGAAACTTTTCCAAGACTGTGTTTCCTTACTCAATTGTCGTTAAAGAAGCTGCTGGTGTGTTGACAAGCCATGTTTCGAGCTGGGCGACTGACAGGATACGCGTGAAAAGCCAACTCGACTGTTCATCTGACGCAGCCGCACGCGGCGATTCATTAGTCCAACGACCGTCAATTCGCTTGCCGGGAGGTCTCGTATCGTTTCGTGTCAATGATGTTCCATTCCTTGAATGGTTGTATCGATGTCGAGCTGATGGAACGCCTGAATTCATGGGTTTAGTATTGGTACGGGTCAGGCTGGTTTGGACGTGTGCTGCTGGAATGGCGGCAATGGTTAGAGCGTTGGCACTTCGTGATGTGCTGTATTGTCTCGAAGGACCGGACGTACTGCCAGGACCGGACGTACTGCTGGTACGAATTCCCTGCCTGGAGCTTGGTCAGTGAGTCGTTGGAGAGGCAAAAAGTATGCTTGAGATATCGCATGCGGATAAGGAGTCGGGTGTCATTCTCCGGGGATTCCCGTTTGCGGCCGTCGCAGGTTGCAAAATAACCGCGCTCCCTCTTCCTCTCCAGAATGTAAAGAAGATGGCTGAGATTAGGCTGATTTCACTCATTGCCGGGTAATTTATGTCAGCGATTTACCTGCAACGTGTCCAGATGTGCGTGTCCTTCACCAACTTCTTATCGGGAATGACGACTAAACTCAAAGACTGTCACAACCCTGGTACTTGCCTTCCGAGAATATAACATTGGCATGCGCCAACGCGACTTTCGCGCTGGTTGAGTCTGGTTTTCAATGCAACTTGATCGATATTCTCAGGAGACAGGTGAATGAGTAAGCCAGCCGCAAGGATTGGAGACATGCATGTGTGCCCTATGGTCACTCCTGGCACGCCTCCAATACCGCATGTCGGAGGGCCAATCCTGCCGCCAGGTGCAATCACCACTCTGATAGGAGGTGCTCCCGCTGCGAGGGTTTCGGACATGTGCGTCTGCGTCGGGCCGCCAGATATGATCGCCTTGGGATCAATGACCGTGATGATTAACGGCATGCTGGCTGCAAGAATGGGGGATCTCACAGCTCATGGCGGCTCAATAGCGGTCGGAATGCCGACCGTTCTGATTGGAGGCTGAGCTCACCAAATCATGACTTAACAGTGGGCAACCACCCCCCCGACAGGCGTTTTTTCAGCACCGAACCCACGGCTTTGGTGCGAGGCAATATCGACATTGAGGTTGACTGTGGAGACGTGGAGGCCTCTTCTGCCCCTGCCTCACGCTGCGTCGGCGGCGTCTGGTCGTCCGAAACAGTGACTGAATGTTTCACGGGCAGCGTCTTCTTCATTGCCTCTTTTATTCTGGAAACCGCTTTGTGTCCGGCATTTTGCAATGGATTTACATCGTCAGGAACGGTCTGTTCTTCCCTGACAGGAACTCCCGGAACATTGACGTGAGGCAAGTATTCATTTTCGGCGTTCACTGGTGGACTTGAAGATTCGGATTCGCCGTCTGATGAATTCTCAGCCGTTGCGTCGTCAGTACGTACTTCCTGAACGTCGGATTCTGTTACAGCAGGCAGAGGACTGATTGGTTCACCGTCTGGAACCTCCTGTACAGGAGGAACGTCATCGTATCGGGCCCCCTCTGCCACCCTGAGATCTTTGTAGCGAAGCAACGAGCCTTTTTCGTAATGCACGTTTTTCAGGGCAACAGCATATTCAGCACGTGATCGGAAAAACTGAATCTCAGACTGTACCAGTCGTCGCTGTGCATCAAGAATCTTGTCGGCAGGATCATTAACCTTCTGCCCTTTACGAGCTTCGAGAGCCTGCAGATAATCCTTTGCCCCCAGATATTGATTCAGATTGTTCTGAATCGCCTGAAAGGCTCGCACAGCGTCGGCGATCGCGCCACTTAGGTTATTTACGACCTCCCGCTGTTGTTCTTTCTGGATGGCTCGTTCGCGGGCCAGCGACAGTTCTGCATTCTGAACGGCAGCGTGAGCCTTGCGATAACCAATGGGGACAGTCAACTCCACCCCAAGCGTCCATTCCTGTTGATCGCCAGCAGCAAGATTACCGAGCGAAGACGCCGGACTGGTTCCGGTTTGTATCCCGCTGCCAATGAGGGTGTCCCCAAAGCCACGCCAACGATATCGCCCAAATGCGTCCAGTCTGGGATTGAGGAAGTTCTTTGCAGCCAGCAGTTCCATTTCCCGTTTCTTGACCGCCACATGCTGGCGTTGAAGTTCGGGACGCTGGCGTACCGCTTCGTTCCTGCAGACAGGCCAGTCAAACCGAATTTCGGCCATTGTGGGTTCTTCTGAGGGCCGTATCAACTGCCCATCCGCCGCCGGCCGACCGATCAACAGTCGCAGCCTCCGCTCTGCGGTCAGCACACCGCCGGCCAGCTGAACGGTTCCGCCGCTGGATCCGTTACTGGTCCGCGTTCCCTGCAACAGCCGGCCTGAGAGGGCTTCGTCGACGTCGGCCTTAAGTTGATAGTATTGCTGGCGGGCGAGAGCTTCTTCCGCGATTTCTGGATTGCCTGCAATATCCTTGGCTTTGGCTTCGTTCCAGACGACCAGAGCTTTTTCCATACTCTTCTTGCGTGCATCGAGTTCTCGATAAGAGAGATACAGGTCCCAGTATGCATTTTCAACATTGCTGACGTAGTCACGCAGCGAAGCTGTGAATTCAGCGTAATTGATGTCTGAATTCGCCTTCGCGATCAACACACCATTGTAGATTCCCGGTGTGGAGCCAGGGCCAGCGATGCGGTTGAATTCCAATCCTCCGCCCTGAAGCAGCGGTTGTCGGATCTCACCTTCCAACCAGGAGTCCCAGGCACTGGGGAACGTATTTGCAGGTGCGTTGTTGGCGTCGTAGTCAGAAACCCCACGCACAGCCAGAAGAGACCCTGAGGCTGTTCGCTTCGACACTTCAATCTGATAGTCATTGAGGTCCTGTTGGAAAAATGTTGCTCCGCCGGCGAAGAAACTGTTGTTGTAGATTCTGTTGTTGTTGTTGAAGGTCGCCGATGTTTTCAGCTGAGCGTCGAACTCGCTCAAAGCCGCTTCCGCACCGAAGCGCGGGTCTGTTTCCTGCATACGAGTGGCATATCGGGAATTAACGTTGTTAGGCGCCCGCAGGACAATACCACCGATATCCCGCAGAATGGTCGAGTGTTCCATGGCACTGCTCAACACCTCGTCGAGCGTCATGTCGACATGTATGATTTCAGACTCGGTCACGTTGAGTGCCGTCACGGGGGCTGAAGTCATGCTGACTTCCTGAAACACGGATGGAGCGAACGTGTCGATTTGC
>JAAERP010000095.1 GCA_024230215.1 Fuerstiella sp. | reverse complement strand
TCGATGCCATCGTTCGCTTTGCGACGGAAAATCCGACGTGGGGCTACGATCGCATTCAGGGAGCACTTAAGAACGTCGGATATCACATCGCCGATTCCACCGTCGCCAACGTACTGAAGGCGCATGGCATCGAACCAGCACCTGATCGGCAGCGAACACCGGCGTGGTCCACGTTCCTGAAGGCACACTGGGACACCATCTTTGCCACCGACTTCACGACTGTCGAAGTCTGGACGCGAAACGGACTCGTCACGTTCTACATTCTCGCCGTGATGCATCTGAAAACCCGTCGCGTCCAGATTGCCGGGATCACGCCAAGTCCGAATGCCACGTGGATGAAACAGGTCTGCCGCAATCTCACCGATTGCGAAGACGGATTCCTTAAAGACGCCAAGCATCTCATTGTGGATCGCGATACGAGCTTCATCGCCATGCGGGAATTCATCGAGCAGAACACGGACACTGAAGTCGTGTTGCTGCCACCGAAGAGTCCCAACCTGAACGCTTATATGGAGAGATGGTTCAGAAGTTTGAAGTCTGAATGTCTGGGCCGAATGATCTTCTTCGGACGTCAGTCACTTGAGAACGCAGTTGGTGAATACGTCAAGCATTATCATGG
>JAAERP010000094.1 GCA_024230215.1 Fuerstiella sp. | reverse complement strand
CTCTGGCAAGTTGGCACCCGCACTGGTGACACATCAGCTGCTGACCGTCGCCGTCTTCGACAGAATTGGCCCGAAGCTCTTATCACCACTCCTGAATCACTTTCTATTTTATTGTCACTCGAAGACAGCCAGGAAATATTTTCGGGTCTCGACACCGTCATCGTCGACGAATGGCACGAACTTCTTGGATCGAAGCGAGGTGTTCAGACTGAACTTGCATTATCTAGGCTACGCGCCATCCGTCCCGGAGTGATCACATGGGGATTATCCGCAACCCTTGCGAATCTTGATGAAGCCGTTGCCACACTTGTCGGACCAATGCAGTGTGAGCATGCTCAATTAATACAAGCGAATGCACCACGAAGGCTTGAGTTCTCGACGATTATTCCTGACCCAATTGAGCGATTCCCATGGGCAGGACACATGGGGCTTCGGCTCCTCCCACAAGTTGTTCAAGCAATTGAGTCAGCCACAACAACTCTTGCATTCACAAATACCCGTTCTCAGGCTGAGCGCTGGTTCGACGCAATCCGAGAAGCCCGACCAGACTGGAAAGACAAACTCGCGCTTCATCACGGCTCCGTTGATCGTGAACTACGCAACACTGCTGAAGCAGGTCTTCGCGACGGATCGCTGAAATGTGTTGTTGCCACGTCAAGCCTTGACCTTGGTGTTGATTTCGGCCCTGTCGAACAAGTCCTTCAGATCGGAAGCCCGAAAGGAATTGCCCGAATTCTTCAGCGGGCTGGCAGAAGCGGTCACACGCCAGGTGCTGTTGGCCGACTTCTTTGCATCCCAACTCACGCCTTGGAACTTATTGAATGTGCTGCCGCACGACTGGCTGCCACAGCTGGCTCCGTTGAACCTCGACGCCCTCTCACGAATGCTCTTGACTGTTTATCACAGCACATCGTGACAGTGGCCTGCAGTGGAGGCTTTCGTGAGCATGACCTGTATAAAGAAGTGAAGGAAACGGTTGCGTTTGCAAATCTCGATGACCAGTCATGGCAGTGGGCGCTCGACTTCGCCGCTCGCGGTGGGCATGCTCTTTCCGCCTACCCTGACTACTGCCGAATCAAGGAACGATTTGGGCGATGGTATATTGCCAGCCCTGCACTGGCTCGTCGGCACCGAATGAACATCGGTACAATTACATCGAATGCAACTGTTGAGGTCAAATGGTGTCGTGGTGGCCGACTCGGCAGCGTCGAAGAATCCTTCATCAGTCGCCTGAACACCGGAGATCGGTTTCTTTTTGCAGGACGGCCACTCACACTCTTTCGTTTTGATGGACTCACAGCCTGGGTCAAACGATCCCGGGGAAGCCATGGACTGCAAGTTCCTCGATGGAATGGTGGACG
>JAAERP010000093.1 GCA_024230215.1 Fuerstiella sp. | reverse complement strand
GGTGAGACTGAGATCCTTGGTCGTCGAACAGTGTTTCGTAATCATCAATACGACGAGAAACTACCTACTTTTCAGAACACCTATGATCGAATTCGCAAACCCGCGAAAGTCGATCTGTTCAACATTAAAAAGTACGGCGCTGTGGGGGATGGAACAGCTGATGACACTCAAGGCCTGAAGAAGGCGATCAACGCTGCTTCTGCAAATGGTGGCGGAATTGTCTTCGTTCCTAACGGGAAATATCGGATCACCGAAGCGCTGGACCTGGGCGATGGGGTGGAACTGCGAGGCAACAGTGGCGGGCGTCACATGATCAGTGGCAAACGTAGCAGCCAGTTGGGGAGTGTCTTTTTTATCGAGACCGGCGAAGGCGACGAGAACGGAACACCGTTTCTGACGATGGGAGACGGCAGCGGCCTGCGCGGCATTGGATTCCACTACCCCAAGCAGGATTACAAGAGCTTCAAGAAGTATCCGTACATGGTCCGTGCTGACGGGGAGGACAACTACGTCATCGACTGCTCCGCCTCCAATCCCTACCAGGGACTGGAACTCAATGGGGACAATCACCTGGTAGAGTATTCATTCATCGGAGGACTACGCCGGACCTACCGGGCGAACCATTGCTCAGGCGGACGCATTCAGAATTGCCACATCAAACCGGATTTCTGGCGGACTGCCTGGCTCCCGGGAAGCCCGAAAACATCGGAACTGGAAGAGTTTAAGTTCCGAATTAACGAAGCCTATGAGCCCATCTACTTAAACGGCTGCGACGACTACGTTGTGATGAGCATTTTCAACCACGCCTCACACACACTGATGACGGTAGACGACTCTAGTG
>JAAERP010000092.1 GCA_024230215.1 Fuerstiella sp. | reverse complement strand
GCCAGGTTTTAGGGTTGGCGAGGAAAACGGGGTCAGGTACCAAAAACCGGAACGGCCCGAAGGGTGCTTTGCATTTTTGGTACCTGACCCCCTTTTCCGGGGAATGCTTCCACCCTAACTTTTGCCTGTGACAAGGCGCTAGCCTGCATTTCTCACGATAGGGTGCTGTCAAGCGGTAAGGCAGTGGTGCGTCAGGATCGAAAATGGATAAAGAACACTATACGCCATAAGGTGGACACGCACTCCGTTTCTCAAATCAACCGGGCCCGGATCTCACGATTCGGTTCCCTGATGTTGCCGGCGATCGTCGCGGCCACAAGTCAGCGTGAAATGCTGTAGTGGTCGGCCGAACGTTTTGACTCTACGGCCGTCGGCTCAAGAGACGGACCTATTGCGTCGTCTGGCTGCTGCGGATGTATGCCATCAGATCGCGGACCTGCTGGTCACTCAGTTTGTCGAGCAGCCCTGACGGCATCAGCGACGTCGATTGCTTCACCATTTCTTCGATTTGATCACGCCGGATGGTGATGTTCTGGCCATCGGCGCCGCGGATCACAACCAGGTGTTTGTCCTGATCGAATAAGAAACCAGCGGCGACGCGGCCATCACTGGTCAGCAACATGTAGTTTTCAAACCCCTCGCGGATCTCGGCACTCGGGTTGACGATGTTCAACAGCATCGCCAGCGTATCGTCTCGCTTGTATTGAGTAAGATCCGGGCCGATGCGACCGCCCTGGTGGAACAAACGATGACACTTTCCGCAGGTCGCTGCATACAGCGACTCGCCTGCGTAGGGGTTGCCTGTTTCCGATTCCAGGACATGACTCAGACGCTCGACCTGTTGCTTCATTTCGTCGGTCGATGCGCCTCGAACATCACTCCAGTGCTTCCTGACCAGTTCTGCGATCCGATCGTCGTTGTGAACTGTCATCTTCCGGACCGTGTCGCGGGGGATCGCGGTCGGATCGATCATGCCCCGCTCAATTGCCTCCAGCATGGCTCGGCTCCAGTCCTTGCGACTGACCAGCACGTTGTAGGCGACCAGCCGCACGTCGTCATGCAGCGCATCGTTGTGGCGGATGATGGCATCGGCGATCTGCGGGACGGAAAATGCGGCAAGTGCCGCGAGCACCTCGCTTTGCAGCGGCGGGCTACCGGTCGAAGTCAGCACGCTCAGCAGGACACTGACGCTGTTCGAGTCGTTCAACTCACCGAGTACCTGAGCGTATTCGATTCGCTGCTGTTCCGGTGTTTGGTCACTTGCCAGCGCCTCATGGAGATCTCGAAACGCAGCGGCGTCGCCAAGTCGAGCCTGGAGCGTGATGGAACCACCGCCCGCCTTGCTAATCGCCTCTGCGAGACGCAGCGGCAACCGAGCCATCGACCGCCCGCGAAAGGATTGCTCAAAACCGGTCATCAACGCCGCGCGCCACTGATCCTTTTCGGCCAGTTCAAACAGCTCGGCACACGTGTTCAAGTCACTTTGGCCACCGGCCGTTGCATATCGTTGCATCAGTCGCGGAAGAATGGAATCAACCGTCATCGGATGTTGCCAAAGCGATCGATTCTTCATCAGGTCAACTACGGCGGCACGATCCGAATCGGCTTTCGATTCGAGTGCCCACCAAACCATCAGTGGTTGGAACGGGTCATTGGCGTCTTCGTCACGCGCCAGCAATCCCGAAACGATCGCCAGGCACTCGCTGGGGGGAAGACGCCGTGCTGACGCCGCCAGCTGGCCGCGAACTTCAACGTCGGGCTCGGTTTCTGCCAACAGAGCTAAACGTCTACCGGTTTCAGTCGATATGTCCTGCCGGTCACCCAACAGACGCACGGTCCAGAAACGCACCATCGGATTCCTGTGACTGAGCGTCGCAGATGCCACGTCTTCGTTGAAACCTCCGACAAGATTCAAAGCCCACAGTGCTTCCAACGCCGTCTGTGAATCAGCGTCCTGAATCATCGCCAGCAAGCGTGGGATCGCAGACTGGTCTCGGCGATCGGCAAGCAGACGAAGCGCGGTCCGGCGATGCCACTTGTTGGGATGCTTCAGCAGGTCGATCAACTGGTCGCTCGTTGATTGGCGAAGATCGAACTGCGGAAGAGTATTGGAAGTCTTTGCGCGCAAGCGATAAACACGTCCCGAATCAGGATCGATTTGACCTTGATAGTGTTGTCCGTGCGCGATGAACTCTTCGTAGAAATCGGCGACGTAAACTCCTCCGTCCGGCCCCGTTGCAATGGCGACAGGGCGAAAGCCGATATCGTCACTGACCAACGCATCGCCGATGTCGACCGTGGCGAATGACGATCCCTGTGGCTGGATTTCTGAGACGATCACATTTCGATGCAATGGATCGACCGAGAATAACCGTCCTTGATACCTGGACGGCAGAGCGTCTGCTTCGTATTTGACCAGCGCGTGGCTGAACCTGGGCGTCGGAGCGTGCGCCATGAAGGGCAACAGACCGAATGCGTACGGGTTTGTGACCTCTCCATATTTGCGTTCGGTGCCCTTGTCGTAGTAACCGCCCTGGACGTAGTAGAAACCGCGTGTGTTACTGCCGTTGTGCCCCGAGTAGATTCGGCCCTGGGCATCGATTTCCAGACCGAACGCGTTGCCGCCGCCTTCAGCAAAGATTTCATATCGATGTGTCTCCGGGTGATATCGCCAGACGGCCGGGCCTTCACAATACACCGATGCAGAATCCTTCTCACTGGGCGTCTTCAAGTGAGTGACAACATTGCTCCCCTGCACCAGGTACAGCCAACCGTCGGGTCCCCACTGGAGGCTGTTGGGGGCAGAGTGAGTGTCGGAGAGACCCAAACCGGTTAGATGAACAATCGGATCGCTGTCGGGCAGGTCATCGTTGTTGGCGTCGGGATAGAACAGCAGGTAGGGCGGATTCAGGACCCAGATTCCGCCGCGCCCCCGGACGACAGACGTCGCGATATTCAAGTCGCCGACGAAGACCTTATGTTTGTCGTAGCGACCATCGCCATCGGTATCCTCGTGAATGGAAATGCGGTCGTTGCCCGGAAAGTGATTGGGCGGTGGCGGCGATACCCTGTCGAACTCCATTCGATAATACTTGTTGCGGCTGAGTACCTTGATGCCCGCTGGATACGGATACTGGCGATACTGCACAAGCCACAACCGCCCACGCTCGTCGAAGTTCATGAATAGCGGCTGTGACACGAGCGGTTCGCTCAGCAATTGATCGACCGCGAGATCATCCGCCGCGGTCATCAGACTGTGCGATTCTCTGGGCGGCAGGCGTTTGCCAGGATTCAGTGTGTCAGGACGACCCAACGCCGAGGTCGCCTCAGTGAATTGATCAAATGCACCGATGGTGGGTTTCTGTGAGACGGCGTTGCCCGCCCATTGAATGTTGTCGCCCGTGCGAAACTGCCAGGTGCCGTTGAGAACACATTCGAGGAAGTAGCCACCCACGACCGGTGCACGAGCCGTGAAGCCGCCGTTTCCATCCTTGTTGTATACTCGCACGGCGATGGCATTGTAATGACCGGGCTTTAACGTTCCCGGTGGCACCTTGAAACGCTGATACTCGTCGCGCCCAGTCTTGAATCGTGGCGGCAGCGAACCGGATTCGCCAAGCTTTCGCCCGTTGACGTATACCTCGCATGCGTCTGCGACTTTTTCGATCGTCAACGTCACCGATTCTCGCCACAACGGGCGACCTTCCATGTCCGTCCAGGCAGCGGGGACCTTGACGTAACAGCGGTACCATGCAAATCCGTCGTAGTCAGCCAATTGCCCGTCAGAGTGCTGTTCCCAGACGCCGGGAACCGGCAACCTGGACCATTCTGTGAGAGTGTCGCCGCCGCGAAGGTTGCCGCAACCGAGCAAAATGCAAGTGAGCAATAATGCAGCGCGACCAGCGACGTGGATCATGAGGTGCCTGTTTCAAACGGAGATCCTTCGTAGTCCATGAACTCGACAACCGCGCCGTCATTGGTCTGGAAAAATGCGACGCGCAGTCCGTCCATCGGGTGAAACGGCGGCATCAGTACTTTCATTCCCTCCGCCGCCTTCTCTATGGAAGGGACGCGATACGCGACATGAGGTTGCGTGCGAAGCGGTCCAGTCACCGGGCTATCCGATTTGAAGCGGAGCCACTCCACATGGTGTGGGTGGCGGACAAAGTCGGTGATCCAGACGCGAGTTGCCTCGACAAACGTCTCACCCTCTTTCCTGTCCTCGGTGACGATACCGATGTGCGAAAATTCCATGCTGATCATTTTTGCTGGACGGGAACGGTTTCGGTGGGTGGTGCCAGTAAAGCGTTCATTCGAGTCTGAGCCGTGCGACGAGCAGTCGCAAGCACATCGGACAACCGAACCGGGGCGCCGTTACGACGTCGGCTTTCGTCGGCCGCTTCCATGAACGCATAAATTTCCAGGGTCTCCTGTGCGCTCACCGGTGCCTTCCCGGTCTTGAAGAACCTGACGATTTCGGCAACCAACGGCTCGTATCCGCTGAACCCACCAATTTCGGTGATGCCTTTGGTGCCAAAGGCTGTGCCTCCGTATCCGCCCGCGTAGCCGTTGTTGTCTTTCCGTCGTCCGCGAAAGGTTCCGATGCGGCCGTCCTGCCAGAGCCCAACGGCGACATCCGTGTTGGCCGAATGAACTCGGGTCACGGATTCACAACCTGGCCCCATGACCGTGAACAATGTCTCGACACCATGAATCCCGTACCAGAAGAAATCGGGATGCGTTGGCTCGACAGGACAGGGGCTGAAAGCATCGCAGCCCTTGATCTCGCCAACAGACCCGGCCGCGATCGCTTTGGCTCCATCGGTGTAGCGCAAAGAAGAAGACGAAAACACGGGAGTCCTGAAATGTCTGGCAATGTCGTACAACAACACGGCGTCGGTGAGCGATCCGGCAACCGGTTTGTCGACAAACATTGGTTTTCGCGCACGTAGCACGGGCAGAGCCTGTGCAGGATGAGGATTTCCATCGATCGATTCCAGCAGGACAACATCCACTCGTTTCAGCATTTCGTCGATCGATGGAACGATCTCGATCCCCAACGCTTGAATCTCCTTAGTGACTTTGGGCCAGTAGCGAACACTTTCAGCAACATTGGGGCTATGCGAGGATACCGCAGCAACGACCCGGCAACCTGAGAATTCGGGCGCGGACTGCGGATCGTTCAGCACGCGCGAAAACGCGGACGCATGGGACGTGTCCAATCCGATCACTCCCACCCGCAGGACTTCTTCGGTGTGTTCCTGGGACTGGGCTACCGGGATCAGGCAGAACAGCAGAACGATTGATGTTAGAAAGCGAATCATGATCACAACTCCACAATCCAGATATTGCGAAACTGCAGCTGGTCGCCGTGATACTGCAAATGGAACGGCAACTTGTCTATGTGTTTCTGATAGGGCGGTCGCTGCTTGTGGAACGTTGGTCCCGTCAGCGCGACACGATCCTGCACCAGGATACCATTGTGAAGCAGGCTGACAGTCGCCGGATTGGTCAACTCGCCCGACTCATCGAAACGCGGCCTGTGAAAGGTGATGTCAAAACTCTCCCACTGGCCCGGTTCGCGGCAGGCGTTCACAAGGGGCGGGAACTGACCATAGATCGACGCCGCCTGACCATCTGCGTAGATCGGGGCTCGATCGTTGTGTGAGTTGAAGATCTGTACCTCGTACAGGTTCATCAGATAGATGCCGCTGTTGCCATGGCTGTCGGGGTCAACAATCCGCCATTCAACGTGCAGTTTGCAATCGCCGAATCCCTGCCGGGTCATCAGGTCTCCCTCGACCGTCTCCATGTTGCCGTCGTTGATCGTCCACGGTCCACCTTGCCACTGATCAAGGTCCGAACCGTCGAATAGCACGACGGCGCCCTGGGGAGGCTTGCTGGAAGCGATTAGCGACTCGAGACTCCCGGGGGAGACGATTTTGGGCAGCGGGCGTGACGTATCGTGAATCGTCTCGGTGATTATCGGCTGAACCGTGCCGGACAGTTCTTTGATGGCGATATCTTTGAACATCACGTTCATTTTCTGACCGCCGTGAAGCTGCAATCCGAAGTAACCCTTGCGCGCACTCGGGTCGTTCTTCAATTCGGCCGTCCTGACGCCGTTGACGGTCACGGTCACGTCGCCGCCGACGGCCGTCACTGTCATTTCATTCCAGTCCATGGGCTTGTAATACTTCTTCACGGCCTCCGGCTTCGGCTGCACGACCCAGGCCCGTCCCAGTGTTTCGTACAACCCGCCGACGTCACCGCCCAAAGCATCGATCTCAGCCTGAAAACCCTTCACCGAGACAGCGTGATCGATTTTTTGCACGCGAAAATAGAAGCCGCTATTCCCCTCAAGAGACTTGTATTTCAAACGCACTGCAAAGTCGCCGTACTGTTTCTCAGACAGCAACATCCCATGTCGCTTCTCCGTATCGTCCTGGCTGCCGACGATCATGCCATCGGTGACCTTCCACTGCCCGCCGGGAAGCGGTTTCCAACCGTCAAGCGTCTTGCCGTCGAACAAAGGAACATAATCGTCCGCGGCAAAACCCGACACGACGGACGTGGCGAGAAAGGTCAGCGAGAGAACCGTCTGTATAAAACGCATGGGAATTCACTCCGGTGGAAACTTGTCGGGGGAAAGCGGACGTGCCGTTACTGGTACACCGACCTCAGGTACTTCTGATTGTGGACATAGCTGTCTTGTATACTTCTGCCTTTTCCGACCGCCGATTCGATCACAAGCCAGCCGTCGTAACCGATGTCGTCCATGGCTTCTTTTACGCGTCGAAAATCAACGCGGCCCTCTCCAAGCAGGAAACCGTTTTCTTTGCAGTGGAATTCGCAGATACGTTCCCGCCCCAATTGGCGAATCTCTTTGTAGATGTCATAGCCCTGTTTTTCCATGTTGGCCGTGTCGTAGTAGACCTGCACTGATGGCGAGCCCACAGCGTCAAGGATTCGCAGGTGCTCGTCGGCGCTAAGCCACGTCTCCAGCCCGAGAATGACACCAGCCTGCTCGGCTTTTGGTGCCACCTTCTTCAGACGGCGAATCACTTCTGCCTGCAAGTCGGGTTTGTCCTTGATGTCACCCTGACCGAAGAACGCCAACAGGACAATCTTTTGGTTCAGCCTGGGCAGGACTTCGATGCACTGCTCGACCCAACGTTCGGCATCCAAAGAAGACGAGTACGGAACGCTGTTAAGCACGCCCATTCCCAACGATGCGATCTGGACGCTGTGCTCACGGGCAGCCTGCTGATACTGCCGACGAACATCCTCTTTACGCAGGTCGAACTGGACATCGGGATCACCGAAACTGACTTGAACGCCGTCGAGCCCAATCTCCCTGGCAAGCGCCAGAGCGCTGGGCTGACCTCGTCGACCGATCGACCAGTCACATGCGCCGATCCTGAACCGCCGCTGTGTATCGGCTGCCAGGGCCGACAGCGTTGGTGAAAGTACGAAGCCCGTTGCTGCCGCCGCGATCGCCTCGCGACGAGTCATACCAGATCTGTTCACGGTGATCTCCAGGATTGATGATTCTTGTGTTCTAAAAAGCTTCAGGAACCAATAGTGCGAAGCACCCGAAGGGCCGTTTCGGCTATTGGTTCCTGACCCCTTTTCCGTCGCTCGTCTGGCTGGTCAGGAACTCGACGACGTCGGCCAGTTCCTGTGGGCTCAGACGGAGAGTTGCAATTTCGGGCATGATCGACACGGATTGCCGCTTGCGAAATTCGATCGAATCCGCGGGGATGGCGTGCTGCTTGCCTTTGGCGTCCCTGAGCAGGACTGGATCGCCTTCACCCTCGACGAATCCCGTCAGCACGCGACCATCGTCGACCAGGATCAGCCACGTTTCGTATCCGAAGACAATCGACGCCGACGGGTTCAGGATCGAATCGAACAGCCGCGCGCGATCAAGCTTACGACCGATACCGGTCAAGTCGGGGCCGACCGATTTTCCCTTCCCGGAAAACAGGTGGCAATTGGCACATTCAGCTCGTTCCATGGCGATTTTCCTGCCGCGAGTTGCATCACCTGGAATTTTGACGAGTTCGGCGAGTGCAGGTAGTGGTTGGCCGCCACTTGTCGAGCGGGGGAAATGTTGACCAGCCAACGCGCGTACGGATAAGTCCGCGTTGAGATGAATGTGCTCGCCGATCACGTCGTGCAATTCGGCCGGCAACCTGCCCCGCGACGCCAGGCCCAGCAGACGCACTGCCCCGACTTTGCTGCGCGCCATCGAAATGGCGGACTCCTTTCGCAAGGGCAACGCAGCGGTTGCGTCCAACAGGACATCCTGCTGATCCTGGGCTCGCGATTCTGCTGTCGGTCCGTCGTGATAGACATGAAACACGGCCGATGGATTGCCGCCCGGATAGTCTGTTCCGCCCAGGTCACTACGACCGTTGTCCAGACCTCCGCTGGCTTCGAACCATTGGAAACCACGATCGGCGATGTCATACACAATCACTGACAATGCATGCGTACCAATGCCGTAGAGAACCGGGCGCCCGCCAATGCGTAGCGGCAGATCCTTGCAGTTTCGGTTCACCGACACCTGCCCAAACTCGGTCATCGCCGTGTCCCAACGAAGACTCGTTAACTTGACTTCGCTTTGAGGCCCCAACAGCCGTGGCTGAGCCCAGTCCGCCCAGTCACATGATGAACCGTCACCGGCATCTGTCACGACCAGGTACAGCCGGCGGGCACCGGCGATCTCCACTCGGATGTCCGCCACGTCTCCCTGACCAATCACCTCACTGACAAAAGCAGGATGCGCAGGCAAAGCAACGCCGGTAAGTTCCTTGATCGTGGATGTAACATCGCGAGAATAACGCAGCACCGCAGGATAATCGCGCCACAGGTTGTTGCTGCGGAAATCGATCCACCAGTCCGCGTCGGCCCGCAAGTCGTCTGGACCTTGTGATGCGATCTCGACCATGGCTTCGGCAGCTGCATGGTCCTCTATAAACGCCAGCGAATCGATCGCCTGCTTCCGTTGCGGCATTGTCAAATCATCGCACAGGGAGCGTGTGGCTAACGACTCGATCGATCCGGAGGGATGCAAACGCCAAACCAGATTGGCAAATCGTTCGTCCCACTGCAGTGGTGCCCCGCCAAGTTGCTCGTGCAGTACGGGGTAGAACGCATCTTCTTTGCCGTCGCATCCCGTACCGAGCGCTTCGAGATACCAACGGTCCTTCCCGTCGAATCCCGCCGCGATCTTTACGAGAATGTCCTGACACTGCTCAAGCGGCACGTCGCGCATCGCCAGCGCGACTTCGCGCCGCACGGCAGGCGACGGGTCGGTCGCGAGTTGTCTGGCGTAGGAAAGTACATCGTCGCTGGCACGACGCAATGCGCGAAAGGCCACGATGCGAGTATGCGGGTCGTCGTCGCCAAGTAAGTTGACCACGGCGGTTTCGCCAGCATCGGAAAGTTGTGCCATCAGCCACACGGCGCGGGCGCGAACATAGGGGTTGTCGTCTTCATAAAGCGCACGTACCGCAGGCAACGCCTGCTGGCCCGCGGCCCGCAGTCTTTCGAAGCCGAGGAATCGTACGTTCGGAGCAGGGCTTGCCAGGGCGGCGATCTGTCCGTCGATCGTGCTGAGGTCAATTTCGGGTACGGACAAGACCTGGCCCTTCGGTGCGATTCGATAGATCGCTCCAGCACCCTTGAGATCATTCATGGCATGACCGCCCACGATTGGATCGAACCAGTCGGCGACGTAGATCGCGCCGTCAGTCCCGACAGCCACGTCGGAAGGGCGAAACCACTTGCGGCGATCCTGCTCGACTTTGCTCCATTTGTAGTCCGGATCGTCAGGCAGGCCGGAACTGAAAAATGAACTGCGGCGCAGATTGAACCCCGCTTCATGCGGTTCCGCCTGATAACCAAAAACCACATTGCGCCCTGCTTCGCAGCTAAGCAACATGCCACGAAGGTCTTTACCGAGCGCATCACCTTCGTAGACCACCATGCCGGTCGGTGAACCGGCGCCATAAAGGTCGCCATAGGGCAGGACCCCTGGATCGTCTTGATGCCAATGTGCGGTCGGAACCGACTGACCGGGCCGCTTGTCTGCCTGCCAGCTCCGCGCCCCGTCCGCCGAAGAATACCCGGCGTTGGCGTACTGCATCAGCCAGGTTGTGCGACAGGCAACGACCTGGTCGTCGTTGTCGTTCTGAAACATGTTGCCACACGAGTCCAGGCAGGATTCGTAGTTGTTGCGAAAGTTATGAGCGTAGACAGACAATCCGGTACCGTCGGGGTCGATCGCCATCGTTAGTCCGCCCACGTAGACTCGTCCGTCGTCGCTGTTGCGCGACGGTGTGTTCTGGGTATTGTGAGGTGTGCCGCCGGTGTACCAACCGCCAGCCCGCAGGGTCCAACCCGCCTTGTCGGTGACCGTGTGTGATCCCGCGTTGCCCGCGTTGAAGTACCAGCGTCCGTCTGGTCCGGCGACCACAGCATGCAGGCCATGATCGTGATCGAGTCCGCCGAAGCCGGTCAGAAAAACTTCTTTCTCGTCGACGCCTGCGTCAAATCGTCCGTCGCGATTTGTATCGGTGTAGACGATCAGCGACGGCGAACAGGAAACGATCACACGGTTTCCGAAGACTGCGATACCCAACGGTGCAACCAAATCTTCGTCCTGAACGAAGACGGTCGATTTGTCGGCCGTGCCATCGTGATCGGTGTCCTCCAGAACCATTACACGATCACCATCCGCATGTTTCAACCGGCCATCGGCACCAGCTTTGAAGTTGCGATAGTTGACCGCTTCGGTGACCCACACACGCCCCCTCTCGTCGACGTCGATGTTCGTCGGGTTGTAGAACATCGGTGCTTTCGCCCAAACCGTCGCCTCCAGGTGATCCGGCAGCGAAAACTCCTTTGCTTTGATCGGATCGTCGCCCCGCGTTACCGGGACAAGCGGAAAGGCCAATAGAATCAATAACCAGCGTGATACGAAACCTGTGGTTGCCCGGAACGGAAAACACCTGCGGATTGGCTCACGCATCTCAATTGTTCCTCAGTACCGTACTGACATTACAACAGGGCCGACGACCGCGCGCGGGAATCGAATGGTTGCATCTACAATAATACACGATTAAAGACGTCGGGTTTGTTGCCTATACTGTACACAATGCCGAGGCCCCTGTCTCTTCATCAGTAGAGTCCCATCCTTCTGTCCGACATGGGTGAATGTGAACAGGCGTGTAACTATTGCTTTGTCAGAACCAGGGCTTAGGGCGAGGAAAACAGGGTCAGGTACCAAAAACCGGCACGGCCCGCAGGGTGCGTGGCACTTTTGGTACCTGCCCCCCTTTCCGGCGAATGCTTCAACCCCACTTTTTGGCTGTGACAAAGACTAGTCCGTGCACAAGCGACCCATTTGAGTTGAGTTTTGGAAAAACACCCGAAACCCCTCTGGTTCCAGCGTATTGAGTGTTATCACGACGACGCAACAAGCGGAACAGAAAAGGATTTCGGGTGATGACTTCAGCATAT
>JAAERP010000091.1 GCA_024230215.1 Fuerstiella sp. | reverse complement strand
CGTTTTCGCGTGCTTCAGGATGCCGCCGATGAAGTACAGAGCTTCGTCAGACAGGTCAGCATACTTGTCGCCCGCAAAGAGCGGCTTGCCGTCTTTCCAGATGGACATGTTCACGTGCATCCCGGTGCCGTTGTCGCCATAGATGGGCTTGGGCATGAAAGTTGCGGATTTACCGTAAGACGCGGCCACGTTGTGGATCACGTATTTGTATTTCTGCAGCTCGTCGGCTTGCTTGGTCAGGCTGTCAAAGATCAGGCCTAGTTCGTGCTGACAGGACGCCACTTCGTGGTGGTGTTTGTCAGTTTTCATGCCCAGACGCTTCATGGTGGAGAGCATCTCGGAACGCAGGTCATGTGCGTCATCGGTCGGGTTCACTGGGAAGTAGCCGCCCTTGACGCCCGGGCGGTGACCCATGTTGCCCATTTCGTATTCGGTGTCAGAGTTCCAGGAACCGTCGATCGCATCAACTTCGTAGGATACTTTGTTGATTTTGTTCTCAAAGCGAACGTCATCAAACAGGAAGAATTCTGCTTCGGGGCCCATGTAGGCCACATCACCGATGCCGGATGCTTTGAGGTAAGCTTCGGCTTTTTCGGCGGTGCCGCGCGGGTCACGCTCGTAAGCTTCGCCGGTGTCGGGCTCAACGATGGAGCAGTGGATGCAGATGGTTTTTTCGGCATAGAACGGATCAACGTAGGCCGACGTGGTGTCGGGGATCAGTTTCATGTCGGAGTTTTCGATCGACTTCCAGCCCGCGATGGAGGAACCGTCAAACATGAAGCCTTCTTCGAGGAAGTCTTCGTCGACGAGATCAACGTCTACGGTCACGTGCTGAAGGCGGCCGCGGGTGTCGGTGAAACGGATGTCCACGTATGCCGCGTCTTCGTCTTTGATCATCTGGAGAACTGCGTCTGCGCTCATTCTCTTCTTTCCTTCTGATAGTGTTGGAAACGGGTTGAATTTATTGGTGTCTTACAGCGCGTCTGCGCCGGATTCACCGGTGCGGATGCGAATGGCTTGCTCAACCGGGGAGACAAAGATCTTGCCGTCGCCGATTTTGTCGGTTTTTGCCGCGCCCACGATGGCTTCGATCGCGCCGTCGACCTGATCGGCCTCAAGCACAACTTCGATTTTCACTTTGGGCAGGAAATCCACGACGTATTCGGCGCCGCGATAGAGTTCGGTGTGTCCCTTCTGACGACCGAAGCCTTTGACTTCGACAACGCTCAGACCCTGGATGCCGAAATCCTGGAGTGCTTCTTTCACTTCGTCGAGCTTGAACGGCTTGATGATGGCTTCGATCTTTTTCATATGGAGACCCCTCCTCAGGTGAGTGCTTGGAGATGGACAGACCACTTTCAATT
>JAAERP010000090.1 GCA_024230215.1 Fuerstiella sp. | reverse complement strand
CTGATCCCGCGTGTGCACGTCCTGTTGAAATTCACTGGCCACAGACGTGTGCGGCAGCCGGGCAGTCCTGCTGGCTGGACCATCGTTCGCAAAACCATCGGTGACGGAACGACCGTTGTCGACCGCGGCTGAGGCCCGGGCGGTACGGGTCCCGGTCACGACCTGCTGACGGAAACGTCGTTCTGCGGGGTGTGATGTTGGCTGCTGCGGGTTCACTTCAGACGAAGCCGTTTCCGCAGTGCGACCGGAAACCCGCTCATCCACCAACAGATTAAGCAGGTCCGGGACGGCCACAGCAGGTTCCAGCGGCTGCAGGTCGGCCGTGCCCTTTGTCCGGGTAACGGACGCCACCGTGAATTCCACGGGACGGGACCACCAGCCCGGCTGCCCCGTGGTGCTGATGGCCTGCACCCACACGCGATACGTGTCCGCAGCAAGAGCGGCTGATGGTGTGTACGTTGTGGTCGTCAGGGTGTTTTCACGAATCAGGACCTGCCGATCAGACACGCGTTCTACAATCAGCACATAAGTGGCGGCATCCTGCACAGCCTGCCACTGGTATAAGGGGGTTCCCGAATGACCGGACCCCGCCGGGGCGATGACGGACGTACGTCCCTGGGTATTGCTGGAGGCCCGCTCGCTCCACCGTCCCCTGGCGCCCGTGTCCGTCAGTCCGATCACCCACCAGTTTAACCATCCCGTCGCAAGATCAGAGCTGGGCGTCCATGACGTACCAGTGATCCCGGACGGCGTCAGGACGTTGCCTCCCTGAGTTGAAATGTACAGCTCATACGTTGCGGTGCCGGGTACAGACGTCCATTCCAGAACCGGTCGTCGCGTGAATACCGGCAGCACGGGCGATATCGGCTGGGGACCAATGGTGAACTGGACAGGGTACGACCACTGAGTCTGAGTTCCGCTGAAATCCAGACCGGCCACCCATGCGCGATAATGCCCGAGGCTCAGGTCCTCTGTCGGCGTAAACGAAGTTCCGGTCACCGTTGAGTCCACCAGGCGGCTGCCACCGGTGGTCAGATTGCTGTACACAATTCGGTAGGAAACCGCACCGTTGAGTGCGTCCCATGTCATTGTGGGTCTGAGGCCGGTCTGTTGAAAATCCGGTGTCTGCAGTGTCGTCCATGGCCAGACCCGCAGTCTGATGCCCGGACTCCATGACGAGTTCAAATGGTCCTGCTGTGCGCGGACCCAGATGTTAAAGCGGCCAATCGGCAGACCATCGGTGGGTACAAACTCAGTCTGATCCGTGGTGGCTGTCAGAAACGGGCTGACGCCCGTCGATGCATTCGTGTACCAGACCTGATACCCGGTGGCACCCGGCACGGGATTCCAGCGAATAGGCTGTCGTGGATCGATAGTGCTGGTGATTCCCTGAGTCTCCCATTCTGGTGTACTTAGAGAAACCGTTACTTCAAAGGTTCGGCTGACTGTGGCGTTGTCACCGTCGGTGCTCAGGTCGTCATCAAGCCCGCCATCTTCCACTGTCACTGTGATGACCGCCTGCCCTACCACTCCTGAAACGGTTGTCACCTCCAGTGTACCGGTGGCACCGTTGGGTGAGTAAATCACGCTTGGTATCAGCACCAATGCCGTATTGCTGCTGGACGCTGTCACACGCAGCGGCTGAGTTTCTGAGCCACTGGCCGAAATTCCTGAAAGACTGACCGCAATATCGGTCGCTCCGGGAAATACGGCCAAATCCGCGATCGTATCCAGCGTGGGCAGATCGTTGACCGGTGTGACGGTTACGTTGAAAGTGCGGCTGAACGAGGCATTGTCGGCGGTCTGCAACAGGTCCCCGTCAGGACCGGCATCCGTTACGGTGACCGTGACGGTCGCAGAGCCACTCGCATCGGTCAGCGGTGTGAAGGTGATGCTGCCCGTTGCTTCCGCAGACGTGTACGTCACCGTGGGTGAGGGGATCACCAGCGGATTACTGCTGATGGCGGTGACGTGCAGGGTCTGTGTTTCGCCGGGACCGGCGGTGATGCCGGCCAGATCGATATTCTGCAGGCCCGCATCTTCCGCGATGGTCAGATCAGTGATTGGATCCAGTGTGGGTGCGGCGTTGATGGTGACTCGGTAGTCTTCCACTTCTCCGTCCGCCGCCAGACCCGTTGGTGCCAGACCGCCGGCCGTACTGAGGCGAAAACGGGCAT
>JAAERP010000089.1 GCA_024230215.1 Fuerstiella sp. | reverse complement strand
TGCAGACTAGCCCACTTTGGCCCACCGCCCTTGCCCCCAGTCGCTTTGGTCAAGATTCTGGCTTGCTTGCCCGCAGCACTGACCACCCGCCCCGTCCGGTTCGTCGTCTTGTGCCATCCGCGCTCGCCGCGTCCCCTGGCGATCCACTCAAGGTCTGGCAGCGTTCCGAGCCAAGCAACCGCTGCGTCAGTCAGTGGAACGTCCTCGGTTTCTCCCGACTTCTGAACGTCGCAAAACGTGATAAACGGCTGGCGAGCGTCAAGCGTCACCCAGTGGGCATCAGGGGCTGGTTCAAACCGCAACCGGTGGCAGTCGTCCAGCCGCAGACCCATCAACCTAGCTGCATGGATCGCCCTCACAAACGCGTCGGCGTCTTCGCCTTTGCGGATGAGCTGCGGCACCGCTGCCACCATGCGATCGATCTCCTCGCCGGTCAGCGATCGACCTTTGCTTTTGTGCGTCACCCTGTCCCGCTTGCGGTTTCGCTTTCGCGGCCTGTTCACCATTGGCAGCAGTTCGTAGTCGACGCCCCATCTGATGACGGCCCATATGGTTTGCATCGTCGAATCGACAGTGGCAGACGCCAGCCCCGCATCACGCAGCGACGCCTGAAAGTCAAGCATGTGACCTGGCGAAAGCTCCGCACAATCAAAGTCGCCGTGCAGTTTCGCGAACTTGCGCAGCGTCTGCTCGGTCTTTTCGATCGAGCGGATTGCGAGCCCGTCAAAGTATTCACGCTCGGCACGACGAACAAACGCGGACCAAGTTTGGCCGGTTCCGGTTCGATTGAGCCCTGTTTCCAGTTCCTGCCGCGATTCTTCGATGCGGTTGTTGGTACGCTTTCCAGTGTACTGTCGCTGATGCTTTCCGCTGCGATCCGTCCACCTAAAGACAGTGCCCTCACGTCCCGTGTCGACGCGTTTGACTTCAATTCGTTTCAATGTTCCGGCTCACCCAGCCAACGCCGCATTGCATCAGCACTAAAGAAAAACTTTCCGTTGATAGTTTTGCCGCGTCCTGCTTTAACTTGGCTTCGCGCCCACTTTTTGAAGTATTCAGCACTAAAACCAAATTCACTTTGTAACAAT
>JAAERP010000088.1 GCA_024230215.1 Fuerstiella sp. | reverse complement strand
GGCCTTGGTCGCCTGCAGTCAATCCTGTCCAACAGCACGAGCCAATACGTGTTTCAGCTGTCAACACGTCCCATGTTGCTGGTCCGTGACGACCTCTACGTCCGCCACGTGAATCGCCTCATGGTGACCATTGACGGCACTGGAGTAGGCGATGACGCGCTGCGGATTGCCTGTGAAATGGTTCGAGACATTCCAGGCGGACAGCTCACCGGCGTTCACATCGCCAGACAAGACTTATCGGCCTCCCGAGGTGGCGACAGCAAAGCCGACGGTTTGCTTGCCGCAGCAGTCCAACGCGCTCGGAGCCTGGGCGTTGACCTCAAACCAATGCACGTCGCTAATCCGGACATCGGCCGAGGCGTTTGCCAAGCCGCCGAAGAGATTGGTGCTGACCTCGTGGTGATCGCGTCACAGGACAGACGCCCTCTTGTGGCAAGAGGTCTTGTGGATTTGGACAAACTTCTCGGCGGCTCGATCAGCGATTACATCCGAGTCCACGCTCCCGCACCGGTTCTTCTGGTCCGCGAGCCAGAACAGAATTAAGCGGACCAGTCCTGAACCAACAGTCGATCAGGAAGAACCCTCTCTGCTGTTGGTCTGGATGAACAAGACGATCAGAAACACCGTCGGAACCAGGACGAACATGAGGCTGGCAACGAAGCCGAGATCGTT
>JAAERP010000087.1 GCA_024230215.1 Fuerstiella sp. | reverse complement strand
GGCTGATGATGTGTTGAGTCCCCTGACGGAAGGTGTCTACGACGTGGCCGTTTCGGCTACTGATGCTGCCGGTAATGTCGGAGTAGACACAACAACAAATGAACTCGTGATCGGCGTTCAACCGCCCGTGGTGACAGTTGATTCCTTGGTGACAAACGACACGACTCCTGAGTTGACAGGAACTGTGAATGATCCCGCTGCAACAATCTCAGTGACTGTGGATGGGCAGCAGAAGGCAGCGGTCAATAGCGGAGACGGCACTTGGGTGCTCGAGGGTACTGCTTTCAGCCCGATTTCCGACGGTATCTACAACGTGTCAGTATCTGCCACAGATGTTCTGGGTAACGTAGGGACTGATGACACCGTTGATGAGTTGGTGATTGATACGGTGGTACCAGTTGTAAGCGTCACGAACTTACTCACAAATGATTCAACGCCAGCCTTGTCTGGATTAGTAAATGATCCTGCCGCTGCTGTGTTGATTGTGGTCGATGGACAGACTGTTTCAGCTGTGAATGATGAAGTGGGAGGATGGTTGGTCGCAGACGACGTTCTGGCTGCCTTAGGTGAAGGCACTTACAATGTGCAAGCCACTGCATCTGACGCCGCCGGGAATGTTGGAAGCGATGGGACGACGAATGAATTGGAAATCGACCTGACAGCACCATCTGTGAGTGTTGACTCGCTTGCTACCAATGACGCGACTCCATTATTGACAGGTTCAGTAAATGACGACGCTGCAGTTGTGACGGTTTCAGTTGATGGCCAGAGTGGTCAGGCAGTCAATAATCAGAATGGTACCTGGTCGTTTGGAGTTCCTGCGGCATTGGCCGAGGGTGTT
>JAAERP010000086.1 GCA_024230215.1 Fuerstiella sp. | reverse complement strand
ATCTGGCTCTTTTCATATTACGCCTGTCTCTGGAAGACCAATCTTTCTCCTACTCAAAGTCCTTCACGGCGTTGCCCATGGGGGCGTTCGTTAATAGCCAGGGGTGTAAACCCCTGGACAACTTGTGGCCTTAGAATGGTGGCGACGCCCTGGTGGTCATGGATGACTGCTCCAGAGGCGTTCGACAGATTGACGGCGAAACTCTCGACCGATTCCTCCGCGGAACTGGCGATAGTCGAGACAAAGATCGTCCTGGTAGTGACACCGGGGGCGAACGTGATTGTACCGTTCGCGGCGGTGTAGTCGCTGCCGCTGACGGCGGTAGCGTCAGCCGTGCTGTAATCCACCGTCACCGGCACAGGGCTGGGTGATGACAGGCTGACCGTGAAGGTCGCCAGAGAAGCCGCACCGTAACGCAGCACTTCGTGGCTCAATCCACTGGCGACATTCAGATTGCCGTCAGCATCAAAGAGCATGCCGATCGGATTATCAAGGCCACCTGATCCGGTTGGGACGAACGTATCAAGGAATGCACCGGTCGTTCCGTTGTACCGTAGAATGCTGTCGGTGTTGATGCTCGCAACGTAGAGGTTGCCATCGGGACCGAAAGAAAGCAGCTTCACAAAATCTCGTTGCTGTGGGGTCGGAAATAGATTTTCCCACGCCTGGCGACTCGCGGCTTGCAGGTCGAGCAGCCGACGGTCGGCGAGGTCGTGGGCCTGCCGAGCATCGATGGCTTGCGAAAGGCTGACGCCTGTCCCCACCAGAAGTGACGTGACAATCATGGTCGTCGTAATCAGCGCGATCCTGTTTCGCCGGGCAAATTTTCGCAGACGATAGGCCGTCGACGGCGGGCAGGCTTCAACCGGTTCGTCTTTCAGATGACGTTCGATGTCAGCCGCAAATGCGCTGGCGGATTCGTGTCTGCGGGTGCGATCTTTCTCCAGGGCCTTCATCACGATCCAGTCGACTTCACCTTTTATGCTTTGCCGCAGGCGGCGGTGATCGTGGCCCCGTTTATCAGCGATGGTGGAAAGAGCCTCGGCCGCGAGGGTGCTGAGCCGATCGGACGGTTTTGGGGGCTCATCTTCGCGGATGATGCGCCGCATCTCGTCGAAGCCGGCGTTTTTGAGTGTCAGTTTATCAAACGGAGTTGTGCTGGTCAGGAGTTCATAGAGGAGAACACCAAGCGAGTAGACATCGGTGCGGGTGTCGATGTCGAGGCCGGACAACCTGGCCTGTTCGGGACTCATGTACAAAGGCGTGCCGACCATCTGGTTCAGTGAGGTGTACAGAGTTCGCTCGGTGAGCTTCTGACTGGTCGCTTTGGCGACACCGAAGTCGATCACTTTCGGCACCAGCGTGACATCATGAAGTTCCACTAAAACGTTTGACGGTTTGAGATCGCGGTGAATGATTCCTTTCTGGTGGGCGTGCTGAACGGCGCGGCAGACAGTCATGAACAGGTCGAGCCGTTGTTTGGTGTCGAGTTTGTTTTTGTCGCAGTATTTAGTGATGGGGATGCCTCTGACGAGTTCCATCACGAAATAGGGGCGCCCTTCCTCGGTAGTGCCGGCATCGAGGACTTTGGCAATGTTGGGATGATTCATGAGGGCCAATGCCTGCCGTTCAGCTTCGAAACGGGCAATGACCTGTTTGGTGTCCATGCCGGGTTTGATGATTTTCAACGCGACCTGACGGCAGACCGGTTCTTCCTGTTCGGCCACATAGACGACGCCCATGCCGCCTTCGCCGATCTGTTCCCGGAGTTTATAGGGGCCGATTTCAGTGCCGGAGGCATCGGCGATAGGCGGCATTTCGGCGGTTGCGGCAATCGCTACGACAGGGGACTCGAGGAACTCCGGTTCTTCCTCGTGCATCCGCAACAAGGTGGCCACTCGGCCCTGAAGCCTGGTATCGTCGCCACAGACGTGGTCAACGTAGCAGTTGCGGGCGTCCACCGATTGAATGCAGCACGCCACTTTGAAGATTTCTTTTTCGTCGAGCAATTTGTCGCTCATTGATCCACTCCACGAGCCGAGTTGCGACTCTCTGTCATTCAATGCGAGAATCCGCGCCGAATTGGCCGACGAAAAATGGAGATTTCGTCCAATTCAGGACTTTTAGTCGTCCGGCCGTTCGCCGACCATCTCAGCACGGAGCCAGTTTTTTGCGTATGCCCAGTCCAATTTCGCTGTTGAAAGCGATATGCCGAGCGTATTTGCGGCCTGTTGAATGGTCAGCCCGACAAAAAACCGGAGCTTGACCAGCTCGGCGCCGCGTCGGTCTTCTGCCTCCAGCTTTTCCAGTGCATCGTTCAATGCGAGCAAATCGAAGTTGGGACCGGATATTTCCGGATCGATATGAGACAGCTCAACCCGTTGGTGCAACCCGCCGGCTTGCGGCCCACTCTTGCGACGGGCCGATTCCACCAGAATCCGCCGCATTGCTTCGGCCGCCGCGGCGAAGAAATGACCACGACCATCCCAGTTTTGACCGTCTTTGGAGCTCACGAGCCGGACCTATGCCTCATGCACCAGCGCAGTGGCCTGCAACGTGTGATCCGACCGTTCGCTGGCCATGCGGGCAGCCGCCAGTTTTCGCAGTTCGTCGTAGACCAGCGGTAACAGTTGATCCGCAGCACGCGGGTCACCTTGTTCGATTGCGGAAAGTATCTGTGTGACGTCGACCATGGAAACCACAGTACCGCCCTGAGGGCGGAGATGCCATCGACAGACAGTGCCACTGAAGGACGACCCGGGTAGCGTTCACGTTGTGCCGTAGTACGTTCGTTTGTTGACTCCGATGGTAACCTGACCTCAAGGCGGGGAAAATCCTCGGCTGCAAGAGCGAAGAAACGTAGGGTGCGTGCGTGCACGCATCACTTCCAACGTGAGTTGCCGTCCGATGCGAGCGTCAGGCGGCCCGCATCTCTCGCGCATTGAGCCTTGGCACATACCATCACGTATGGCAGCGGAAAGATATCCATATTGCTGTCGCCTCCAATTCGCACGCAGGCACAACAACGTCGAATGTACGTGCCCATCAAACCTCAGCGCTGCGTGCAAGCACACACCCTACCTGGCTGAGTCGTCTTCCGGACCGTCTGTTGAGATCCCAGCGGAATCGCTACGAGCACGTAATGAGGGCAGTGAATACCGTTCGCCGACCTATTGCGAATCTACCGATTGGGTACGCACTCCTGCGTCTCGAACCGGGCTCGTATCAAGCACGTGCAGATCGCCCCTGGGCGGGTTCGCGAACTGGGGATCTGTCCCGTACGAGCCGCCCGTTTCCTTCACCGGTAATGACAACCGGTGGCTTCTTTCCGGCCGGTCGATGCAGTACCAGTGATTGTTGGCAAACGTGAAGGTTTCGGCAGCAGTCCCCGGACCGACATTTGTTGCGCCCCGTATTTCATCAGACTGGAAAGCGATCAGATTGTTGCTGAAGGATCCATTTCGACACGGAACAAACTGGCTACCGCGTGACTCCTGCAGAATCCGCACCACGTAATGCTGCGGTCGGTGAATCGTGTTGTACTTAACGATGGCACCATCGACACCGACAAAACAGATCGGGGCTGAAGAGCCAATGAACGTGCAGTCCTGGACAGTAATGTCCCTGGCTTCGTAACCACCCACTTGCGGGCGGAAGTACGGAAGGCCGGTGCTGCCACCAATGTTGACGCCTCGACCACCAGCATACTCGAATCGGCATCGTTGGATCACAATGTCTCTGCTGCCGCCTTTGGCCTGAACGCCATTGCCAGCAATCTTGCCGCTATGGCGAAACGTACAACCGGTGACTTGTCCGTCGTGGCACCCAACCATATCAATCCCCGAGCCACCGCTGCCCCAGCGTTCGATGGTGCAGTTCTCCACGCGAAAGTTGTCCAAACCAGACAGCTTGATTCCGTCGCGATTCCCGTCCGGGCCAACGTCACGGACTGTCAGGCCACGAAGCACGACATGATGCGCCGGGCTATCGTACGATCCGCCATCGTCGATGTTGATCCCGTTGCCACGAGCTTCGGTCAGGACAAGGTTGTGCAGTTCGACGAACGCGGGGTCGGTAAGGTGAATGCAGGAGTTCCGCCCTTTGAAGACAGGTGGGTTCTCTTTGTCCGCCGCCGCCAGAACAATCGGCTTGTTCTGTTCGCCTCGAAGACCGTTGAAACTCAGACTACCCTGGTACGTGCCTGGCGCAATCAGGATCGTGGTTCCTGGCGCTGCATTATCGGTCGCTCTCACGATCTGGTCGCGAGTATTCACCGTGACTGTCTGCGACAAAGCCGTTTGGGAAAGATCGACGCACAGAAAAGTCCCTATCAGGATTATTACCGGATGCCGGGGCTTCATTTGTCACCTCCGAAAAGACCGAAATATGTGGTCGTTTGCATTGTCTACAGCGAATTTCGCTGACTCATGGCCGCGGTTCACGTATTTTGGTAGCAGAACGGCTACCCCCGACGAGCCAGAACCGGTTCCATCATTTCGTAAACTGCTACGGCTGCTCTTTGCTGAAGTTGCCGGTGGCACCACGGAATGTCTTCTTGCCCGTCGACTTGTCGATTACGACACGGCCGACACCAACAAAGCCTCGCTCTTTGATATCGTCGGCAATGGTCACCGTTTCGTGCGGTCGGTTCTTACCAACCTGCCAGAGCTTCTCGCCCTCTCGCTTGAGATCGATCTCTTTCAACTCAAGTTCGACCCGGTCATTAAAGACCTGGCCAACCAGGTAGTTGGTGCGCGTGTTGTAGCCGATCAGGCCGCCATGCGCGATCTGCATGATACCATCGCGCTGGGTGCAGGTGATCGCATGGACTTCACCGCAGAGATATACGTCCACGCCGTACCGCTTCATCGTTTGCCAGAGTGGCGACTGGTGGTCGCCGGCAAGCATCAGGCCGCTGGAACTCCATTTGCGCACCGGCCCCAGTATTGGTGTGTGGCCCATCACGATGATATGCTCGGCATCTCGATTCGCCTCGAGTACCTGCTCCAGCCAGGCCAGTTGTTTACCAGTCACCTGTGCGTTGATCTGGCCCTGTCGGCCGCCATCTGCTTTCTCAAATACATCCACCGAAATGAACAAAACGCCCTGGTGCTTCCACCAGAAAGCTGTCCCTTTCATATGGTCCGGGCCGTTGAGCGGCATTTTCATGTATTCGCGAAACCTGGCTTTGAAGTGCGGCACCAGTTTCGCTTTGCCCTGCGGCCAGGGGTTGTCGCCAACATCATGATCGCCAATTGCGGTGTAGAACTTCAGACCATGCGTCTGCATACGGTCCGTCCAGGCCGGGTAGTAGATCGCCGCATACTTGTCGATATCCGCTTCAGTCGGCCAACGGCCCATGACCAGGTCGCCCGCGACGAGCAGGAACTCGGGATTCTCCGCCTTGACCGACTTGAGAATGTAGTCCAGCGCCGGTTCCCAGCCGGGTTGCGGGTAAACCGTGTCCACGTTCAGAAAGTCAGGCATGCTGACAAACGTCCACGAACCTGTTTTGCCTGGCCTGGTCGCCGCGGCCACTTTGGCGACCGGATCGAGTCCCGCGGTCCATGCCGTTCCGCGTCGGATAAGTTCGGCCGTTCCCGGCGCACTCAGCGCCGCCGCGTCGTGCCCCAACGGTGTGTGAAAGACTCGGCCCTCACCATAGTTAAGCACGAACGCCATGGGGTGGAGTTTCCCGTCGACTTTGGACTGCGCCTGCGCGAGAGTGGTGATCGGTGTACCGCCGTCCAGACAGGTGTAGAGCTCATCCGTCGTCTTGAATGGGCCAAGCCCGCGAGTGATCGGATGGTCCTCTTCCGTCATCGTAACAGTAAATTCGCCGTAGGGATCGTGGCCGCGAAACTCAGGATTCCACACACGCCCGGCCAGCTTGACATAGTCGCCCTTGAATTCCTGAAACGCTCCACAGGAGAAATGCACCAACGTGAGGCCACCGCCCTGCTCGACAAACTTCGCCAGATTGTCATAGCCCGCCCGACCCGGCATTTTGGGGTCGTAGTTCTTGAAGTGCGCGACGACCGCGTCGTATTCATGCAGTTGTGGATCACGCAGGAAGTTCACCCGCTCAACTACATCCACGTCCATCCGCCGATCTTCCCGGATCATGGCTCTGAGCAGTGGCGACGTCGTTTGCCAAAGGTGGCCCGGGTAGTCTTCGCCCGTAACGATCAACACGCGTTTGGTTTCGCCGGCGCATAGATCAATTCCGCTCAACAGCGTCGCGGCAAACAGCATCGCGGCGGCGAAATGGCGTGAAACGAAACTCGATATGTATCTGTCCACCATTCTGATCTCCAGGTTACGCGGTTTCTGCGGCGGGCTGCGTATCCACTGCCCCGCAAGTCAGGATCTCCAATAATGGCAGTAACAACTACGCTTGGTCACCCCGGGCTAGTGCTTTGTCACAGGCAAAAGTCAGGGTGGAAGCATTCGCCGGAAAAGGGGGTCAGGTGTTGGTGGAACCTGAACCCATAACATACTTGCTGGTACAGTATCTGTCGAGCGGCCATTCGTATGCCCCACGCAGAAGCACATCAAAGGGTCCGGACATACCAGGGTTCGGGACATAGGTAACACTCATGCCTGATTCGTGCGCCAGGCTCGCGGCGTCATGCCGTAGCGCGCTTTGAATCTCCTGCAGAAGTACTGGCTGCTGGAAAATCCGCAGTCGAGGGCAATCGCGGTGATCGAAGCTTCGGGCTGGCTCACCAGCTGTCGGGCCGCACTTTCAAGGCGGCAACGGTTCAGGTAGTCGATCGGACTGACGTTAGTGAGTTCATGGCAGTAACCTGAAAATGCCGACCTCCCCATGCCGCAGATTTCGGCCATGCCGTCGAGAGTCCAGACGATTTCCTGCAAGCAGATTTCGATCCCTTCATTTCGATGCTCCTCCATCCCCCAGTCCTGCTCATCGGCCACATCGAAGAAACCCATACTTGCAACTCCGGGCAGCATGTCCTCCGGCATCAGGGTCCCCGGATAATGGCCGTGCGACAAACCGTGAAACCCCACCTTGCCCGCCTCAATCGCCGAGCGCTGGGGCAGACACCGGTCGACCGCGAAACGATCAGCGGTGCTCCTGTAGATCAGATCGGGCATCGGCCCCCCCTCCCGGCGATAGTTGCATTATTTACCGATCTCAGAATTCACAAGCATGTGACGTTTACGATACGTTATCGTAACGCGGAAGAGTCAACCTCACAATTTACCGGCAACACGACGATGCGGCTCGCTGACAAAGTTATTCTGCTCACCGGCGGCTCTACCGGAATTGGCCGCGACTGTGCAAGGGCCTATGCTCGTGAAGGGGCAAATCTGACGATCCTGGCCAGGCACGGTGAGGCGGCTGCGGAGGCAGCTGCGGAACTCGGCGCGGGACACCTCGGTTTCGCCTGCGATGTCTCCAGGGGCGACCAGGTCAGGGATGCCGTCGCGCAGGTCCTCGACCATTTCGGTCGGCTCGACGCGATCCACAACAACGCCGGGATCGCCGATCCGGCCAAGCCGCTCCACGAAACCAGCGAGAGCGAGTGGGATGCGGTCATGGACGTCAACCTGAAGAGCGTCTTTCACACCACGCGGCAAGGGTTCGCTGCACTCAAAGAGTCACAGGGCTGTATTCTTAACACTTCCAGTCTGGTGGGAGTGATCGGACAGGAGAATCATGCCGCGTACACCGCAACCAAGGGCGGCATGAATACGCTGACGAAATCGATGGCGCTGGACTACGCGCCTTATAAAATCCGGGTGAACGCGGTGTGTCCGGCGGGAACGTGGACTCCCATGCTGCACAAGTGGGCCGCCGCCCAACCGGACCCGACCGAAATCGAAGACTACCTCGACAACATCCACGCTCTCGGCTACTGCCCACAAGGCGACGTCATCGCCGATGCCTCGGTGTTCCTGCTGTCCGACGAAGCCCGTTTCATCACCGGTCACATCATGCACGTCAGCGGAGGCGCCGAACTCGGCTACCGCGTCGCGTCGCGTCCAGCCGCACGGGAGGATTAATCTCCCCGCCCATGATCAAGTGCATCACCACCCGCGACGCTCGTTACGATATCGGCACCGAAGCTGGTTCAGACGCCATCCATCGGAATCCACGCTACTCTTACGCCGTCACCCTGCTCGATGAAGATTGCGGCTGCAGTGGTTCCGGCCTCGCCTTCACCCTCGGTGAGGGCAACGACCTCGTCTGTCAGGGAGCGGCCTTCCTGGCCCGCCGTCTGCAGGGTCGCGACATTGAGGAGGTCATGGCTGGTTTCGGAAGCCTCCAACGTGAACTTTCAAACGAACAGCAATTTCGCTGGCTCGGCCCACACAAGGGTGTCGCCCACCTCGCACTCGCTTCGGTTACCAATGCGTGCTGGGATTTGTGGGCCAAACACCGGGGCGTTCCGCTCTGGCAACTGCTCCTCGATCTCACACCCGAAGAGCTCGTGGCCACCATCGACTTCTCCTGCCTCGAAGACGAACTCAGCTCCGAAGAGGCCCTCGCCCTGATCTGCGAACATCGATCCACACGCGGCGATCGTGATGCCATCCTTGCCCGCGGCTACCCCGGCTACGACACCTCGATCGGATGGTTCAATTACTCCGACGACAAAGTCAGGCAGAAAGTTCGAGAATCGGTCGACGCCGGTTTCACCGCGATGAAGCTTAAGGTTGGCTCGCCCGACATCGAGAGCGACCTTCGGCGCACGGCCATCGTCCGTGAATGCGCCGGCGAGGAGGCTACGCTCATGGTCGATTGCAACCAGCAGTGGTCGATTCCCCGTGCCATCGAGTTCGGCGAGCGTTCTCGCGACTTCAACCTTTTCTGGATCGAGGAGCCGACCCACCCTGACGATATCCTCGGCCACGCCACCCTGGCAAAGGCCTATGCGCCGCACACCAAAGTGGCCGCGGGCGAACACGTGCCCAACCGGATCGTCTTCAAGAATTACCTGCAGCTCGGCGCTCTCGGGTTCTGCCAGGTCGATGCCGTCCGCGTCGCAGGCGTCAGCGAGTTTCTCGCCGTCTCGATGATGGCACGCAAACGCGGCATTCCTGTCGTTCCTCACGTTGGCGACATGGGGCAGATTCACCAGCACCTGGTCCTCTTCAACCACATCGCCCTCGGACACGAGGCGCTTCTGCTTGAGCACATCCCTCACCTCAGCAAACACTTCCTGCATCCCTGCAAAGTCGAGAACGGCGTTTACCAAACTCCGCTGGAGCCTGGAATGGGCGCGGACCTCGTGTAACACATACGATAGTACCAACATGATCCGACCATACATCCTCGTCATTCTGTGCTGCCTTTCGACCGGCAGCCTCCATGCGCAACACCAGCTCTGGTACCGCCAGCCGGCCGGTGACTGGAACGAGGCGCTCCCGGTGGGCAATGGGCGCATGGGAGCAATGGTTTTTGGAAATCCCGACAGGGAACGCATCCAGCTCAACGAGGACTCCATGTGGGCGGGCGAACTCAAGGATGTCAAATCATCGATCGGCACACCCACTGATCTGGCTGCGGTGCGCAGGCTGATTGACGAGGACAGACTTGAAGAGGCCGATCAGGAGCTGGTCAGGCGTTTCTCGCTCGGTGGAGTCACCCGTTCCCACCAGACCCTCGGCGAGCTTTATTTCGAGTGGAAGAACACCGGGACGCCGTTCACCGATTACCGTCGCCAGCTCGATCTGGAAACAGGCATTACCACCACCACCTGGAATCGTAGCGGGACCACCTTCACGCAGGAAGTCTTCTGCTCGAACCCTGACGAAGCCCTTTTCATCAAGCTCACCGCCGCGGGGGCGGAGACTCTCAATTTCGACATCCAACTGGACCGGCCTCTGGATCAGGGCGTCGTGACTCACGAGGTGAGGGCTTCCGAAAAGGACAATGCCAAATCTCTCACCATGTCGGGACAAGTGACGCAGGAACAGGCCAAACTGCATGACAAGCCGGTGAAGGGAATGAAGGGCGTGCGCTTTGCCGTTCAGCTGGATGCCCTGTCGCGTGGCGGTGCGATCCGCATTTTGGAACAACGGTTGCAGGTCGAAGGAGCCAGGACTGTTTATCTTCAACTGATGGCCCGGACGGACTTTGGCGGCAGGAAGATCGACCTCACTGCCGATGGCAGCAAATCGCTGGCAATGAACTTTGAGACGCTCCGGGCGCACCACACAAGGGATCACGCCCGGCTCTACAATCGCTGCCGCCTTGATCTGGGATCCCCACCGGAACTCGCCGAACTATCCACCGACCAACGTCTTGCCCGGTTGCGCAAGGAAAACAGTGACCCCGGCCTGGAGGCCCTCCTGTTCCACTATGGACGCTATCTTCTGATCGCCTGTTCCCGCACCAACGGAAACCCGGCCAATCTACAGGGCCTTTGGAATCCACACATCAAGGCTCCGTGGAATAATGACTATCACCTGAACATCAATCTTCAGATGAATTATTGGCCCGCTGATGTCACCAACCTCAGCGAGACCCAGAAACCCGTCTTCGTGTGGATGCAGCGTCTCGCAGAAAACGGCGCGGTCACTGCGAGGGAACAATACGGCATGCGCGGTTGGATGGCGCACCACGCATCTGAACTCCGTGCGCAGACCGTCATGAAGTCCGCCCAGGCCTATTGGGGCGGTTGGATTCACGGCGGCGGCTGGATGTGCCAGCATGTCTGGACGTATTACGACTACACCCGCGACAGGAAATTCCTTGCGGAGACCGGCTACCCGCTGCTCTCCGGTCAGGCGCGATTCTATCTCGACTGGCTGGTGGAGAAAGATGGCATCCTCATCTCCTACCCGGAGACATCACCTGAGAACAGCTTCCTTTCCGCAGACGGCAAGCGCGCTGCCACGTGCGCTGGAGCCGCCATGGGGCAGCAGATCATCACCGAGGTATTCACCAACACGCTCGCCGCCGCCAGGGAACTCGGCATTGAAGATTCCCTCACCGGGGAGATCAAAGCGGCCCTGCCCAGGCTGGACAGTGGCCAACACATCGGCCCGGATGGACGGTTGCTGGAATGGGACCAGCCGCGCGAAGAATCCGAGCCGGGGCACCGCCATCTCAGCCACCTCTACGGCTTCCATCCCGGGATCAGCATCACCCAGGAGAAGAATCCCGAGTTGCTTGCCGCGGCAAGGAAGTCGATTGACGACCGCGAGAAGCATGGCTCGGTCGGCGTCGGTTGGTCGCGCGCCTGGGCGGTGAACATTTACGCCCGACTGCGCGAAGGCAACACCGCCCGGCATCACCTTCGGGAAATCCTGCGCACCCAAACCCTCGCGAACGGATTCAACAGCGTCTTCGGGACAAAGCGACCCCTGTTCCAGATCGAAGCCAATTTCGGCGCCACCGCCGGAGTGGCCGAGATGTTAGTCCAGTCTCACGACGGATTGATCCATCTGCTTCCCGCCCTGCCCGAGGCATGGCCCGATGGTTCCGTCACCGGGCTGAGGGCCCGTGGCGGACACACCATCGACCTTCAGTGGAAAGATGGAAACCTCGCCAGCGCCACGATCACCAAAGGCTCCGGCCCATTGCTTCCTGTCTCTATTCAAGGCACCCGCGTGCACGAAAACCCTCGCATTACCGTTAAGTAGAATGCAATCCAGCACCGCGATCTCATCCATTCCTTTGTTCCTCGCGAGCGGCGTGGTCGGCAACGATTCCATCGGCGACATCGGCGGTATTGCGCCCCTCGACACCGTCATCATCGTCATCTACCTGCTCGGCGTGGTCGGCATCGGACTCTACGCAGGCCACTTGATGAAGAAAAGGTCGTCCTCCGGAGAGAGCCGCGATTACTTCCTTGCCGGCGGCACGCTGAGATGGCCCATGATCGGCTTGGCGCTCTTCGCCACCAACATCTCCTGCGTCCACCTCGTTTCTCTTGCCCAGTCCGGCTTCGACACCGGACTGTTGAATGGCAATTTCGAGTGGATGGCCGCCTTCACCCTGATCCTGCTGTCCCTGTTCTTCGCTCCCTTCTACATCAAATCAGAAGTCGCCACGCTGCCCGACTTCCTCGAAAAGCGCTACAACCGCCCCTGCCGGGATATGCTGGCCGTCTTCTCTCTCGTGTCCGCCGTGGTGATTCATATCGGCTTCTCGTTCCTCACCGGCGGCATCGTCATCCGCGATATTTTCGGAGTAGATCTCTATGTCTCAATCATCGTCATCGCGTCCCTCACCGCCCTCTACACCATCGTTGGCGGTCTGCTGGCCGTCGTCCTGACCGAGGCCATCCAGACCATCGTCCTTATTGCCGGCGCCGCCATCATCACCTGGATCGCCTACGACAAAATGGGCGGCTGGGAGGCCATGGTCACCTCACTGGAAACCACCGGCAACTCGGACAAGCTGTCCATGTTGCGACCCCACGGTGACCCCAGCGGCATGCCTTGGTATGCCATCCTGCTCGGTTACCCCGTGCTGGGCATCTGGTACTGGTGCGCGGACCAGACGATCGTGCAGCGCGTCCTTGGAGCGAAGGATGAAAACCATGCGCGCGTCGGCCCTCTTTTTGCCGGCTTCATCAAGATCATTCCCGTGTTCATTTTTGTCCTTCCGGGTCTGCTGGCCTTCACGCTTGCGTCCGTCGGCAAACTGGATCTCAGCGCTCTGACCGACAGCGATGGCGCGGTGGATTCCAAAGGAATCTACACAGCCATGATCACCCAGCTGCTGCCCGTCGGAGTCAAAGGCATCGTCATCGCGGCCCTTCTTGCGGCTCTCATGTCCACCGTTTCGGGCGCTCTTAATTCCATCTCCACCCTGACAGCCTTCGACCTCTTCAAACGTTTCCGCCCCAACACGTCGGATCATCAGCTGGTTCTCGTCGGTCGGATTGCTGCCGCGGTCGCCCTCGTCCTGGCGATTTCACTCGTTCCCGTTTTGGTCAAGGCTCCCAGTATCTTTGACGCCCTGAATACCATCATTGCCCACATCGCCGCTCCAGTGACCTGCGTTTTTACCCTGGGGGTGTTCTGGAAACGCGCCAACGCATTCTCCGCCCAGTGGACCATGGTCATCGGGGCGATCACCGGCGTCGCCATCTACGTTCTGAACACCTTCGAAGTGAACACGCCCCTCAAAGACATTCCGTTCATGATGATGGCCTTCTACCTGCTCGTCTACTGCATTCTCATCCAGGTTGTTCTGACGCTTTTCAGCGGCAAACCTGTTCCTACGGAAAGTCGGGCTTTGTGCTGGAACTCTCCCATCGAACCTCTCCGCGCCGCCGGATGGTCCGGCCTCGGCAACTACAAGGTCCTTGCTCTTGCCCTGTTCGGCATCATGGCCGTCCTTTACTGGATCTTCCGATAGACGCAGGCAGAGACCCAATTTTCACGACCAACCGTCAAGCGATAAAGACCACGCTTCGTGTCGTTGTTGCCGTTCGGAAAAGGACGGTCCGAGAGACGCCGATGCAGGAAACAGAATTGCCTGACGGCAAGGTGCCTGTCATCACGTCTCGCTTCGTACTATTTCGCTTGTCATTGGTGGGAGACTTTCTCCCTGCCGGCCTGGGTGAGCGCATCAGGCTGTGGTCGAAAATCGGGGTGGTCTCGGTATTTCAAATTGCGGCGACCAAAGTAAGTCCCGTAGTAGGGAGAGTTCGCATCGATCCAGGTGACCAATTTCACGAAATCGGCCTGAGGGAGTTGAACGTCGTAATGCCCCTCGCGAAGGACGTCGATCAGTTTGCTTCGGTGGGAGCCTAGAGTCAAAGGCGGGACGTAGGGCGTATTGCCCGTTTTGGGCCCCAATTCGTCGATCTTCTGCACCAGATTGCGACGAACGATGTTTTCGTAGGAGCGGTTGAAGAGCGTTGTTAGTTCGCCCGACAGATCAAGGTCACCCTCAATCCTGTCGTCCGCGTGGCACGTGACGCAGTGCCCATCGAGAATGGGTTGGATGTACGTGGGGTAGTGGACCGGACGTGGAATCGTGTCACCCATTTGAGCGGTGAGTTCGGTCGGCGGCCGTGTCAGAGCCAGCAGGCTTTGGTTCGGCGGGGCTCGTCCTTCATGTTCGTGGCAGCCAATACACGAGCGTCGTTCGCCCGACATCAGGTTGATGAAAGTGCGCATGCGCTGCACTTCCATGAAGTTCTCATCCAATGCCTGAAAGTAGATGTTCCTGTTGGCTGGGACAACAAAACTAGCTGAGCCGTCTTCGTAAACCGGAACGACACCATGAACAACGCGCGCGCCGAGATGCCCGTTCATGCCGACCGCTGCGTGCTGTTGCTGGAACGCATCTCCGTCCCAGAAGCGGCGAGCGGACCACGGTCGCGGGAGATCTTCCATGATTCGAAGATGCTTGACCGTCCCCCTGGGAATACCCTTCATGCCTTGATAAACATCGGACATGACCAGAGTCGCTTCGCCGCCTCCCTCCGCAGGCAAGTCGGTATTCTCGGCGACTGCAGACAACTGGGGCGGCGTGGGGCGAGCCATCAGCGGAATCGGTTGCCAACAGGAGATTGACGGATCCCGATAGACGAGCGTGCGGTTTCCGAAATCGTCGATCAAGTAGATTCCATACGCGTCGACGGCATTCCACGGGCGATCTGGATTACACGAAACAAGAAAGAACTTATCGGACAGGGGGAACGGATCGGCAAAGAGCGGTCCGGTTTCTTCGCGCACCCAACGCCCCTGCCGTTGGTGAAAGAAACCATACTCGGCGCGAATGTCGACATTGGGTGTGATATATGTCATCGGCTGCCGCGTCCGTATCGGAAAGTGTGTGTCGATGCGGACAATCGTCCCCACTCCCAGTGGCATGTGCGGCGCACCGACTGCCACGAAACAGCCATCGCGACCGGGGATGGGGCGTGCCGCAATGAAGGTGCACGGATATGTTACCTGATTGCCGAAGACTTCAGTGCCGCCACTGCCATCGGGGCGAATCGCCCACAGCCCCTTCGCCGTAACGGCTCCTTTGTCGATGTACTCCCAGCGGTTGTAGAGGATTCGGCCGTCGTCCATGACCAGCGGCGTGAATTCGCTGAGTTGGCTGTGCGACAATTCTCGCATTGTACTTCCATCGCCCGCAGCTCGATACAACACAGCTGTCGTTAGTCGATCAGGGCCATCGCACAGGATTCCTCGTTCGCAGCGAGTCGACGTGAAACAAATATCGCCGCCAGGCAGCCAGCAGGGGTGCATGTCGTCGGTCTGATGTTTGTACGATCCGTCACGGTAGACGTCGCGCAGCCAGTACTTCTCAATCCGAGCTTGCTCGTTGGGAGGATCCACCGTGATTGGCCGGAGCCCCTTGCCATCGCTTCCCACGGCATAGATGCGAAACCCTTTTCCAACGCCGGACTTGTGACCGAAAACGATCTCTTCGCTGTCCCAGGAGAGATCGTAGCGACCGAAGATTCCCTGCTTCATGCTTGGCGCCAGATCAGTGATCTGCCCGTTCGAGAGCGAAAGCACACACAGGCTGCCGCCAAAGTGTTTGCAGCCATCGATGAAATCGGTGTAGTAGTGGGACGACTGGAAGGTGTTGCGTTTTACTAACAGCAACTTCTCGAATCGCATGAGCGGGTTCTCAGTTATCAGTGCGTCGCGGCGAAGTTGCTCGGCGCGTTTCGTCAATGAACTCAGACGCTGCAGCGTATCTGTCTTCTCTTTCAGCACGCTTGCGAGTTTCAGCTCGATCGCGGCAAGACTCGCGAGAAAACTCTCCGCACGCGGATACTCGTCACCATACTGTTTCGATAGATATTCGATCGCCGGACGCAATGCCTTCAGATTGATCTGTTCAACCAATGCAGCAGATTCGGCTTCGGGGTCTCGAAAGACGGACTTTTCGGGTGGTGCCTTCTCGGACGAGACATAGAGTCCTTTGAGATGGGGCATATGGCCCGGCGCATCGACACGGATCGTGTTCTTTCCCTTTCGAAAGTCGAACGGCCCGAGCGTGGTCCACTCAAGGTGCACCGGATGGAATCCTCCTGTCGTCTCAGCCAGGATCTCCGGCGGATGAACATGGCCGTTGACCGTAAGCCGGCATCCGCGGTGCTGGCCCGAAGCATACAAGACATGAAGGTAGCCGCGAGACACGTCCGAATAAGGAGATTTCAATGCGAACGTCCACTCGGCGAATCCGCCTTGGCCTTCGGCCAGCGTGAGGCCTCCGAACTGGTCGTACGTCGGGAATACGTTCCTGGAGGATGCCGAAAGATCCCGAGCGGCAATGGTGACATCCTCACCAGGGGCAACTTGTCCACCCAGCGCCAAAGCTGCGGTCGCCAGGACCGCAATCCAGGTGTCTTGCATGTTCATCGGTCGGTCTCCATTATTCGGGCGACTCGGTGTGACACGCTGTCGCCCATCGCTATCGCTCTTAGCGCGTCAGCGACGGACGAGCCCTGCGATCTGCGAGTCATGCGAACCTCTTTGCTCCCGGTCGTGGGTTGTTCCTTTTGCGTCCGGGAAGACCAACACAGGCAGGCAGCGCAGGAGATATTCTATACATACTGAGTCTGATTTGCCCATATTGGTCGCAACAAAAGGTGATGAGGGGTTGGAGCGACACGTGCGAGAGCAGAGTGGTTCCAACCGGGACCAGTTGGTGCGGGCATCGGGAATGCCGACCAGAAGACTGCTTCAGCGCCGGCTGTAGCCCACCGACATTGGAAAGACATCAAAGCGGTCACATTGATAGCGCACCGCGAGTCGCATCCGGCTGGTTATCGTGTGAACCGCTCTGGCTCGTGGGAGTAATGGAAATACAATAACATCCGAAACATCCGAATCCAGGTTACACGTCGGCCCTCGCCGACCCTGATCCGCAACGTTCGCAAAAAAGTGGAATATGTGAATATGAAACGATTACCCTCACTGTCGCCGATTGTACTGGCCATCGTGCTCCTGTCCGGCAGTCTTTCAGTGGCCCGCGACCAGAAGGTGGTGCTTGTTGAGGCAGAGGGTTTCAGCGATCTCGGCGGTTGGGTGCTGGATCCACAGTTTATGGACATCATGGGGTCGCCATACCTCCTGGCGCACGGACTTGGCAAGCCTGTGGTTGATGCCAAGACGACGGTCGCGATTTCTGCTGCGGGCAGGTACCGGGTGTGGGTACGAACCAAGGACTGGGTGGCGCACTGGAATGCACCTGGCACGCCGGGTCGCTTTCAGGTGCTGATCAATGGCAGGGCCCTGGATCATACGTTTGGCACTGTCGGGGCCGATTGGCATTGGCAGGACGGCGGTGTTGTGACGCTCAGCAAAGGTCGCACGGATTTCCGTTTGCATGATCTCACGGGATTCGAGGGCCGATGCGATGCGATCCTTTTGTCGGCCGATCCCGATTTCGAGCCGCCAAACGCCGGCTCCAGGATGGCCGCCTTTCGGCGTGACTGCCTGGGATTCCCCGTGAAACCTGAGCGCGCGGGTGATTATGATCTGGTTGTGACAGGTGGTGGGATCGCCGGCACCTGCACGGCATTGTCGGCCGCGCGGTTGGGTATGAAGGTGGCATTGGTCCAGGATCGACCGGTGCTGGGTGGTAACAACAGCTCGGAGGTCCGCGTCTGGCTGCAGGGAGCCCGCAGCAGAGAGCCATGGCCGCGCGTCGGTGACATCGTGGCGGAGCTGGAACAGGATGAACGAGCCCACTATGGCCCCACAAACAAAGCGGAACTTTACGAGGACGACAAGAAGCTGGCACTTGTTCGCGCCGAACCCAACATCGATCTGTTTCTCGAACATCGCGTCAATGGCGTGGAGGCAGGCAACGGAACAATCAAGGCCGTGATTGCCCAGGACGTTCGTTCCGGTCGCCGCTTTAGCATCAAAGGTCGTTGGTTTGCCGATTGTACCGGCGATGGTAGCGTCGGCGTCCTTGCTGAAGCCGATTTTGACATGCAGCCTAAAGGACACATGGGGCCGTGCAACCTTTGGAACGTCTGTGAATGTGAGGACACTCAGGCCCTGAACACAGATTCCGAAGTCACCGTGGAAGCGGCCCCGTTTCCACGGTGCCCCTGGGCGCTGGACCTCTCGGACAAACCGTTTCCCGGCCGCAGTAAAACAAAGCCAGACCCGTTGAAACTGGGCGGCTGGTATTGGGAAAGCGGCTTCGATCGAGATCCGATTGCCGAGATGGAGTACGTGCGGGACTGGAACTTCCGGGCGATGTATGGCGCTTGGGATGCACTGAAGAACGTCGACAAAGTGCTGCCCCGGCACGAGTTGAACTGGTCGGCTTTCATACTGGGCAAACGCGAGTCGCGGCGCCTGCTCGGCGACGTCATTCTCACACTGGACGATTTGATACGTGATCGTCAATTTCCCGACGGCTGCGCGCCAACCGGTTGGTCCAACGACCTTCACCTGGGCGATCCCAGGTATGGCAAGGGCTTTGAGGGGGACGAGTTCATCGCGCGTGCTCAATTCGGCAAATTTCCGGCCCACGAGCAAGGGCGGCCCTTCTGGATTCCGTATCGCTGCCTGTATTCCCGTAACGTTGCCAATCTACTGATGGCCGGACGAAACATCAGCGTTACCCACGATGCGCTGGGAGCTGTGCGCGTGATGCGTACCTGTGGCACCGAGGGCGAGATCATTGGAATGGCCGCCAGCCTCTGCAAAAAGTATGACGTAAACCCGCGTGAGATTTACGAACATCATCTTCAGGACTTACAAGAGTTGATGCGGCGTGGACTCGGAGAGAAAAATGGGGCGTTAAAAGACTACACAAACGGCGGCGAACGTCGCAAGACGCAGCGTCCCGTGCGTATTGCGACCCCGTCCTGGCTTAAGGAGGTCGGCGATAATTTAGCTCGGTCAGCACGCGTCTCTACTCCCGGTACGCCCACGAAGGGAATCCAGACCTCCGTCCTGCTTAACGACGGCAACGGGAAGGTCGAGGACAACAGCGCTCGCTGGATGAACAGAGCAAACCTCCCCCACACCGTTGAATTCACCTGGGACAGGCCTGTGGAGCTCGCTGCCGCACGCATCATTTCCGGCTATTATTCCGGGGGAACAGTCATCGGGCCACTTCAGGACTTCTCCCTGCAGTGGCACGATGGCACGGAGTGGAAGAACCTACTCGCCAACGTCGAAGCAAACACCAATCCCGCCTGGAGCGCCCAATTCTCAAAGGTGCGCACTCAACGGATTCGGCTCTTGATCACTAAGACAGTAGGCAACATCTCCCGCGTATGGGAAGTCGAGTTTTACGGACCATCGGTGGAAGCACGCAACAAGGAGACATCTTCATGAAAACGTCAGCGAGGTTACTTCTTACAGCTGCATTGGCGATAGGAATGGTGGCGTCGACATCTGCGAAGGAGACGCGACCAAACTTTGTCATCATCTTCACCGACGACCAGGGCTACGGGGATCTCAGTTGCTTCGGCGGAAAACACGTCAGCACGCCTCGCATTGACCAGATGGCGGCCGAAGGTTCTCGCCTGACGAGCTTCTACGTGGCCGCTCCGGTATGCACTCCGTCTCGCGCTGCACTAATGACCGGGTGCTATCCGAAGCGAATCGACATGGCGACCGGCTCCAATTTTGGTGTTCTTCTTGCTGGAGACACGAAGGGCTTAAACCCCGGTGAAATTACGATCGCGGAGGTGCTGAAACGTGCCGGATACAAGACGGCGATATTCGGCAAATGGCACCTCGGGGATCAGCCCGAATTTCTCCCTACAAAGCAGGGCTTCGATGAGTTTTTTGGCATCCCCTACAGCCACGACATTCATCCCTTTCATCCGAACCAAGAGCGTCGCCAATTCCCGCCCCTGGCGCTTCTGGAGAACGAGACGGTGATCGAGATGGATCCGGATGCCGATCTGCTGACGAGGCGAATCACCGAACACGCGGTGTCATTCATCGAGAGAAACAAGGACGAGCCGTTCTTTCTGTATGTCCCGCATCCCATTCCCCACAGGCCGCTCCACGTGTCGCCACCTTTCATGACGGGCGTGGCGTCTGAAATCACAGACAAACTGAAAAACGAAGGCGACTCCATCGATTACGACACGCGAAACCGGCTCTTTCGCCAGGCCATTGCCGAGATCGACTGGTCCGTCGGACAGATTCTGGACACCCTGAAGGCACAGGGGCTCGACGAAGAAACCTTCGTTATCTTCACGTCCGATAATGGTCCGGCCGTGGGCAGCGCGGGGCCGCTCAAGGGCAGAAAGGGCAGCACCTACGAAGGCGGCATGCGAGAATCCACCGTGATCCGCTGGCCAGGAAAGATCCCCGCAGGCAAATCCAATGACGAACTCATCACCGCAATGGATCTGCTGCCAACTTTCGCAAAGCTGGCCGGTGCGGAGATTCCGATGGACCGCCTCATCGATGGCAAAGACATCTGGCCAACACTCACCGGTAAGGCGGGAACACCCCACGAGGCATTTTTCTATCATCGCGGAGACCGACTGGAAGCAGTACGCGCAGGGAAGTGGAAGCTCCACGCGAAAGATGGGCAGCCCACGCAGCTCTATGATCTGGAAAACGATATTGGCGAAAAGAAGAACCTCATCAAGACAGAGCCGAAAGTGGTTCAAAGACTCCAGGCCCTCGTGAAGACATTCGCCGACGACGTTGCCGAAAACAACAGGCCCGCTGCTTTCGTCAGGGACCCGAAACCGCTTTCAAAGTAGTATCATGAGACTGAATATATTCGCTCTGGTTGTGAGCCTGTCGCTGATGTGCATCGGCACGACCCTCGCGGCAGACCAGCCTCCAAACGTCGTCTTCATTTTTGCCGACGACCTGGGCTACGGCGACTTAAGTTGCTACGGCGCGACCAAAGTACAAACCCCAAATATCGATAGCCTTGCGCGGGACGGTCGAAAGTTTACCGATGCGCATTCGGCCTCGGCCGTCTGTACGCCGTCGCGCTACGCGTTGATCACCGGAGAGTATCCAGTGAGGGCGAACGGAGGCAAAGGAACCTGGGGCCCTTTGTCGTCCCAGTCACAACTCATCATCGACACCGATACGCTGACAATCGGAAAGGTCTTCAAGACCAGAAGTTACGCGACCGCCGCGATCGGAAAGTGGCACCTGGGCTTTGGAGAGGGAGAAAACGACTGGAGCGTGCCGCTCACACCCGGACCGAACGAGGTTGGGTTCGACTACTATTTCGGAGTTCCGCTGGTCAACAGTGGTAGCCCCTATGTCTATGTCGAGAACGATACGATCGTGGGCTACGATCCGGCCGATCCGCTTGTCTATGGCAGGAAACCGGCCTCTCCGACACCGACGTTCCCGCCCGAGGCATCTGCTAAGAGTGTGAATAAATATGGCGGAGCCCTCAATGCGCACCAAATCTATGATGACGAGAAAACCGGTGAGTTGCTGACAGAAAAGGCGAAGACCTGGATCACGACTAACAAAGACAGGCCTTTCTTTCTCTATTTCCCAACGACTAATATCCATCATCCGTTCACACCGGCCCCGCGCTTCAAAGGCACCAGCCAGTGTGGATTGTATGGCGACTTTATCCAGGAACTGGACTGGATGGTCGGTGAACTCCTGACGTGTCTGGAGGAAAACGGCCTGCGAGATAATACCCTGGTCATCTTTACCAGCGACAACGGCGGCATGCTGAACCGAGGCGGGCGGGATGCCATGAAGGCCGGGCATCAAGTGAATGGCGAACTGCTCGGCTTTAAGTTTGGAGCGTGGGAAGGTGGACACCGCGTCCCATTCATCGCCCGCTGGCCGGGCAAAATCGAAGCCGGGACGGAATCCGCTCAGTTGATCTGTAATGTTGATATGCTCGCCACCTTCGTGGCGCTGACCGGCCAGGATTTCCAGGACCTGGAAGACAAGGACAGCATCAACGTTCTGCCTGCCTTGCTGGGGAATCCCGGCGAACCTTTGCGCACGGAGTTGCTGTTGGCTCCGCGGCACGCCAGGAATCTGTCGATACGCCAGGGCAAGTGGATGTATATCGGAGCACAGGGCAGCGGCGGATTCACCGGATCCAAACCAAATGATCATGCCTGGGGCGGCCCTCCTGCAGCTGAATTTGCCGGCAGCGTGAATAGCGATATAGAAGGTGGCAAACTAAAGCAGGGATCGCCTCCCGCTCAGCTCTACGATCTGGAGAGTGACCTGCCTCAGACAAAGAACCTCCATCAACAGAACCCGGACGTCGTGGAACGGATGGAGGAGTTACTGAACTCCTACCTTTCGAAGAAGGACAGGTTCATCGAGAAACCGAAAAAGAGAGCCGGAAGGAAAAGGCCAAAGAAGCAAACGTCAGCCGTGGAATCCTCGGAAAGAAGTGCGAAGCCCAACGTCATCTTCATGCTGACCGACGATCTGGGGTACTCGGATATCGGCTGCTATGGAGCTGGTAAGGTCAGGACGCCACACATCGATCACCTGGCTGCGGAAGGAGTCAGGTTCACTGATTTTCATTCTGCGGCGTCGATCTGCTCGCCATCACGGGCGGCTTTTTTGACGGGCGCTTATCCCCAGCGTGCCGGACTCTACATGGGCATCAATCCGAATCGGACGGCCCACTGGTTTCTCGGGCTCCACCCGGGTGAGATCACGATTGCCGAGCAGTTCAGCCAACAGGGGTACGCGACCCACATGGTCGGCAAATGGCACCTTGGCACGGAGCCGGAATTCCTGCCGCGAAAACAGGGCTTCGATCATTTCTACGGTATGCCACACCATACCGCGGAACAAAGTACGTCACGTTCGAAGGAGGCCATCGCGTCCCGTTCCTCTTCCATTGGCCGGCGTTGATCAGGAAGGGCAGCGTTTCGAATGTGAGCATCAACGCCATGGACCTGTTTCCGACGTTATCTGAGATCATCGGTGCCCCCTTGCCGGCGGAACGAGTCTATGACGGAGAAAGTCTGCTGCCGCTCTTCGAAGGCAAGCCGCTCAAGCGAACGGCTGACGCACCTTTCTACTACTACAACTGCGAAAATCTGCAGGCGGTGCGCCGTGGTCAGTGGAAACTTCACCTGCCTCGAAACAAAGAGCAAATGCCGTTCTGGGACAGGAACAAGGCCTTTGCTGACCTTCCACGACCAGTGCTCTATGATCTGCGAAACGATCGAGCGGAAGCAAGGGATGTCGCGGCCGACAATTCCGATGTCGTGCGGCAGATACTGAATGTCGCGGAATCCGCTCGCAAAGACCTCGGCGAATTCATGCACCGCGGTGTGGCTCAGCGTCCCACCGGGTCCATCTTTCCTGATGGTCCGGTGGTCAGCCACGAAAAGGACTGGGGCGCAGTTGACGCAGATACGACCGAAGCAATTGCCAGGGAACGGCGAAAAAGACATCCGAGTCAAAAACAACCAAAGACGCATCGAAAAAAGCAGGGATGAAACTTCTTCGTTTCATTTGTGCTATTGTCTTTGCAAGACACCAAAGTGGTCAGGCCTGATTGGCACTGTCGCGATTTCGGACAGAGGCGGCCCCAGGAATTCACCGACGACTCCGGCCTGGGAGAGGGAATGGACGAGGTCCAGGAGAAGCCACGTCAAACCAGAGGCGGCACTGTGCTGTTTGCACTTCGATGTCCGATTGAGTAACGTCGTTTGGGCGAGTCGCACTGTGGTTTTCCGATGTCCTGATTGTTGTTGTTTCTCGCTCCGCGCCTTTCGCGTTGGCTGTCAGTACTGCCAGGGTTAGTCTTCTTTTGACCATTTGATCTCTGAGTTGTCCAATGAGTTATCGAGAATTTTCCGAAGAGCAGTTGCCACAGCTAACCGAAAGCCTCAATGAACTCGTGTCAGAGTTGCTCGCTGAAAAACGCGAGAACCTGAGCTGGAATAGTTACGGCCCTGCCATCACGCCGGAACATTGCGAGCAGCAGGTGACTGCGGAGGCCCTGGTCGAAATCAAGCGAAAATGCGCCCAGCAGGGAGGCTTCCTGGACCCGCTCGATCAGCAGTCATATCCGAGCCGAGCGAGACATTCGGGCGACGCCAACTACATGAGTTTCAAACAATGGTTGAAGAATCGAGGGCTCTGGAAGCAAGGCCGCGCGTACGAAGAGATTAGCAAGGTCGTCGTCGGCGCCCGACATTCCGGCACGTATTGGTATCCCGAGAATGGATACATGGGTTGGCACACCAACGAAAACCACTCAGGCCAAAGCCGTCTGTATTGCAACTATGCGGCCGAAGACCGCAAGTCATTTTTTCGTTTTCAGTCGCCGGATAGCGACGAAATCGTTACCTCATGGGACAGGAAGGGATGGGTGTTTCGCTATTTCGAGTTTGGTGACACGCCCGAAACTCGCCTGTGGCACTGCGTCTATTCCAGCACGGACCGTCTCAGTTTTGGATTCAAGGCCGGATCGGCTTAGCGGATGCCCCGTCTGACTGCCTGGTTCCGGAAACGGCTCAATGCTACCAATCGGCACATGGCGAATTCCGAGGGCCTCGCTGGCGGCATGGCACGGCTGTCTGGTCTTGTTGTGCACGCCCGTTGACTCAAATATGCTGCGTAAGACACAATTATTACGATCTTGTGACACACATATGACCTGAATAGAACCAGCGCCAACTATACTCGCCGCGGCGATGGTGGCCACCCGGCACGGCATTTACGGTGTCTTTGCGTGAGCCCCGCCGTCGACATCACATCCTGTGTTGTCGTGCTGTCACGAGGAGAAAACAATGATTGTTTCGTCTGCTGAACTTCCGTCGCTTCCTCTGGCAGCAGCAGGCTGTCCTCCTCATCCGGCGGGTCCGGATGCCAAAGTTCTGCTAAGCGGTGTGTTTGGACCGTACGCGCAAGACGACGAATTCGGCAGCCGGCTTCAGAACCCGATGGAGTTGTATCACAACCAGGTCACGCGCGAACAAGGGCCGTTCTCGCTTCGGATGTTTCATCGCAGTTGGGGACTGATGCTCATTCAGGCCAACATTCAGGCCCCCTGTGCCTTACTGGACTTCCCGACATTGGATCGGTTTACGAAAGAGATCCGTGAGAATTCTTATGACATCGTGGGCATCAGCAGCATCGTGGTAAACCTTGGCAAGGTTCGGAAGATGTGCGAGCTCGTGAGGCAATACCAACCGCAGGCGACCATCGTTGTTGGTGGTCATATTGCCAACGTGCCGGGTCTTGACGGTCGGATCGATGCCGACCATATCGTGAAAGGCGAAGGTGTCAGTTGGTTCCGCCGGTTCGTGGGCGAGGATGACAATCAGCCGATTCGGCATCCACAGATCACGTCCGGCATCGGAGCACGAAGTCTGGGAGTGTCCGTCAAGGAAAACACGAGCGATGTCGCGGCCACCGTTATCCCTTCGGTCGGCTGTCCGCTGGGTTGCAACTTCTGTTCAACCTCCGCCATGTTCGGTGGCAAGGGAAAGTTCATCGACTTCTATCAAACCGGCGATGAACTCTTCAACATCATGTGCCAGTTCGAGAGTTCCATGCAGGTCCGTTCATTCTTCATGATGGACGAGAACTTTCTCCTGCATCGAAAACGGGCGTTAAGACTGCTGGAGTTAATGGAACAGCACGACAAATCCTGGGCGTTGTACGTCTTCAGTTCCGCGAATGTTCTTTCCTCCTACACGTGCGATGAACTCATCCGCCTGGGAATTTCGTGGGTCTGGATGGGCCTGGAAGGCGAGGATAGCCAGTACCTCAAGCTCCGGAAGATAGACACGCTCAAACTGGTGAAAACACTGCAGTCACATGGCATTCGTGTGCTCGGTTCGACGATCGTCGGACTCGAAAATCACACTCCCGAGAACATCAATGCTGCAATCGATTTCGCCGTCAGCCACGATACCGATTTTCATCAGTTCATGCTCTACACTCCTATTCCGGGCACTCCGCTTCACGCGGAGTTACTCGCGCAGGGACGGATCAAGGACGAGAGCGAGTACCACATCAGTGACATGCATGGTCAGCACTCGTTCAACTATCGCCATCAGCACATCACTGACGGGCAGGAAACCGACATTCTTGCCGGCGCATTCCAGCGAGACTTCGAAGTCAACGGTCCCAGCGTCGCCAGAATTGCGCGAACAACACTGGCGGGCTGGAAGCGTTACAAGCAACATCCCGATCAGCGTGTTCGACGACGGTTTGCCTTTGAAGCCCGCGATTTGGCCACGACTTTTACCGCCGCCGTTTCCGCCGCCAGATTGTTTTACGGCGGCAATCCGGCTATGAACGCGAAGATGTCTGAGTTGTTACAGGATCTTTGTCGCGAGTTCGGCATCAAATCACGGCTTGTCTCGTGTCTTGGCGGACGCTACGTGTTGCGAAAACTTCGAGCAGAACACCGTCGGCTTTCCGATGGCTGGACGTACGAACCACCAACCTTCTACGAAATCAACGACGGCTTTTCGAAACTGAGCGGGGAAGAAAGACCACATGCCACATCCTGCCGCTCCGCGTGTCCGGAATTGTCGGCGGTAGCAGAATGAGTGTCAGTCGTTCAGCCACTTAGGCAGATGACAATGATGCAGACGGCGATTGGGCGATGGGCCCATAGCAATAGGGAACTTTCAGTAGGCTGAATCCCAACACCGCCAGTTCAGACAGCCACTTGTTCACTTCAGCGCGGGGCGGGGTTCCTGTTTGCCGTTTGTCGTCAGCACCTGGATTTCGTGGGCTCGGTGTTTTCCGGAGTACTGCCAGACGATCTGCTTTTCCGGAGTGACTTCCAGAATCCGGATGCCCTTCTTGGCACCATAGCTGGCGATGACGGTGTTGCCGTTTTTCAGGCGTTGAACTCCACAGGGGTCGACCAATGGCGACCCGGGCAGGTCATCGTTCGAGACCTGCCAGACAATTTTTCCGTCCGAACTGAATTCGACACACTTGTTGCCGTGGGTCAGGCTGATCAACAGATTGCCGTTCTTAAGAAGGATCGCGGTGAACGGCCAGTTCTCGGCAGCTCGCCCTCCGAGTGCGGGCAGATCTGTTTTGATTTCGCGCACGATCCTGCCATCCGGCGCGTACTCATTGACCTTGAACGCCGCCAAATGAGGCACAAGGTAATTGCCATTCGGCAGCTTGCGAGCCATGCGAGTCTGCATGTGCGCATTGTCTGTTTCCGGCTGAAGCGGACACTCGACGACGATTGAACCATCATCAGCAACCTCAAGTAGTCTCGGTTTCCTGCCGAGCTCCGTGACGAGCGTGTTCCCGTTTTCCAAACGCTGTGCTGTGCCGATTTCGGCGTTGTCGGCGGAGAGACGATAGTGAAAGACAATGTCCAGCTCGCGGGTCAGTTCCTTGACCTCATCACTCCATGCGATCAAAACGTTTTCGTTAGGGAGGACGAATCCATCGCGAGCCCCCGGACGACCGGCATTCCAGAGTTCCCGGCCGTCTTCATCCAGTATGCCCGTGAAATCAGGGCCTGCGACGAACACAGAATGCCGCTCGGTGTTCCTGATTGATGATGCTGCGTTGTCTACAGGCGTGCCTTTCTGTGTCAGAGAATGCAGATGGGTGAACAGGTTGCTGACATCCTGCGGCGTCATGGTGTCCAGCAGGCCGTTCGGCATGACGGACAGCGAAGTGAAGCCGGCGCGGTCTATCACCGACTTTTCGATGCGTCTGTCCGCTGTGTCCGGCAACCTCAACACCACGGCTTCGGTATCCTGTGAAACAAGCAGCCCCTGCACGATGCGTCCGTTTTTGGTCAGCACGCGGAAATTACGATATCCACCTTCCATCGCGATGCTTGGAGTCAGCACGTTTCGCAACAGAGCTTCGGTTCCGGTCAGGCCGACGCCATCCAGTGGCGGGCCAATTTTTCCGCCCGTGCCGCCGAGCTGATGGCAGACCAGGCAGGCCTTTGTGAACAGAGCTTTACCGGCGGTTGTGTCACCTGGTTGCATCGCAAGTTGTCTGTATTTGGCGAAGAGTTCTCGCTGACGCTTTGCCTGTTCGGCACTGAGTAGTTTCGGTGCCTGCAATGTCGATTCCACGTGAGCCTTGCCGTTCATCTTGCCCCAGTCTGAACCGTCGAAATAGTGAATGAGCCCGTCCGGCAATTCTTCACCGCTGAAACTGCGGTCGAAATTGTCACGAATCTGAGTTGACGTGCGTGCGACATTCCAGACACGATATTCTGTCAGTGAACCATCAGTGCCGGTATCAGCGGGATTTGATCGTCCGATTTGCAAACCTGAAAACTCTTCAGTGTTCTTCTGCGTGCTTTCCGCAGAAAATTCGCCGTCCAGATAGATGCGAAACCGTCCTTCCTTGTCGCGGGTTACAGCACAGTGCGTCCAGGCGTCCGGAACCGCTTTACGTTTTGCGACGACAATGTCACGCTGCGCTGCGACCCACACCCGGAATGTCGCATCGTAGAAGTTCATATCGAGCACGCCGGCGCGACCGAGAATTCCGTCCGCGTTGCTGATCCTGGGGCTGAGTCGCACCCATGTCTCGACAGTAAACGGACCAGTCAGGGCAATCGGTTGGCGAACATAGTCCGCCGGGTGCCCACCAAGCCTCACAACTTGGCGCACCGCTCCTGCGACATCGTTCCAGAGTCCTTCCAGCACTTCATTGTCCGGAAGGAGTTCTCGCATCGTTTCCAGCATCGGCGGCGACAGGCTGTCCGGCTCCAGATCTCCATCCTCGATGGCTGCCAGCAATGCGAGCGATCCGCTGCGACTGGTCACCATGCGTTCGATGACGGACTGTCGGCCTTCGTAATTCAAGTCGATCAGCAATTCGGCCATGACAAGCGCGGCTTCTTCTGCTGGTGATTCTGCAAGTGCGGCCAGGGCAGCTGAGCGAACCTCAGCAGAAGCACCCGGCGCGACAGCGATCTGTGACAGTACGTTGACTGCGGACGAACCGAGTTCCCTTAATGATCTTAGTGCAGCCAATTTCATCCTGTCGGTGTTCGCACCGTCGGCGGCATATGCTGCAATTTTCTGGTCCAGCGATTGAATTCGGAACGCGCCGGCGATCTGCAATGCCAGTTGCCGGTCGGCCTCGGACGTTGCCTGGCTCCATTGTATTTGAGTAGCCGCGTCGATTGATGGCTGAAGAAGTCTGGTGTCCAGATCGGTTCGCAGCCGCAATAGCATCTTCAACGTCGATTCGCGTGATGCTGGCGACTTCAGCAATTCAGACATCGTCGCAGCCACTTCGGGTTCGTTGAAGTTGGCTGCCAGGGTTCGAGTTTCTTCGGCGGTCAGAGGGCGAGTCAGCTTTGAAACCAGGCGGGACAGTCCGACAGCCGCCCTTGCCCCTGGCAGGGAGAGAGTCGCCAGCACGCGGTTTTCCAATGGGATGGATGTTCCGGTCTCTGAGTCAAGCAACTGCTGCACGGCGTCGGCATTCCGTTCCATTGCCCACCGAGCCATGTAGCGTTCGAATTCGCGGTCGTAACTTTCCCATCCCTTTCCGGGCAACGGGGCTTTTCCAAGCCGTAGCATCAGATCGATGACATTTGCATCGGGGGCAGCTAGTCGTCGTAACCCATCTCCCAGCGCGGCGCGAACTCGGGGCGACGGATCATCAACCAGTGGTTTGGCCACAGCGACGTACTCGTCGTTCGAACGTGGCTGAGCAGCGCTGATACGCGCTGCTTCATGTCGTATGTTTGCGTTCGTATCGTTCGTCAGTGTAACCAGGGTTGCCGTCGCGACACTGGATAGTCCTTCCAGCGCCCATAACGCTCCAAGGCGTCTGTCGGCCGCCAGTGACCTGTCAACAACAAGTTCCTGCAGCTTTGGAATCAGATCCACCGTTTTGCGATCCACGATTTGCTGCCAGGCAAGGCTGGCTGTGCAAGCATTCGGTGATCCAAGGTGAGCAAGCAATTCTGAATTCGTCAGCTTGTCCAGCTTCGGCGGGATGAGACGTGGCTGGCTGCTGTGACGAATTCGCCAGATGCGTCCACGAATCTTGTCTCGTTCCGGGTGGTTTCGGGGAACTTCGTTGTGCGAGATGATCTTGTTGTACCAGTCGGTCACATACAGGCAGCCGTCCGGACCGAATTGAATTGAAACGGGGCGAAACTTCGGGTCTCGCGAGATCAGAAAGTCCGGCAGCTTTTCGTAGCGATACCGTTCGCCGTCGACCGTGGCTCGAATCATCTGAATACGACTGGTGATCGGATTGGCGACGAAAAAATGCCGTGGCGAATCGGGTTTTGCATTTTTCATTCCCCACGGAGTCGGCCAGCCATCGAGATCATCGGCCAGTGCCAGGCCACTGAGTCCCGTGCCACCCATCTGCGGAGGTGACAGTGTCGGCGGCATCAGCGGCTGGTACGCGCGAAGTCGATCTTTTGATCCGGTCGCGTAATGGCCACCTGGTTCATACGGAATGAGAGGGTATCCCAGGTCGTTGGCTTCCTGCAGCCAGGTTTCTCCTTCTCGTGAAATCGTCAGTCCCCAGATGTTGTTGGGACCGGCGGTCAATGCTTCGAACTTCGCACCATCGGTCGTGAAGCGAGCCAGCTTGCATTGGTGAAATCGAACTTCCTTTGTTCCGTCGACAAACTGTTTGTCACCCGGTCGGCGAACGGTTGAGGAATTGAACAGCCCCTGTGCAGTGAGGATCCAGCCGCCCGGTGTTCGAGTGAACTGGTGCGGAAAAAGGTGGGAATCCTGAACCCCGAACCCGGTAAGAATGACTTCATGAGTGTCCGCTTTACCGTCCCCGTCGGTGTCACGGTAGAAACGGATGTCGTGCCCGTACTGAACATAGACACCGTCTTTGTGTGGAAGAATTCCCAATGGCATGACCAGACCGTCGGCAAAGACCGTCGGCTGCGAAACCTGTTCACCGAACGGTTCCTCGAAGACCAGAACCTTGTCGCTGCCGCCGTCCTCAAACAGCTGGGCGGAGGCTTCCGGGTCTTCGTTGGCGTCGACCGGATATTCGAGTGCCGTCATAGTCCACATTCGTCCGCGGGCGTCGAACGCAACCGTGACAAATTTTCCGATTCCGTCAGCTTCAGATGCGACCAGCTCGACCTCGAATCCGTCCGGAACGACGAAACTCTGCTGTTCCTTTTCCGGCGAAAGTGGCCCGGCTGCGGAATTCTTCTTTGCATCCTGTTCCACATCCCTGGCCCGTTGAATCTGCTCCCACGTCATGACGCCAGGCGTGGCGGGCAAACGTTCGATCGCGATGTCACGAGCCTGCACCAGAGCTTTGCCACCACCGTGAACCTGAATTCCAATCTGCCCGTCCAGAGGAATCGAAGCGGATTGTTCCACGTAGTCGAGTGCGGCAACGCCATTGATCCACGAACGGATGCGAGGGCCTTCGGTACGAATACGAAACTCGTTCCAGTCGTTTTTGCGGATCGCCTGATTGACACGATCCAGATCCGCCGCCTGGCCAACGACCTTGTTTCGACGCGACTCGTCGTAGATCTTGCCCCACCAGCCGTCTCCGGCGTCGACCTGATAGCCGCTCATTTCGGAACTGTTGGGGACACGAATGCTGCGAATCTGAATTCCGGAGTTGATGAAGCCACTCGCTCCCGTGATGCGAATCTTCAGCGTCAGGTCAAAGTTCTGGAATGATTCCTTGGTGCAGATGAATGTGTTGTGAGGAACTTTGTCTTCCAGCGAACCTCCCGTGATCGCTCCGTCGCTGACCGTCCACCATCGCTGATCCCGATCGATCACCTCCCAGCCATCGAGGGATTTTCCATCGAACAGTTCTGTCGATTGTTCCTGAGCACTCACGGAAGGAACCGTGGTGGTGCAGGCGACGACGACGCAGAGAATGAATACTCTGGGCAACACGGGGCGCCGGCTGAGTAATCCTGTTGGTATTGAGTCAGGCAGGGTCATGTTGAGAACTCCGGGCTTTTTTGCCACGCTATTTTCGTCTAAACGTTGAAATCAAAAACGACCACTCGCTCCAGACACGGTACCACAACCTCTTTGACGCGTTCGTGAACCGGATGTGGCAGATAATCGTCCCGCGCTTCCGGGCTCTCGAAGGTCATGATGAAGCCATGCGTGAATCCGTCGTTCAATCCTTCGTCACTGTCATAGGGACCGTTAATCATCTCCAGGAGCCCTGGAATCTGACCGACCATCGCCTGCATTTCAGCGAAGCACTGTTCGACCTGCTCTGCCGTGATTCCATCCTTGAATTGAAAGACTCCAAAGTGTTTGACCTGTGGCATGTGTGAATTCCTGAGTTATGATGACTTTGTGAAATGCCCAAACGACCGGACACGCTGCACTACTTCTGCATATTCTTCAACAGCGCTTCTGCGCACGCCCTGGCAAATTCCGGATCATTGATTTCGCAATCCAGCGAACGAACTTCGATGTCGTCGTTCAAATGGTCGACCAGTGTATCGAATAACGCGGCATCCGCCTGTACATCATGAAACGGTTGCCCCGCGGCACCAATCACGCTGACGGTTCGGCGAGGTATCAGCACGGTTACCGGAGATGAGTAGGAATTCACCTTGCCAGCAAGGACACGGCCGAGCTCCCGACATTCTTCAACTGACGTTCGCATGAGCGTCACCTGAGGATTGTGAATGTAGAATTGCCTGTTGGCGAATTTCTCCGGCACGGAATCTCGTTCGCCGAAGTTCACCATGTCCAGGCAGCCAGGGGCGACGATTGCCGGGACCATCGCCTTTCGGGCTCCATCCAGTCGCTCGGGACCGGCCGACAACGTTCCGCCAACAAGCTCATCCGCCCATTCGGTCGTTGTCACATCCAGCACACCGGCCACCATCCCGCTTTCAATGAGCGATTCCATCGCTCGACCTCCTGAACCGGTGGCATGAAAGACCAGTACTTCAAAGCCGGCAGCTTCAAGAACAGGGATCGCCGCGTTGATGCAGTCGGTTGTGTTGCCAAACATGCTGGCAACGACGATTGGTCGATCCTCGGCCGATTCGACCTTTGCCCCCACCATACCACAGATGGCACCGGCGGCTCGGCTGAAAATTGTTCGGGAAATCCGATTCAATCCGGCCACATCCACAATGCTGGGCATCATGGTGATGTCTTTCGTGCCGATGTAGTGAGCCGTGTTTCCACTGGCAAGCGTTGATACCATCAGCTTTGGAAAACCAATCGGTAGTGCTCGCATCGCTGCAGTTGCGATGGCCGTCCCACCACCACCTCCCAGTGAAACCACCCCGTCGATTCTTCCCTCACTGTGAAGTTGTTCCAGTAGCTTCGGAGCCGCCTGAGCCATCGCCGATACGCATTCACCACGGTCGGCCCGCGACATGAGTTCTTCAATCGCTACGCCTCCCGCGCGAGCAACTTCTTCGCGGCTGATATCGGGCGTAACCTGTGGCGTGTCTCCTGTGCCGACATCAATCAGCAATGTCTGGTAACCCAAACCACGAATGAAGTCAGCCACAAAGGCATGCTCGTGCCCCTTGCTGTCAAGAGTTCCCAGTACGGCAATCGTCTGCATTTGAGGCGCCTTTAGGGCTTCCGTTTCACCGGAATCTGTTTGAACTGGCGAGTCAATTCTGTCAGCGAACCTTCGAAGGCCATTCGTTCCAGGCTGGACGCGCCAACAAAACCAACAGCGTCTGTATGTTCGTTAATGAAAGCCGCATCCTCCGGCGTTGAGATCGGTCCACCGTGCGACAGACAAAGCACATCACTTCGCGCGGCAACCGCCGCTGACACGATTTCCTGAGTTCGTCTGGCCGCATCTTCCAGAGAACAGGCGGCATCTTTGACTCCGATGGTCCCGCCAATCGTCGTACCGACATGCGCAATCACCACATCGGCCCCGGCTTCCGCCATCGCGGTGGCTTCTTTCGGAGTGCCGACGTAGACGATTGTGAAGAGATCCATTTTGCGAGCCAGCGCTATCGTGTCGACTTCCTTCTGGACACCCATACCGGTCTCCTCCAGAATCTGCCGGAACTCGCCATCCACGATGCAGTGCGTCGGAAAGTTGTTGACCCCGGAGAACCCCATCTCTTTGACCTTCAGCAGCCAGTGCCACATGCGTCGACGCGGATCCGTCGCATGTACGCCACAGATCACCGGCGTCTCTTCGACAACCGGCAGAACCTCGTATTCGCCGATCTCCATCGCCACGGCATTGGCGTCACAATAAGCCATTAGACCTGCCGTCGAGCCATGTCCGGACATCCGAAAGCGACCCGAGTTGTAGATGATGATCAGGTCGACACCGCCTTTTTCCAGGAACTTCGCGCTGATCCCGGTACCCGCTCCGCCTGCGATGATCGGTTCGCCACGATCAAGCGTCGCTCGAAGTCGATCAACGACTTCCGTTCGTGTGTACGGGTTTCCAATTCCAGTCCACGGATTCGGCATCGTGATCCCTATTCCTTTGGCTCTGATTCGAACAGTTCGACGTCGCAGTTATTCCCAAAGGGACAATTCTTCATTAGAAAACAGTTCATGTCCATCAAGCACATCCACGATCAAATACGTGAAAAGCACATTCTCACGCCGAAAATGCGAACTTCCGTTGTGCGAGCGGATGAGAGTGACAGACGAGAATGGCTGGTGGAAACTCCAACATGCAGCAGCCTTAGTGATCACAGAATCGCCCACTGCGGGATCATGCATGCTTCGAAGCCATTTGAGATCGTTCGAGTCAATCTGTCAGGCACTTTTTTCTTCGCGTGCTTTGAGGGGAAAGGGAAGGTTCTGATAGACGGCGACTGGCGTACTGTCGAAGCGGGACAGGCGTGTGTGCAGCCTCCGTTCATTCCCAATGCGCTGAAAACGAATAGTAAGAAGACCTGGACATTCTGCTGGGTTCGTTACAAGGAAGCTCCCAGAGCCAAATCTCTTGTGTCACTTCATGCACCTGCTTTAGGCGATTTTGATGCGGCGCCGTTAAATTTCGCCATTCAGGGACTGCACGCCGAAGCGGCTGGAAACCGATCCTGGCACGCTCTACGGAAATGGTCAGACCTGATTCACAGTTACGTGAATTCGTTCGCCCAGCCGTTTCGCGGCAACGAACGGCTGATCGAAGTCTGGAACGCCGTTGAAAGTCGACTCGAGGAAGACTGGACACTGGGTCGCCTGGCAACGATCGCGTGCATGAGCAAAGAGCATCTGCGCCGCCTGTGCAGCCACTCACTTGAGCGTTCGCCCATTCAGCACATCGCCTTCCTGCGGATGCACCGCGCCGCTGAACTGTTGGTGACCACTGATCAGAAGATCGCCATGATTGCTCAGATGGTTGGCTACGCGAATCAGTTCGCTTTCTCAGATACCTTCAAACGCTGGATCGGTTGCCGACCGTCAGCATACCGCAAGCAGAAGCCGCTGCAGGACTAGTGCATTGTCACAGCCAGGTTTTAGGGTTGGCGAGGAAGACGGGGTCAGGTACCAAAAACCGGAACGGCCCGAAGGGTGCTTTGCATTTTTGGTACCTGACCCCCTTTTCCGGCGAATGCTTCCACCCTAACTTTTGCCTGTGACAAAGCACTAGTGCTTTGGCAACGCAGTGGCCTTATGATGAACACGCAAATTATTGAGCATGACCGCGAACTGACCGGTCCGTCACATTCCTGGAAGCCGTAGCTCATGTCAAAGATCATGAAGATCATCTCAATCCCGGCGTTGCTTGTGCTTACAGTTCCTGCGTTTGGCGATTCAGCGACTTCCGCAGACGAAGCGAACTTCAACCGCGACATCCGTCCGATCCTGGCACGTAATTGTCTTGTCTGTCATGGACTGGATGCGGGCTCTCGCAAAGCCGATCTGCGGCTCGACAACCGGACGATGGCCGTCGACATGAGTGCGATCGAACCGGGCAAGCCTGACCAGAGCGAGTTAATCGTCCGTGTCGAATCGGATGACGCAGAAACACTCATGCCACCACCTGACTCAGGACAAGAGCTGAGCGCGGAGGAAATCAAGCTGTTGCGCACGTGGATCACGCAGGGAGCCAGGTACGAAGAACACTGGTCATTCGCACCACCCGTCAAAGTGGCACCGCCCAGGACACAAGTGGTTTGGTCTTCTCATCCGATCGATCGTTTTGTTCTGAAACGGCTCGAATCAGCGGGACTCAGGCCAAACCAGGAATCAGAGCAATTGCAGTTGCTCCGGCGCCTGTCACTGGACCTTACCGGACTGCCGCCGTCACTTGAAGAGGCTGATGCCTTCTTCGCGGATCAATCACCTCAAGCTTATGAAGCTGTCGTCGATCGGCTTCTCAAATCAGACGCATATGGAGAACACTGGGCGAGGATGTGGCTTGACCTGGCTCGGTACGCAGACACCAAGGGCTACGAGAAGGATCGCCCGCGCACGATCTGGCGGTACCGCGACTGGGTGATTGACGCGTTAAACCGCGATTTGCCCTACGACCAGTTTACGATCGAACAGCTCGCAGGCGATCTGCTGCCAAAACCGACTAACGATCAGATCCTGGCAACTGCGTTCCATCGCAACACGATGGAAAACGACGAGGGCGGAACCGACGACGAAGAGTTTCGCGTAGCGGCAGTAAAAGATCGTGTTGATACCACCATCCAGGTCTGGATGGGGCTGACGATGGGTTGTGCAAAGTGTCATTCGCACAAATACGATCCGATCAGCCAACAGGGTTACTATGAGTTGTATGCCTTCTTCAATCAGACCGAAGACGCCGATCGTCAACAACCAACGTTGCCGACGCCGACCAGGCAACAACGCAAGCAGATTGAGTCACTCGAGAGCGAGCTGAAAACACTTGAGCAACAGTTGAATCAAAAGCCGGAAGGTTATGCCCAGGCGTGGGCAGATTGGCAGGCGCAGTTCAATGATCGCCCGCTTTGGTCGCCATTGCTCAGGTCGAAATTCGAATCAAAGCAAAACCTAACGCTGATCCAGGACGAGAATGGAACGTTGGTCGTTTCAGATGAATTGCCGGAAAAAGACACATGGAAGCTGACCCTTGAACTGCCGAGTGACGAAACTCTGACAGCGATCCGAATTGAAACGCAACCCAAATCACCGGGTGGTAAATGGAAGGACGGGAATGTTGCGCTTCGGGAACTGACAGTTGAGTTGATTGAGCCAGGCCAACAGCCCGTCAAGCTGAAGCTCGTCCGGCCACGGGCTGATTTTTCGCAGCCCGGTTGGGAAGTCGCGCGAGCCATCGATGGCGAGACGAATGCCGGTTGGGCTTTCTCGCCCAGGGCGGATGAGCCACATTGCGCGGTCTTCGACTTCGCCGAACCAATCAAAGCGCGTGCAGGTCACCTGTTGCGACTGACGCTTGAGCAGGAATATGGCCAGGGACTGTTGCTGAAGACTTTTCGTATTTCCGCCAGTTCGTATCCTGGCCAGTGGTTGATGGCTGAACTCGATCCGGTAGCAGGTCTGGAAACCGTGTTCCGGCGACAAGTCTATCCCGAAACAAAGGGGCACTACGCGCAGGTCGACGCGAAACGCAGCGCATTGGACGCGGCTCGACGCGAAGTGCCTTCGACGCCGATCATGAGAGAACTCGCTGCGACAAAAAGGCGGGAAACACGAATCCATAGCCGCGGTAATTTCCTCGATCAGGGCGAGGTGGTGGAAGGTGGCGTGCCCGGCGCCTTCGGAAGACTCGCCGATGATTCGCCACGCAACAGGCTTGGTGTGGCACACTGGTTGATGCAGGACGACAATCCGCTCACAGCGAGAGTCGCAGTGAATCGGATTTGGGCTCAATTGTTTGGCATCGGTTTCGTCGAAACAGAAGAGGACTTTGGTACGCAGGGAACTCTGCCTTCCCACCCTGAATTGCTGGACTGGCTGGCCGTCGATTTTCGAGAGAACGGCTGGTCGCTCAGGAAGTTGCTTAAGACCATCGTGATGTCCGCCACTTACCGACAGAGTTCAGTGACCACCAAAAAAGATCTCGAAATCGACCCGCGCAATCGGTTGTTGTCGCGCGGGCCACGATTCCGCCTGCCGGCGGAAGCTGTTCGTGACCAGGCACTGGCTGCTTCAGGGCTGCTGACGCGACAGGTCGGTGGACCGTCGGTGATGCCTCCCCAGCCAGGCGGTATCTGGAAGTCAACGTACAGTGGCGAGAAATGGAAGAACGCGACGGGAGCGAATCGCTATCGAAGGGCCCTGTACACCTACAAGAAACGAACAAGCCCCTACCCAGCCATGGTCACGTTTGATTCCGGCACTGGTGAAGTTTGCCAGATTCGACGAGTCCGTACCAATACCCCGTTACAAGCGCTGGTCACGCTGAACGACACGGCTTATCTGGAAGCAGCGGGGGCGTTAGCTTTGCGAATGGAGAAGTCCGCGGAAACGACTCGCGATCAAATCGCCGACGGATTCCGCATGGTTCTCATTCGCCACGCTGAAATTGCGGAACTTGACCGCCTGGTCGCGCTGTACGAATCACTGAAAGACGAGTTAGCTGATGGAGCAGCGCTGCTGAAATCTGCCGGTCTGACCAGCGGCGATCCTCGACTCGTTGCCGTGGCGAATGTCCTGTTGAATCTCGACGAAACCTTAATGAAACCTTAACACAGTTATGACACTACCGATTTCACTTGAACAAACCCGCGCAATTACTCGACGACACTTTTTCGGTCAGGCCGGACTGAGTTTCGGATCCATCGCACTCAGTTCGCTGCTCACTGGCGAAAGCACTGCTGCTGACAGGGCCTGGCAAATCCCTGCCAAAGCAAAGTCGATTATCTATTTGCACATGGCTGGTTCGCCGTCACAGCTCGAATTGTTCGATCACAAACCGGCCCTCGCCCGGCTCCACAATACGGAATGCCCCAGAGAGTATCTGGAAGGCAAACGGTTTGCCTTCATTAAAGGTGTCCCCAAAATGCTGGGGTCGCAATGCGAGTTCAGGCAATACGGAGAAAGTGGCCAATGGATCAGTAATCGACTGCCCCATCTCACTCAGGTGATCGACGATATTTGTGTGATCCGGTCAGTTCACACCGAACAATTCAATCATTCGCCCGCCCAACTGTTCATGCACACGGGCAATTCGTTGCTTGGCTATCCCTCGCTGGGTTCCTGGGTTACTTACGGATTGGGAAGCGAAAATGAGAACCTGCCGGGTTTTGTCGTCCTCTCATCCGGCGGGAAGACTCCCAGCGCCGGGAAATCGTTGTGGGGTAGCGGGTTCCTGCCAACGGTCTATCAAGGCGTTCAATGTCGAACTGATGGTGGCGATCCCATTCTGTTCCTGTCGAATCCCGACGGTCTAACGCGGCAGGCGAGACGCAAAACGCTCGACGCGATTGGTGATCTGAATCGACACCAGCACCAGCACGTTGGCGATCCGGAAACAATTACCCGCATCGCTCAATACGAACTTTCGTTCCGCATGCAGATGTCCGTCCCTGAAGTGATGGATATCGGTCGGGAATCAAAGGAAACGCTCGATCTGTACGGCGCCAGTCCGGGCCACGTTTCCGACTCGGAATCGGCTGCCGATCCCAGACAGTTATACAAGGGTGATGATCCGACATTCGCCAACAATTGCCTGCTGGCGCGGCGACTTGTAGAAAATGGCGTGCGTTTCGTCCAGCTCTACGATTGGGGTTGGGATCACCATGGATCGTCACTGGGCGAATCGATCGATGAAACGTTGCCGATCAAGTGTTCACAGATCGACCGTGCTATTGCCGCATTGATCACGGATCTCAAACAGCGTGGCATGCTGGATGAAACGCTGATCGTGTGGGGAGGTGAATTCGGCCGTACGCCGATGATGCAAAACAACGTCAACAAGGAACTGAAGAAAGGCTTTATTGGTCGTGACCATCATCCGCACGCCTTCACCATGTGGATGGCTGGCGGTGGGATCCGACCTGGCGCCTACGGTCAAACCGACGATATCGGCTACTACATTGCAGAGAATCCCGTCAGCGTTCGGGACCTGCAGGCGACTATCCTGCACCAGATCGGAATCGATCCTTACCGGTTTGGTTTTCCCTATCAAGGGCTCGATAATAGGTTGATCGGTCCAACTGAAGACGGCAAGGTTCTTCGCGAAATCATTGCTTAGTTTCTCATCCAATGGGATGTCGATTGAAATACTGAGCAGTTTCTTCACGTTCGCCCGATATGTGAAGCAGTCGGTGTCGAGAAATGTGATTATCAGGGCCTTGATGTTGGGCGACTATTGCCGCCGTGATATTGTTGCTCCCTGAACATCGCACACGGTCGACGGCGTCGAACATTTCCGTCACCGCCAGACGTTCAGCGGGAACGGTTTCTCTCGTCAAGATGGTTTCGAGGTGGCCTTTTCTTGAGCGATCAGGAGAGCGCCAACATCCAATCAACAAGTTCGTTAACCGCTGACGCGTCCGGTTACCGGACTGAGAGCACTTCAGCGGCCAGTTAACGACTGCCAGGACGAAATACCGTAGACACTTCTGAACTGAGGGCTGACAGGACGCCGCCATCAACGACGATATCCTGCCCCGTGATGAATCCGCTTTTGTCGTTATCGGCAAGAAAGAAAGCGGTTTCGGCAATTTCGTTGGGATTGCCAATCCGACCAAGAGGCGTGCACGCGCTAAGGTCTGCAATAGCGTCTTCGATTGATCTACCACCGAGATCACCTCTTGCCATCCCCTCGCGTAACAGTGGCGTATCGATCGCGCCCGGTGAGATTGAGTTAACGCGAATCCTGTCACACGCGAATTCCAGCGCCACAGCCCGTGTCATAGCACTCATCCCGCCTTTGCTGGCGGCATAGGCAGCAATGTTCGAAGTTGTCGCGGTAGCGTGCACGGAGGATATATTCACGATGGAGCCCTCGCGTTTGGCCAAGGGGGCATGCAATTGTTGCGCCAGGAAAAAGGGTGCGTTTAGGTTTGCCGCCAACACGGCATTCCATTGGGCCACCGTCGTATTGGCGACACTTTGAAAGTGCTCCATGGCGGCGTTACTGATGAAAGCGTTTAAGCCGCCACTTAAGTGATTGCTAAAACTGTCGCAGATCGTACCTGCCGCATCAGGTTGGCAAAGGTCGACCGTCACAAAGGCATCACAGTCTGTTGATTCGTTGCGATCCACTCCAAGGACCTGCCAACCTCTTTCTCGGAAGAGGTTGACCATCTGCTTGCCGATTCCCGACGAAACGCCTGTGATCAATACGTTCTTATTCATTTTTAACCTTCAACACGGACGGATTTCAGCGGAAATAACAAGTCCAATTTCCTCACGCTTCGGGTTACCCTTTTCAACGAGCTGTAAGCCGCGCGGCGGATCCATCGGGCATTCCGCATCACCGCAGATCTCCCTTGTGTCCAATCGAATCAAGTGCAATCGCAACAAAGATGATAACGCCCCTGACAATCGTATAGACGAATGGCGACGCGTTCATCATGGCCAGTCCGTTCATGATCGTGGTGATGAGAATGATGCCGATGACTGCTCCAGGCAGGATGTTGCCTTTGCCGCCGAACAGGCTTGTGCCACCCAATACCGCGGCCGAGATAACGATGAACTCGTTGCCTTCACCAAACCCGGCAGCGACGCTGCCGATCTGGCCCGCCGACAGGATGCCGCCCAGCGCGCCCAGCGCGCCACAGATGATATAGGCGATCACGATATTGCGATTCACCGGAATGCCTGCACGCTCCGCATTCCGCTCGGAATCGCCGATCGCCAACAGGTGCCGACCATACACCGTACGTCTCAGGACATGGTCGAACACCAGCAGCACAAGCACAAACAGAAGTACCACGTTGGGAATGGGGCCGACGCGTCCGTTCGACAACGCCCCCAGAAACGACACGTCGACCGACGAAGAACCAGACACCTTGAGCCCCACGCCCCGCAGGATGCTGCCGGTCGCCAGCGTGACGATAAACGGCAGAATGTGGAAACGGGTCACCAGCACGCCGTTAATCAGCCCAACGATCCCGCCCATGAGCAGCACCATGAAGATCACCAAAGCCATCCCACGCAGATCGGCGAACCAGGCTGCGGGAATGATCCCGGCGCTGGCGACGAAGTAACCGACCAGGGTCGAGATGAAGAACATGCTGCGACCGACCGAGATGTCGATCCCGACGACCAACAGCACAAAGACTGTTCCGACGACCGCGATTCCCAGCGGCGATGCCTGCTGCAGAATCAGCAGCAGGTTGCCAGGCGTGAAGAAACGTCCGTTCGCCAGCGAGAACACGAGCACCAGGACGACCAATACGGCGTATATCCCGTACTGCGTCAGCAGCGACAGCAGGTCAGTTTTCCGTTTGCTGTTGTCGGCCATCGTCATTGGGCCCTCTGCAACGCAAGTTCCAGGATTCGCTCCTGATCGAATTCGGCTTTCGGTACGTCTCCGGTGATGCGGCCGCCGCTCATCACCAGGATGCGGTCACAGGTGCCAATCAACTCCTCGATCTCGGAGGATATGAGCAACACGGCCGACCCGGCTTTAGCAAGGTCGACGATGATCGAGTAGATCTCAAACCTGGCTCCGACGTCCACGCCCCGGGTCGGCTCGTCAAGGATGAAGATCTTCGGGTCGTTCATCACCCATTTGCCGAAGACCACTTTCTGTTGGTTTCCGCCGGAAAGGCTGTTGGCCATTTGCCTTGCGGGGTCAGCGACCTTGATCCGCAGATCGTCGATGGCCTGACGGTTGACCTTGTCCTGCTCCCGGCTGTTCACAACTTCGAAACGATTGGTAAGGTCCGACATCTTTACAAGGGTCAGGTTGTCGTCGACGGGCTTCGTCATAAGCAGTCCTTCATGCAGCCGGTCTTCGGTGATATAGGCCGCTTTCTGTCGGATACAGCCGCGTGGACTGACGCGGGGCAGGGTGTTGCCGTTCATGAAGATCTGTCCGCTGTCCCGCTGCTCGACGCCGAACAGGAGATTCGCCAGCTCCGTTCGACCGGCACCCATCAACCCGTACATGCCGACAATCTCGCCGGCCGCCAGACTGAGCGACACGCCGTTCACCTTGCCGGCCCACCGCAGGTCTTTGGTCTCCAGCAGCACGGTCTGGCCGACGTCTTTTTCAATCGATGGGAAGACCTGCGTCATTTCACGTCCGACCATGCACCGGATCAGGTCGGTCTCAGTAAAATCGGCAGCTACCCGGGTCTCCACAATCCGGCCGTCTCGAAGCACGGTGATCCGATCACAGAGATCGAAGACGTCCTCCAGTATATGCGAGATGTAGATGATCGATATCCCTTTGGCTTTCAGGTCGGCGATGGTCCTGAACAGGTCTTCCTTTTCGCGTTTGGAAAGTGATGTGGTCGGCTCGTCAAAGATCATGATGTGGGCATTTTTCATCAGGCCCTTCGAGATCTCGATCATTTGCCGGATCCCCGCGGGCAGCGAGCCGACCATTGTGTCGGGAGTCACGGGCAGCCCGAAGCGGTCCATGCACTCCCTGGTGCAGCGTTGAATGCGTTTGCGGTCGATGGCGCCGAACCGAGTCGTGGGAAACCCGTCCACGAACAGGTTCTCCGCCACCGTCAGGTTGGAAAAAAGGTTCAGTTCCTGGTGCACGAATGCGATGCCCCTGGCGGTGGCGTCACGTGGACCGCGCGGTGCGTACCGATTGCCGGACAACACCATCTGTCCCGAGTCCATGGACAGCACACCGCCAACGATGTTCATCAGGGTAGATTTTCCGGCGCCGTTCTCGCCTACCAGACCCAGGACTTCACCCTTGCGCAACTCGAAGTTCAGTCCGTGCAGGACCTGAACGCCCGTGAAGCTCCTGGTGACATCGATCATTCGCAGAACGTTATCCGGCATCAGTTTCAGGCCCTGTTCCCGCGGTTGTTGAGCAGCCAGGAAGACATCGCCGAGACGATGATCAGGACGCCCAGTACAATCATGATGGTGTACCAGCCCGCCCCGAGCAGGTTCATGGTGTTGTTGATCAGCGTGATGAACAGGACGCCGAGCAACGTCTTGCCGACGCCGCCGGATCCGCCCGACGTGCTCGTTCCGCCTACGATGACACTGGCGATGATGGTGAGAAACATCTTGTCGCCAAGCGAGGCCATTCCGACCTGGTTCCTGGCAGTGGCGATGACGGCAGCCAACCCCGCAAACACACCGGAGATCACCAACAGCAGGACGATGGTTCGCTTCACCGGGATGCCGCAGATGTAGGAGACCTTGGGGTTCACGCCGGTGGCGTAGACCTGTTTGCCGAACAAGGTGTACTTCAGCAGCCAGTACGAGAACGCCCATACCGCGGCCGCGATCAGGATCGGCACCCAGAAGAACGAGCCCTCGCCGCCGAGCACGAAGAAGGCCTCCGGCAGGCCCGCGATGGACGAGGTTTGGCTGACCATGCTGGCAATCTGGACGGCAAGCCCCATCACGATCAACTGCGTTGCCAGTGTGGCCACGAATGACGGCATCTTAAGCACGGTGATCGAGAACCCGTTCACCAGACCAACGATCAGACCAATGGCCAGGACCGCCACGATAGCTGCCGGAATGGACAATGCCGGGTTGGGGGCCAGTGGCGACAGCGCCATGATGCAGGCGCCGACCACACTTCCCAGGGCCATGACCGAAGTCACCGAGAAATCGATCCCACCGTTCAGCACCACAAAGGTGAGTCCGCAGGAGATGATCAGCAGGTCGGCCGACTGCAGCAGATAGTTTTTCAGGTTGTAGGCGGTGTAGAAATGCGGCACGAAAAGGGCCGACAGAACAAATGTCACGACCAGCAGCGGCGCGATCGGTGCGTCGCGGCAAGCCTGCAAGGTATTCTGCCGTAATTGTCGCCAAACCATGTTCATCTGCGTTCTCGCCCGTTATTTCAGGAGGGAATAGCTCCAAACCTTCGGAGCTTCCTCAGCAAAATTATCAAGCGTTACGATTTGGCCTTCGTCGTAGATGATATTCTGCGGCGGTGTCTGGCCGTCGTTGATTTTGAACGCCCAATCAACGGCGAGCTGGGCTTCCAGCAGCGCGTCTTGTGCGGCGTCACCCCAGTTGTAACCGTCTTTCAGATACTGCATGCCCACTTCGTCACCATCAAAACTGACGACGGGGAAATGCCTGGGATCGCCGATCTTCGCCCAGCGGTTTTGCTGTTCCAGCGCGGAGCGGATGGGCGGCCAGAGATAATCCGACGGCGTCACGATCAGGTTGGCGTCCGGATTCGCCTGCAACGCGTTCTGCAATCCCTTCAACGCGGTGTCCAGGTTCCATTCGGTGGGGACCTCGGCCAGCAGCTTGAACACGTCCGGGTTGTCGGCGAATGCCTGGTGATGTCCGGCCTTCCGCAAGGCCGCGTTTTCGTCGCTCAGGTTGCCGATGAGCAGCACGACGTTGTAGGTTTTGCCGTCCTGGCGCGCACGATCGGCAAACGCCTGCAATACCTTCTTACCCATCGCCTTGTTGTTGGCAATCACCTGGACGTCGGGCAGATTGTCGCCCGATACGGGCCGATTGATCATGACGATCGGTACGCCGGCAGCCCTGCAGCTCTTGATCGACTTGACGATCGCTGCGCTGTCCTTGGGAAAACAGATAATCGCATCCACCTGTCGGGCGAGCAGGTTTTCAATCTGCACATTCTGCTTGGCCGCGTCACCTTCGGCCATAACCGAAATGACTTTCGCCCCGCGCTTCTCCGCTGCCTCGATGACGGCCTGGTGATTCATAACCAGCCACGCGGACTCGAGGGAGTCATAGGAAAGTCCCAGGGTGATCGTCTTCTCGCCACCGGTGCCTCCTTCGCCCTGCTGGTTCCCGCAACCCGCAAGGAACAGCACCGACGTCACTAACACGGCATTTACAGCCAATCGTTTCATCATCTGTTTAATTCTCCGATTCTGGATGTTGTTTCACCAGCAATGGCTCTCCGCTCGAAGTCGCCCATCTTATGGACGAACAGCGCCCAGTCACTGGCGGCATGGTAGAGCCGCGCTTGTTCGAAACAGTCGTAGGTCCAATACAACATTCCGTTCACACCGGCATCCAGCGCCAGATCGCGAACGCGCACCATGTTGTCGACGGCTTCCCCGAATGTCTTCTCGACATGATCGAACGCGCCGAATTCGCCCAGGATCACGGGTTTCTCTTTCCGAATCTCGGCCATCTCCGGGGTGAAGAACCCGGTCGATGCCAGGTTAAGGCGGAAAGCCTCATCGGCCGGCTCCTTTTTCCTGGTGCGGTAGAAATGAACATCGAGGAAATCGAGCGATCCAGCGCCAAGGGTCGTCAATGTCGGCGGATAGCGTTCGTCTCTCGTTTTCCCCGGCCACACGCCGGCGTGGTCCTTTGGATCCTTACCGACCGCTCGCGGAACAAAGACGCCCTCGGCAACCAGCATCTCGTCATCAATTGCCTTCACGGCGGCAACGATGCTCGCGTGGTAATGGGAGTAGCCTTCGTCCATCAGGGCCTGCCGTTCATCGGTCCTGGACAGGTCATAGGTCTTCCCGTTCGCCGCCACGATGGATCCCTCATTCTCCGTGAAGGGCCACTGATCCGCACGGAGATAGGCTTCGTTCTGACATTGCAGCCCCAGCAATGTCGCCAGCAAGGATGGTTCCCTGTCCTTGATGTAAGACAGAAACGACGTGATGTGCTCAACACGCGCAGCGATCCCGTCTTTAGTGAGGACAAAGACGTTCTTGTTGTGGCCTTTGCCCGGAAGACGCTCGCGATAGTGAGCATTCATTGGAACTCCGCCGTCGCCAAACGTTGGAAACACACGGATACCGTGACGCGTCGCCCGCCGCAGGAAGTCCAGCACGTTTTCCATATACGGTTCGTGGAACGCCTTCGTGGAATCGTAATCGCCCGCAATGCCGGGATTGATCTTACTTCGTCCGATGATGAATACTCGGACCGTGTTGTAGCCCGCCTTTTCCAGGGCGCTGAACATGGCCTCGGCCCGGTCCGGGCTGTAGTGAGCCCTGGTGCTCCTGGTATCGGCATCAAATGTGGCGTGATCACCACCGCTGCTTCCCTCAGCCGAACGTAGACGAACATAGTTGAACCCCTTCACGAAAAATGGAGTCCCGGATTCCTTCAGAATGAACTGCGCCCGGTCTTCACTCGCCCGGATGCCGATCCGTTCGAGCGCCTGCACCTGCGTCTGCGTCGCTGCAACGAAGCCAACCATCAGGATGACTGCCAACCGTTTGTTAAACTTCTCCATCAATCTGCTCCTCCTTTACTGTTCAATCAGCACATCCAGATTGGCGCCGGCGCCGAAGGGCAGGATGAGGTTGACCCTGGTCAGCGCGCGCCGTTCGTAATAGGGGCCCGAAAGATCGCTGAGTGTGGGCGCGAGACTGTCCTGTGCAGAGCGTTCCTCGTCTCCCTTGGTGCGGAACTTAGCAGTGACCGTCTTCATGGAATGATCTCCGCAAGCCGCTGATACCTCAAGCTGGCCGGAGACAGCGCCGACGCGGCTGCGAACCCAGGCTGTGACCTGCGTCACTTTCCTGTCGATGTCCGGGTGCGCCTCTACGCGTTCGACCTTCTTGCCCTGCCACGATTCCGGAAGCTCGACCGTCTTCTGATACCACGCCGGACCGACGTAGCGGTGTTCGCGCGTCAGACGCACCGGGTCCGGCTCCGACTTCGCGCCGAAGCCCGCTTCGTCAGTCGAGCCGGGCAGCGTGATCGACTGCTTCAGATCGCTCTCGAACCATCGTTCCCGCTGGCCCACTTTCTTCTCATCCAGCTGGAAGGCCCAGTCGCCACTCAGGTCGATCGTGTGCTCGGCGGCGTGGGAGGGCGACAGAACCGAGCAGCAAAGCAATGCCGCCCACATCCATGTGCATGTTATATGTGTCATTGTTTCTCTTGCCTATTTGTAACAACTTTTTGGACGACCACGTTGTCGATGGTGCCTTTGAAGCGCCGGTCCGTCACGGTTCCAGCGGAGCCGACACGAAGCCGGACAGCGCCGGAGCCATCGCCTTTGTAATCAAACGAGGCAGTGGAAAATTCCACCGCTTTGTTCCATTGGCCGGGGGCGTGTGTGAAGCTCTTCAACACGCTGTCGTCTTCACGCAGCACTTCAATCAGCAGCGCGTCGCCCGCCTGTGTCGCCTGATCCTCTGCGGCGTAAACTGCCGGGCCCGCTTCAAAAGCGACGCGGTAGGTCTCGCCCGCTGCGTTCGCGCCGATTGCGGTGGACGTTATGACGTTGTCTGAATTGATCATGATCGCCCAGTCGGAAGGCGTTACTTCTCCGCCCATGAAGGAGCGATCCACGGCATGCAACGCATTGAAGCCGGAGCGGGTCCAACCGGTGACCTTGCCACTGTGCGCCACATTCAGTCCGCTCTGGAACTGAGTCTCATTCTGCTGTCCTTTATACCCCTCGAAAGACTCAGTGAAGATCTCACCGCCGGCGCCAAGTACGTTAATCGTCAATTGAAGCAGGGTTTCCGCTTCCCCTGGCCTTTTTACCGAAATCAGAAATGCATTGAGCCCCGTATTCGCATCCCCCGGATCGCCCGAGAAACTTCCATCCGGCTTGATCGTGAGCCAGTTGTTCCCGCTCTTTCTTGAATAAACCGCGCCCCTGGATTCCAGTCTTCCAGAACACGGCTGCCCGACTTTGACATCCGGGTGAGCCACAGTTTCGCCGACCTTCTGCGCCTGCATCACCAGCACCCAGTCCTGTGGCGACGGCACATTCGGCGACGTCCAGGTGCCCGACACGTTCACGACCCCGTGATCAAACCGACGGCCTGAGACTGGATCGAAATAGAAGGCCGACCAGGAACCGGGCTGAAGGTTCTTCACCGTAATACCGTCCCATTTATAGTTGGCTCGTTTGGCAATATAGATGACGCGGACTTCACCTGGGATTCCCGCCGCAAAATTTTCCGCCTCCACCCATTCGGGATGCGGCTTAAACTGTTGCCACGGGTATTCCTCGAGCAACACTTTTGAACGCCCGAGTTGAGTTGAGCCGGGGAAGTCCATCCCTTCGCGCCAGGTCGTGTAGTCGTAGGGCTGGTGTTTCCAGCCGCCCCAGTTGCCGTGCTCTTCCGGCGTGCCCAGGTGCCAGATCCCCGCTGCGCCGTAAGTGTGTCCCGCCGCCCCGGAAAGGATGCAGCCCCAGAACAGGTGACGCTGCAGATCGGCGAAATTCCCCTGCATATGCTGCTCGTAACAGGCTTCTCCGGTCAGGACCGGTTTGATGGGCGTGACGTCCCGGTAGTCGATGATTTTTTGGATCGCATTATTCACCGTCTCCCAACCCCGGTGACCGGTCGCATCCATATCGAAATCAAACACAGCGTGATCTTCCAGCGCCTCGCGCCGGTGCGAACTGTGATTCGTCAGCAATCGCCCGTAGGGATCGGTGGCGTCCAGGTATTCGGCTGCCGCATGCCATGCCCCCTGTTTCTTTTGTGTTTCGCCGCCCAGGATCCAGACCACGGGGTAGGCGCCGTAGCGCGCGACCAGGTTGCGGTAATGGCGCTTGTATCCCGGAAGCCCGACCGCGTTCAGGGTGACGGCACGCCCCCAACCGCCGACGATCGCGGGCGTGATGCCATTGTCGATCAGGTGCTCCAGGCGGCGGTCGGCGTATTTGAAGTACTCCGGGTTTACTTCGCTGAAGTCTTCTTTCAGGTAAGGCATCCCGCCTTCGTTCTCCCAGCTTGGCTGCAGCAGCCCCAGTTCGTCCGGGTACGTGCCGCACACGATCTGCACGACGGTGAATCCCTTCTGTTTGCGGTCGGCAGCGAGTTCCTGGAATCCTTCCCAGGTCAACCGCTTGCAGAGACCCTTCCACCAGGTGTCGCCCAGCCAGAAGAAGGGGGTGCCATCGGCGTGCGCGAAGTACCGCTGGTTGGCTGCGACATGGACGGGGCCGTGCCGATAAAGCGGGTTGTCCCCTGTGTACTTGATGACAGTGATGTTACCGCTTGCCGCGTGCAGGTTGACGTTTTCCTTGTCGGTGCACTCCGTGCGCCAGTTGTGTTTGCCAACCTGGTTCGATGCATATCGAAAGCGCCAGCGGTCGTCGCCAGCCCAGAATCCAGGCACACGCAGCTCCGTACCGTCAGGCTGTGTGACGATCACGTCCAGTTCGATCTCGATGAATGCGTTCCTGTATTCGACCTCGGATCGAAGTTCGATTTCGATCACGCGATTCAATTCGGTCCTGTTCGTCTCGGCGTGCGCGAAACAGGCGCAGCAAACGATAGCCACGAGTGACAACAGGTGATCGTGAATCTTCATTGTGTGTCTTTCTTCTTCGTTGTTTCTTTTTCCATAACCAGCACGGCAACCCAGGCGTGTTAAGGCATGACGAATTTTATTGGTTGTCCATTTCTCTGCGGATACTGCGCGCCCTTTGCCTTGAGTTCCCTGGCCATCGCCTTGAGCATCGACTTGAGTTTGTCCGGGTTGTCCGCTGCCAGGTTGTTGGATTCAGTCGGATCGCTTTCCAGGTCGTACAGTTCATAGCGTTCCTTTCTGCCGACATGATGGTAAACCGCTTTCCAATTCCCCCGGCGATAGAGAGTGAAATAGTCGTTACCCGGACCAACGCCGCGGCGGTGCGGATAATGTGAAAGAAACTCGTCGCGATGGTCCGGGTCGGGTTGTCCGGCGAGGAGCTTCGCGAGATTCTGTCCGTCAACCGGATGGTCGGCCGGAACGGCGGCGGCGATCAGTTGTGTGATGGTCGGAAACAAATCAGAGCAGTTGCCAATTTCCTGACGCACACTGCCCGCGACGATCGGCAATTGATTCTGCCACTTGTTCTTTGGATTCGGCTTTGCCCACGCGGCAACAAACGGAACACGGATACCGCCTTCCCATCGAGAGCCTTTCCGTCCACGCAACGGCGCACTGCTGGCGATGGAATTGTGTGCGCCAAGGGGAGCGTCCGAGCCGTTGTCGCCCAGGAAAAGGACCAGGGTGTTTTCTGCTACGCCTCTTGTTTCGAGATGATCCATCAAATCGCCAAGTGACTTGTCCATCCCCTCGATCATCGTGGCAAATGCCAGAGCCCTTTCATTCCTGTCCACGTCTTTATAGTTCGTCGCAAATCGCGGATCGGAGTCGAACGGGCCATGTACGGCGTAGTGGGACATATACAGGAAAAACGGCTTGCCCTCGACGATGACCTTATCCAGTTCCGCTTTTGCTTCGATCGTCAGCGCTTCGGTCAGGTAGGTAGCGGTTCCGTGATATTTGTCCAAATGGGGCACGGCGACTTCCGTCCCTTCTCCGTAGCCCTTCTGGCCATAATAACTCGCCGGGCGACCGATGGGGCTGCCGCCGATGTTCACATCGAACCCGAGATCCCGCGGGTCGGCGCCCTCGTGCCTGAAGGGCGCGAAGTGCGCCTTGCCGATGTGGATGGTTTTGAAACCGTTTTGCCGCAGGATGGACGCCAGGATGACATCCCCGGAATCAAGGCCTTCCCAGTTCCATTGTGACGGCTTCAACGGCCCACCATTGTTGAAGTAGGCGTCGATGAAATCGGTGGTGTGGTGGCGGGCGGAGTTCTGGCCGGTCATGATCGAGACACGGGATGGCGAGCAAACGGTGTGTGCATAGAAGTTGCTGAACCGGACGCCCTGCGCCGCCAGCCGTTCCATGTTCGGCGTACGATACCAGGCGTTCAGCGGATGCCGCCTGGGCTTGCCTGACTCATCCGTCAACATCGGGACCGAAGTGTCCATCGGTCCCATGTCGTCGACAAGAAAGATGACGATGTTCGGTTTCGCTGCCTCATCGCTGCCGCTGGCAAGTGAACTCACCACAGGCAGTAACAGCAGGCCCAGGATAAAGATCCTCACGCTACTCATCAATCTTCTCCATGACCATGACCCAATCCTGTGGTGACGGCAAACGCTCGACGTTCAGCACCGGGTCGGTCAGGTACCGAATACCCGGTTTCCGGTTCGGAACATTGATAACGTTGAAGTTGTCGTATCCCTGGGATTTGAGAGCACCGCCCTGCCAGAGCCCGACTTTCCCGGGCTTTATCGATCCGACTTCGACGGTGCTCGCAAGGTCCATCTTCCCGCCTTTCATCCGCAGCGTTGCCACGCCGTCCTGCACGGTCACACTCATCGTAATGTCTTTCGGCGTCTTTTTCGGGAGCGTTCTTGCGCCCCGGCTTAGCGGCCGGGCGCCTCCGCCCAGCAACACCCGTTTTTCACCGTCAACCATGTGATGAAAGAATATTTTGCCCTGCGCGTAGATCCCGACCAGATAGTTTTTGCTGTCGGTGTAGTTGACGATAATCCCGGCTTCAGCGTCACTTTTAATATCCACGCTTACCGTCAGGTAGGCTTTAAAGTCCTGCTGGAGAATCGTACGGGCGCCTTTCTGTGTAACCAGTCGGCCCTCTTCGAGTTTGGAGGAAGGTCCCTGATCTTCCCATTTCTCCCTGCCCTGGCTGAAATCGTCTTCAAAAACCGTCTCGGCGTTATCGACATACATCGCCGTTGGGTAGATAAATCTGCGGCCGGTCGACGGATCGAAAAAGAAGGTCATGTAGGGCACGTTCTTTTCTAAGCGAAACACCTTAAAGCCTTCCCACTGATACGCTGCTGGGCGCGGCTTATAGAACATTCGAATTTGTCCGGGAATCCCGGCAGCAAACAGATCGCCACGAATCCATTCGCGATGTACTTCAAATCTTTCCCATGGATATTGTTTCAGGAATCCGGCGTTGAGTCCCATCTGCGCGGAGCCGGGATACACCATGCCTTGCCGCCAGGTGGTGAAGTCATAGGTGTTCACGGTGGCGGGAAATCCTTCGATGCCAGCGTGCCAGATGCCCGCTGCGCCGTAGGTAAGGCCAGCACCGCCGTTGAGCATGCTGCCCCAGAACACAAAACGTTGCGTATAAGGAGGCCCGCCTTTCATATGCTCTTCGTAGCTGTGCTCACTGACCAGAACCGGCATATGCGGCTCGACTTTGTAGGAGGCGATCAACTTATCGATGGCATTCTGATCTTCGCCCGTGCGACCATGACCGGTCTGCAGAAAATCAAAGTTCACGTTGTTGGCCCCCACGCTTTCCCGGACGCTTTTGCCAGGATCCCCATGAACCGTGACCGGACGGCGGAATGGGTCCGTCTCGTTGACGTAGCGGGCAGTCTCGCTCCATAGCTCGCCGGACGCCTCGCCACCGACAATCCAGACGGTCGGGTAGGCGCCATAGCGGGCGATCAGCTCCCGCCAGTGACGCTTCATCCCCTCCGTGCCGATAAACTTCATAGCGTCGCAATCGTGACGGCCCCAGGCGCCGACAATCGCGGGGACAATCCCTGACTGAATCAGATAGTCAAAACGCTGGTCAGTATATTTGAAATACTCCAGATTGATCTTCGTAAACTCGCGGTTCAGATAGGGCTTGCCACCTTCGTTGTCCCACCAGTCGGTATAGAACTCTTCGTCGGGGTAAGGACCGCAGACAATTTGCGCGAGCGAAAAACCCTTCTTCGCGCGATCGTCGGTCAGCTCTTTGAACTCGTCGAAACAGAGTCGTTTCGAAAGGCACTTCCACCACGTGTCGCCCATCCAGAGGAACGGAGTGCCGTCCGCGTGTTCGAAGTATCGCTTGTTTTCGCTGATCCGCAGATGCCCATGTTTGATCAGTGAGTTGCTCCCTTCGTATTTCTGAACAACAACCGTGCCTGTTTTCCCGTTCAACGACGAATCATTGCTTTCAATGCGATAGGTGAACGTGCCGGTGTCCGGGAAAGCGAATCGTACCGCCCATGTGTCTTCTCCGTTCCAAAACGCGGGCTGCTTCCACTTCTGCTCCCCTTTTGCGAAAACCACATCCGCCTGCACGTCCATGAACGGGTTCTTATGTTGGATGGAAGACTCAAACATTGTCTCGAAGACATTCCATTGCTCCGCCATATGCGCAACATCTGCCCGCACCACCGAAATGGGTAAGACCACAACACTGAGTATCAATATCGCAAGCCAGCTGAATCGTTTCATGGTGTACCTTTCTTTCATCCGATTGACTCGGTCGATGTTTCAGTAACTCGTGCCCACTTGGAACGAAAGCTGGCAAGTTCGAAGAGTTCCGGATTGAGCACGCCGTGCGGTCGTTTTCCCTTTGATACGTCGAGCACGCTCTGGCATGCGGTTCGGCCGATGTCGCGGAAGAGTTCGTCGGTCCAGGCGATGGAGTGAGGGGCCAGGATGACGTTGTCGAGTTCACGAAAACGGTGAGGCGTGACAACGGGTTCATCTTCGAAACAGTCGAGTGCCGCTCCGGCGATGCGTTGGTTGGCGAGTGCGTCGTAGAGTGCGTTTTCATCAACGATGCCGCCTCGTGCCAGATTCAGCAAGTACGCATCTGGTTTCATGAGTCCCAACTGGTCGGCGCCAATGAGTCCTCGTGTCTGCTCGGTCAGCGGACAATTCAGCGAAACAAAGTCTGCAGTTGAGAGGAGCTCCGCAAGTTCCACCTTTCGCACGCCTGACTCAACAAGAACCTCGGGCGGTGCGAAGGGGTCATACACAATCGGCTGTCGCATGCCGAAACCCTGCAGAAGTTGAACGAGCTTTCGGCCGATGCCGCCAAGTCCGACCACGCCGAGGGTCCGATCCCGAAGTTCGCAACCCATGTACTGGCTGCGGTCTTCCCAGCGACCGGTGCGAACCAGGCGGTCCTTCTGCAGGACGCGATGTGTGAGGGCCATCATCCAGGCGATTGTCGCTTCGGCAACGGGTCGGTCGACTGCTCCGGGAGTAATAGTGACCAGCACGTTGTTCGCCGTGCAGGCTTCGACATCGACCGTATCGTAGCCAACTCCGAAACGACTGATCGCGAGCAGATCCTCGCAGTCGGTCAGTGAGTCGGCTGTCACCTTCGGACTCAGGACAAGAACCGCATGACACTCCGCCAACTGATCCGGAGTGATTTCGTCTCGGTGTTCGGCGAACTTTGATATGACAATGTTGTCGAGTCCTTCGAACGTGTCGAGTCCGAAGCTTGAATAACGCGGCGTGCCGGATTCGTCGTAGAAGTCGGCGGTTAGGGCAACGCGAAAAGGTGTCTGTTGTGGTGTGTTCATAATTGTTGTTTCGTTCCTTCTCGCACAAAGCCAGGAGCAATCACGATGCGTTCGGGCATGGGTCCGGCGTAAACCCAGACCATGTCCATCTGCTCCTGGGATTCGTTGATGAAATAGTGAACGCGTTCTCGAGGAATCATCGCTGTGGCGCAGCCCGTCATCGAGTACTTCTGCCCCTCGACCACGCAGTCCGCCTCGCCGCGGATAATGCAGATCGATTCGTCGAAATCGTGGATGTGGTCTGGCAGGCGGCCGTTGGGATCAAAGCGAGCGAATCCGCCGCTCATTTCGATGCCGGGCATCAACGCAGCGTTGAAATAATCGACGAATTCCGCTCCCGGGCCGACGCCATGCAAACGCTCAGCAGTCGCGAATCGGGTGACTCGTTCAAAGCCGGGTGTGCCGCTCGAATCCGGTGGCATCTTCGTCTGGTCAAATGATCGGCAGACCAACTCGCGTTCGGGAACGCTCATGGCCAGCGCGACGTGCAGTCGCGCTGGTTTTGCGGAATCAGGGTTGCGAGCCTGATGCGGCAACCAGCGCGGGATCGTGATGTTGTCCAACGGGTCGAGTCGATAAGTTCGTCCTTCGATGGAGATTTCAGCCTCGCCTTCAAGCACCGTGATCGATTCGCCACAGGGGTGCGTGTGGTAGGGGAGTAACGACTCCGGTTGCATGGTTACGATGCCCGTCGTCAGGCCGCGAGCTGTGTTGAATCCGCCCACCAGGGCTTCCATGACGACACCGGCTTCCAGCTCGACAGTTCTCCCATCGCCGAGGCCGGTGATAACTTCGCCACGATCGGGAGTCGTGTCTTCGGGCGGCTGTGGAAGCGGCAACCTGACATCGCGTCCATCGGCTGGATCAAGGCTTGACGCCGGCATGCGGTCGCGATCGACGGCTAGAAGCGCCTGGTGAATGGATTTCAGCATCAGCCCGCTGTCTGAACCGATTCCCATCATTCGAAACCCCTGCTCACGTCGCTGAAGCAAATTGTCGATGCTGGTTGTCATCAGTCCGCAGTGTGTGCCCGCTGCCCGGATCGTGTCCTTCAACGCCAATATCTGCTCGGCAACGCCCGGTCCTTCCCATTGCCCGCGATGGCCGGCGGTCGCCGTGAAGTCGTTGGGTCCGAAGAAGATTACGTCAGTGCCATCCACTTCACACATCGCAGGAACATGGGGAATCGCGGCCACGTTTTCGATGAGCGGAATGACTAGCACGTTTTCGTTCGCTTCGGCAGTATGCTCGGCACAACATTGGCCCCAGGCGGTTGCTCGTTCGCCGCCGATCCCACGGCGGCCTTCGGGTGGATAGCGAGCGTCGCGGATAGCCTCTTCAAGCTCTTCGACGGTTGAAACCCAGGGGATCACGACGCCGTCAGCTCCGATGTCAAGTGCACGCTTGGTTAGCGCCGTGCTTCGTTCCGCCAGCCTGACCAGTACGACGGTGTCGCTGCGCAACCCGGCGCGTATATGTTCGTTGATCTCTTTCCAGTCAAGATGTCCGTGTTCGGCATCAATGACCACCCAGTCCATACCCAGGGCGACAGCCATCTCCGTGACACTCGCAGATTCGAGCGTCGCCCAAAGGCCGTAGATCGGTTCATTGTTTGCAAGTTTGGATCGAAATCGCTTCAGTGCTTTGGTTTTCATGATTGATTTGGCTATTGGTCGGTCTTTGTGTTCGTCTTTGTGTTCGTCTTTGTGTTTGCTTTGTGTTCGTCTTTGTGTTTGCTTTATCCAAAACGTCAGATGTGAGCGGTGAATCAGGCTTCATCAATCCCTTGATCGATTCTCGCGATGCCATAGGGCGGAAGATGGATGGAGAGTTCCGGCGGCGCCTGAGTTTCTGGTGCACCGAGTACCTGAATCGCAACCGGTTTGCTGCTGAGTCCACGAAGCGTTACGGTCTGTGCATCGCCAGTGAGATTCCCGACAAGCACGCGCATCCGTTCCGGCTTGAGCAACGCCAAACCAACCGCCGCGAGGTTGTTTGAAGTGTCTACCTGACGGACAGAGCCGCCTTTGAACTCACCAATCTCACTTAGCAGGTGATAGACCGGAAACAGTTCACCGGGCTGCGAAGGGAAAGCCCTGGGGCGCGACGAGACGTCATCGGCGTCCATGACTCCGACCCAGCCGATGGTCTCGAAGTACGTAGCCGAGTGCGTGCCGGCATCCGCGAGATACTTCAGGCTTCCCAGCGTCCAGACGGCCGCCAATGATTCCACCTGCCGCTTGTCTACGTACGTTGGTAATGGACCACTCGTAGGCGGACCGCCAGGTTGAACAATCCCGTCGAGGAGCTGTGGTGCCAAAGTAATCGGGCCAATGATCAGTGGTCGATCGCCAACAAACTGTCGCGTGCTACTGACCGCATCGGCTTGGATCGGCAGTGTCTCCACCATCGAAGCATTGTCGAAGGCGTGAGTCTGCGGGTTCATGGCAAAGCCGACTGCCTGGATGGATTTGTCTTCGGGCCGGGCCCTGTTCAGGTCGACGAAGCTTGTCACGCGGGTCACACCAATCTTTGCTTCACCGGCAACCGGCGCAAGTTGCTCGCGTGCCATCTTGAAATGCGCCGGGTCGCCGCCTCTGACGAGCCAGTATGAAACAGGCGGTTTAAGTTCGTTGATCTCTTTGACCAGCGTGGCAAAGTCGGGTGATTCACCGAGGCCCAATACGACCTGCAGCGATACTCCCAGGGCCTCGGCCTGACTGGTTGCGCGACGAAGGTCCTTGACTAGCGACTCATCCGAAAGAGCCAGATCAACTCGGAGATGATCCAGGTGCAACGCCTTCAGCCGCTGGAGTTGCTTATCAGTGAGATTTTCAACCTCGCTGGACACCTGCAGTCCAGGCAATGGTAACGCCAATTCTCGCTCAGTCAGATGTAGCGAAACTCGCGTAGAGTTTCGGCATTCTGCGGTCTCAGGCCGAAAGTCCTGGCGACTTCCGCTACGAGATGGCGCAATCGTCGTCGGCTCGGAAAGATCACCGTCGATGCTGATCGTGATTTTTTGCGATATCTTTGCGCCTTTGGAGAGTTCAACCGGGTAAGGATTCTCCAGCGGCGTGCAATAGGTCTTGAAGGAAGCGTCGGTCCAATTGCGCTGATCTTCCATTTCAAAGATGTCACCCTCGAAGGCGACACGGGCGTGAATGCCTTTGGTAACTTCATGTGTAATCGCCCGCAGGTTCTTTGCCGGCTGATCCGGTGAGATAAACTTTGGAAATCGTCCTTCCGATTTCTTTCCATCAACCGTTTCGAGCATCCATGGCTGACCAGCAGCAGACGGCCCATGCAGCACACAAAAGCCAATCCGGTTCTTCTTGAACGTTGAATGGGCTTTCCCGTCCAATGTGAACTCGACCAGGCCCTCCGCCGTTCCAGTGATCGAACCTTTCCAGCGGAAGTCGATGTCCGCCCGCTGACACGCCACATCAAACGTCAGTTCGAAGCTGTCGTCACGCTGTTCGATTCGGAGGCTCGAAACTTCCGGCGCGATCGTCGCCCAGTCCTGGTCGCGAAATGGAGCATTGATACCTCGAAGAATTTCGTGGCTACCCACGCGGATGTAACGCAGGAACACATTTTCCGCATCAAAGGCCATCGAGACCGGACCGGCCCTAAGCGGGATCGGCACGGCCGCGTGTGCGGTGGATGTGCTCATGTCTTGATAATCCTTAGTTGGGGGGATCGCATTGGAGGCCGGCTTACCAGCGGTAGTAAGTCTCTTCGCCGGTGAGGGCTTTGATGGCTCGCTTGAAGGGCTCATTGAGTCCATACGGAATGCCTCGCATTCTCTTCACGTTGAGCTCCGAGGCCGCGTTTCTCACGGCGGCCGTCTTCGCAAGAGTGAAGATACTTCCAGTCCCCGATGCGGATCGCGCTGCCCGATTCGCAATAGGAACAATTCGGCGGCAATTGGTCATGGTTATGCCAGAACCGCATACCCTCTCTGGCGAGCCTGTCGGTGTGAGGCGTTTCGTGAATCTTGTGTCGGTAACTCGCTAGATCGCTGTACCCCATGTCGTCCACCAGGATGAACAGGACATTCGGGGAGGTCCGAGCCGGACCGGTAATCGACGCTCCACCCAACTGCGGCTTCGCCGCGGGCGGTTTGGTTTTAGCCGCAATCACGACATCAAGTTCACCGATGGCGGTGAAGAAGCGACCCTCCGGCGAATTGGCGGCTGTCACTTCGAACTTGATAAACGGTTTGGTGCTCGGAGCGGGGAAGGAGATGTTCTGCCTGGCAGAGACTCCCGGCTTCAGCTCGCCGGATAGAATCGGATCGCCCCAGTTCCTTCCGTCGTCCGAAACGCAGATGGCATAATCTTTGACGTGTCCGTTTCCATTGCCGCCGGTCCACGCGGTATAGGTAAGTCCGGTGATACGCGTTCCGGCGTGAACCTGTAGCACGACGTAATGCGGTGGCTTCGCGTGGCCACCGGCGAAGCGTGTGTGCCAGAACGTTGAGGGATCGCCGTCGAATATATAAGCCGCTTCACGACCGGGTTGAAAACTGCTGACCGCGGCGATTTTTCCGCCGATCTTTGTCAGCGTGGACGTAGTGGAACTCACCAGGACTTTCGGATTCGCGGGGGACCGAGACTCTCGGCGAGTTCCGCTACGCAAGTTTGCCTGGGGCTTTGGGAACAGCGCGTTCAACTGCTCGATGCTGAGTTTCTCTTTCGGCTGCTCCAACGCGGTGGGATTGTAGTTCTCATCCGCCTTGATCTTCTCCAGACCCACCTTCAGGCGGTGAACGATTCCCGGATGCTGCGTGTAGAGGTTGTTGGCTTCACCGAGATCTTCATCCAGATTGTAGAGCTGTGCCGGGGGAGCTCCCGGTTTGGGAACTGGCCACGGTTGCTTGTTACGGAATTCTCCGTAGCCGCAGTTTCCCTGACCGTCGATGAGCTTCCACTTGCCCGCGCGAATTGAGATGGTTCCCGTTCCGCCGCTGGACAGGACCACGGGACGCTCGGGATGCGGCAACGTTTTCCCGAGCAAAGCAGGCAGCACGTTGTAACTGTCGGGCCCCGCGCCCGCCGGCAAGTCCTTGCCAATGATTGCCGCAACGGTCGCCAGCATATCGGTTGTCGAAATCGTTTCCTTCGAGCGTGTCCCCGGTTTGATTTTGCCCGGCCACTTCGCAAGAAACGGCACACGGTGACCGCCTTCGACCAGATCGCCTTTGCCGCCACGCAGGATGTGGCCATTCGGCTGGTGCCCGTTGAAGTTGCGAGTGTATCCACCGTTATCGCTGGCGAAGATCACCAGCGTGTTCTCGGCGATTCCAAGGCGATCCAGCGTGTCGAGTATTTCACCGACGGACCAGTCCAGCTCTTGAACAACGTCACCGTAATTCCCAGCTTCACTTGTTCCTTGAAAACGTTCATTCGGCCAGTGCGAATTCCTTTTGACAACACGGGAACCGATATGGGGCTGCGTCGGTGTGTAATATAAAAAGAACGGTTTCTGATCGGTAGCGGAAGCCGCCAGGGCTTTTGGACTCGAATCGTTCTGGTGCCGAAACTCTTGGCGAGTTCCGCTACGTTCCTTTTGCTCTCCCGCCAAACGTTCCAACTGCGACACCAACTTGTCGGCAAACTTGTCAATCAGTTCTTCGTCTCTCCAGCGGGCCCCTTCGCCGCCCTCCATCTTGCCGTGATTTCGTGATTCCAGCTTCCCAATGGGGCTTTCCTTGCGCAGACCAGCCACACGGTAGTTCTCAATGAACACATACGGCGGAAAGCTGTTGGCAACGGGGACTACATAGGAGTAGTCGAAGCCATTCTCTCGCGGTCCGGGTTTCAGTTCGCCATTCCAGTTCGGCCCATTTCCGCGTGTGTCCCAGAAGTTCGGAGCCAGGTCACCGCGATTGTCTGCAAAGCCTTCTTCGCGACCGTAGCCAAGATGCCACTTCCCAACGATCGATGTCGAGTAACCCGCCGATTTAAGGAAGGAAGCGATGGTCGCTCGATCCTCATCGATCAGCAGCGGCGCGTTCGTGCTGAGCGCGCTGTATTTGCACCACGATCGCCATGCATGCTGTCCGGTCATCAGGCCATAGCGCGTCGGAGTGCAGGTCGAGGCTCCACAATGGCCGTCGGTAAAAAGGATGCCTCCGGTTGCCAATCGATCAATGTTTGGCGTTTTGATCTTCTCCGCGCCGTAACAACCAAGATCCCCGTAGCCCATGTCATCGGCCAGGATGAAGATGATGTTGGGCCGATCCGGTTGCCTGGCTGCATGAGCAGAGTTGGTGACAAGCGTGAGGAATATCGTAGCGGAACTCGCCAGGAGTTTCGGCATCGTGGGCCGAAAGCCCTGGCGGCTTCCGTTACACCATGGTTGGACGATCCGTAGCGTCACGCACAGTAAGGTTGTTATCAAGTTCTTCATGTATTCTGTTCTTCGGTGTTGATCGTAGGGCCGGTCCTACCGGCCGTGCATGTATTTGGCCGGTGGGAACCGGTCCTGCAATTACTCATTGCTTCACCAATACATCCAGCTCACCTATCGAAGCGAGAGGCTGACCGCTGCGGGATACGGCGGCGGTGACTTCTAATTTGATGAACTTTTTGTTCGTCGGTTTGGGAAAGAGAATCAGTTGATCCTTTTTTAATCCGGGCTTGAGCGTGGCGTTTCTTACCAGCGGAGAGCCCCAGGTTTTTCCGTCGTCGGAAACATAGATTGAGCAACCCTTCAGGTGGCCGTTGCCTCCGCCATGCCAGGCGTGGTAGCGAAGCCCTTTGACAGCCTGCGTCCCTCCTCCCGGAACCTGCAGCACCACATAGTGCGGCGGCTTGGCGAAGTTCGGCTTGAAGCGGGAGTGCCAGAAGCTCGTCAGATCGCCATCGATCATATTCTCCGGCCCGCGACCCGTCTGGAAACTGCTCACTTCCGAGACCTTGCCGCCGATGGCTTTGAGGACTGGCTGCTTGCCCGTTGTGGAACGGCTCCTGGGGAGCGGCGGTGCCGCTTTCAAGACAAAGGGTTCCTTCTGCACGGCCATCAACGGGCTCTCCGGTGAGCCGGAAGCTCCCATGCCCCAGCGGTAATAGAGTTGCTGGTTGGTGAGGGCTCGGTAGGCGCGATCGAACGGTTTGTTAGTGCCCCCATAACGTCCCTGCGGTTTGAACTTTTCTTTCGCGATCGCCAAGGGTTCAACGGCAGCCGCAAGCGCCTCGTTCGCATCGGGTGGCTGCGAATCAAGGATGTTGCCGACACGAACTTGAACGTCGGTGTTGGGATGCGCCATCTCGGCGATGACGACCGGTAGGGCTTCCTCGTAGTGACCGAGGTTGAACAATCCTTCTGCCGCGAGCAGGCGCACGTCGATGGAGTTATCGGTGAGACTCTTTTTCAGACTTGGCAGAATGCCGCTGACGACTTCCGGGCCGGCGCTCTGGGTGACCACGACGAGTCCCAAGGTAGCCCAGTAGCGAACCAACGAATCGTCGTCCGTGCTGCGAGTCTTGAGTTCCGGAACGGCGGACTCGCCGTCGAGTTGGAGATTGGCGGTTTCGAGAATGCGCTCGTAATTGTCGAGGTCCTGACCGACTTGCCACAGTGAGCCTCCCTGCGCCCGCTCGTAGAGTTCGCGTTCTTCGATCAGGGCAAGGTCCCGGGTTTCGAGCATCCAGTTATGAAGGCGCTGGCGCATCTTTTTCAACACGTCCGCGTAGGCCGGGTCGTCGGCCAGGTTGTTGACCATTTCCGGATCTGTTTCAAAGTCGTAAAGCAGCTCGACCGACTTGAAACGCTGTGCGTATTCGGCTTGAGGACCCTTGAGCTTGCCGGCGCGAGCCAATTCCTGAAAGCGATCATAGATCGGCGCTTCCCATTGGTAGGTCTCGTAGGGGGCGTAAGGTCGATGAGGGAAGAAGTGGCGCATGTAGCGGTAGCGTTTGTCGCGAATAGCGCGAACGAACTGCGTGCGGGTGTCGAGTCGGTTACGCCCGGCAACGAGGAACTCGCGTTTCTCGGCATCGCTCTTAGAAAGGAGAGCGCGGCCTTGCATGTATTCCGGTGGTTTAATGTTGGCCAGGGTCAGGACGGAGGGCGCCATGTCCATGAGGCAGACGAGATCATCGACGACGGATCCGGGCCCGGCGGGAGCGAGGTGCTGATATTTCCTGGGGAAGCGTACGATCAGCGGCACGTGCGTGCCCTGTTCCCAGCACGTATGTTTGCCGCGCGGCATGCCGACGCCATGGTCGGCCCAGACGATGATGATCGTGTCGTCCCAGAGACCGTCCTCTTTGAGGGCGGCGATCACCTCGCCGGTCCGGTAGTCGACCTGGGTGACGGCGTCGTAGTAGCGCGCCCAGGCGTTGCGAAACATCGAGTCGTCCGGGTGGTAGGACGGAAGGGGTGCCTTGTCTGGATCGTGGAAGTCATCAGCCTGCAGGCGGTTGAGCCGCGCTTCGATGATGACCTCTTCCGAGGTCTTGGTCACACTGGAATGGCATTCACCAAAGTCGACCTTGGAGAAGAAAGACTGACTTTTGTCCGGGCGACTGCGCCAGGGGGCGTCATCTCCGCCCTTTTTCTTTCCCTGCTTGTCATACACCATGCCAACGATGTTGTAGTCGCCCTTGCGGTTGGTGGTGTAGTAACCCGCTTCGCTCATGAGGTTGGGCACGAACTTCAGGAAGGCGGGAGCCGGGACGCCTCCACTGCGGTGATGCATCGTGCCGATGCTGCTGGGATACATGCCCGTGACGATGCTGGAGCGTGATACCGAGCAGACTGGTGCGACGGAGTGAGCATTCGTGTATCGAATCCCTTCCTCAGCCAGCTTGTCAAAGTTCGGCGTCTTCGCATACGTGTCGCCATAACACCCCATCATCGGCGTGATGTCTTCGAGAGCGATGTAGAGGATGTTGGGGCGGTCTGCCGCGGATGCGGAAAATGCACTGAGCAAGGCAAACGCGGCACATTGGAAACTGTTTCTACACATCGTCATGGTTTTGACTTCTCCGGTTGGTTCGCGTTGTTTCTATTCTTCGCTGCGGGGCGTGAGGGTTTCGCCGGGACGGCGGTTGGGATCGTTGCATCATGCGCCTTGAGCACGGCATCTAACTGAGCCTTCAATTCCGCTGCTTTCGCTGGCATCGAGGCAAGCAGGTTCTTCGTTTCGCCAATGTCGTCTTTGAGGTTATAAAGCTCCTCGCGACCGTCTTCATAGAAACGAAGCAACTTCCAGTCTCCATCGCGAATGACGCTGCCCGGTTTGGAGTGCGGGATATGCGGGACGCCAACCGGGTAATGCCAGACCATTGGGCCGCGCTTGAAATCCGTATCGCCTTTGAGAAGCGGTACCAGGTTCACGCTGTCTTGATGGTTATCAGGCTGCTGCGGCAGGCCGACCATGGCCAGGAGCGTCGCGTAGAAATCAGACCCGTGCACTGGTGTGTCACTGGCCGAGCCAGGCTGAACGGTGCCGGGCCAGTCGATGATACATGGCACTCGAATGCCGCCTTCGTAGAGATCGCCTTTGTAACTGCGCAGCGGAGTATTCTCCGTCGCCTTTACCATGCCGCCGTTATCGGAGGTGAAGACGACAATGGTGTCCTTGCGCAGACCCGTCTCATCGAGCCAATCGAGTAGCCGGCCGACATTCTCGTCCAGCGATTCGACCATTCCGCCGTAGGCAGGGTTCTTCAAAGACACGTTCGATTGGCGTGCTTTCTCCGCATACTTCCTGATCTTTTCGGGCTTGCTGTGAAAGGGACTATGGACGATGTAGTAGCTCATGTAGAGCAACCACGGTTCGTCCGCTTTGGCGAAGCTGTCCATGACCTTGATGGCTTCAGTGGTCAGGCGGTCGGGCAGGTATTCACCCTTGGGACCATCCTTGAGATTGGGCATTTCGTAGGGACTGAAAAACCCTTTCAGGGGACGCCCCCAGAAACTGCCCGCGATGTTGACGTCGAAACCCTGGTCGGTCGGCTGGCGGGGCTCCATCTGCTGGGAGAGATGCCACTTACCGAGAAAGCCGGTCCGGTAGCCGCTGGCCTGGAAGGCCTCGGCCACGGTGACTTCCTCCAGTTCCAGAAACTGCGAGTCCCTGGAACGCTGCAGCGTTTCTCCGTTCAATTCGCTGACGTAGTTATCCACGAATCCTGTGTTCGACGGGAACTTCCCGGTCATGATGGCGGCACGCGACGGCGCGCAGATCGGACAAGCCGCGTAGGCGTTCGTGAATCGCATCCCCCGCGCTGCCAGAGCGTCAATGTTCGGCGTTTTGTGGATTGCGTGTCCGTAACACGCCAAATCACGCCACCCCATGTCATCCACCAGGATGAACAAGACGTTGGGGGAACGTGACGTTCCATCCAATTGCGGCTTCGCCGCGGATGCTAATGGGCAAACCACCAACAGGGGCCACAGCAGCAACAGGTGGCGTCGATTGCCTCTAGCGGAAATCGCCACGACTTTCGGTGAGCTCTTTCGTCGTGTGCCGAAACTGTGGGCGAGTTCCGCTACGGCTTTGAAAAGGAAACGCCGATTCATGATCTCTTCTCCTGCGGGATGAGTGGTTCAAGCGTCTGGCCGTCTTTCACCGGATACACCGCATCGCTGGATTCCAATTCCTGAACCATCTGTTGCATCATGCTCCTGAGCTTCACTGGTTGTTCCGCGGCAAGGTTGTTTGATTCGCTCGGGTCGCGCGCCAGATCGTAAAGCGCGTAGCGGTCGTCGCCTTCGGCGAAGTATTCGTAGCGCACCTTCCAGTTTCCGTTGCGCCAAGTGGTGAAAAAATGGCTCTGTCCGCGACGCGGGTGCGGGTAGTGGTTCAGGAATTCATTTCGATGTTTCTGGTCGGATTGTCCCGAAAACAGTTGCGAGAGATTCTGTCCATCCACGGGGTGATCTGTAGGAACGGGCGCTTCGACCAGTTTTGCAATCGTCGGGAACAGGTCGTAACACACCCCGATCTCCTGGCGAATGCTGCCGGCGGGGATGGGCAGTTTCTTCTGCTCTTTGTTTTCCGGGTCCGGCTTTGCCCAGGCAGCGATGAAGGGAACACGGACGCCGCCTTCCCATTTGCTGCCCTTCCGGCCGCGCAAGGGAGCGCTCGAGGAGATATCATCCGTGCCCGCCAGCGGGCAGTCTCCGCCGTTGTCGCCCAGGAAAATGAACAGCGTATTCTCGGCGACACCTTTCGCCTCGACATGATCCATCAGATCCCCGAGAGATTTATCCATGCCCTCGATCAGCGTGGCGTAAGCCTGCGCTCCGGGCGGCGTTCCTTTGTCGCGGTAGTTCGCCGCAAAACGCGGATCGGAGTTGAACGGCGAGTGAACCGCGTAGTGGGACATATAGAGGAAGAACGGCTTCTCCGAAGCCAGCGCTCGATCCACCTCAGCCTTTGCTTCCAGTGTAATTGCTTCCGTCAGAAACGTGTCCGTGCCGTGGTACTTGTCGAGCCCCGGCACAGGCCGCGCATGCACATTCTTCGAGCCTTTTCCGAAACCGTTTTTCGCGTAGTAAGAACCCGGTGCTCCGATGCTGGAACCCGCGATGTTCACGTCAAACCCAAGGTTCTGCGGGTCGGTCCCTGTGTGCTCGAACGGCGCGAAATGTCCTTTGCCGACGTGAATGGTCTTGTATCCGACCTGCTTCAACAGACTCGGGAGAGTGAGATCACTCTGCGTCAGCCCCGCCCAGTTCCACTTCGGCGGAACCTGCTGACACACCGCCAGCGGATACTGCCGCGTGTCAATCAGCCGGTTGTTCTTCCACGGAAAGATGTAGTCCGTGCATCGATGCCGCGCCGAGTTCTGGCCGCTCATGATCGACACGCGCGTCGGCGAACAGACGCTGTGCGAATAGAAATTGCTGAACCGCACACCCCTCGCCGCAAGTCGTTCCATATTCGGTGTGCGATACCAGTCGTTGAGAGGATGGTGTTTCGACTTGCCATCTTCGTCGGTCAACATTGGGACTGACGTATCCATCAGCCCCATATCGTCGACAAGAAAGAGCACGATGTTCGGGGAACGTGACGTTCCATCCAATGGCGGCTTTGCCGCGGCGCGTTCGGCGGAGCCCTGCGAGCTGAACAACGTGCAGATTAAACATACGAGCACGAAGCGCAAGCGAGTGAAACGGGTGGTGGGATCTACTCGCTTGCGTTTCGTGCTGGTATGTCGGTCAACCCCTGCCAATTGCATGCCTGAAATCCAATACTTCATCACTTCGCCCCTCGCTTTTCGCCAGACACTTCTTTCGACCAGTCTGCGTACAACTTTTTCAGCCGATGAGTGACTTCGGGATGCTCACTGGCGAGGTCCTGGCTCTCGGCGACGTCCTCTCGCACGTTAAACAGGCGGGTGCCTTTCAGAAGTCCGGTCCGGTTGACGATCCCGGCGGTCGGTTTCCTATTCATCTTGCCGCCGTTGTGCAGCAGTTTCCAATCGCCGCTGCGTACGGCGTAACTCTTCCCCCATCGCCAGAAGAGGTTTCGTGGTTCGCTGGTGCCTGCTGTGGTTTGGGATATGAGCCGCCCATCGAGGTCTTCGGGTATTTCAATGCCTGCTGCTTCAAGGCAGGTGGGGACAACATCAAGTGTGGAGACCGGCTGATCCCAGGTCTCGCCGGCGTGCGGATCGCCTGGGCGCGACAAGATGAACGGCACCCGAATGCCACCTTCCCAGAGTGTGAACTTGCTGCCCGCAAGTGGCAGATTCCATGCGCCATTCGTGGGCGCCCCGCCGTTGTCCGAAAAGAGGATGACCACCGTGTTGTCGGCAAGCGTGAACTTATCCAGCGCGTTGAGCACTCGACCGATATTGTCATCAAGGCAGTTGAGATTCGCGAGGTAGTACTTACGCATCTCCTCGTCGCTGATTTCACCAAGCGTGATGAATCGCTTGAACCAATCCGCGTAATCGCTGTCTGTCTTTGGGTCGTAGTTCGGTATTTCCTTCACGCCATACCTGTCCAGGTACCTTTTGGGCGCTTGGTGAATCAGGTGATGCACAGAGTTGTAAGACAGGGTGACAAAGAACGGAGGGCTCGCATTCTGGTAGCGGAACTTGCCACGAGTTTCGGCACTCAGCTGTTTCGACCGAAAGTCATGGCGACTTCCGCTACTGTGTTGTTTGAGGAAGTCGATTGCCGCGTCGGTAAAGATCTCCGTCAGATAGCCGTCTTTAAATTCCTTAACTCCCTTGTTGTGCATGAGCGGCCCCACCACGGCGCTGTGGCCCCTGGGATCGGGTGTCTGCTTCTCGATTTCCTTTGACAGAAGAAAGAAATCGTGACCGTGTGCACAGAAGCCCAGGAACGCGTCGTAGCCGTGGTTCAGCGGATACTCGCGAACGTCTTGTCGGTGCATGCCTTTGCCGTAATCATTTTTGCCGAATCGGGCTGTGGCGTATCCGTTGGCCTTCATGATCTCGGCGATGTTCGGAACGGACTCGGGATGCCCGCATCCAAAGGAAGATTTCGGATCCCATCGGACCTGGTGCATTCCCGTATTCCAACCGGCGCGCGAGGGGCTGCACACGGGAGCGGTGACGTAAGCCTCGGTGAAGAGGATGCCGTTCGCCGCGATCCGATCCATGTTCGGCGTGTGAACATCTTGCGCATGATGTTCGTAGGCACTCAGATCGGCATAGCCCTGATCATCGGTGACGACGATCAGGAAGTTAGGCTTCCCTGTCGCTTCTCTGGCCGAGACGTCGCCTGCGGTGATGGACGACAGGAAGATGAAGGACAGGAGAATAGGAACCTTCATGTTTCCGTCTTCTTCCTCCGCTCGACTTGCTGTCACGCGATGAATCATATTTCTCGAAAACTCCGCAGGGCGGGCACTCCTGCCCGTCAGTGTTCTGGTTTCCGCGATCGCATTCCCCGGGCTACCTGCTGCCACCACTTCGTGGTTAATACATATTGACGCCGAGATTCTACTTCTCCCCGTTCATGGTCGGCGGTTGACGCATCTCATCGAGGAGACTGTTGTAAGCTGTCCGAATGTGATCCCGCATGGCGCTCTGTGCCTGCTCGGCATCACCCGCAGCAAGGGCTGAATAGATCTGAGCATGCGATTCATTCGCTTCCAGGCGGCGATTGTCCGACCAGCGAATCCGACCCAGATGCGGCCTGACTTCGTGCAGGAGAATCCTGAGCAGCGACGTCATCACGCTGTTGCCGGACAGTCGCCCAATCTCCAGGTGAAACTCAACATCCAGCTCTGCGTACTCGGGCGATTCGACTTTCAGGGGAATGGCGGCCATCTCGGTAAGAATCTGCCTGAGCCGAAACAGCTCTGACAATTCTCTCCGCTGAGCCGCACGCGCGACCATCGTCAATTCGAGTGCCTCTCGGGTCTCCAGCACATGGAACAGATTCTGGTCCCGCTGCCCGACGAGCTCTGCAAAATCGCGCCCAACATTCGCCGCAATCGACGGCGAGCGATCAGCACCCCCGGCGGCCTGCACGATCGCGCCCACGCGCGGAAGCACCTTCAACAGCCCTTTGCTCTGGGCGGCAAGTAACGCATCGCGAACAGTCCCCGCCCTCACGCCAAACTGGAGTGCCAGTTCCCGAATCGGCGGCAGTCGGTCACCAGGCCCAAGGTTACCGTTTGCGATCAGGTCGCCCAGAAGTCCGACAACGTCGGCCGCAGTGGTTGAGCTCGCCACAGTCACTGAATCTCCAATCATGGCCTGATAATCACCGTTTATTGTTTGATTATCATTGTATGCCAATCAGAAATCAAGGGTTTCATGACATAATCTGCGGAATTCTTCTTCGTGTATGATCACCAGGAGCCCCTGACGCCACACGGTCGTTTCTTTCCTTCAAAAGCAATGGTATCAACGCGGCTGCGTTTGATAATCACATCAAGTTGGCCTGATCATCAAGTTGGGTGTATTCCTGGCGTTGTTCGGCGCGCCCACCGAGACCGTTTGGCTCGTTCCTCGACGATCGAACGCGGGAACCGCTGTTGTCCCTACAGGCCAGGGCCATCGCTGTTGCGAAGCACAATGCCCCGGTCGTTCGCATCCGTCCGCCGCGTTGCCTCGGGCCGGCCGTCACGGTATCTGGACAGTGCTGCGCCAGTTTCGCCGACTGCGAAGCCATTCCGTGCGATCTTTTGTGAACTTGTTTCTAGCTGCACAGGCGTGCCGAGTGTGGGTGTTCCTTCTGTCGTAGAGGTTACAAGAACCTCCAGCCTGTTGTTGCCGGGCTTCAACGCGTTTGAAACATCCAGCGTAAACGGTGGCATCCAAAGCGTATCAAACGCTTTGTCGTTGAGCGTGACTCTGGCGATGATGGAAACGTCTCCCAGATCCAGAGCGACACGCTGCCCTTTGCCAAATGCTGGCGGAAGGTCGAACGTCGTCTCCAGCAAAACGGAGTATCCCTTCTCATCCATTGGCGTTGTCTGCCAGTGGCTCTCGATGGTGAAGGATTCGGAAGCCTGCTCGAAAATCAGCTTGCGTTTTGAACCATCACTCATGCTGAGCGTGTAGCTTCCGGCTTTGTCCGTTTCCGCGATGAGCTTGTTGCGCTGATCGTAGAACAGACTGAGGTCGGCAGGTGAGACCGGTCCTTCTGCGTTAGTGACTTCGACCACGGAGGGCTGAGACGACTTATTGCGGAAGACGATAAAGCAGGAGTCTGATCGATCCTTTACGTCGATAGAAATCCGCGTGCCATTCTTCTCGCTCTTGTAGCGAGCCAGCCTCGTGATTGTGCCGGTCACGGGATTGAACAGTTCCGGTGCCTTGTCGGTCACTCGCAGCGTTGCCTCGAACGTTCCGGTTTTCTGGAAATTTGAAAGGAAGAACATCATGCCATCGTCCAGTTGACGCGTCTTCCAGCGAAGGGAGCAGCTTGCATTTGACACGATCGGCATGATGCTGGCACTCTGCAGGGCGGCGGCGCTCACGGGAACGGAGTCGATGACCTTGCCACCCTGCCGTTTGAGTTCCTCAAGTCGTTTCAGGACGTGAGGGCGGACATATTTCACCACCGGCATGGCCAGCACCTTATGCGCGCAGCGATGCGTTTGGGGTCGTGCTCGTCATAGACGACCCATTCTCCATTGACGACGTGAAGTTTTCTGAGAATGGCATCGGAGCCCATGTAATCATAATCGTATCCTGCCGCCACCGGGTTTGCCGGGCCGGTCATCTGCGGGGCAAAGTCGCCGATGTAAACCGCCACGTCAGCGACAGGGTTGCCCTGCTGCAGCATATGGTGGCAGCGTTGCAGATACTTCACCCAGTCGCGAGACTGCATGAACCAGGGTGTGTTGCGATGGAAGGCGGTGCCGAACCAAGGGTTCCTGCCCGGGGCGCCATCTGTCGTCTGATGCGCATAGACGTGCAGGACAAAGTGGTTGATCCCCTCGCAGAACAGCTCTTCGCCACGCGCCTTAAACGTGTAGGGGTGGTGGCCGAGATCAAGACGGCTGGTGAAGGCCTCGGAATACACGCGGCGCTTGCCGTAAATATGGCCGGCCGAGCTGGCGGCCCGGCATTCGATCGTGCCCAGGTCTGATGTCGACCAGAACTCGCCGCCAATCTCCTCGGAATAGCCGCCGTAAATCAGGAACTCACCGGGAAAGCCCCAGTGCCCGTAGTTCTCGCACCAGAATGAAAGTCCGTGCTCGTGGGCAATGTCCCTCAGGCCACCGACATAGTTTTCAGCGATCATGTCGGCTACGGTTCGGCGCAGGTCCCAGAGGAACTGATCCGAGGTCCTGGCACTCTCCACCACCCGGCCGGTCATCACTGGCAGAAGGAGGAGAGGACTATAGCCGTTGCGTTTTTCAAACTCTTCTGCGAATCCGTCTGTCCAGTTCTGGGCACCCACCCACTATCTAGTGGGTGACTCGATATTTCATCGGGTGGTTGAAACGGGGGTGAGAACAGCAAAAAGCTCCGCGAAGTTGAGGTGAAGATTCGTATTGCTTGTTGTAGATGCACGCAAAACGGAGTCAACACGCT
>JAAERP010000085.1 GCA_024230215.1 Fuerstiella sp. | reverse complement strand
TTATGGAAAATCAGGTTCAGTCCACGATCAGAGCCAATAAACCTACGTGTTTTGCGTTGCTGGTTCGTGACTCATGACGGTTCGTCCTTGGTCAGTTGCGCCACGTCTAACACGATGAAAAACGTGCCGTCAGACGGACATCAGATCGACGACTACTGAGAACGAAGCGATTGCGTGCATGTTTCGCGAACCAGACTGTTAACCCATGACACTCTTCTTCGAGTCCTATTGCGGGGCCCGAGGCGGTCGCTAGAGGCGCAGATCGCCCCGGTTTCTTTGACGAAGATCAACTCTACCATCTGCAGAGGGATCCGAAAGAAATGAAGAACCTAGATTATGACGAAGATCAGGCCACTCGAAGAAAAGAGATGCGCGATCTCATGCAACAAGACCTCGAAGTTATTGGTCGTCCTTTTGGAGAGTTCATTCCTGGAGGGAACGCCGCTGAACCCGGCCAGATCGACAAACAGATCGAAATCGTCAAGCAACTCGAAATCAAAGGCAAAACGGTAACGGTGCCACAAGCGTTGAAGCAAGAGCTGGGAGTGACCGATGAACCAGCCCCCGACGACAAAACGAAGAAAAAATTGGAACGCGCGGCCCGTAAGAAGGCTCGCGAAAAAGCCAAGTCAAACAATCAGAAAAACTCGGATAAATAATCCGATGAAATTTCCTTTCACACTGCTTCTTCTGAGCCTGGGGGAACACAAGGTGTCGGAACCAAATCCAGTTATTGGTTCCTGACACCTTTTCCTGCTCGAAACTCATCCCGCTCAACCTTGCTCAGCTTCCGCCAGTCCCACGGTGCAATTACCTTATGACTGCCGCCCCATAGCCCGAGCTTCTTCAGCCGTGCGTTCTTCTCGTCATCCGCCAATCGCTTGTCGTCGCTGTACTCTTTGTAATGCCAGGCCAGACCACGGCGGACCAGTTCACGATTGAGAAACAGGTCCGGTAGGTTCACCAGTGGATCGTCAACCGGCAGATGGGTGTCTGCAATCGTCCTGTCGTATCGGTCCTCACCGTGCGTGACCAGTCGGACCATCTTGCCGCCGAGATTGTCTCCGTTATGCCGAGAGGTAACCTGCATCACTCCTCTGCATCCGACAAAGTTGGCAGCTGGGTACACAGTGGAGCTGTTCGGCGGTGTGTTGACCGGTCCCGTTCTGGCGGGTCATGCCGTTTCCGTGTGCGCGTCGGAAGTCCACGACGAACGATTCCTCGTTGAGGAGCTGTACGCCGTTCCGGCTCACGCGGATGTGCCCCTTCGATTCTGCGATGGGATTCCTGAGAGGCGCGGTGTCTGCTGTCAGAAAAGTCGAAGCGGTGTTTGGTCAATCGTCGGTACAATTCGTCTGACGGCAAGCTCGTCAGATGCTTTCGGTCGTCGCGAATGACCAAAAGCTGTGTCAGTGTTAGTTCGCAACGGATAGGAATTGGTTCTTCGTCGATTCCGAAGAATTGGCAATTGACGGTCACGCTGTCTTCATCGACCGGAAGTATCTGTGGCTCTGCCGGTTTGGCATCCTCTCTCAGGAGGCGAGCCAATTGACGCAGCACCGCTGGTTCTCTGACGTCGTACTCGATCGTTGCGTGCGATTCCCCTTCAGGTATCTGCACACGCCAGGCGGTTGCGGCAGCAATCTGTAATCGAACGTCGTCGTTTCTGTTCTTATTCACTTCAGCTCCTTGAAGATTACCTAAACCCGCTACGAGCACATCGGTGAAGATCAAATATGTCATCATGATTATCGACCTTCGTTTCATCTGCTCACACCTTTAGTCAAAATCTCTGGAGGTCGGTTAGCCAGTAAAAATTAAGGGGGGCAGAAGAGAACTGATGGCGAAATCTGGCAACAGAACTCTTCAATCTGCCTTTTTACGGTCGGTGTTTGCTTTAGTCGGATTGGCTGCATTAAAGTAGATCTCAAACAGCTTTTCTTCGGGGGTCAATCCGATATAGATCCACGTTTCCCCTTTGATCCCATCGTACAGAACATCGAATTCATTGTCGTCGTAGCGCATTTCAAAGCCTTGGGGTGGCGTATCTTTTACGGACTTGCCAACAGGCCACATCCGGCCGGAGACCACATCGTTAACCATTGAGATGGATGGGGGGTCGTCGATTTCCAGGACATGATCAATCCTCGCGATGAACCAGTTTGTGGTTGCTGGGAAGTTCATTCTTCCCGTCGCTGGTTGTATCGCCGTGACACGCTTACCGTACACAAACTTCAGCGGCTCGACTTCTGCCGATTTGACTCTGGTCCTGCTGTCTTGCTGCTCACCAGGTACAACCATCCCAGCGGAGGCTAGCAGAGCACAGAGTCCGACCGTTAAACAAAATTGTCGCATAGAAGAGCTCCTCCAAGAACAGCCAAGTCTATCACTTCGAATGTTGTAGCGGGCCAACCACACACCAGTTCTTCAAACAATACTCAATCAACGGCACGACAACGTTTACGGAGCCACGGGCATCGAATTCGGGAATCGTTCCAAGACATTGTTTGCTGCGTCTCGGACTTGGACTCCGACATTGCCGTCGCCGTCGTTATCCTTTTTCTCCACGGGGGTGAATCCACCAAATGAAGTCCCGCCATTTGCGACCAACGCATCGATCAATTCGTTGGGCATCCCGATCGGGTCTTGTTGTGGAAGTACGCCCGCCCCCATCAGGATATTGCATACATTCATTGAACAGTTATTCGTCGTCAGGTTGAACTGGCCCGGATTCTTATTGAGGGCGTCAATGGCTGCCTGGATCTGGGCGAGTTGTTTCGGCGTGACACCCACGGACACTATCTGACTTTTCTTAATATTGCTTGCATATCCGGGCCTTGGCTGAGGACCGACAAACCATTCATTGAATGTGTTATTTACGACTCCATGCATGTTCGTGACGGGAGCAAGGAGTCCGGGGTCAGGATCAGTGGCCTCACGGTACCCGAAGTACCCGACCAGTCCACGGCCAGGTACAACCATGTCGATATGCTGATTGAAGACACCAATTTGAGCAACGGGCAGGTTGCCATTCCTGTTGATAACGTAGATCTGATCGGTGGCGGGTGGTGCAGCCAGTGGTGCAGTGCCACCTCCTCCCCACGCGGCAGCGACGGCTGCTGTTGCCCCCACATAGTTTGCCCATGCGGTTGCCTCGGCAGTCACCCATGCTGACTCCGCTGCCGTGATGGCGTTTTCGTAGCTTGTCCAGGCCGTAGCTTCATCAGCCCACCATTGCACCTCGGCAGCGTCAACGTCCGCTTCGTAGTTCGTCCACGCAAGTTCTTCAGCGGTGCCCCAGGCCGCTTCTGCGGTGTCCACGGCATAAGTATAGGCTGCCCAAGCGGAGGCTGACGCAATCCGCCAGTTCGCATCCGCCATCGCTTCCACGGCCTCGTAAGTGGCCCATGCAGCGGCTTCGGCGACGTCCCATGCAGCTTCTGCTGCAGCCTTGGCGGCTTCATGCATTGCGATGGCCGTACCCTCCGTGGCATCCCAAGCGGCGTCTGCGGTGGTTTTTGCCGCCTGATAGGTCGCCCATGCGGCTGCTTCAGTAGCGTCCCATACATTATCCGCTGCAGTGCTCGCTGCGTCGAACGCGGTCCATGCCGTGTTTTCTGCAGCTACCCACACCGCGTCGGCTGCTGCGACAGCGGATTCGTAGGTCGCCCACGCGGCCGCTTCAGCGACATCGAAGGCAGCAATGGCAGCATCATACGCTGTGGTATACGTGGTCCATGCCGCTACTTCTGTTGCGATCCACGTCGCATCTGCAGCGTCATATGCGGTGTTGTAGGCCGCCCACGCGGTTGTTTCTGTCGCAGCCCAAGCGCCCTCTGCAGCGTCATGTGCGGTATTATAGGTGGCCCATGCGGTTGCTTCGGTCGCAGTCCAATCGCCCTCTGCAGTTGCCATCGTCGCTTGATAGACGCTCCATTCCGACGCCTCTGTACTGATCCATGTCGCTACTGCACCGTCATACGCCTGGAGCCATGCAGCATCGGCTGTTGCAATAGCCGACTCGTACGTGGCCCACGCACCAGCTTCGATGGCCGCAAAAGATGTCCATGCTGCGTCTTCCGCGGCAAACCATACTGCGTCAGCGACACCGCACGGCTTCTTGGTGTTTTGATTCGTTTCACGGCAATTTGGAACTCGATGGTCCGGCAGAACCCGTATGGACAATCTCTGAAACGAGTTGTGGCGAAAAACGAACGTTTCCTTGAACTCGCCACGTCTCGATACTCAGGCCCATTCTTGGCCACAGCCAACGAAGTCAGACACATATGAAGTGCACGTGGTACTCGACGAGCGAGTTTCGTTGGCGAGGATTTCAGACTCTGCAAACATACCCTGGCCGATGTGCGCGAAACTTCGCGACCGATCCGGGCGGGCCAAGTCTCGGAACGGCATAGAAGGGCCCGATTTCCGTCTCATAAGCCTCTGGTGAGCGGTTCCGTCCGGGCCGAAGAAGAATGACAGTCGGGATCGCGACACAATCCCGCCCGCTCGCCCCATGATCCGGGAAAAAACGGCAAAACCCCTTGCAGAATTTGACAAAAAGGCGATTGGCGCATACGTTCGGCGGTTGATTGAATTCGCTATCAGTTCTGGACGCCGGCCATTCAAGTCTGGCTGGCCTCGCGGCGGAGTTACTGTCAAATGTTGTGTTTAGAGAAAGTCGTTCAGGCGACGATTTCGGTTTGAATTGTTCGGGTCTGTGAAGGTTTGCTGGCTTCTTCCTTGAGTTGATGCTCATTGACTCCGTCGACGAATTTGACTCCGCGTATGAGGTCCGGGATGTAATGATGTCCGCGAAGTTTTCTCCATCCCTTTGAGGCACTCTGGGCCAGCTTGAACATCATGGCCAGGCTGGCTTTGGCACTGCCGCAACCTTTCGTTTTTCGATGTCTCAGACGGATCGTGGCGAACGTGCTTTCGATCGGGTTTGTGGTGCGGAGGTGACACCAGTTCTCGGCCGGAAAATCGAAGAACGTCAGCAGGACATCCCGATCTTTGACCAGGCACTTCACCGCACCTTCATACTTGGCATCGAACGTCTTCACGAACAGATCCATCGCGTTCTTCGCGTCGTCTCTTGTGGCCGCTCGCCAGATGTCGTGCAGCATTCTTTTCGCCTGAGGCTGAATGCTCTTCGGCAGTTTGTTCAGTACGTTGGCTGTCTTGTGAACCGTACATCGCTGGACTCGGGTGCCCGGATAGACCTGTCCCAATGCCTTCCAAAAGCCAAGTGCTCCATCACCGATCGCCAATTCCGGAGCGTAGATCAGGCCTCGTGCCTGGAGGCTGAGCAATATTTCCTTCCACGACAATTCGCTCTCGCGACGGCCATCGACAACAGCGATGAGTTCCTTCGTACCATCTGCTGTTGCTCCCATTAAAACCAGCAAACACTGACGATTTTCATCTTTCGTGCGACCTTCGTTGTCGTTGAAGCGAATGTTGCTGTGAATGCCGTCGGCCCACATGTAGACGTACCGTTTTCCGACCAGAGAACGCTTCGACCATTCGGTATATTCGTCTTCCCAGACAGCCTTCAGTCGAGTGACTGTTGAGGCTGACAGCCCCTTCGCATCAGCTCCCAAAAGCGACTGGAGAGCCTCCGGGAAGTCATTGGTGCTGATGCCTTTCAGATACAGCCAGGGAATCAGTTCTTCGATGGACTTCGTCTTGCGAAGGTATCTGGGAAGAATGCCAGGAGTGAAGATTTCACGATCAACAGGATGTCGCTTATCACGCACGCGAGGTTGTCTGACAGCGACCGGCACGATTCCTGTCAGGATCTCTCGTTCTGGCAACGATCCGTTGCGAACGACAAGCTGTCGTCCTTCCTCATCAACGATGTCGGTTCGCTCGTTCACGTAATCCGACACTTCCTGTTCAATGGCTGCTTTCAGCATCTTCTGAGCACCTGCACGGAGAATCTCGGTCAATGCGTCACGTGCTGTAATGTCAACGGAATCCGGTACTGCCGATGTGTCTTCATTGACGGAATTGGTATTCTGATTCACGGGTGGCGTGCCTTTCGGGATTGAGTTGGGAACTTTGGTAGGTAACCAATTCATCGCGAAACACGCCGCCTTTTTCAACTCTCCCTTCAAACACAACTTTCAACAGTAACCCCTCGCGGCGACGTGGGAACAGTTGATGGTGGAAGCACACCTAAGCGCTGAAGAGAGACAGACAGATCACAGAAATGCTGAAGAACCCGGCGGAGCTCAGCTACACGGTGGTGGGCGGAGGCAACGCTTCGCACGTGATGGTGGCGATGCTGAGCGCGGCGGGCGCCCGGGTGAAAGTGTGGGCTTCGTTCCCGGACGAGGCCACTCGATTCAAGGAGGGGATGGAGCGGAACGGCGGCGTTCAAGTGACGGGCGTTGTCGAGATGAAAGGCACACCAACGGACGTGACCAGGGACGCGGCGCAAGGCCTCGCGGACGCGGACGTGATTCTGATGGCACTGCCTTCCTTCGCCGTGAACGACCTGCTGCCGATCGTGTGCTCTCACTGTAAGGACGGCGCGTTCATCGGATACATGCCAGGACAGGGAGGCGGCGACTGGCTGGCGAGCGTGCCGGATACGCAGGTGTTCGATGCGATCCACAAGCGTAACGTGGTGCTCTTCGGGACGATTCCAATGCCGTTCAACTGCCGAACCGAAGAATTCGGCGCTCGCGTGAATCTGCTGGCCCTCAAGCCGACCATTCACCTCGCCACGTACCCTGCCGACATCGACGCGACGCTCAGTCGCCTCCTCTGCCGAGTGAGCGAGTTCGTGTTGTGCGACAAGGCGGCTGCCGACATGTACCGGAGCTTCGTGAGTATCCACTTATCCACCGGCAACGCAAACGTGCACCTGCCGCGGCTGTACGCTCTCTTCAGGGACTTCGAGGAGGGCATCAGCTACGATGACAACCCGCTCTTCTACGAGGGAATGGACGAGTTCAGCACGAGTTGCATCCAACGCGTCAGCGATGAACGCATGGCCGTCGCGAAGGCGATCGACGCGTCTCACGACAGGTTCAAAGGTACTGCCGACGACGTTATCAGCACGTTGGACGTTCTCCTGGAACTCTACGGAGACGTCTCCGACGACACGTCGTCGATGCTGAGCATCTTCCGAACGAACCCCGGCTACAGGGGCCTCCGCTGTCCTATGAGCCAGCTCCCGGACGGCAAGTGGGTTCCCAATTTCAACAACAGGTACTTCTGCGGAGACCTGCCCTTCGGCCTCGTCAACTTCAAGAGCATCGCGCTCCTGGTTGGCGTCGACACGCCGTTCATCGATGAGATCATCCTTTGGGCCCAGCGGCATCTCGACATGAAACTGCTCGTCGAGGACGGAGACGGCAGGTACCAACTCGCAGGCAGTGACGTCAACACGCATACCACCGCGCCGCAGTGTTTTGGTATCCGTTCCGTCGAAGACCTAGTCCAGCACACCTTCAAGCATGTTTAACGGCCTGTCACAGCGTTCCGGATCAGGCAGGTTTGCGGGCAGCCAGGAAAGTGGTCTGCCCGATCTTTCCGCGGAGCTGTTCGCGTTCTTCCAGGAAGGCAGCCATGCTGCCGTGTTCGAGCATGGAGGTAACGTTGGTCGTGGCGCGTCCAAGCTCCTCCTCAGTGGTCAGTGACCATGAGGAATCTCCTGCTCGCCAGGCCGCACTAAGTGGTCCTGTCGGGTCCAGGTACTGCTTTCCCTGCAGCACTTCTTCGAGAGGCACAGCGGTTGCAAAGCCGACAAAGCCCGTCTCCTGGAAAATGTTCCTGAACCGATCAATCGACGGAAAACGTGGCACCATACGATCGATCGCCGCTGGTATCAGGGCGGCCCACCAGAACCCGTCACGGTGCTGTTGGTGACTGCTGGTATTGATCACAAGGACGCCGTGAGGCCGCAAAACGCGAAACGCTTCGCGGAAAAAGCTACGAACGTTTGGAAAACTTTCAGAGTCCGCATCGTCGCTCGCTCCGGGGTCGAGATGGTGAAGCACCTGATTGCAAACGATGCCATCGAATGTCTCATCAGCAAACGGTAATTCCGTGATGCTACCCTGCTCAATCTGCACGGCCGGGTTGTCGGCGAATCGTTCTTTGGCGACCTTCTGCATGCCAGCGTTCAACTCCCGGCCATACAACCTGCCAACCCGCCCGCGAAGCTCGGACAGACAAGAGCCCGTCCCACAGCCAGCGTCCAAAACCGTCTGCTCGCTCAAGGCGGTCGGCGTGGATGCCAGATAGTCGAGGATGATCGGTACACCGATGGGGACTCGAGTGTTGTCATAGTTCCCGGACGTGTTGTCGTAGTCCTCGTATTCGACAGTGTGTGATGTCTTGGTCGGACGGCTGGATTCTCGATCAGGCATTTCCACATTCATCTCCAAAAGGGTTGATTCAATCGTTGTTAACAGCAACTCGATGTCGCTCTCAAAGATCCTGCCGATATTGCCGATTCGGAAGCAATCCACCTCAGTCAGCTTGCCCGGATAAATCACCATGCCTTTGTCCGACAGCCGCTGATAGAACTTTTAAAACTCAAAGTTCGGGTCTTCAGGAAAAAGGAAACTCGTGATAATGTGGCTTTGCAATTCGGCGGGAACGTATTCACGAAAGTTCATCCGCCGCATACCGTGCACCAGCGCTGCGTGATTGTCTGCGTACCGGTTTGCTCGGCCGGGGACGCCGCCTTCATCATCCAACTCGCGCAGGGCCTGGCGAAACGCGAGAATCGCGTGTGTCGGCGGCGTGAAACGAAACTGTCCAGTTTCTTCGAGACCCTTCCATTGAGCAAGCAAATCGAGGCTGACACTGCGGGCATCGTCGCTGACCAGCAGTTGCAAGCGATCGGCAATAACCACCGAGAAGCCCGGTACACCTTCGATGCATTTATTGGCCGACGAAACGAGGAAGTCAATTCCGGCTTCAGCTACATTCAGCGGAATCCCACCAAAACTGCTCATCGCATCCACGATGTACGTCCGCTGTTGCTCTTTGACGACGGCTCCGATCTCGTGCGAAGGATTGAGAATGCCGGACGACGTTTCACAGTGCACCACGGCGATGTGTGTGATCTCGCTGTCGTCGGCCAGTATCCGACGCACCTGTTGTGCATCCGGTGGAGTATTCTCACTCACTTCGATAGCCACCGTTTCGATTTCATGACGCTCGGCAATGTCCCGGATGCGTTTGCCATACGAGCCGTTGATGACGATCAGCAGCTTGCCGTCGCGCGGAATCACTGACGAAACAACCGCTTCGATCCCGAACGTTCCGCTGCCCGGGATCAGAATTGCCTCGTAGCCGTCTGTCTGGCTGACGCCGGCAACGCTCAGTAAGTGTTTCCGGATTTCGTGCACGACGTTAATGAACTCGGCGTCCCGTGATCCCACGTCATGCAGCATTGCCTCTTTGACGGCACGACTGGTCGTGAGAGGGCCGGGAGTGAACAGCAGTTTGTCTTTTTGCAAGATCATCGATTCGTTGGGATGGTTGTGCTTCATGATGTTTTTAAGATCATATCAGAATCCCAGGTGCCACGCTGGACTGTTAAAACACTGGGGGGGGGTGACGAGAGTGCGTCGAACTACGGCATCGATAAGTTGTATCGCCGTATGATCACCGTCTCAGGAAAGTGACCAACGTTCGACGAAAATCGGCCGGTCGATGCGTGCTACGGCACTGCTGCCGGCCTTGGTAGGAGCTTGGGCGTCCAGCCCAGGCGGGCTTGTACATCCTACGTACTCGCCGAGAGTGTTTCGAAAACCCGTAGGGCGTGAGACTCGCCATCAATCGACGGTTATCGGATCTGTGCACCTGGCGGTCCAGTGCGTTGGATTCCAGTGCGTTGGATTCCTGGGCTTTTGCCGGCACTCGAGTCTGAGTCCGTTGACACCCGTTGCGTGACGCCAACAATCACCGAGAGAGACATTCCCGCGACGCAGTGTCAAACAGGATAGTTGAACGATGGAGCAGTTCGAAATCTCTGAAGGTTGGATGCTCGTTTTGGTCGGTGGTCTGCTCCTGGCCGGTTACGCAGCCCACCTCCTTGGTGGCCGTTTACACGTGCCCCGCGTAACGTTGCTGATTCTGCTGGGAGTGGTCTGCGGGCCATATTTCCTCAACATCGTGCCCGCAACAATGTCCGGCTGGTTCACTTACGTTGCACATTTCGCCTTGGCGATGGTGGGGTTTCTTCTTGGCGAGGGATTTGTTGGCAAAAAGATGAAAAGTCTTGGCTGGGCAGTTCTGACGCTTCCTCTGACGTATGTGTTTTGTGCTGCGTTTCTTGTCTTCCTCGCGACGTTCGCCGTGGAGTGGTCTGTAGTAACTGCCCTTGTGTTGGCGGGGATTGCTCCTTCTTCCGCTCCTGCTGCCACTGTGGACGTCATTCGGGAAAACCATGCGGCCGGGCAGCTGGCCAAAACGCTCTTACGAGTCGTGGCGATAGACGATGCTTTTGGCATCGTCCTGTTCAGCCTGCTGTTGGCCACCGCCGAAGGGATCGTGGGCGAGCGTGCGGCAACAACCGAAATTCTGTTGGGACTGTGGGAGGTCGTTGGCGCTTTGCTGCTGGGGGTGATGCTGGGACTGCCGATGGCGTGGCTTACCGGACGGCTGCGAAAAGGCGAACCGGCGATTCTTGAAGCCGCTGGATTTGTGTTTCTATGCGGTGGTCTGGCGACACTGCTCGACGTGTCGTACTTACTTGCCTGCATGGTGCTGGGCACGGTGGTTGCCAATCGAGCCAAACACTACACACGTCCATTCCACGCGATCGAAGGAGCGAGCGATCCTTTTCTCGCGGTGTTCTTCGTGTTGGCCGGGTTTCGTCTGGAACTTGACGCTTTGACCAGCGTGGGCCTGCTGGGAATCGCCTATATTCTTTCCCGCGCGGCAGGACTCATCCTGGGTGGCCGCCTCGGTGCAAGGATTGCCGACGCACCGCCCGAAGTGCAGAAACACATCGGCTGGTGCCTGCTGCCGCAGGCAGGAGTTGCCCTGGGTCTGGCGCTGCTTGCAGCAGAAAAACTCCCCGAAATCGGCGAGCGTTTGTTACCACTGATTATTGCGTCGACCGTCGTTTTTGAAGTCATCGGCCCGATTTCTACACAACGTCACTTGCGACAGGCTGGAGAGTTGGGCCAATAGCGCCTTTGATCTCTGCACGTCCGTCATTTCGTCGTTGCAATTCAAGGAGATTGTCAATTACTCATTACCATTCTTTGAAGCGTCAGAAAACGACCGTATTTTGACCGATACCACGGTTCCTGGATTCCCATACCTTTTTCAACGCACGAAATCCGTGTCACCTGGTCCATACGTTTTGTCGGAATCTGCCCGCATTTGGCGAGATGTGACCGACCGGGCAGAAACGTCGTTTCTGCTGAGCGATGAAATCAACGTTAGTTGCGACACGTTTCCGGCCAACTCCTAATCGTTCCCGATGCACGTTGGCACGGGCCGGTATGTCCCGACGATTTCAGCTACACTGATTGCCCTCACGCCGCTGAACAATCATTCTCAACCAGATCCCGGACAATCCCACGGCCACAACGGGATCGCAATTCGTTACGGCAATGGAAGGAGAACGAAATGAAAATAGCGCTACCACTAGTGATGACCACCATGTTAGCCGTTGAACCGCTATGCGCTCTGGCAACTGAACTCACATCGCTTTCTCCAGGAACGAATGAAGTTCAGCTCAAACACGACGGTCGATCACGGCGACTGATCATTACGACACCGAAGAAGTTTGATGGCCAGCGCCCCCATCCAGTCCTATTCTGCTTCCATGGCGCAGGCGGCAAAGCTGACGGTCAAAGTACACGGTGGAGTCTCCACGCAGATAGGCGTGGCCTTATTGTCATCAGTGCCGAAGCGGTGCGACCTCTCGCCAAATGGAACTTCAAGGACAAATTCCATGAAGAAGTACATGATGATGTCGGATTCGTCTCGAACGTGGTTGAAGTCTTGATTGCGAACAGGATCGCTGACCCAAAAGCCATCTATGCAACTGGGCACTCCAGCGGAGGCCTGTTTTGCTATCGGCTAGCTAGTGGGTGACTCGATATTTCATCGGGTGGTTGAAACGGGGGTGAGAACAGCAAAAAGCTCCGCGAAGTTGAGGTGAAGATTCGTATTGCTTGTTGTAGATGCACGCAAAACGGAGTCAAC
>JAAERP010000084.1 GCA_024230215.1 Fuerstiella sp. | reverse complement strand
GAGACGACTTCGGGTGCAACGTTGTCGAGCAGGTAGGTTTCATCTATCGCTGGCTGTGTATCGGGCAGCCCATTTCCGGCTAGATCGACAATATTCTGCCCGCCTGCCAGGTCGAGCCCAACCTCTCCATTCATCGTGGGAAGATCACCACCGGAGACAGTCAAAGCGAATGTGCGACCGTCCACCGAATCGACAGCAGTGATCGCACCCGTGGTCCCCGTCAGGACAAAATCGTCCGCCGTTACTGAATCAACATTTTTATCGAATGCGATTCGAAAAATGAGGACATCTTCGTTTGTCGTAGCGGCTTCAGGGGCCTGTCGATTGATTGACAGAAGGGTGGGAGCAGTGGTATCGATGACGAGCTCATTTGCCGTCAAATCGGTGCCGCTATTACCCGTGGCATCGGTTGCGTAGGCAAACACCTCATAAGTCCCCTCCGCTAACGCAGGCAGCGTGCCGTCAGGAAGGCTCCACGTGCCATCTCCGCCCAAAACGGCTGTGTAAGTGACACCATTAACAAGAACAGAAACCTGAACGCTGGGGTCGTCCACGGTGCCCGTCACTGGCGGATCCGTATCGTTGGTGATCAACGCGTCCACAGTAAGGACTGGAACCGTGTTATCGAGAGCATAAGTCTCGTCAGGGGTCGGTTCTGTGCGGGGAAGCGGATTCTTCGTAGGATCGGTGATGTTCTGCCCTGGTGCGAGATCAATTCCCACATCTCCGTCAAACTCATCCAGATCACCACCGGTGACACGCAGATCATAAGTCCGTGCGTCGACCATCGTCACGCTGGCGACCGTTGCAGTGGCACCAGTCACCAGAAAATCATCTGGTGTGACACCGATAACGTCTTCGCTGAACACAGCTCTAAAGAACAAAGTGTTCACATTCGTCAACTCACCAGCAGGGCTCAGCTTCGTGAAAGAAACCGTTGCTGGTGGTGTGGTATCGATGAATTGCTCTGGAGAAAACTCACTGGCTCCGAAGACTGGATCAATAGCCTGAACGCTCCAGTAATACGGATCTCCTGACGTCAGACCTGCGATCGTCCAATTGGTGCCGTTAACCATGCCACGCTGCGCTACCTTTTGCAGCCCTTCTGCGCCGGTCGTGCTTCCTGGTTCGAACGACATCGGACGAACAAT
>JAAERP010000083.1 GCA_024230215.1 Fuerstiella sp. | reverse complement strand
CCAGCCGCTGGAGGCCTCTACCCAACCCCAACAACTGAGCATTCAAAGCGAAACGCAAATCACCTTCAAAGATGTTCTGGTCGGTGAAGTGTGGCTTGCTTCCGGCCAGTCCAACATGGGTTTCACCATGAAGGCCAGCGCGAAACACCATGACGCCACTCAGACGATTCTCGACGCGGCCGATTACCCCCTGATTCGTTACCGTGCAGTCAAGACCAGAGAAAACGACAATCGTCAGAGACGCATCGGCGATGGCAACGCGTGGACGAAGTGCACCGCTCAGACTGCGGCCAGCTATTCAGCAGTGGCCTTCCTGTTTGCTCGGCGCCTTCACAGTGAATTAGATGTGCCGATCGGCATCATTGAAAGCGCCTGGGGTGGCCATCCGATTGAGCCCTTCATCCCTGTTGAAGCATTCAAGTCACACCCCGTACTGATCAAAGAATTGGAACTTGGACGCCGCAAAGATATCGATGGCATTCGCCGGATGGTCGGTGGCGTGTGGGCACGCGACAACTCATGGCTGCCTGGAACCATCTTCAATTCACGCATGGCTCCGGTTGCACCATACGCCATCAAAGGAGCGATCTGGTATCAAGCGGAATCCAATTGCGGCACGGGCGAGGACCCCCGGTTTTACAATGAAAAAATGAAAGCCCTGGTTCGCGGCTGGCGGCAGGCATGGAACATCCCGACTCTGCCTGTTTATTACGTCCAGCTGCCTCAATATCCTGCCCGGGGCTGGGTCATGATGCGTGATGAGCAACGGCGCGCCATGCATGAACCTCACACCGGCATGGCCGTCACCATTGATTTGGCGTTGGATCAGATTCATCCGGCCAATAAAATTGATGTCGCCAATCGGCTGGTACGCTGGCCTCTCGCATCTGAATATGGAAAACCCCTTGAGGTTTGCGGACCCATGTTTAAGGCAATCCATGTCGACGGGCAACATGTCACGGTTGAATTCGATCATGTCAACAAGGGGTTGGCCACAGGACAAAAAGTACACCTGGAACCAACACGTCTGAAACCATCCCTAACGGTCCATGGCTTTGAAGTGGCAGACGCTTCAGGGCAGTGGTACAAAGCCCACGCTCAAATCAAAGGCAAAACAGTTCTTTGCGTTTCTGATCAGGTTCAACACCCCGTCGCTGTGCGTTATGGTTGGGCACCTGTGATCCCCAAAGATGGGCCATGGAATCTCTACAACAAAGCGGGATTGCCGGCGTCGCCGTTTATTTCAGATCCGCAATTGATTATCTATGAGCCGGAAATAATCAGCCCTTGACACCTGGGGTTTGGTGCTGAAACTGCCATAGACGGATCCACGAGCGCAGCGACGCAGCTCCGGCAATACGATGAACGTGCGTGTGTAATTGAACTGCGGTGTGCCGGAACAGCGCTTCGCCTGGTCCGTCTACTCAGCCTGGGCGCTACAATACCGAGCGGGGCGATGTATTCGGTCGGTGATCTGTCCCATCAAGGCTTCGCTTCCGGATGCGAGTCGCTCCTGGAGATTTGTTGGTCAAGGAATCGGATTGCCCGCGCGATATGTTCGTTTTGGAAGAACCGTTTGCCACCATGACCGGCGGACTCCAGCACAATGAGTTCCGCGCTTAGCCCTGCGGCCTGATAGAGCCGTACGATTTGCTGGCTCTGGTCCAGCAGCACGGTTTTGTCAACCTTTCCGTGAAACACAAGCAGCGGCGGGTCATCATCTGAAACGTAGTGAGCGGGGCTGGCGAACTGTTCTATTTGCGAGTCTAATCTCTGTCCGGCAACACCACCAAGTAATGCAAAGCTGCCTGACTTGCTGGTGTAGGCCCGTTCCGGTTGAGTGTTGCCGCGCAGGACGAAGTCGGACGGACCGAAGTAGTCGATGACGGCCTGAACACGTGATGATCGATCCAGGTTTCCCCCCACATCGCCTTCCAGTTCGGCCACGTCTCCGGAGGTTCCCATCAGTAACGCCAAATGACCACCAGCTGAACTGCCGGCAACTGCTATGAATTCCGTGTCATAGCCAAAGCGACCAGCGTTTGCGCGAAGCCACCGAACGGCGGCTTTGCAATCGTGGATTTGCGCCGGAAAGATCGCCTTGTCCGTAAAGCGATAGCTGATACTGGCCAGGGCGTAACCCTCGGTAGTGATTTCCAGAATGGACGAGTTGTTCTTCGAACCACCGCGCCAACCCCCACCATGAATCCACACGACAAGCGGCGCCCTGTCCTTTATGGTCGGCAGGTACAAATCCAGCTTCAAGGATCGACCTTCGACCTCTGCAAAGACGAGGTCGCGATGAACCTGAACCGATGGCGCCTGGCCGCGCGCCGGTATTATGACCAACGCAAAGGCAATGAACGTCGACAACTTCAAACCAATCGGGGATAGACGCATAAGCTTGCTCGGTGTTTGATTTGTTATTGACAGAGTCATTCCGCTTTTGATGCAGCGTCCGGGGTCTGCATGGGACCGATGTAGCTTTTCGCGATCACCACGTTGTCGATGAACACGTGCTGGTCATGGGGCGATGGAATTGTCCCACCGTGGTAAAAATTCATCCAAACCTGTTCGATTCTGAGCTCATCGGTAAGGCGAAAACGGACGTCAGTTTTCTCGAATGCCAGGTAACCATCGACCCATGCACGCAACACTCCGTTCTTTTCATGGGGTGTGTTTAAGCGACAGTATTGCTCGATCGCGTACCACCGATTCGTTTCCAGGTACCCGCGATAGTCTTTGCTCCAGACCCAATTCGTTCCGTACGCACCTTTCATATCAGCGTGATAGCAGTAGAACCCGATGGGCGTTCTTCCCGCCAATGGGTTTCCCGCCGGAACGGTCCTCCTGAACAGGCCGCGCGCCGACCAGCCGTTCGTGCCGTTGCTCCTGCGTCCACCCCATCCTGCTTCGCCATATGTTCCACTGATCCCAGGCAGCTTTCCGCCCTGGACGGTTTGATTCCAATCATCCGCCAAACGCAAATAGTACCGAAAGTAGATCTCTTCGGGCTCATGTCCAATTTGATCGTTGAACTTGTAAATCGTGTTCAGGCCAGTCGTCGTGCCTTTGGCAATTTGAGAACGCAATGCCTTGCCTTGCAGTGGCTGAAATTTCTCGAATTGTCCGTCGACATCAATTGTGTCGATCCTGTCTTTGGGCTCGGCCCGTGTCCATTCACTCTGCCATTTGGAATGTTCAAAACCAGTGGCAAAAATCACATCGGGGTCTTCGGCAATTCCGCGATCGTTCTCGTGCCGTGCTGCAATACCCAGGGCTGGCATCGACGGCAGTTCGTCATGCCCCTGTCGGCAACGAAAAACACCAATAGCCGCTGAACCAAATTGCTTCGTTGTCTGAAGAACCAACGTGGCCTTCGATATTGCCCCAGGGGTCGCCGCTTGCTTCAGATCGAATCGAATCAGAAGATGGTCTGGCGCGGCCGAAACGCGTAGCTCATCAGCCTGGCCCTGACTGCGGTAAGTCGATTTGGTGAGATAAGTATCTGCAACCAGATCAAAACTGACGGCCCCTGCTTTGCCAGTCACCTCCAGTTTAGGATGGAGTGCAACGTCCGGACTTTCGCGACTGCCAAACATGATAGGGCCACGGCCATCGCTGATTCGCAGAAACATGCCCTGATTCGGGTGTATTCCACCGACCCACTCCTTCACCAAAGTGGTAACATCCCAGCGAACCGGTTTGAGAGTATCGTCATCTACGACTTTGGCAACCGCATAGGCTGCATCGCCCTGCTCGATATCATTTGCGTCGCGCCAATCACCCATGAAGTGTCTCCATGGCAAAATCGCACCAGCGTTGTAGTATTCGCGATTGGCACCATCGTTGTGCGGCGAGGAACCCTCCGCCCAATCCGCATGGTCGGCCAGAGCCGGACCGGCACTCCCCACGACGAAGAAAAGCAGGGCCAGCGGGGTATACTTCATTGGACTTCAGCAACCTAATGACGATGCGATGAAGATAAACCGTTAGTCTACCGCACATTGATGCCGGTTCGCCAGCGCCACGAGCTTCAATCCTTGTGTCGGTCGCGGCTATCATCCAGCCAATGATCAGCTCATGCGATCCAAACGCCGCGAGCACCAAACAAACCTGAGACGCGGCACCGAAAGGACTCCCACGAGTCTGCAATGGCACAGCCGCACCGATTCTCTTCTCGGTCCTGCAGTCGCATGATTGACGAGCTTCCGCTACGATCGACCACTGGGACGCACTTCCGGTAGACTCCCGGCTTCGTGAACGAGGGGCACTTGACCCGAGACCTTCCTTCACCGTAGCTTGAAAAAGAATCGTCAAATACCGTTCCCTGCTCCCCCCTGCATTCGGCACTCGGTACTCGGAAAATGCCGCTCGCCCGTGGCGCGGAGATCGTATGCAGGAAACGATTTCCAACATTTTGCTCTTCACCCTTCGCACATAGACACGCCCATAACAAAGTGAATCCAATGCACGAACTTCTTGAACGAATACTGCGCGATGGCCCGGTGTTGACAGACGCCGCCTGGGGAACTCAACTCCAGGATCGCGGACTGCCAATCGGTCACTGCCCCGACGAATGGAACCTGTCTCATCCAGAACTGGTTGAGCAGGTCGCAGGGGCTTACGTCGATGCCGGCAGCCGGATTATTCTGACCAACACATTTCGAGCAAACTGCATCGCGCTGGCCGGATCTGATCTTGAAAGCGAAGTCGTCGCTCTCAACCGCGAGGGGGCGCAAATCTCGGTGCGAGCGAGCGCTGGACGCGCTCATGTCTTTGGATCGATTGGTCCGAGCGGGCAGATGCTCTGCACCGGCCAGGTGACTGAGTCGGATCTTTTGACCGCGTTCACCGAACAGGCCGAGGGCCTGGTCGAAGGTGGAGTCGACGCGATTGTGATCGAGACGATGGCCGACTTAGCCGAAGCAAAGGTGGCGTTGGCCGCAGCCAGGCCGACCGGGCTGCCTGTCGTTGTCTGCGCGGTCTTCGACAGCGGCAAGGACCTGGACCGAACAATGATGGGCAACACAGTCGAGCAGGTCGCCCAGGAACTGACAGATGCGGGGGCCGATGTGATTGGGGCCAATTGCGGACAGGGCATTGCGTCCTTCGTGGAGATCTGCCGGCGATTGCACGCAGCGACCGAACGACCGATCTGGATCAAGGCCAACGCAGGCGTGCCGCAAATGGACGGCGAGCAGGTTGTGTATGAGACGACCGCTGCTGAGTTTGCCGAACACGGCTCGCGAGTATTCGCTGAAGGCGCAAGTTTCCTCGGCGGATGCTGCGGTACCGGGCCAGAACATATCCAGGCACTCTGCAAGCGATGCGACAAGTGAACGAGCCGCGATCAGTCGCGTATCATGGACTCCCGGAAAGAGGCAGGCAACGCCCTGCCTCCTCTTTCACAATCACCCCACTTCGCTTCAACGTTCACCCTGAACGACGCGTCAAGCTGGCGTCAGCTCGCGAGCGATCGCCACGGCGGCATTGGCGCTGTTGCCGTAACCGGCAGCGCCTATTGAATCGGCATACTGCTGAGTCACCGGCGCTCCGCCGACCATCACTTTGCATTGATCCTGCAATCCGGCGTCGCGAACGGCATCCACAACCGCCTTCATCCCCGTCATGGTAGTTGTCAACAGCGCCGAAACAGCAATGATCCCGGCATTACTTTCTTTGGCGTGGGTCACGAACGCTTCAGGAGGAACATCGACACCCAGGTCGATCACCTCAAACCCACCGCCCTCAAGCATGGAAGCCACAAGTCCCTTGCCGATGTCGTGCAGATCGCCTTTGACCGTGCCGATTACAACACGTCCAGCTGGTTCGATACCTCTTTCAGCCAGCAGCGGTCTCAGCAGATCCAGCGCGCCCTTCATCGCACGAGCGGCGATTAGCAACTCAGGCACAAAGTACTCACCTTCCTCGAATCGACGACCGACCTCGTCCATTGCCACGATCATCTGCCCGGTCACCAGATCCTGGGGATCCACACCAGCGGCCAACGCTTCTTCCGTCACACTGACGGCTCCCGTGGCATCTCCACTGAGTACTGCGTCATAGAGTTTGGTGAGATCAGGTGTGGAATCTGGCATGGTAGCTCCCTTTTCGGCGCCATCTCGTCGGATATTAGTCTTCGACCTGGCGCGACACTTGTTAATCGATGAAGTGGCGTATCCACGGTCACTGTTCGCTTTGATGCAGCAGGACGTCATTTCTGCAGAAATGATACTACTCCAGTATTCCCCTTGAATGCAAGTGGGACCGCTGTCAGCTGAATCTCGGCTCTCGGCGCAATGCCCTCCTGGTGGGAACCATCGTTCGCCTGCCGAGGCCCGGAATCGCCACGCGGGAAGGTCCCATTCCTGCTTCAACTCGGCAGGCTCCAGATCCTTCGCAAAAGGCCCCGAGACTCATGCATAGCTGGCCAAAGAGCGAGCAGTGTCGTACATCGTGATCACATTATCGACCGGCACGCGAGCCTGAATGTTGTGCACGGGGGCGAAGACGTAGCCTCCGCCCGGCGCCATCGTGCGCACGTGTTCGGACACGTCGCGAACAATATCCTCCTCGGTCCCAAACGGAAGCGTACTTTGACAGTCAAGAGACGCGCCCCAAAAAACGAGTTCCGAACCGTGTTCCTTCTTCAGGTATTCGCCATCCATCCCCTCAGCGCTCGTCTGCACGGGGTTGAGAATGTCCACGCCCATCTCGACCAGCGACGGCAGGAGGGGGCGCAAGGCACCGTCGGAATGCAGCATTACTTTCAAGTTCGTGTGTTCGTGAATCCAGCGAATGCCGCGCTGATAGAATGGTAAGAATCGCTCCCGGAACATCTTCACGGAAATGAATGGGCGGTGTTGAGTCCCGAAGTCGTCACAGATTTGAACGATCTGCACACGGTCGCCCACGGCGTCAGAAAAGCGGCGAAGATTCTCCATCCAGATATCAGTCAGTTTATCCAACAACGCGTCAACGTAGTCCGGCTCGGTCGCCAGTGTCATCATCCAGGCCGAAAAGTCGCCGGTTCCCAGACCATAGAAGAGCTCAAATGGCGGGCCCAGCGGCGCGACAATCGCAAAGTCCGTGTTTTCGAACAGCGCGGTGGATTGGCTGTGATAATGGTCGGCCAGCTCTGTCGACATCAGCGGAGGGTTAACCTCTTCCACCGGCGTGTGTGCGGCGCCGGGATAGGTTTCCAGGCGATCGAAGTAAAAGCCATCATTCGGCATGCGCGCGATCAGCGTCTCATCGAGCTTCAGCACCAGGTCACCGCACGGTTCCGTAATCGGCTGAAACCCGGCAGGCACTTCGACCGGCGTGCCGTCGAACAACTGCCACGGTCGCCAATCGACATTACGAATGCCAAAGGCAACTTCCGGACGATACAGTCCCACGACATCTGCGCCGAATCGCTCCATCACCGGCCGCTCGACATCCGCCAGCATCTGGTACGTATCAAACACGCGCGTTGGCGAATCGAACCCAAGCTTCTGCTTGAGCTCGTAATAGGTCGACGCCGCAATACCGGACTGCCGGGTGCCGCCCAGGTCGATGGGCACGCGATCCGCTTCCTTGTGATTGATGGCGCAAAGCACTCGTTCGCGTGAATTCATGGTCGTCTTAAGTCGAGGAAAGAAGGAGAGGAAGGGGCGACGGGGGCCCCCTGGAGAAACGGTCATTCCGATTCAAAACGAAACTGCCGAGCGACGCGAACCATTTCGCACACGTTTTCGATGGGCGCGTGACGTGGGACGATGCAACCCGAACCAAGGATGAACCTGCGTCCGCCGGTGTTCTCGATGCAACGCTGCGAGGCAGCACGCACGGTCTCGGGCGTTCCATGGAACAGGTCGTTCACCGTGTGCACGTTGCCAATCAAAGCAACGCGATCGCCGATCTTCTGCTTCGCGACACCCAGGTCGACCATATTGTCGATCTCGATGAGATCGGCACCCGTGTCTGCGTAGAGTTCCAACACCTTCGTGCTGTTACCGCAGATGTGCAGCAGCGAACCTGTGATGCCATGCTCCTTCCAGGCCTGGAAGACCTTCTGCTCATAGGGTAAGGCGAATCGCTGATAGGTCCGCGGCGAAATCATGTCGCATGACGCCAACGAGTCTCCGCAGTGAATCACGTCAGCCCCCGCATCCCAGCACGCCTTACCGAAGCGAATCAGCGTCTCGGTCGCCACGCCCAGTGCGTGATGTATGGCCGCTTCATTCGCCTCAGGCATCCCTCGTTCGCACATGCCGACTTCGCAGAGCCACTCCTGCGATCCGATAAAATAGGAAGCCAGTGCGAATGGCCCGGTTCCGGGGGAACGAATCGCGATTTCGTCTCCAACCGCACGACGCAGCTCGCGGATTGCCTCCAGCATCACTGGCATGCGTCCATCGACAGTCGGATCAAGAACATCCACGTCGTACACATCCGACAGCGAGTCCACCGCAGGTTTCGTAAGCGCCGGCAGCTCCTCATCGTCGTGAGTCGTTTGGCAGCCGAATCCCTCGGCAATATAGAAATTATCCGATCCAATGGCGATCACATCCTGCTCCACGACGTCGTGAAGAGCCAGCTGCGCTTGAACCATCACATCGGCGCGGGTGTAGAAATCGAGCAGTGAGACGCCGGAAACGGCCACCGCCACGTCGTACATGTAGGGAGCCACGGCAACACAGTCCGTTGGCTCGCCTCGAATCGCCCGTAACACTCGCTCGCGGGAAGAGAAATCCACAATCGCCTCACAAGGGTTCGTACTTGACTGTCTGTCATTGTCGGTCAGAAACGGTCATCCCGAGCTCCAGCTGGCCGGAAATGGCCATTCGGCTTCATCCTACCGGAGAGAGCACTTCCGTCACAGTTCCCCAATCCCGAAAAGCCGGACGAATGTCGATCGCGCCCCGAATTCTAATGACCGCGAAAGGCACTTACAGGCCCCACTGTTCAGGCCGCGCGACCAACAACGTTTCTCCCTCGCTGCCACCCCAACCGACGAAAGCGTCCCGTTCACACCTCACGGAGAGCCCACCTTGAGCCTGGTTGCCTGAACCGGTTCCGGTTCACATCGCTGGTTTCATGAACCGCCAACGGCTACAGTTAACTGAGTGGCGTCAGACTCTCGCCCCACCGCCACTGGACACATCCCGCCTGATTCTATAGGCAAGGTTTCGCGATGACGCATTTCACAGCCGCTTCACTGGCACTTCTGGTGGTCCCGATTGCCAGCCTTGAGGCTCGCGCAGCGGACATTCAATTCAGCCGCGACATTCGACCGCTGTTGATCGAGAAGTGCTACGCGTGTCATGGCCCCGATCATGCCAAACGCGAGGGCGAATTGCGAGTCGACCAGGAATCGGGAATGTACGTCAAGCGAGACGAGCCCACGGTTGTTCGTGGCAAGCCCGAGCAGAGCGCGCTCTACCGGCGACTGGTCACTGACGACGAAGATGAGTTGATGCCGCCGCTTGATTCACAAAAGACGCTGACAGAAGAACAGAAGAAGCTGATCAAGGACTGGATCGCCCAGGGGGCGGTCTGGCAACAGCACTGGTCGTTCACGAAGCTGAGCCAACCCGCGGTCCCCGAGCAAACTGAGCCCGGCTTCAGCGTGAACGCAATCGACCATTTCACCCTGGAGAGCATGCAGTCAGCCGGATTAACACCGAGCCCGCGAGCGAATCGCGTCACGCTCGCACGCCGCCTGAGTTTCGATCTCACCGGATTGCCACCAACTCCAGCAGCAGTGGACGCGTTCGTCCAGGACAAGTCCCCCAACGCCTACGAAGAACTCGTCGACAGCCTGATGGCGAGCGAACACTTTGGCGAGCGGATGGCGATCTATTGGCTGGACGTGGCACGCTATGCAGACAGCAACGGCTTCCACGGGGACAATCCACGTACAATGTGGCTTTACCGCGACTACGTCATCGAAGCATTCAATTCGAACATGCCCTTCGATCTGTTCACCAAACAACAACTGGCGGGTGACCTGATGCCCGACGGTGGCAATCAGGCATTGATCGCCTCGGCATACAACCGGCTTCTGCAAACGACGCAGGAAGGTGGAGCTCAGGCAAACGAATACTACGTTCGCTATGCAGCGGATCGTGTTCGCAACACGGCGGGGACCTGGCTGGGAACAACGATGGGCTGTGTCGAATGCCACAACCACAAGTTCGACCCATTCTCGCTTAAAGACTTCTATTCAATGGCGGCGTTCTTCGCCGACATTGACGAGCCAGCCCACGCCGGACCGCCTCACACAAAGATCGTCTCGGATGAGCAACAAGCGCAAATCAAGACGCTGGACGAGAAGATTGCATCGCTGAACGAGGAGATCAAAACGACGACCCCCGAGGCGCTGACCGAACTCAGGAAGAAGCAGGACACGACGATCGCCGCGTTGGACGCAGATGTCAAAGCGGCGACGCCCGAGACGTCGGCCAGCGTCAAACAGAAACGCGCTGAGACGATCGCCGCGTTGGAAGCAGAGATCAAAGCGGCGACGCCCGAGACGTTAATCCAGGCTAAACAGAAACTCGACGAGACGACCGCGCAGCGAAAGAAGTTGTGGGATTCGCTGCCACAGCTGATCGTCACAAAAGCAAAGGGCGATCCCCGCGTCGTTCGCATCCTGGCTCGCGGCGACTGGATGGACGAATCAGGAGAGATTGTCGAGCCAGCCATTCCGGAGTTCTTCGGCAAGCTCGACACGCCCGGCCGCCGCGCGAACCGCCTCGACCTGGCCAACTGGATCGCGTCTCCAGACAATCCACTCACACCTCGCGTGTTCGTCAACCGCATATGGATGCTCTATTTCGGAGCAGGCCTGTCAAAGAATCTCAGCGATGCTGGCTCTCAAGGTGCCTCGCCCACACACAGCGATCTGCTCAACTATCTCTCTGCGGATTTCGTCGAGCACGGCTGGAATGTGAAGCGACTCGTGCGACAGATTGTCCTCTCGGGCACCTACCGTCAGTCGTCGCTGGCAAACGACGAGCAGCGACAGAAAGACCCATTCAACCGAATGCTCGCGCGCCAGAATCGCTGGCGCCTTGAGGCCGAGATGGTCCGCGATGCCGCACTGTCGATCAGCGGACTGCTGGTTCCAAAAATCGGAGGCCCGTCAGTCAAGCCCTACCAGCCACCCGGCTATTGGATGCATCTCAAGTTTCCGAATCGCACATGGCAGCACGATACGGGCGAAAACCAATACCGTCGCGCGTTGTATACATGGTGGCAAAGGACCTTCCTCCATCCCTCGCTGCTCGCATTTGACGCGCCGTCTCGAGAGGAATGCGTCCCCCAACGGGCTCGCAGCAATACTCCGTTGCAGGCTCTCGTGTTGCTCAACGACCCTTCGTACGTCGAAGCCGCTCGCAAATTCGCCGAACGGATTGTCAATCAGGGCGGAGACTCGGTCGAGAGCCGTGTGGCCTTCGCTATCCGACAAGCCGTGTCGCGCACAGCAGGCGACAAAGAGGTTGAGATTCTTGGTGAGCTATACGAGCAACAACTCCAGGAATACGCCGCGGATAAGCCGGCCGCTGAAAAGCTGCTGGCAACGGGATTGTCGCCGCGTGATTCCTCAGTCGAACTCACTCAACTTGCCGCCTGGACCGACGTCGCACGAGCGGTGTTGAACCTGAACGAGACGATCACCAGAAACTAGTCCACGCTGGAAGCACAACTGGCGCGTCCAACACGATCACAGCCTCGGAGAAACGAACATGCACCCCAGCGAACACCGGTTGGCCCAAACTCGGCGGACCTTTCTCGGCAACTCCGCACAGGGCGTCGGAAGCCTCGCCCTCGCCTCGCTCCTGGAACGCGAATCGGCCGCGGCGCCCCCCGACTCCACCGGAAAATGGACTGGAGTCGTCAACCCGTTACCCTTTGCGCCGCGAGCAAAACGCGTCATCCATCTCTACCAGGCGGGCGGTCCCAGTCACCTGGAGACCTTTGACTACAAGCCGGAACTGGACCGACTCAACGGCCAAACCATGCCCGAGTCACTCACCCAGGGACAGCCCATTGCTCAGCTACAGGGCAAAGCACTTAAGGTGTTGGGGCCGCAACATCCCTACAAGAAATATGGCGAATCAGGACAGGAGATCTGCTCGATCTTCCCACACCTGGGATCTGTCGCAGACGAACTCGCCATCGTTCGCTCAATGTACACACAGGCCATTAACCACGACCCGGCTCATTCGTTTATGAATTCGGGAACGTCCATCAGCGGTGCCCCCAGCGCTGGCGCCTGGTGGCTGTACGGACTGGGAGCGGAGACCGAATCACTACCTGGTTTCGTCGTGCTCAGTTCGGTGGGGCGGTTTGGACAGGCTCAGCCCATCGCAGCTCGCCAATGGAGCGCCGGCTTCCTGCCGTCACGATTCCAGGGCGTCGAATTTCGATCCAAAGGAGACCCCGTGCTGTATGTCGGCAACCCCGATGGCGTCAACCGCGGACGGCAGGAACGACTGGTCGGAGCAATCAACGACATGAACCGCCTGCGCGACAATGTCGTGGACAATCCGGAGATCGACACGCGAATCAGCCAATACGAGATGGCGTTCAGAATGCAGGCATCCGTACCGGATCTGATGGACATCTCTGGTGAGACGCAAGAGACGCTCGACATGTATGGGACCAAGGGTGCAGACGGAACGTTCGCGGCAAATTGTCTGTTGGCCCGACGGCTCGCCGAACGCGGTGTGCGATTCATACAGCTCTATCACCGCGCCTGGGATCATCATGGTAGCGTGAAAAAGAACATGGCCGGAACGGCGACTGAAGTCGACCAGTCAACGGCGGCTCTGATCAAAGACCTCAAGGAGCGAGGCATGCTCGACGACACGCTGATTCTTTGGGGTGGCGAGTTTGGTCGCACGCCAATGGCTCAGGGAAACGGGCGTGATCACCACATCAAGGGCTTTTCAATGATGCTCTGTGGTGGCGGCGTGAAGGGGGGGATCACCTACGGGTCGACCGATGCCTTTGGCTACAACGCCGTCGAAGATCGCGTGAGCGTTCACGATTTGCATGCCACCATGTTGTACCTCGCTGGCATCGACCATGATCGATTCAAGCACAATTTCCAGGGTCTCGACTTCGGCTTGTCCGGTGTCGGATCCCCGCGAATACTCAAGGAAATCATCGCGTGATGCGGTCGGTTGGATGAATACCTGGTTCTCGCGCGACGGTCAAGGTATGCACGTTTCGTGCGCCGACGGCCAGCATCCTGAGGTGTATTCTGCTTCACGCGCGTTTTCTGAGGCCGTGCCACCAGATTCGACAAACCTCGCGTGCGTATCTATTGCACGCTAAACACCCAGGGGCGGGCCTGCTTAATAACAAGCTCTCCATCCTTAGTGATTTTGAATTCGATCTCCATTGCAAACAGCTCGTCGTCTGTTGACTTGCCATAGAGTTTTGCAAATCGTGCATGAATCTGTGCCAGGGAATCACGCATGTCGGACAGATGTGATTCACTTAGCAGCAACTCGTTGTCTGTCGCGGCAGATGATCGGCGTACAATCTGACGACCGTCCTGCTTCCACCATCCCAGCAGAATCTCTTCCGGAGAGGATGTCTGTTCGGGATTCGTAACCAAATCCTCACCGATCTGGGTATTTAGATAGTAGTTCCCGTTGGTTTCGTACAGCACGTCATCCGTCACTGCGACGCCATTCGCTTTCTCACTCTTGAAATTCGGAAGCAGCAGGACACCCATCGCGGTTTTTTTGTGATCAATCCTGTGGAACTCGCGTTCTTCAAAAGCGCGGAAATTCCACAGGCTGGCATAAACCTGTTTGATCGATTTGGCCAGATGACCTTCGTCAGGCTTATGGGTGTACGAGTCATACAATCCCGCACCGCTGAAGCCCGGCAAGTCTTCGTTATTCGTGCTGGATCGACAACGAACGGACGTCCCGTTGGAAAACTGCTTTTGCACGTTCGCAAAGGCATCCAACATCCCGTTCGGCATTCTTCCCTTCTCAATTCGCGAGCGAAGCTGCTTGAGCCGTTCGATCTGCTGACCACGGTCAGGATTCCTGCCGAATTCCTGCATCGCCAACATCTGATCGACGAGCTCGTAGAACCCGTTGTGCTTCATGAATTCGTCGTAATAGAAGAACGGAACTCCGAACCCATTGGGAACACTCGCGGGCATCTTTATCGAACGCAGTGTCGCCAGATTGGCAGTCTTTACGCCAAAACTGTCCGATTGAGCAAAGGAGATTTCACCCAGCGGCTTAACCTCTTCCACGTCCAGGTTGCGAATGGGAGCCTGATGTGTGGTCGGGCGCAACCTGTCCAGGTGTCTGTCCACTTCAACTTTTGTTGCCGCGCGCAGCTTGTACCCCTGCGCCGTGACTTTGAAATGAACCAGCTTGCCAATCAGCGATTTGATGTCGTCGATGTCAGAGGCACCCTTGATAAACGCATTGGGGATTCGGTCCTGGATGGCGCGCAGGTTGACGTGTGACAATGGGGTTTGCCTGACTTCAGTCATGACGCCGGAAACTCGCGGCATCTGATTTGGCAGGGTCCTGTAAATAGCCACGTCCCGCGATGTTGGACGACCGTCTGCATCCATCAGACGCAGCAGGCCATAAGCCTCTGCCGAGTTCAACGCCAGGAATGAGAGGTTCCTGAACAGGTCTGAATCAAGGTGAACAGCGACACCAGCCGCTTCGTACTTCTGCTTTTCACTTTCGTAGCGTGCAACGTTTCCCTGCAATGGATGAAATGCCACTCGCCCCTTCAGGATTGGCATGAACTTTGTCAGCAGCTTCAGGAAACCGTCGATGTCTTCAAACGAATATGAATCGTGGGGCTCGAAATCAACGATGTACAAACCGGGTTCACCCGATGGATTGGTCAGGCGCGGGAGATACGTTATCGCACCCCGTTCACGCGTCGAAATTCCAACCATCTGCATAAATGGGGGATGGGCGCGGTGATTCTGCGTGTTCATAAAATAGATTCTGGGGTTATCCGGATCCGCCTTGTCGATGCAGAATTTCACAAACTGAAAGTTCGCGAGGTAACCATCCCGCCCGACATCTGTTCCCTTGTACGAGAACCGCTCAAAGGCTGCCCGGTCAGCCAGTTCCCCTGCGCCAATGTTACTCTTCAGATCTTCTGGCTCAATTCGAGGGCCGAGCGGACCGCCCCGACCACGTCCACCTCGCTGAGCAAGTATCGGGTGACACGAGAGCAGAACTACTGCCGCGAGAGTCGTGCATGTGAGTCTTCTCATATCACAGTTTCTCTTCATGTATTCCCGTGAGACGCTGTTCGGACGTTGAAACTATTTATCAACTAAACCGCCAGGTGGGGATTGGTGTCGCCCTTTTTCGACTGTGGATTGATTATTCAACATGCAATTTGGCCCCATGGCCCGAAAGAAGAACCTCACCGTGACCCTGCATTGTCAAACCAGCACCGTAGCAGTGCGGTCATTGATGCAAATTGCCTGGATGACGTGGCGGAGAATCCAAGGGGCAGAACTACAAAGGGGGCCAGTCTTCACTCGCGGATGCGTCCGTCCAGAAGACCCATGGCTTTCGCTTGTGTGTCGGATTTGCCCGAGGTAGACCATCCATTGATGGACACATCTGCTTCAGGACACCAAAATCTCACGCACTAACGTTTCCGACAGTGCTCGCGGAGAAGTTCGAACAATGAGGTGTTTATCCAGAGAGCGAACAACAGCCAGGCGGTCACATCGCCTTGATAGTTCCCAGCGCACGGGCAGTGGCGCACTGAATGCGTCAGAAGGACGAACAACGTGAGTGTGATCAGAAAGCGAGCTGTGATCACTGCGACTTTGACGGGAATCCTGATGGTTTCGGTTGTCGGCTTTGCTCAGTGGCAGCGGGGCCGCGGGAGAGACCGCTCCCCGCCGGACCGGAGTGAATATCCGTCGTGGGAGAATGACCGCGAGTTTAAAGACGACGTCTTCACATTTGCACGGATCCAGTTTGATTCATTCGGTGGCTACGGCCGCAGGGGTGGCGGCAATCGTTGGCAAAATGACTATCCGGACAGCGATTTGAACTTCTCCTATCGCTTGCAGCAACTGACATCGATTAAGGTCGATCCCAACGGCAAAGTACTTCAGCTTACTGATTCGGAGTTGTTCGATTATCCGTTTATTTACATGAATGGTGTGGGCGGGCTGCATTTGAACCCCAGGGAAGTGACTGCTTTGCGCCACTATCTGCTTAACGGTGGCTTCCTGATGATCGATGATTTCTGGGGTGATCAGGAATGGGAGGTTGTGTCCGAGCAGTTGGCACGAGCAGTTCCGCGCTGGACTCCCCGCGCGTTGCCGCTCAGTCATCCAATCTTCCACGTCGTGTATGATCTCAAACAAAAGCCGCAGGTGCTGAGCATTCGCCATTGGCGGTTGGGCCGCACCTTTGAGGATCACGGTCCCGGAAGCGGTGATGGTCCGGATTTTCAGGGCCTGTTCGACAATGATGGCCGACTCGCCGTCTTGCTGTGCCACAACAACGACCTCGGCGACGGTTGGGAACGCGAAGGCGAAGACGCGGAGTACTTCCACGAATACTCGGAAAAACTGTCATACCCGATGGGCATCAACATCGTCTTCTACGCGATGACTCATTGACGTTCAGCGGCGGACAGACGGCACCCAGTATGGGCATCAGAATCGCCAAACAGCGTACTGATGTCGCCGTCACGCTTAACCTCAAAATGAATCATCAAACCGTACCGATGACCGTGAATACTAGCGCATTTGTCACGCAGCGTTTCGTTTCGGTGAGCTGCGTAGAATTTGTATTCTTTGCGAATGATCATGATTGACCCTGTTCTGACCGTCAGCGAATCGGCGGCCGATAATGTGCGATCTCTGCGTCAGTAAAAATGTGGATTCGCGGGGAATTGTTCGGTAGAACGCTAGAATCAGCGTCAGGAAAGGGCCATTTCCTGCCCGCAACGTTTCCACTCGCGAATGAACTGTTCCCATGACACACCCCCGGCCCGTTGCCAGCCGGTCAAATTGCCAAACAATGCTGACTTCTGACCGACTTAGAATCGTTCTCGCTGCCTCCGAAGCCGTTCCGTTTTCGAAAACGGGGGGCCTGGCCGACGTATCCACAGCACTCGCCAAGTCTCTGGACCAGCAGGGACACAGTGTAACGGTGATCGTGCCCGACTACCGACAGCTGCGCCTGGCGAAACAGGAACAACTGCCTGCGATCGCCGATGCAGGCCTGCGGTTTTCGATTTCGATGAACGGACGCTACGTTACCGGCGGCGTCAACTGGACAATGTTGCCGGATTCCGGTGTCAAAGTACTTCTCATCAGTCAGCCGGATTACTTCGACCGGCCGCAACTGTACATGGAAGACGGTGAGGGGTACCAGGACAATTGCGAGCGATTCTGTTTTTTCAGCCGCGCGGTAATGGAGGTCTGCCAGCAGATGGTGCTGCGGCCCGATATCATTCACTGCAACGACTGGCAGACAGGACTGATTCCCGGTCTGCTGCACTCGCAGTTCGCCGGCCGCCCGGGATTCGAAAATGCGGCATCCGTCATGACACTGCACAACATGGCGTTTCAGGGAAGATTCTGGTATCACGATATGCCGCTCACCGGCATGGACGCACGCTATTTCAATATGCACCATATGGAATCGTGGAGCGATTTGAATCTGCTGAAGACCGGGATCAGTTTCGCGGATCAGATTACCACAGTCAGTCCGACGTATGCACAGGAAATCTGCACAACAGACGGCGGTGAGGGCCTGGACTCGTTGCTCAGTTTTCGCAAACGCGATCTTGTTGGCATCCTGAACGGCATCGACACGTCTATCTGGAATCCGGAATCCGACCCACACCTTTCCGCCAGCTACACGGTTCAGGAGATTAACCCGGGGAAAGCCAAATGTAAATCTGCGCTGCAACAGCGAATGGGTCTGCCTCAGCGAGACAGAGTACCACTGTTTGGCATGGTTTCCCGAATGTCTGACCAGAAAGGCTTCGACCTGATCGCAGAATGTGCGTCGCGGCTTCTGTTCGACGACATACAGATCGCGTTTCTGGGAACCGGTGATGCTCGCTACGAAGACTACCTGCGGCATCTGGCATATGAGAACCCGTCAAAGGTTGCCGCATATATTGGATTCGACGACGGACTTGCGCATCAGATTGAAGCCGGGGCTGACGCATTTCTGATGCCCAGCCGCTTTGAGCCATGTGGTTTGAACCAGATGTACAGCCTGCGGTACGGAACGTTGCCAGTCGTTCGACGGGTAGGCGGCCTTGCCGATTCGGTCGTCAACGTTGAGCCCGAAACACTCCGATCCGGCGTTGCCACGGGGTTTGTGTTCGACGACTACTCTTCATCGCAATTGGCGGAAACTGTCGAGCGTGCGGTCGAACTGTATCGGCAGCCAGGCGTCTGGGATCAGGTAATGAAGAACGGCATGTCGGCAGACTGGTCGTGGCAGTCCAGTGCGCGTCACTATGTGGACACCTATCGGCGAGCTCTGGAGCGACGGCACGAACGAGCTGCAGAGAATCGGCAGTAGAACATTCTGAGGCGGTCGACACGTCGTGGAAATCGCCGGAGTATTCCAATCAATCAGGCGTGTTGTGGCAGAAGCAATTGCTGCATTCCACTTGTTATGACCGCATCAATTGAAGGATCGCAGAACGCCACCGAAACTTCGTAGCCGCCGTTTGGATATTCTTCTGCAATCGGTATGTACCAGGGACCACCATCACCATACGCGGCAGTCGCGACGAAACGGTCACCTCCCACTGACTGAGCTCGCAGCTGATACTGGATGAACGATTCTGCAGGCAGGTGCAACAGCGATACGTCGTCTACCTGCAAGGCACTCAGCACGATCGGTGTCTGTTTTTCCAGACGTCGAAGCCAGCTGAGCATGAACGACGGCCGATTCCGATTGGCCACGGAGTTCTTCGAATTCGAAATCTGTTCGTGCAGAGCCTCAGTCGAAAGCGTTGATCGCGCGGTCGGCAGCATCCGGGCCGTCCGCCACGACACCTGTTCAACGGGTTTGGGTTGCAGTGTTTCTTCTGCTGCCACGATGCCGTCGTAAATCCGGTCCGCCAGAATCTGTCGCACCGGCCGGGAACCATCGTTGTATTTTCCGGCCGAGATATTTCCGGCACAGCCAGTGAAGTAGACGTGCTGGCATTCCGGCTGTTCTTTCTGGCGGCGTTTGCGGGCCAGGCCGACGAAGTCACTGCTTACTCGTCCATCGCCGTAGTAGCTCATCGGATGCGTTGCATAATAGTGACACGCGGCAATTTTCGTATCGCCGTCATAGAATGCCACGGTCTTTAACTGGGGATCGATCATTCCTTCCGAAAGGGCGATCAGTTGTTCGTCGCGGCAACTGCTGCCACGCATTTTCACAACGTGACCGTAAGTGTTGCGAGACACACGACGATTCGACGCCACCTTTTGAACCTCTGCCTGACCAGCCGCGATCGCGGTCACGGGCCGCGCCTTCTTCAACCCGGACTCAACGGACGCTCGTGCCTGATCCAGGCAACGACGGTAAAAATCCAGCTCGACAATGTGTGGCAGGTCACCCTGCTGCATTACAATTTCCTCGGCCTCCAGACAGACGAACGGCGCGTTGTGCTGATGCACACACTGCACAGCGACACGGTCCGGAGTCGTGCCCGCTGCATCCGCCAGTGCCGACCGCCACTGCACATGCGCATCGTTCAGCAGCCCCGTCCAGTCAACGGCACACAAAACAATCGGCTTGCCAGCGCCCAACAGCACAAAGCCAATGGCTTCCAGAGTATCATCTACGCCGATCACCGGCTTGATCCATCCGCCGCACAACGAATGTCCTTTTGGCGGAGTCACGTCAAAACGGAAGGGGGCAAGGTGCAGACTGCCCGCTGATTCGTCTGCCGCCCTGTTCAGTGAAGGCAGCAGAGCCCATGCAGCCGGAGCGACGGCCAGTTGCTGAAGAAAACGACGGCGTGATTCAGAGGACACAGAAAACCTCCGTTGAAACCAGGAACGAGAGTGGCAGGATTGGCAACAACATCCAGCTGCCAATCCCCCAAAGATCTCAATCGCACTCCATTTGTCAAGCCTCGCGACACGGAATCAGGACTACTGCATTTTCTCACCGGTCCTGCAGCTGTAAACCACCGGTTTAATTGCCACGCCCACTCGCTTTGGAAGTTGTTGTGGCTCAGGCTGTTCAGGCCGAACGTGTACTTCTGATCCGCTGGAGAGAAACGGGAATTGTGCAGGTGCCTCCATCCTTCGACCATTCGGGCCTTCCACCGTCCGAAGTTTTCCGAAACTCGTCGGCTCGAAGAGTCCGAGATATCGTGGCGAGGCGGAAGACCTATCCGCCTGGTTGGTTGAGGAATCGTCGAGGATTCGTCATGCTGACGCTTCAGGCTGATCGCCTGAATGCCTGCATATTGTCTTTACGGTTTGCTCTGGCGACCTGAATGCGCTGTTCGCATTTTGTGCCGGTCAAAGGCGGCGGACCAAACTATTCCGAGCGGCAGCTCAAACAGGCTTGCGGGCCAGCCCGCATTGGAGGATGACAGAATGATGAAACATTTGTTTGCGGCAGTTGTTGTGTTGGGGGCGGCGTGCAACTCTGTATCGGCCGATCAATGGGGCCTGGAACGTGGGATTCCGGAGATCAAGTCAGCGGGCAAGCTGACATTCGGACCGGATGACATTCTGTTCATTGGCGATGCAAAATCGGCCACGGTATTCGCCGTGGCCACCGGCAATCGCGAAGGCGATGCATCGACGGCCAATATCAACGTCGACGATCTGGCTGGCAGGATTGGGGACGTTGTCGGAGGGGAAGCCACGATCAACGACCTGGCCACCAACCCGGCGACTGGCAACGTCTTTGCCGCCGCGACAGCCAATGGTAAGCCCGCTATCGTACAAATCGATGGCGCTGGAAAAATTACTCAACTGGCGTTGCAGGACGTGCGTTTTTCGAAGGCTGTGCTGGCAAACGCTCCGGCGGACGGTGCCACGGGACGACGTCGTCGGAATCCAAGAAACGATGCAATCACTGATATCGTATGGTACGAAGGCAAAGTGCTGGTTTCGGGACTCCGCAGTGGCGATGCGCCATCCAGTGTTCGCGAACTTGTGTTTCCATTTGCGAAATCAGATAAGGGCGTGGGCGTTCAGATCTACCACGCGGCTCACGGGAAGGACGAAGATACTTCCGCAATGCGAACGTTTGTACCGTTGATGATCGACGGCAAACCGAATCTGCTGGCGGCCTATCAATGCACTCCATTAGTTCGGATACCGCTGGCGGAACTGGAATCAGCTGCTGAAAAGATCACGGCGACAACGGTTGCGGAACTTGGCAATCGCAACCAGCCACTGGACATGATCAGCTACAGGCAGGGTGGCGAGGAATTTCTGTTACTAAGCAACAGTGCACGAGGAGTCATGAAGATCTCGACGGCCGGCCTGAGTGAAAACAAGGGGCTCACGGAACGTGTGAGTGGTGGTGGTGCAGCCGGTCAGGGCTACGTCACGGTTGATTCACTGCAGGATGTAGTCCAGATGGACAAGCTCAACGCTGGTCATGCGGTTGTACTGATTGATAAAGACGGGCAGCAAAACCTAAAGACTGTTGCCCTGCCATAAGCTGACCGCCAGGACAGACTCGGGACAAGTTGATTGGTCCGGCTGTCTGGACGGGCCTGCCTACGTCGCGTCGGGGTCCGACTTCAATGTTGCGGAACGTCCCGTACGAAGCGAAGCACGGACGTTGTTCCTGTGGGATGAAACCGCAGCTTGACAAAACTCATAAGCTCGGTACTTTCCGGCATCGAGCTTTTCTTATTGCGGGTTCGCGTGCCGCGTCCTGGCTGCGGAACTGATGGGCGGCGGCGAAGCGGTCTGGTGGTTCACCCAAAACGCGATTGCTGCGTTAGTGTCTTTGACTTCGCTGCCATGCGCACGACTGAATTCCAGAATCGCATACGCGGCTGCCGTGATACAGACGCCAACGATCAGTTTTCTGGCATCAAATAGCCGCGTGGACTGGTCTTCAAGGAACGAACGACGATTCACGGGGTCTCCCTCGACAGTTGACGGCGGACGGGTTTTGCTGCTTATGCCAATCGTAGCGGGGGCACTGGCCCAATGCAAAAGAAGAATCCGACAGTATCCGTCACCGGCTCCGGTCCGCACAGGACATGGTCTGCACAGAATGTCGGCTAAGTTGTCCACTGACGTCCGCATCGACCGGGGATAGGCAGGACAGGAACGCAACAAACTGCACGACGTCAACGACCGGGAATGTCTTAGGGTGTTCTCATTCTCACGAACGTGATCCGCGGCGCTGGCATTTCCGGGTGAACCGACGAAGATTCCAGAACTGCCCGCACAGTCTGCTTCGCACCGAAACACCTTCGGAATGCCCCGGATCACTGACACGCAACCTGAATTGCCAGAGACACCAATCGCTTCTGATGCGGCCAAAGACGAAAGGGCCGAAGAACGCAACGTGCTGACACTGGTGCTGCACCAGATACTGTTTCGCACGGCATGGATTTTCAAGACGGAAAGCGTCATCCTGCCGGCGTTTCTGGACAGCATCACCGATGTCGGCTGGGTGCGCGGGATGCTGCCGCCGCTGAATCGCTTCGCCCAGTCACTGGCCCCCGTCTTACTGTCCGATCGCCTGAGTCGCACCAGCCTGAAGTCCCGCTGGCTGGCACGTACCACGTTTCTGATGGCTGTTCCGTTTCTGTCGCTGGGCGGAATGCTGTTGCTGTTCGGCCACAGTTCGCCGGCGTGGTTCGTGGCGTTCTTCCTGACTTCCTACGCGGCATTCTTTTGTGTCTGTGGAGTCAACCAGGCAGCGTACAACACAATCCAGGGAAAACTGATCCGGCCGGACCGACGTGGCCGACTGGCGGCGATTTCCGGAAACGCCGGTTCCGCGGTGGCCGTCCTGATGGCATGGATTCTGCTTCGTCCGTGGACGCAACATCAGCCCCCCCACTTCGCGTACATCTTCCTGTTTACGGGAACCACCTTTCTGCTGGCCGGCTTCACTGTTCGGGGTCTCAGAGAAGATGCTGATCCAATCGTGACGCGATCGCCCATCGACGCCCGTCGGCGGTTCGCGGTTGCGCGGCAGGCGGTGCGAAGCGATCCTCACCTGCGGCGGCTGTGTTGTCTGGCGGCACTTTTCGTCTGCTCGCAATTGCTGTTTCCGCACTATCAGCGCCTCGGGCGAATTCAGCCGGGGTATGAGGGTCGCATGTTAATGGTGTGGGTTGTCGCACAAAACCTGTCGGCTGCCGCTTTCAGTTGGTTCAGCGGACGACTTGCGGACCGACGAGGCACGCGGGCAGCTCTTCGCTGGCTGACGTTCCTGGCAATGTTCGCTCCTCCGTTGGCCCTGTCGCTGGCGGAATTTGCGGACGTTCGGTGGTATTGGTTATCATTTGCGTGGCTGGGCCTCGTGCCCGTCACCTTTCGAATGATGTTGAACTACGCTTTGGAACTGACGTCTCGTGAGAATCACCCAATCTACGTCAGCACGGTGGTGCTGTGTATGGCACCTCCCATCATTCTGTCTCCGTTGGTTGGCGACATCGTCCACAGAATCGGCTACGTAGTGCCATTTTGCGGCATCGCTGCCGTCGTTCTTGTGGCGTGGTGCCTTTCGCTGGTCATGGTAGAACCGCGTGAGGTAACATTCGTGCAGTCAGTGCCAGGCGACTCGATTGAAGCCGAGTAACTTCGTCGACCTGGAGCAATTGACTTAAGCAATTTACTTATCGTCGTGAACGCTACTGGCTCGTGGGAGTAACGAAACTGCTGCTAAAAAGCGTTCTTCACGGCCACAAGTCAGCGTGAAACGCTGTAATGACTGGCCGAATGCCGGAACACAGATTGACTCCAGACGTACCCGGGACCAACCCCAACCCCTTCGAACAGGGCAACGCAATGCTCCTGGCCACAGTGATTGCCTGCTTGACCAACACTGAAACGTACTGATGAACCCCCTGATCGGACAGATTCTGGAACACGACGGTGACTTCGAAAACACCGCATTGCTCGGCAAGTCTGCCCCACTGATTCTGAAGAGGCTGTATAAGGCGTTCGCCATCAGCAATCTCTGGATGTGGTGCGAAACTCCCGTTGGGACGACAGCGCAGTCCGGACTGAGCGATGTGACAGCCGCCCTGTCGCGTGAACTGGAGGTGGCGCTGACACTTACTCCCGGGACACTGCTGAGCGTGGCCAGCCAAACCAAGGGAAATGGTGCTGAACAACTGACGGCAATGCTGAAGTACGCGTGGAGAATCCCGCCCGTCGGATTGAATGGAATCGTCTTTTGCTTCCTGGACTCGCAGATCGTGCAGACTGATTCTGTCCGTGACGGCGACACGGTGGCCGAACTGGTGAGAGCATTTCAAGCCGTTCAGCGGGAAAGCCTGCCTTTCGTCCTGACTTTTGTCGGCACAGACGAGAACTTCCAACGGCTAACGGGCAATACAGCGACAGAGTTCTTCACGAAGACCGTGTACTGTTGAACATCGTGCGATCCCCCTGCCAGTGCCGTACGGTTCGGTCCTCACCAACTGAGGCGATCACCGGCAATCCTTCTGCAACCGGGGAACGGCCATAGCAGTCATCAGCCGCGGATGATCACACAGTGCTGCTCTGGGAGTCAACTGCCCGGACAATGATCCGGTTTCCGGCGACGCGACTCACCTCAATCTCCACACCGTGGTCGATGTACCCACCGTCACTGACAACGTCCAGAAAGTTCTCGCCGAAACTCGCCTTGCCGCTGGGACGCAGGGTTGATGCGGCGATGCCAACGTCCCCGGTATTCACCGGTCCCGCGGACTGACTGTTTTCATAAACAGACGGATCCAGGTGGGGCGTGCTTTCGTCCACCGTCGCATAACCGGGGGGGGTCAGAATCAGTCGATTCAACAGCGGAATTGTTGGCAGAAATCGGTTCAGGAATATCGCCACGGCAATCACAGTCACCAGGGCTCCGGCAAGGCTGGCCAGGCTGCTCATTGATTCGTCGAATCGCTGGCCCGCAGTCATACCGGAAAATGTGTGACTGGCCATCACCAAAGCACCAGCCATCATCAGCAGGCCGGAAACGCCAAAGACGCCGAAACCGGGAACCACAAAAATCTCCATCGCCAGAAGTCCCAGGCCCAGCACAAACATGATCAACTCCAGTGTGCCGGACGTTCCCCCCAGATATCGGCTCCAGAAGAAGAGCGCAAAACAGACGGCCGCCAGAATTCCGAACAGACCTGACGGTATGTGCAATTCAATGTACATGCACAGGATCGCCAAAGTAATCAGACCAAAGCCGGCGATCTGGGACCTGAGCACAAAGACGAACGTGTCAACCCATGTCCGTTCAATGGCCACCAAACTCTCACCCTCGGCGATACCCAGTCGATTTTTCAACTCATCCATATTCTCACACGGTGCTTCCGCCAGCCCCAGCTCGTGAGCGCGATCTCCATTAACGGTCAGCAGGATGTCATCGCGAGATTCCGCCACAACCGGTCCTTTCACCCACTCTTCATTCGAATCTTCAATCTCATACTCTGACATGTACGTCACGCGGCCGGTTTCCACATTCGTCACCTCATACACGTGCAGATTCCTGTCGACCATCGCCTGCAGCAGCGCAGGCGGACGATTCTTGCGTTCGGCCAGATTCTGCAGCGTAACCAGAAAATCGCTCGTCAGTTTCTCCGGAACGCGTTCAAAAGCACCACCTTCATCGGTTTCCCGAATAACACCGGCGTCCCCCAGATGCGCATCCGGTGCCATAATGATTCTGTCCGTGCCAAGTGCCACCACCGCCGCACCACTGAGAGCCTGTTCCTGAATCCATGCCACCGTTGTCACCCTGGTCGGGTCAAGTTCGGCCAACGTGTTGGCGATGTTCACACTGGAGTCCAGAAATCCCCCCGGCGACTTAATATCAATGATCAGCAGATTGGCACCTTCGGCCTGTGCCGTGCGGATCTGACGAAGCGTGAACTCTTCAGTCAGGGGCGTGATGGGTTCATGAATCTCAATCAGTCGTGCGTTGACATCGCGATCAGCGCCGTGACGTTCGCGCATGGACTCGATAGGCAGGTCATACAGATCGGCGACCTGGCGACGTTCTCGAACAGTCTTCGCCACCAGAAATCCGGCGCGATGAGCATCAGCTGCCACAAACAGACCCGGCGAACCGATATCTTTAATGGTTTCTGTGGCTGAAATCACAGTGTTCTGATCCTGTAGCAGTTTCAATTCCCGTTGTGTCAGAAAACTCTGCTCTTCAATGCCGGCTGCGCCGTCCAGTTGGACACGCCGAAGCTCGACAGCGGGATCCATCATGGCCTGCACAACTCCTCGCGACAGCCGACTGTTGCGGCGGCGATCAACGATGCTCAGGATAAAATCCTGTTCCTCTCCGGGAACAGCCGTGCCGCGCCCAACATTTCCCAGGGACGCGTCGGGCTTCATCACAACATCGTGGCAGGCCAGCGCGACAATGGCGTGGTAGCCGTCTACAGTTTCAGGAATCCATGCCACCGTGCGAACGCGCGACACATCTGCTGACGTAAGGCGTCTGGCAAGATCGCTGACCTGACCAAATCGGCTTGAACCTGGAGGAATTTCGATAATCAACACAGCCTCGCGGTCTTCGCGAACCGCTCTCGCCTGCAATTCAACCGCAAGATTTCCAACGCGCGCAACCTGTGCATCACTGATGGGACTTTGCAGCGTGAGAAACTGGCCGAACCGTCCCTGGGCACCAGGTAACAAGGTGTTGTCCTTCTCCGCCGCCGCCACTCCAGCGCACAGAGAAACTGCGAACAGCAGCCGTGCGGAAGGAATCAGCCTACTAAAGCACATTACGTTCTCCTGCCAGTTCCGTCATCCAACCAACACGACCTGTTGCATTCAGGAAAAACAATGTCTTCCATTTAAGGATTGCCGCTCCCAACGAATCGTCTCTTTGGTCTAAACAGACCACCCTACACCCTCACCATACGTACCGACGTGCCGCGTGAATTGTACGTCTATCCCGGCGATTCAAACAATCTATTCGGCCGATTCGCAGGCAACGGCAAAATCCTGGCAGCAGATTTGCCTCTGTACAGTTTTTCCTGGATTTCCACCACAAATTAACTCTCGATACCGGTCGTCATCACTATTGTGTCGTGCATCGGTCCACGGAAAGGTCGATTGACCTGCGAAAAACCCGATCAGTCATTCATTGTGAATCGAGTGAGCCGTGCGGGCGGGGCAACCAATCCTGATTGCAGGTTCGCTCCGGCCGGCTGACGCTTACGTTCGTCAGGACTGAATTTCCAATCTACAAGGCAGAAGATGACGGCGCACCAGACACTCGTTGTTGACGTTGGCAATACGCGAGCCAAGCTCGGAGTGTTCGAACTCGGCGCGGCCAGCACGCCTCAGCCACGTACGATCACCGCCATCGAACTCGCCAGGGTACCGAACTTCACCGAAGCAGTCTTTGATTGGCTGGCTGGACCAGACATCGAAGTCCCTCAGCACGTGGTTCTGGCCGGTTCGAATCCGCCATTTCTGGACAAACTGCTGTCCGACCCGTCATGGGGCAACATCACCCCGGCAGTGGTCCAACATGCTGCACAGATTCCCCTCAACGCCGACGTCGAAGAACCAGACAACGTCGGCGTTGACCGCTTACTGAATGCGTTCGCCGCAACGCGGCTGTTCGCTCCCGCACAGGCGGCGATCGTCGTGGACTCAGGAACTGCAACGACCATTGATCTGGTGACGCCGGACGGCGTGTTTCGTGGAGGCAGCATACTTCCCGGACTTCGATTGTCCGCCTACGCACTACACGACTACACCGCACGCCTGCCCATGATCGACACAGACAGCTTTGGCACGCATACCGACACGAGTATCCCACTGCCCGGCCGCAATACTCAGGCTGCCATGAACGCTGGCCTGTTTTGGGGACAACTGGGAGCAATCAAAGAAATCGCTGACCGACTGCAGACAACAGCCATATCGCAATTCAGTTGCCGTGAAACGCCGATTCGAATTATCACGGGCGGTGGTGGAAGACAGATTGCGAAGCATTTGCCCGAAACCGTTTTCGTCGACAGCCTTGCTCTGCACGGACTGGCAGTGCTGGCCAACAGTATCTGACATCGACGGTACAGTGGATCTTCTGTACAGACATGCCACAATGCCCCGGACCGCGACAGATTGCTCGGGCGTTCGCCCGCAACGACTGGTAGCTCAACACCCTAAAGATACGACAGCCGCGCCAAACACTGCTGTTTGCCAAATCAAACAGAAACCTTCCAACGCAAACAACTCCCGGGGACAGAAGAAACAGCCATGTGGCCAGAAGGCGAAGAGACTCAACAACTGCTGAACGGCGCGAAGGACGGCGACTCCAGGGCGGTCAACGATCTGATCGAACGACACCGCCAGGCAGTGCGTCGCCTTATCCAGATGAGACTGGACAACGCCGTGGCACGTCGAGTCGATGCGAGTGACGTTGTACAGGACGTAATGCTTGAGGCGAGTCGACGGCTTGATGACTACCTTCAGAATCCGGCAATGCCGTTTCATATTTGGTTGCGACATCTGGCCAAAGATCGTGTGATCGACATGCATCGTCGACACCGCGCTGCACAGCGTCGAAGTGTCGACAGAGAGCAACACGTTTCCAACCTGGGCAACGACGATGAGTCCGCCGCCGATCTTGCAGCACTGCTGAAAGACACGGAACTAACGCCAGCGGCCGCGACAGTTCGCAAAGAAATGGAACAACGGTTTCTGCAGGCGCTCAACGAGCTCAATGAAGATGATCGCGAACTAATCATGATGCGACACTTCGAACATCTGGGAAACGGAGAAGTCGCTCTGGCCCTTGGATTGTCTGCCCCTGCCGCAGGAATGCGGTACCTTCGAGCCATTCGCAGGCTCCGCGAATCTCTGGGAACGGACGAGTCCGCCAACCAGGAACCTGCGAAGCATGGGCAACCTGGGACACCCCGCTGAGTCCGCATTGACGCAACTTCCTGGATTTACCCTGTACGAATCACCCCAGGTCGGCATATTCTGCCGGTAGCACTAGCCCTCATTGGAAGCACGCTGGTGCGACGCCCCACCTCTCACGTAGCCCACACCCGCGCACCATTGAAGAAAGGATCTTCGAGATGCCAAAGACCATTCCTCGCAGAAGTGCCGTACGTCAGGCGGAGCCGCCACACGCATTGGAGGCGCTTGTTCACCGCGAACTTCTGTCAGATAGGCGGATGGACTTCTCGTCCCTTGTGATTCGACGCATCCCCAACGGCGTTTGTCTTCAGGGAGTCGTCGAAATTGACGAGCCGGAAACCGACGTGTCAGGCCCCGCGTTGCGGGTCCGGGGCGTTGCCAATGTGCAGAACCGACTCGTGGTACGGCACAAGCCTAAATAGCCCGGTTAACCTTCAAGACGGTTACATGAAATCGCGACACTTGAGCAGCGCATCACTACCAGGCTAAGTCGTCTGGACGTGTTTTGTGATTCGGCCTAAAGTTCGCGAACCAACGCTTTGTCAGAACCAATTTTTTTGGGGGGGGGGTGGCGAGGAAAACGGGGTCAGGTACCAAAAACCGGAACGGCCCGAAGGGTGCTTCGCATTTTTGGTACCTG
>JAAERP010000082.1 GCA_024230215.1 Fuerstiella sp. | reverse complement strand
TAGACCTTTCAGCATAGGCAACCTTCAGTATACAGGAATCAGAGGCGACGGAAACCCAGCCGAACACTCAGGCAATAACAGACGAAGAACTCACGAGTCATTCGGACCGGCAAATTCGGCTGGAATTTGTTTCGAAATCAGCCTCAGGAAAGAGTTCCGATTCTGACGATAATTCCGATTATAACACTTCAAGGGGAACTTGCGCAATTTCGAGCGCAAGCCAGATAGTATCTATTTACAGCCATTCCAATGAGCGACAGGCAGCCCACTTCGCGCCGACCGACGCAATACGAATTGATCGTTTGCTCGTGTCTTCGGCAGTGTCACGGCACTCGTGGCCTGCCTGACAGCAATCTGGGGGCCAGCGGCGCTGGAATTTCTCTATCGCGGCCAGGGATTCGAGATTCCCGCCCTGGTGGTGATGGCATTGGCATGTGGAGTCGTTGTTGAGGTGGTCGGTATTGGGCCGGAGAATGGACTCTGGGCCATGGAACGGCACGACTTCAACTTTCGGGTGGAAGTCGTGGGAGGCATCGCAACCCTGGTCAGCGCGTTCACGTTGATCCCGGCATTCGGAATCCTGGGTGCGGCGTTATCATACGTGATCGGCCGCTTCATAACGACGGTCGCTCATTGGATTGCCTACCACTTTGCGACGAGTTCGTTGACGTGGAAGATGCCAGTCACGGCACCGGAATAATCGCGCAAGACAGCACATTGGACACTCTCAGCTTGATTGATTCCTCACCAGTGAATCGCCTCTGACGTCGCTGCCGCATACCAACGATTTCTGACCTACAATTCCCAGTAACACCTCATCCTGCGCACCGACTGACGCCCAGACTGGCAAGAGAAACATGAAGACCAGTGTTCTTCCGATTGCCGAACTCAGTGAACATCAGATTGCCAGCTGGATTAAGCTGTTGCCGAACAACGGCGTGCTGGACTGTCCGTGTATGCGACCGGAATATGCATTATTCGCCGGGCGAGTCCTGCCCAATATCGAAGTGGCCATTCTGTCAGCTGACGGATCAGATGTAGGCTTCTTTCCGTTTGAACGTCACACCGGAGATCTGGGTCTTCCGATTGGCAGGTTTCTGTCGGAGCTGCATGGTGTTGTGGCTGCAAAAGACACGATCTGGGACGCGGACGAATTGATACGAGAGTGTGGGCTGAAAGCATGGCAGTTCGACCATCTGATCGCTGAACAGGAACCTTTCCAGCAACATCATTCGTTCACCGATGATTCATTCTACATGGACCTGAACGACGGATTCGAATCCTACTGCGCCGATAGAAAGTCCGCCGGGTCGTCAGTGATCAAGCAGGCGGCTCGAAAAGAGCGCAAGCTGGAACGCGAAGTCGGCCCGGTCCGAGTCGCCGCACACACAACAGAAAAGTCTGCCTGGAACGCGCTAGCCGAATGGAAAAGCGCGCAGTTGCTTCGGCTTGGTTATAGCGACATGTTTCGGCTGGATTGGGTCAACGCTCTGCTGGAAGAGCTCCGCCCCGTGGACGAAGACGAGTTCGGCCCGCTGCTGTCAACGCTCCATGCGGGCGACGAACTTGTGGCCGTACAGCTTGGGCTGAGGAGTCCCACAGCCGCGACCTCGTGGATCCCCACTTTCGATCATGACTACGCAAAGTATTCACCGGGTCTCATCCTGCAGCTGAAACTGGCCGATTGGGCCGCAAACGAAGGTATTCACCGATTCGATCTGGGCCGCGGCGAGAATCAGACGAAGCTAAGTCTGGCGTCTGATGCATTCGACATTGCAGTGGGAAGCGTTGACCACCGGTTTGTCCGCCGGACACTCACACAAACGTATTATGGATTGCGCAACTGGGTTCATGCGTCACCCTTCAAGAACGTCTCACTGAAAGCCGTGCGCAGAATCAAGGCCCTGGCTGGGAAGTAGACAGATGGAAATGCGGTGTTCACCAATCGTTCAGGTGGTATTCAGCAGAACAATCCCTGGAAACGATTCGAAGAATGCTCTGAAATCCCCGGCAAAATCGTTTCGGCCGGCCGTGTTGTTGTCGGCTGAATCGATTCAACCGCACCAGGCAGTCGGTTCGGATGCGGCCTGGGCGGTTTGACATCGGGTGCTTCGCAATCGTCACAGGACCAGTGGGTTTCCTGACCTATGTTTCCGTTACGCTGGCTAGCGCCGTTCGAGCGATTCTCTTAAGAGCACGTGACGTTTCGAAAACCGATTGACAACGTCGACAACCCGAGAACAGATTATGTCCACCGTAGAAACAAATGCAGCGACACGAGATACGATCCGCAGCTTCATTCTGGATCAGTTTCCGTTGGCCCGACAGAAGAATCTCACGGACGATGACTCTCTGCTTCACGATGGGCTGATCGATTCCATGGGCACTCTGGATGTCGTCATGTTTCTGGAAGAAACGTTCGACATTGTGCTCGAAGATGAGGACCTGGTGATGGACAACTTCGCCACGGTCTCGACGCTGGCTGAGTTTGTCGAATCGAAGCTGCCTTCGTGAGCCGCAGACAACGCCACCGATTCTTCCATGTGGTCTGTCGTTCTCTTCCTTTCCAGGTCTTGCAATGGACTATCTCATCCACCATATGCTCCGCGGCAGCGCGTTACGTTTTCCCGATAAGGAGGCGTTGATCCACAAGGGCCAGCGTCTGACATATCAGCAGCTCAGCAACAAGGTCAGTGCTCTGGCGAATGGACTGAACGCGGCCGGTATTCAGCGCGGAGACCGCGTCGGCATTCTGCTGGATTCATCAGTGGAACAGGTCGTTTCGATCTTTGCAGCGTCCCAGGCCCAAGGCGTCTTCGTGCCGATGCACCACAGCCTGAAACCGGAACAGGTCAGTCACATTGCCAACGACTGCCGGATTTCGGCGTTGATCACCACGACCGAACGACTTCATGAACTGCACGAAGTGATTCAGAACTCACCGTCCCTGCGGGTTGTAATTGCCGTGGGTGACACAATCGGTATTCAGGAAACGATACCGTTGCTGGAATTTGACGACCTTCCTTACGCTCCTGACGCAGCGCAGAGCGTTGATGTCAGTGTCGAAAAAGATCTTGGAGCGATCCTGTATACATCCGGGTCCACAGGAAAACCCAAGGGCGTCATGCTGAGTCACGCCAACGTCGTTGCCGGTGCGAGTATTGTTTCTGAATACCTGTCGATCACGGACGGCGACCGATTGCTGGCCGCACTTCCATTCAGCTTTGATGCCGGACTTAACCAGCTGACAACATCCATTCAACAGGGTGGCACACTGGTCCTGATCAACTTTCGTTTTGCCAGAGAAATCGTCGGCGTCCTTAAACGCGAACGAATCACAGGGCTGGGAGGAGTGCCACCATTGTGGAATCTTCTGGTTCAAAACAACTCGGCGCTGGCGCGAACAGACCTGCCTGATCTGAGATACATCACCAATACTGGCGGAGCAATGCCTCAGAAGACGCTTGCCGCATTGCGTTCCGCGCTACCGAACACTCAGGTATTCCTGATGTACGGACTCACCGAAGCGTTTCGTTCGACGTATTTACCTCCCGACGAACTCGATCGCCGCCCCACGTCGATGGGCAAAGCGATTCCGAATACCGAGATCCTGGTCATCAACAAGGACGGACGTCCCTGCGAATCCGGCGAAACAGGCGAACTTGTTCACCACGGTCCGACAGTTTCCATGGGCTATTGGGGTCACGAAGAGCTGACTAACAAGGTGCTGCGGCCACACCCGTTGCCGCCTCCCGGTACTGGTGACGCCGTGCGGGTGGTGTACTCCGGCGACATGGTGCGTCAGGACGAAGACGGATTTCTGTACTTTGTTGGTCGTCGAGACAACCTGATCAAGACTTCGGGATTTCGCGTCAGCCCGAACGAGGTGGAAGACGCGATTTTTCAAACGGGGCAGATTCGTGAAGCCGCCATTATCGGCGTTCCGGACGAGATGCTGGGGCAGCACATTGCGGCTTTCGTCGTGCTCAAGGATGGAGAAGCAATCTCGGAAGCAGATCTGCTGACCAGTTGTGCGGCGTCCCTGCCGAGACACATGGTCCCCAGGACAGTCGAATTTCTTCCATTGCTCCCCAAGACATCCAGCGGAAAAGTGAATTACTCAGCACTGCGGCAACAGACCGATGATGTGAAAGAGAATCTCGCTGCAGCAACCACTGCACGAACGGTGGAATCAACATGAATCAAACTGCCACATTAAATGCTGCCACAGCTCTATCAACGCATGTCGACCGCCTGCTTCATGAGCACTTCGGAAGCCGAGATGGTCAATTGCTGTTGGCTGGCGTGACTGTTGGAGACCTGATCGAAACGTACGGATCACCATTGTACGTTTACGACCGTTCGGTAATGAAACGCCAACTGACGAAAGTCAGACGCGCCTATTCAGACCGCGTCGACGTTTACTATTCCATGAAGGCCAATCCGTCTCAACAGGTGCTGCAGTACTTCCTGTCCGAGGGCTGCGGAATCGAAATTGCTTCAGTCGGAGAACTTGAACAGGCCATTGCTGCAGGCTGCCAACCGGAGCGCATTCTGTTCGCCGGTCCCGGAAAACAGGACGAAGAACTGCAACGTGCGGTTGCTCTGGGAATTGGCGAAATCCACGTCGAATCGGCCGCCGAAGCCGGTCGACTGAACGCGATCGCTCAACAATCCGACAAGCTGGTCCGAATTTCACTGCGGATTAATCCGGCCGAGAGCGCTCAGGGCGGAGCCATGCGAATGGGAGGCAAGCCATCTCCATTTGGAATCGATGAGGAATCGCTGGACGATGTACTGTCCGAAATTCTGACGTTTGCCAATCTGGACATTCGCGGTGTGCACCTGTTCACCGGCACTCAGATTCTGGATCACAACATTCTCATCACACAATACCGCAAGGCAATCGAAATCGCGGAACGCGTGAGCCAACGGATTACCGGCACTCTGGAGTCAATCGATTTCGGCGGCGGGCTCGGAATACCGTACTTCGAACGTGAATCGCCACTGGATCTGCAGCAGTTCACACCGCTGTTTCGGGACCTTGTTGTTGAGATCGAAACGAATCCGCTGCTGGCAAAAGCTCGCCTGATCGTCGAGCCAGGGCGGTTCCTGGTCGGCGAATCGGGCGTCTATATCTCTCGAGTCATCGAAGTCAAAGAGTCTCGCGGAAAGACGTTTGCTGTGACCGATGGCGGCATGCACCATCACCTTGCGGCCTCCGGTAATCTGGGTCAGACAATCAAACGCAATTATCCCATTGCTGCCGTGAATCGACTGGACTGCGACGCGGAAAACACGACTGAAGTTGTTGGCCCTCTGTGCACCCCGCTGGATGTGGTTGGTAGAGGAGTCAGGTTGCCAGGACTTGTTGCGGGTGATCTGATCGGCATCTTTCAGTCGGGAGCGTATGGCAGAAGCTCCAGTCCCACAGGATTTCTAAGTCACGCCACGCCGGCAGAGGTCGTTGTCGACGAGGGCAGGCACTGGTTGATCCGGAGCCGCGGTTTGTCTGAGGACTATCTTCAGCGACAGAGCTGTTTTCACCGACAGAGCAACTTACCTGATCTCGTGAACCGTACTGGCTCGTGGGAGTAACAAGACTGCAATTGAAACGCGTTCTTCGCGGCCACAGGTCGGCGTGAAACGCTGTAAGGTCTACTGGAAGGACTTCTACTTTTGTATTCAGCTTTGTGGCGCCCAATGGTCACGGACCAGTCCATCCCGGACGGTCGCTAATAGTTGAATTGAGGGCCGTGTCCTCAATCAGAATTATCACTGGAAATCTTCGGCATGGTCGCTCTACAAAAAATCAATGATTCGATGTTTGACGACATCTACAGGGAATTCCTTGTGGACGACGATCCGGATCTTACACGGGACGACTGGCAACGTCTGTTCGAATGTCGCACAGAAACGGGCCAGGACTGCGCCGGATACGCGCTTGTTGACGGTTCGAAGATTGGTGGCATCCTGGGAATGCTGTTCAACAATCGGCATGTGGACGGCAACGAACGAAAGTTCTGCAGTCTGCACACATGGATGGTGGATCCGGAATATCGAGGACACAGCCTGCTGATGATGCGGCCGGCCATGCGATTGTCAGACCACACAGTCAATGATTTCACACCAACGACGCCGGTTCAGAGACTTTCAAAACGACTGGGATTCAAGGAACTGGATTCGGCGCTGCGAGTGATGCTTCCGTATGGCGGTTTCGGTGCGAAGAAAGAAAACGTTGAATTTCTATCGGACAGGGAATCCGTTCAAGCACAACTGACGGGCGACGACCTGAAATTCTTCCATGATCATCAGATGCCACATATCGGCCATCTATTATGTTCCGCCGGTTCTGATCACTGCTACCTGATCTACTCTCGCGTAACTCGGTGGAGGCTGCCGTATTGCCATGTCCACTACATCAGTGATCCGTCGATTTTCGCGAAGAACAGCATCGCCATTCGTAAACAGATTCTGAAAAAGGAATCCGTGAATGTACTGGTTGGAAACGACCGTCAGCTCGGCCGTTTCCGGCTGCCCCGGAGCTTTCGATTTACGTTCACCAATGGTCACCTTTATCGTTCGAAGACGACATCACCTGACCAGATCGACAGCCTGTACTCGGACATCGCACATCTGAACCTGACAACGGTCAACGCCATGTCGGCCGTCATAAAGGAGAAAATCAGATGGCAATAAGAGATGCAGGAGTGGCCACTTTGCTGAAGACATTCGTTCACCGAAGCATTCGTTCGGTACACGAAACTTTGTGCAACCGCGGCTTACCGACAAAGATTGGTGTCTATTTTCACAGCATCGAATCCGGCAACTACGACGCTTTTCGGGAGATGGCAGAATTTTTTCATGCAGAAGGCTATCGTTTTACGAACCCGGATACCTTTCTGACAGACCCGGATGAACGCTGTGTCTACGTGAGTTTCGACGATAACTACAAAGCCTGGCACGACGCAATTCCGCTCTTTGACGCACTGGACATCACGGCCACTTTTTTCGTGAACACGGTCTGTGTGCGAGACAAAGCCAGCGACGCAGAAATCGCAGCGTACTACGAACGACTGGAATTCGACGGCACTCGTATCCCGTTGAGCACATCAGAACTCAGGGAACTGGATTCCGCGGGACACACCATCGGCGCTCACACGCATTCACATTTTCAGTTGACGGCGTTGTCGTTCGAACAGGCTCAGGCAGAGATTCTCCGCAGCAAAAATGAGCTGGAAGAAATCCTCGGCAGACCTGTTCTCCACTTCTCATACCCATTCGGCATGCGACGACACTTCAGTGAACAGCTGCGATCGTGGTGTATGGACGTCGGATTCTCGTCAGTCAGCAACGCCATTCCGTGTCTGCTGCACGCCGGGCACAAACCGAGTGGTTTGAATCGCTGTCTGTGGAACCTGGAAATGCCCCCCAGCTACAATCTCTCCAACATCAGCATCGACGGTCGACACTTTGTAAAGATCACTGGGCGCAGCGTTGTTGGTTAGACATGACTGCGTCGGAATAGACGACTACTGAAGTCGCTTACTCTTCGGCTTCCCCGTCCGGATCGATGTCGTATCGCAGCCAGACTTTCTTCTCCCACGCGAGGCTGGGCGGTCCGCCGAGCTGCTGTTGCATGACACCGATCATCGAGCTTCGAGAGAAATCAGGTTTTTGGGTCTCCACGAGAAACCTCTCGCGCAGACCATCTTCACCGACTTCCGGCGTCGGAAATCGGTTGTTCACATGGACAACGTAATACTTCGACAAATTGGCATTGGCGACCACCCCTACTTGTTCGTCTGCCAGTTCTGTGAAGACAGAGTTCATGAAGTTGTCACCAGCCAGCTCCAGCGAGCCGCCAGTACCGTCGGAAAACTGAATTGGTGACATACTGACCTGTGGTGGCTGCTGGAAGTTCATTTGCGGAGCAGACGAAGTTCGCAACCATGAAAACGGCAACGTGCTGCGAACGGCCAACGCGGCACTGTCCTCGGCTCCCGTGGCTGTTTTATCCTTCATTGACGTGACCATATCCTGCTTTTCTTCTCCGGCTTTTGCGAGTCCGTCACGAACTTCCTGTGCCAGTTCTTCACCGCGTTCAAGCACCAGTTCACGAGCTTTGATCCGCTTCCACGCCAGCTCCACGTCATCACGAATACCCGGTTCATCAATTTCCGGAATATGTGAGACAGAAAAATCGATCGCCCAATGCGCGTAGTGACTTTCGCCACCGCTCAGGTCCAGCGTTCGCCGCTGGGCACGGCGAACCATGAACAGCTGCGCATCATTATTCTGTTCGTCGTTTGAAAATGTTCCAAATACCGTGGCGGCAACATTTGGAGACTGGGCGGCCATCATCGGATTGTCGTCCGGCCTGGTTGCCGAACTAATTGGAAAATCTTCATCATCCAGAAAATCGGCATAGCTGATCAGCGGCGTCTCGACATAGGCGAAGGCGTTTTTTTCTGCATACTCTTTCAGCCGAACACCCAGCTCTGTGTCGAACGACCGCATTTTTTCGCGAAGGTCCTTCAGGGCCTGTGACTGCTGATCTGCCGGTCCCTCAAACTTTTCGGGATTTTTTTCGATAAACGAAAAACGGTGCGTCGATCTTTCACGGGCGAGCGTTTCCATCTGAGCGACGGCAGCTGCCATCTTCACATCGATCGCCTCCCGGACCCTCTGTCGCAGAATCTCCTCACGAATTTCATTCTTCAGCTCATCGTCCAGCGACCGGTACTCATATTCGATTTCCGCGGGCTCGTCACCCGTCTTTGCAGGACTATCGGGCGCCGAGGGAATCGTCAGACCTGGCTGTGTGGAGTTGGCTTCGTCGTCCGTCGGTTCCGCAGGCTTGGCATCACCATCCGGTTTTTCCTCAGCTGATGGTGTTTTCGGCTCGTCCGCGGGCTCAGATTTGGCTGACTCAGTGGACGTCTTTTCGTCTGCAATTTCCGTACTGCTCGAGGATTCCTCAGTCACTGGTGGCTCCGTCTTTTCATCCGCTGCGACCGCCTCTTCATCGGATTCGAATGGTCCGCAACTGTCGTCAGATTCCCCGTCTTCTGTCGCTGCTTCCGGTGGGCTGTCTGCTTTTTCCGGAGCTTCATCGGAAGTGGCTTCCGGCTTCGTGTCCGCTGGATTCTCTTCCTGCGGTTGCTCAGTCACGGGCTGGGGCTGCGGGGCTTCGTCCTCTTTCGGTGACGATTCCGACTGCTCCGGCGATGGCTCGTCAGTCTTTTCTGCCTCAGTCTCTGTGGCAGGTTTCCCATCAGCTGACGGCGGTTCTGCCGGCTCCGTCGTCTTTTCATCCGGTGTGTCCGGAAAGATGGGCGTGCGAATCATCGGAGTTTCTTTATTTTCTTCGTAGTACGCCTCGATGTCCGCGTCTGCGATTTCTCCGGCCTGCTCTTCCATGGATGCATAATCGAGCTCCAGATAAGCCAGCTTCGCCCGAAAGTCCAGTCGAAAACCGGGCGTTCCGGGTCCATCCTGATTCGGAAACTTCCTGCTGAACTGGGCAAACAGCGCTTCAACCTCAGTAGGTGTTGGTTGCCCGACTTCATCAACAAACTGGTCAACGTCCAGGGCAACCGTGTTCAGTTGCTGCCGCACATTCAACCGACGAAAGTACTGCCAGTACACTTCGGGTCCGGGCGGCAAGGCACTTGTCCGAGGACGCAGAGTCAGGTAGGCCAATTGAGCTTTGACCTCGTCACCAAGAATGGCGAACAGAGTTTCGTCATTCATCGACTTACGGTTGTAGGACAAGCCGTTGCGAATCTTGACATAGTCCTCTTCGGTCAATTTGTCTGAAGTGATGCTCTTCAGGTACTCATTGACCATGTCGTCGTTGATCGTGATGCCAATGCGGTCCGCTTCAGCTCGCATCAGTTTTCCGAAGATCACGTCTTCTGTGTTGGATTGGTGGCCAAAACCAAAAAGTCTGGCCATTTGTCGTCCATATTGTTCGCCGAATTGTTCGCCGAATTGTTTCGTATGGATGACTACCGAAGCCTGCATGACAAACTGATTTGCGATCGACCGACGCGTCTGCAAATCGTTCATTTCCTCCTCGTCGATCACGCCCAGGGACGTGCTGAGCCCATTTCCCTCAACGAAGCCCGGCAGAACAAATCCGAGGGCCGCTCCCAAAGCTGCACCACCGAGGCCCCATTGAAGCCAGCGTCCCTGACCAACACCAGCAATGCCGAAGACGGCGCCACCAGCCAACAGGCCCAATAGCCAGAGATTAGCTGATGTATCGCTGAAAAGACTGTCGAGTGTGAACAGCAGCATCGACAGGATGACCATCACGATCATCATGCCCGAAGAGTATTTTCGAAAGAACTTAAAAGGAGAGGCCATGTGAAGAAAACGCCTTGTTCCCACGGCAGCAATTTGCCACCCTGGCTTGACAGATGGGGTGCGGAGTCGTATCCCACCCACAAAATCAGTGATTTTTTTTGACGATCACAGCCCGGTCGGCATCGTGCATTCAGCTGGCAAACGTCAGACAAGTCGCGAATTTTAGCCGTCGCTGCAGATGAAACAAGGTCAACCCAAACCAAGGGTTACGTCGCTGGCAGGAGTTCCGGAGCAGTAATGTCCAAGACATTGATCATTGCAGAAAAACCAAGCGTAGCGACCGACCTTGCCCGGGTTTTGGGCAAGCTTCCCGGGATCGGCAAATTCACGAAACAAAAGGATTACTTCGAAAACGACAATGCGTACATCTCGTCAGCGGTGGGTCACCTGGTCGAACTGAAAATGCCGCTGACTCCGGAGGGCAAGAAGCTTCCGTGGAGCATGAAGCATCTGCCCGTCATCCCGGATCGATTCGAACTACAGCCCATCGAACGCAACGAGTCGCGTTATAAATTGCTGGTGCGACTGCTGAAAAAGAAGGATGTCGACGCCGTTGTCAACGCCTGCGATGCAGGACGCGAGGGAGAGCTGATTTTCAGCTACGTTCTGCAACTGGCCGATCTATCCAAACAATTGACGGTCCAGCGGATGTGGATGCAGTCCATGACGGATGGTTCTATCCTGCAGGCATGGAACGACTTGCGTTCCGAAGACGAAATGAAAAATCTGGCCGACGCGGCCATGTGTCGATCAGAGAGCGATTGGTTGATTGGACTGAACGCGACTCGTGTGCTGACCGCATTTAACTCCCGCCACGGAGGCTTTAACGTAACGACAGCGGGGCGGGTTCAGACACCGACGCTGGCGATACTGTCCGAACGTGAGAAGATCATCCGAGCATTCGTCCCTCGTACGTATTGGGAAGTTCAGGGAACTTTCGGCGTCGAAAAAGGCGAATACACGGGCCGCTGGTTCCGGGAAGACTTCAAGAAAGACGAAAACGACAACCACAAAAAAGCGGAGCGAATCTGGAAACAGGAAGAAGCCGACGCAATTGTCGCTCGCTGCAATGGTCAGGCCGGAGTCGTCGAAGAAACCAAAAAGCCACAAAAGCAGGCTCCCGAACGATTATTCGACCTCACCAGTCTACAGCGTGAGGCCAGCAGCAAGCACGGCTTCAGTGCTCAGCGTACCCTGCAGGTCGCTCAGGCGCTGTACGATAAATACAAACTGCTGACGTATCCTCGTACCGATTCCCGGTACCTGCCAGAGGACTACGTCGACACAGTGAAGGACACAGTGAAAGGATTCTCCAAGGGCAAAACCGGCGACTCATTCGATGCTGGCTTTCCCGTGTATTCCAAATGGATCATGGACAACAATCGCATTACGCCGACAAAGCGTGTGTTCGATACGTCCAAAGTCAGCGATCACTTTGCGATCATTCCCACCGGCAAGGTGCCAACCGCCAAGCTGGACGACGGTGCAAAGAAGATCTACGAACTGGTTCTGCGCCGCTTTCTGGCAATCTTCTACCCGCATGCCGAATACGAACTGACCAGCCGCATCACGCGCATCGGCGAAGACAGTTTCAAGACAGACGGACGCGTCCTTGTCGTTCCCGGCTGGCTTGAGGTCTACGGTCGCAAACCGGGCGTCGCTGGTGATAAGGATGAACTGGTGGCTGCGAGAGATGGCGAACCGGCCGCGGCCAGTCCTGTTGAATCGCAGCAGAAAGAAACAAAACCGCCGGCCCGATACAACGATTCCACCCTGCTGTCCGCGATGGAAACGGCCGGCAAGCGAGTCGACGACGAAGAACTGCGGGAAGCGATGAGTGAACGCGGCCTGGGAACTCCGGCGACGCGGGCGAACATCATCGAAGGTCTGATTCGTCAGAAATATCTGTTCCGCCATGAACTCAATCGCCGCGATCTGGTTGTATCCAACAAGGGCCTGGCACTGTTCGACCAGCTTCAGGAAATCGGCATCGTCACGCTGCAATCACCGGAAATGACGGGCGAATGGGAACACAAGCTGAAGCAGATGGAGAAAGGCGAGCTGGAGCGCGAAGCCTTCATGGACGAGATTAAGACGCTCACCGTCGACATCGTCGAACAGACGCGTAATTTTACCAACCAGCTTGTGAACCGCGATTTCCCGGACCTGGAGGCAAAGTGCCCGGAATGTGGCGGCGCCACGATGAAGCAGACGGATGGCGTCTTCGAATGCAAAAATCCGGAATGCTCATTCCGGATCAAGAAACACATCGCCAGTCACGAAATTACAGAAGCAGAAGCCCGCAAACTGATCACGAATCTAAAGGTCGGACCGATCGACACGTTCAAGAATCGGTTTGGAGCTCAATTCACCGCGGAGCTGACGCTTGAGAAAGCCAAGCGATCATGGAAGGTAAATTTCGTTTTTGAAGGCGACGCAGAACGCGAAGACGAATTGAAGAACCTGTCAGAGGATCAACTTCTGTGCGAAGTTCCGATTCTGGACGGCGCGGACGAACTGGTCAAAGTCTACGAAACGGATGTGGCTTTCCTGGCGCCGAAGATGGCAACGAAAAAGGATGAGCGCGGAGTTCGGTTGAGCAAGACCATTCTGCAGAAAGAAATCCCGACCGATCAGGCGTTCAAGTTGTTTATGGAGGGCAAGACGGATTTGATGCCCGATTTTGTCTCCAAGAAAAAGGGCCGCAAGTTCGCCGCTCATCTGACACTTGACCGCACCACGGGAAAAATAGGCTTCGAGTTCGCACCGCCAAAAAAGAAGGCAGAAGGCGGCAAGACCGCGAAGAAATCGAAGGCCACAAGCAAGAAGCCGACCGCAAAAGGATAACAACGAACCAGGCCCCATCGACGCCGACGCGTAAACACGAACCTTGTTTATCAAACGAGAGTCGTTTACGAATTGAGGCAACCGGTACTGGCTCGTGGGGGCAGTCGTTCTGCTATCAATACACGTCAACCGCGGCCATGAAACAGCGAAGTTCGCTGCAACGCTCATGAGTTACTAACTGGATCGCCAGTCGTTGGAGCAAATGTCCTACCCAAAGATTTCCACTTTCAAGACGGTTGATCAGTTCCGTAACCGTTTGACCGACCTGAACCTGACGCTGCCGATCGACGATACGGTCGAAACCGGCAACGAAGCGTCGTTGGCACAGCCGTTGGTCAGCACAGCGGGTCGGATCGGCAACCGATTCTGCATTCTGCCGATGGAAGGCTGGGATGGAACGGCTGACGGCAAGCCGACTGAGCTAACGCGACGCCGGTGGCTGAACTTTGGTCTAAGCGGTGCGAAACTGATCTGGGGCGGCGAAGCCGTAGCAGTCCGGCATGATGGGCGAGCGAATCCGAACCAACTGCTGATGACGGAAGCAAACCTGCGTGAAATCGAAGGTCTGCGACAGTTGCTGGTAGAAACTCACGCCGAACACTTTTCGAATACGGATGACTTGTGCGTTGGCCTGCAGCTGACGCACTCCGGCCGCTTTGCTCGACCAAACGAAAAGAAGAAGTCGGAACCACGGATTTCTTATCGTCACCCCGTACTGGATGCCCGCGTCGGCGTGACGGATGACGCACCAGTACTTACCGATGACGATCTGAAGCAACTGATCGATGACTTTGTGGCAGCCTGCGTGCGCGCTCAGAAAGCAGGGTTTTCCTGGGTCGACGTAAAGCACTGCCACGGGTATCTGGGGCATGAAATGTTGTCCGGGTTTGATCGTCCCGGTGACTTCGGCGGCAGCTTCGAAAACAGAACCCGCTTTCTACGCAACATCGTGGCCGGAATCCGGACAGAAGCGGCTGGTCTGCAAATCGGCGTCCGCGTCAGCATCTTTGATTTCGTCCCGTTTGAACCGGCAGATGGAGAAACACGCGTTGGAGTTCCATCCGCCAACTCGCCCTACCATCATGCATTCGGGGGCGACGGAACAGGTCAGGGCATCGACCTTGCAGAACCGTCAAAGTTTGTGCAGCTACTGGAAGAACTGGGCATCGACCTGTTGTGTACCACAGCAGGCAGTCCGTATTACAACCCGCACGTTCAACGCCCCGCTATCTTTCCGCCGTCCGATGGCTACCAGCCCCCCGAGGACCCTCTGGTCGGTGTCCACCGGCAGCTCAAAGCCACGGCCGAACTGAAGCGGAAACATCCAGACATGATCGTTGTGGGCACGGGCTACTCGTATCTTCAGGAATGGCTGCCGCATGTTGGCCAGGCCGCCGTCCGGCAGGGCTGGGTGGATTCCGTCGGGCTGGGGCGGATGGTTCTGTCGTATCCGGAACTCCCGGCCGATGTTCTTGCGGGAAAACCGATGGCCCGAAAGAAAATCTGCCGCACATTCAGCGACTGTACAACGGCACCACGCAACGGAATTGTCTCTGGCTGTTATCCGCTCGATCCGTTCTACAAATCCATGCCCGAACGCGATCAGCTGCAGGCCATCAAGGCCGATCAGTAAGTCCGCCTCGGATACTCTCTCGCGCGGACGTGCAACAGCTCCGGCAAATAATTTTGCAGCGGAACAGCAATGGAAGCAGCGACATTCCGATGAAGTTCATCGCCAGCCCAGGCAGGCCCGTTTCACGACTTTGCGGCCTTTTCTTCTGCATAGCTGCGTCGAATGTACAGAGGTTCCAGCGTATTCGGGTCGGCCAGTTTGTTGTCCGTCAGCAGCAGGCGGCCAACCTGAGCAACGGATGCCGCACGAGGATTCCAGAGTGCTGAATCCGACAGCAATGCTGGATCCGGAAACTGATTGGCAAACTTCAGCAGACCCGGTCCGGTCACATGCAGACCGCGCGCAACGGTCTGCCGGACAACGGTGTCGATGGCTTCAATACGAACATCACCGACAGCCTGAAATGTTTTTGACGCCACGTCCCACGTGTACTCGTTGACAAAGACTTCACTGCGCTGCGCGTCGCTGATGACAGCAACGTGCTCAGTTCCATCCACCGTCTGTTGCGCAGCCGCGCGCAGAGTATCGACAGCCACCAGGTTTGCCGCGTTGGCCCATGCAAATGTTTTTGCAAACACCACGCCGACTCGCAAACCGGTAAAACTGCCCGGGCCAACGCTGACAGCAACCGCATCAATGTCCCGCCCAGCCAACCCCAGTGACTTAAGAACACGGTCCACCTGCAGGACAAGTGTCTGTGCGTGTCGCCCTCCTTCAGCAATCAGCGCACGTTCTTCCAGAATTCGGCGGTCGTCCAGGACAGCGATGGAGCCTTCGAAGCCGGAAGTGTCAACGGCGAGAATGAGCAAGTGGATTCCTTGTGAGCAGTTCGCGGACGACCATGGGGTCGGCCCGACGCACGAGTGGCCGCTGAACACTCAGCGGCGCTGGAGAAATTTACGTGTCCTGTGAACCGTTCCGGCTCGTGGACATGCCGGTTTCTCAGGCTGAAACGCGTCTTTCGCAGCCACGAATCAGCGTGAAACGCTGAAACTACGAACCCATCCCTGCGGGCTGACTGCCTGAGTCCAGATGTCCTGTCATTTCGCCGGCATGGTAACTACTGCGGACAAACGGTCCGCTGGCCACCCTGCGGAAGCCGAGTTTGCAGCACAGGTCGCCGATCTCGTCGAACTCTTCCGGCGGAACGTAGCGTTCCACAGGCAGGTGACCACCCGTCGGCTGCAGATACTGACCGAGCGTAATCATGTCGCAGCCAACCGTTCGCAGATCGGCACAAACGTCCATCAGTTCATCACGCGTTTCACCCAGACCGAGCATCAGCCCGCTCTTGGTGGGCATGTCCGGTGCTTCGTCTTTGACCTGCTTCAGCAGATCCAGAGTCCGCTGATACTCGGCGTTGCGACGGACACGATGATACAGTCGGGGCACTGTTTCGGTGTTGTGATTGAACACGTCGGGCCGGGCTTCGATCACGCGACTGACAGCGACGCGATTTCCCATGAAATCGGGAGTCAACACTTCGACTTCGGCCCCTGTTCGATTACGGACCGCCAGCACCGTATCATACCAGTGATCAGCACCGCCGTCGGCAAGGTCATCACGCGTCACGGACGTGAGCACGACGTATTTCAGGCCCAGACGTTCCACTGCCTCAGCAACTCGTTCCGGTTCGTCAACTTCAAGAGACGTCGTTTTCCCCTTCTGCACCGAACAGAATCCGCAGGGACGCGTACAGACGTTGCCACCGATCATGAAGGTCGCCGTCTGCTGACTCCAGCATTCCGATCGATTCGGACACTTCGCACTTTCGCAAACGGTTTCCAGTCGAAGATCGGAAATGACATCGTCCGTATACGCCATGCCGGGTTGCGGCAAAGGACGTTTCAGCCAACGCGGCAAACGCCGTTTAGGTCGTTCAGAAGGTTGGTTAATGATGGGCAGACTGGTCATTGGACTCCGGATTCCTGCAGCAACGGACCTGTTGCAGTTGAGTCAGCTTCTGGCGATGCCAGTGCTGTGTCACTGATTTGATGAGGGGGCCAGTGCTACTTACTTTCGTGAGGCCCAGGGCACTGGCAAAGCCAGTGGAACACGTCAACACTGGACTGACAAAGCACTAGCTTCTTCTTTCGGCAGCTGACATTCGCTGAACTCTCTTCAGAAAAGGATGGCCCGTATGAATGTGATACTCGGGGTATCCCACATTCTCGCAAATGTGTCTGATCAGGGAAGCACGAACATGAGCCATAATCGACGGTCGTACGCGCTCAGCATTCAGGGAAGAAATCCGTATGCCATGAAGCCCACGCCCGAACTGACGAGCCTCATCCAGCCGCACGCTGACGTTTAGAAATGCTCCAAAACATGTCACTCCATCGTCAAGTCCGATGCCGGTTTCACAGACCAGACCGTGACGCCCATTGACCACATCCGGATCATCGCCATCCCGTCGCACAACGACACGGGAATCGTGGCATGTTTCGATGATCGCATCCTGAAGACACCAGCGGAATTCGTTTTCACCGAATCCAGACTCGTCCAGATTGACCACGACGTACACGGCCAATTGTCCGGGCTGATGCAGAATCGTTCCGCCATCGCGTTGAACCCGATGTACTTCAATCAGCCGAGCATCCAGTTCCCGCTGGTCCACGGGCAGATCCAGCAACGATCCTTCGCGGCCGACCGTGATCGTCGGTGGGTGCTCGCAGATCAACACTGCGGCACTCAGCTGACTCTGTCGTTTGACGTCGTGGACGATCAGTTTTTGCAATGCCAGCACGGACGCAACATCGACCAGCCCCAGAAGCCGCACTTCCGCCGCTTCAATGGTGTTGTTGGTGAAGGATTCCCAGTCGACGGTCATTGGTCGGACGTTTCATGATGCCGCAAACCGAGCGATCACGGATAGAAGTCACACACACTTACCAAGGCGCTAAAGCCTGAAAAACATTAGGTTTGGCCAGCAGTCCGTGCTGTCTTATCAGAGCCCGGTATAGCGTTTCCAGTGCATTCTATCAAGGGCTGCAGGGCCGCACTACGCGATTCAGGATTTGAGCAAACTTCCTCCGAAACTTCCACGACAGAATGTGTGCGGTCCGCCGCACACATTCGATGCAACCAGAATCCGGCCAAAACTCTGCATGTTCAGAAAAGCGGATTACCCGCAATAACACGCTTTTTCCAACATACGGGTTGCAGGTTACAATAGGTTTTGGCAACTTGTGAGACGTCCTACACGGCAACGATAGTGGCTTGGTCATCGAGACGGAGACAAGAACCGTCTCTGTGCCAGTCCTTCGTGTGTAAAACCACAAGTCGAGGGCGCCCGTAGTTACGGGCCAGTCTTCGAGAGTACTGTATCACCTCTGGAGTCAGCATCGATGAAGGTAGTGTTGGAGTTGCAGGACCAGCCGTCCAACATAAAAAAAGTTACCATACGCCATGACATCGTGATCGGACGCGGTGCAGAATGCAATCTGCGACTGTCTGCTCCACAGGTCAGCCGGCGACACTGCTTCCTGCGAATTGGCGCGGATGGAGCATACGTCTCAGACCTGGACAGTAGCAATGGTACTTTTCTGGGTGGCAAGCGACTGAGCTCTGGAAGACGCTACACACTTAGTGACGGTGTGATTCTTGCCGTGGGCCCAGTCAGGTTTGTCGCAAGTGTTCAATCAGAGGTTGTCGCGGACGAAACACTGAAAGTCCAAATTGCAGACAACCGGATCGAAGCCGATTCCGGTCTGGCCGTCGATGATTCGGCAGACGATGTCAATTTTGTCGCTACGCTCCCCGACACACACGGCGACAATCCAGATGATGACGGCGGTTCGCTGAATTTCGCGATCGAACATGCCGGACAGGCGGCGAACGAGGACGAACCAACAACAGACTACATGTCCACCGACGGCCTCGACGCTGCCATCGAGGAGTCAAGCGTTGAGCTGTTGAAAGGGCTGTCCAATCTGAATCATGACGGCGAGCCGGATACGGTCGCCGCAACCGCCGAGATTCTGGACAACGCAGACGATGATGTTATCGAAGTCCTTGAAGACGACATGGTGGTCGAGGTCGAAGACGTAGAAATCGATGGTGTCGACGACGATGGACTCGTCGACGAAGCTTCTAACCTGAAGGATTTTCTTCAGGGACTGGACTGACTACGCCTCGGCTGCGACAGTCTGCTCGAGCGGCAGCGCTGACGCTGAACGCCCGCTGAGCGCCCGCGGCCACTGATCGCCGCAAAGATGCCTCCAGAACGGATTGTTTCTTTCCGGGTAACTCTGATTACGACATCGCTGCCGACATCAGCAGAATCTGAACGCCCGCTGCACTCCCGGCCAGACGTCCCCCCAGGCCCCCCAGACTACCGGACCATCACCTCCGTGTTACGGCTGAATCGACTGTTTTGATAATGCCGATGTTGTTCGCGTGGATACACGCCGCCCTTGCCAACGATGGTGCTGCAATAGCCGTTAAGAAAATGCAGAGAACGACTCATGGAAAATCAGCAGACGGATTCTGATCAACCACGCCTGAAACGCCGCCTGGGTCGCGGACTGAACGCGCTGCTGGGTAGTGGCCCTACTGATCTTCCCGATGCAACTCCAGCAATCAAACTGCACGCTCCCGAGCAGGATGAGGTCAGTGTTGAGCTGATTGAACGGAATCCGTTTCAGCCACGTCGCGAATTCGAGCAGTCGGCGATCGATGAACTGGCCGAAAGCGTTCGTAAACATGGAGTGCTGCAGCCTTTGCTGGTCCGTGCCACGGGTGACGGTTATCAGCTGATTGCCGGCGAACGACGCTGGCGCGCCTGTCAGCAGGTAGGAATGGAGACCGTCCCCTGTCGCGTTGTCGAACTGGAAGACCAGCATGTCTTTGAAGCAGCAATCGAGGAGAACCTGAAGCGACAGGACCTGAACGTCGTCGAAAAAGCTCAGGCGTTCAAGGATTACCTTGCAGCGTTCGGCGGTACAATCGAAGACCTGGCTCGCCAGTTGAGCATGAATCGATCCACCATCAGCAACATGCTGAGACTGCTGGAACTGCCGGAAGTCGTACAGGTCGCAATTCGTAAGAACGGGATTTCCGGTGGGCATGCACGAGCCCTGTTGCCGCTGCCTGCAGACGCTCAGGTGGAAATGGCCAGGCAGGTTGAAGAACAGCAACTGTCTGTCCGCAAGACAGAAGAGGCCGTGCGGGCCATGCTGAAGACGCCTGCACCGAGTAGTGAATCGACAGCACACGTTGCAGCTTCGGTAGGGCCGAAAATGACGCCTCACGTCCTGTCACTGCAGGATCATCTGCGAGAGCACCTGGCGGCCAGGATCGACATCAAGCTGAAGAAACAGGACGTTGGTCAGATTGTGATTCATTTTGGGTCCAACGATGACTTCGAACGAATCGTCGGCAGACTACGCCAGGCCGGTTAGACCACTCGTTCAATAAGTGTGCAGACT
>JAAERP010000081.1 GCA_024230215.1 Fuerstiella sp. | reverse complement strand
TTTTCAGATTCCGCGATTCCCGCCGCTGACGTTCCAGCTCGGTCAGAATGAAGTGCTTGCAGATCACACACAGCCAGACTCCGAAATCACGTTCCGGCTGATACTCGTTCAACTGCTCATACGCCCGAATGAACGTCAGCTGAACGACTTCCTGCGCGGCATCTATATCGGACAGCCGATTTGCCGCGTACCCCAGCAGCACTCCCTGGTATTGCCGGACCACCGCTTCGTACGCGTCGAGGTCTCCACTGAGTATATTTTCAATCGTTGCCTGCTGCATTCGGCCATCTTCCGAGAATTGAGTCGTTTTCGAAAGTAGGGTCGAATCCGGAAATTGTCACAACCGTTCTGAATTTTTCTCATAGTCTCCCCCCAAGGAGACTCGGCGATAGTTGCCATGGGTCATCCGGGTAGAAAGCCTGGATGTGCGATCTCCTGTCGAACCAAAGAGGTTGCATCGGAGTTGCCAACGCACGCCTCGTTGACTGCATCCCAGACGATCGATTTGTCGCTGCGAATTGCCAGGTTACCTAGTTGGACGATTTCTGCCAATTTCCCCGATACGTCAAATGAGGAAGCGGGCTTTGGAATCTCACCTCGGATCGCCTGTAAGAAGTTTTCGGCGTGTGGAAGGAACCGAGTATATTTCGGTTCGGGGAGTCGATCCTGTACGTCGTTCCATTTTTCCTCCGGGAGCAGCACCGGACGTTTGCTCAGATGCATCTTCGGAATATAAATAACCCCTTGATCACCGATGATAAACTGTCCGTTGGTGACAATCGATCGATAGTCGCCTGTAAATTCCTTCGGCAGCTCTGGAAGAAACCGTTTGTCGAAGTTATTGGGAAATACTCCATCGGCATCACAGTTTCTAAAACCGCTGATCCAGGTCATCTTGACTGGATTTCCCTGACTGGACGTAGCGAACTGGTAAGTCACTTTCTCCTGCAGGGCGACGGAAAATGATGTCGCGCGCACGCTTTCCGCTTTGATGACCGAAGGGTTCTTTAAGCCGAGTGCGTAGAACGGGATGCCCATCATGTGGCAACCGATATCTCCCAAAGCTCCGCTGCCGAATCGCCACCACGATCGCCATGAACCGGGTGCCAATCGTTGGCTGTAGGCCGTGTCGGGGGCCGTGTTGAGCCAAAGTTGCCAATCAAATCCTTGAGGAATCGATTCGGCACTGGGCATTCGTGAGCGATCCCCCGACATCCAACTAAGACTCGGACGGTTTGTCCATAGTCGAACTTCGCGTACTTTTCCAATAAGTCCCGCATCGATCCATTCGCGACAAACACGAATACCATCGTTCGAGAAACTCTGATTTCCCATTTGAGTCGCCACGTTCGCATTCGCCGCCGCCGCTTGAAGATCGCGGATTTCGCCAATCGTACGGCAAAGCGGTTTTTCCGTGTAAACAGGTTTCCCCAAACTGAGTGCCCATTTGGTCGCCGCAAAATGTGAATGGTCAGGTGTGCTGACGACGACCGCGTCAATCTCCTTGCTCATCTTGTCGAACATTTTACGGTAGTCGGTGAAGAACGGAACCTGGGGATAGAGTTCGCGTGCACCTTCAACTGTCTTGCCTACCGTATTGACGTCCGTCAGAGCGCATATATTGGCAAGGGGACCAAAGGACGCTAAGTTTTTTCCTCCGCGACCGCCACAACCGATCATAGCAACATTGATCTGTTGGTTGGGAGTAAGACCGAGAGCATTGCGATGGAAGGCTGGCAAGGCAAAACTTGATGCCGCCAAAGTCGTTGACTTGAGGAATTCGCGTCTTTGCATAGGAGTTTCTACAAATAAAAATGTGCTTGACCGTGAGTTGAATCTTCCAACTGCAATTGAAGTCTCATTGGTTGTTCATTGATTTTACTTATCACCGCGGAGACCGTCGTCGCACGAGTCGGCCATCTGTTCGCCCACACGAAGCCGAAGGGTGTCACTGAATCTATCCAGATTTCTGGATTCTCTCCGCTGAGTGTGTTTTCAATCGTTTCCTGCTGCATTGGGCCATCTTCGGAAGATTGAATCGTTTTCGTACAGTAGGGTCGAATCCGGAGATTGTCACAACCGTTCTGAATTTTTTCTTGTAGTCTCCCCCAAGGAGACTCGGCGATAGTTGCCATGCGTCATCCGGGTTTGCAATCCTCCGGATGCTCAGATTCAGAAACCGGCTTGGGCCTGTTAAGCACTTAGTTGACTCTTGCCCTGCTCACACCGAGTTGAAGTCGGCGATCAAGCAGAAGGTGAAGAGGGGAGAAGATGGAACGCCGTCTGTTGATTTCAGCCGTGATGAGATGAATGAGATTCACGATCAGACCGGAACATGCGCATCAACCGGACATTGCTTCGGGCGGAGTGCGAATCACGATCGCTGGCCTCTATTCTACAAATCGCTTTCGATACGCAGCAGGAGTCATGCCTGTCACCTGTCGGAATCGTTTCGTCAGATGACTCTGGTCGGTGTACCCGACTGCAAGTGCAATGGAGGCGAGATCCCTGGAGGTCGTTATGAGAATTTGTTGCGTTGCCTGAATCCGCACTGCCCGCAGATATTGCATCGGCGTCATTCGCAACAGTTGACGAAAACGACGATTGAAGTGAGTCGACGAGAGCCCCGCCAATTCCGCCATCTCGGCCATGGAAATTGTCTCGGCAAAATGAGATTCGATATGACGCACGACCGGCAGTAGCTCCTGGAAATGGCGTGTTAATTCCTTCCGCTGCTCAATGCGGTACATTGCGCCGGCGATCCCAATGACGTCGTTGTTAGCGTCGAACAGTGGTGCCTTGGTGGAAACGTACCATCGCGGGAGGCGTCGGCGCTGGAAGACAAGCCACACCTGGCCCGACAACGACTGCCGGCTGGCCATGACTCGCCGGTCTTCTTCGATGTACGCCTCTGCCAACAGGGGCGGATGGAAATCGCGGTCGGTTTTCCCAATCGCATCGGACTCGTCGTACAATCCGTGATTCTCGAGGAAAGGCTGGTTAACTTTGACAAAACGACTTTCCGTGTCTTTGGCGTAGAAGTACGTTTGAGGCAACGACTCGAAGAGCGAGATAATCGACTCGGCTAAGGGGTTTTGTTGGAAAAAACTCTTCTGAAATCGTTGCACCGATGAATCGCTCATGGTCAAAACCTACCAAAGACGGCGTGTGGAGTCCAGGACTCAGGTCCGGTCGTCAACTACACTTCACTTCACCTACATTGCACTCCCGGCAGAATTGCACACCGCATCCCTCCTCGGTGACGTCTCATGAACGAATTCTTTCGCCTGTTTCTTCTCCCATTGTCGTTCGCGGCGTTTCTATCGCCACTGATCATGGTGCAGGTCGCGCAAGGCGGGGACTTAGTAAACTTCAGCCACGACATTCTGCCGATTCTCTCGGACCGGTGCTTCCACTGCCACGGTCCTGACGCGTCAAATCGTGAAGCGGACCTTCGTCTGGACCAGCGAGCATCGCCCCTGGAAGACCGTGGAGACTACGCCGTCCTGACGCCAGGTAAGCCGGAGTTGAGCGAACTGTTGAAGCGGTTGAACAGTGACGACCCTGATCTGCAGATGCCGCCGCCCGATTCTCATCGCAGGCCGCTCAGCAGGAAAGAGATCTCTACGTTTCGCCAATGGATCGATCAGGGAGCAGTGTGGGGCAACCATTGGGCATTTGAGAAACCCGTTCGCGCCGAGTTGCCTTTGCCTATGCTTCACCCGATCGATTCCTTCGTGCAAAGGCGATTGGAGAAAGAAGATCTCGCGCCGTCAAATGTCGCGGCGAAGCACACGCTGATCCGCCGAGTGACCTTTGACTTGACGGGACTTCCGCCGACCTGGCAGGAAGTTGAAGCCTTCCGGAATGACGAATCCCCCGACGCCTACGCCAGACTCGTGGACCGATTGCTGCAGTCAGAACACTACGGCGAACGCATGGCGACCTGGTGGCTGGACGCAGCCCGCTACTCGGACACCGACGGTTATCAAGCTGACGCAACTCGCAACAACTGGCCGTGGCGAGATTGGGTGGTTCAGGCGTTTCACAAGAACATGCCGTTCGATCAGTTTACCCGTGAGCAGTTTGCCGGAGACTTACTGCCGGATGCAACTCCCGAGCAACGACTGGCGACCTGTTTTCATCGCAACCATATGGCCAACGGCGAGGGCGGCCGGCATCCGGAAGAGTCGCGAATTGACTACGTGATTGATCGCGTCAACACGACAGGCACCGTTTGGTTGGGCTTGACGCTTGGTTGTTGCCAATGCCATTCGCACAAGTTCGACCCGATTTCTCAGCGAGAGTATTACAGTCTGTTTGCTTTCTTCGACAGTATCGATGAAGACGGAAAAGCGGGCAGTGCTGCCAGACCATTCATGAAATTCAAATCGCCATATGCTGAACGAGCCGTCCAGGAAGCCCAGGCCGTAGTCGACCGTCGCAAGCCCATTGAAGCCGCCGCTCGCGAGAGGGCAACAAAAGAGTTTGCCCCTTGGCTGGCGGACCGGATTCGTGGGGTGAAAGACGGTTTTCAGTCGTGGGAAGTGTTACAACCAGGTTCTCTGGAGTCTGCGGAAGGAACTGTCCTGGTCAGGCAGGACGATGGGGCCATTCAGGCCAGTGGGCCGACGCCAGGGCAGGACGACTATCGCGTGGTGGCCAGTTCGCGTCTTTCGCAGGTGACTGGCGTACGGCTGGAAGTGTTTTCGCACGAGACGCATACCGACGGCAAATTATCGCGGGGCGCGACAGGCGAATTCGTATTGACGAACGTGAAGCTGCTTGTACGGCAAAAGGGGCAATCTCAGGAACGCGACGTCGCCATCGCCGGCGCGGTGGCAGACGTTCAGAAAGAGGCGAAGGGACGAAACTACGGCAACGTCAAAGACACGCTGGACGACGACCCTCGCAATGGCTGGACGACAGCGGGCCACGATGCAACCAAAACACATACCGCGGTGTTTGCACTTACCAGGCCGCTGCAACTGACCGGCGACGAAGAGCTGATCTTTGTCATGTTGCATCGTTCCACGGAGGGCAACGCGAACATCGGTCGGTTCCGCGTGTCGCTCACAGACCAGCCAGGTTCTGCGGTGCAATCACTTGGCTCCATGCCGCTGGCAGAATTGGCCGCTGCCAAACCGAACACTGTTACGGAGGTGGATTCCAAACTGCGGAAGCGTCTTCTGGACCAGTTTCTCTTTCCGCATTCTGAATATCAGCGAGCCAGGGGTGAACTCGATCTAGCCAGTCGACAATTGGCTAAAGTTCGGAAAGCCGCGGGTGACTTGAATGTGATGGTGTTGGCAGAGAGCAGGGATCCTCGAACTACCCACGTGCTGCAAAGAGGAGTTTGGGACAAGAAGGGCGAACAGGTCGGCCGGTCGTTTCCCCTGGCAATCGATGCATTTACAAAGAAAAACTCTGGACTACAAACGCAGCCACTATCGCGGATCGATCTGGCGAATTGGCTTGTATCGCGGGAAAACCCGTTGACCGCGCGAGTGGTCGTGAACCACCTGTGGCAAATGTGCTTTGGCCACGGACTGGTGCGGACAGCGGACAATTTTGGGCTGCAGGGTGAACTGCCGACTCACCCCGATCTTCTCGACTGGCTGGCCGTCGAATTGATGGAACACGACTGGAACCTGCAACACATTCAGCGACTGATTGTAACCAGCGAGACATATCGTCAGGACAGCCGGTGCTCAAAGGAAATGCTGGAGCATGATCCGGACAACCGCCTGCTGGCCCGCGGATCCCGTTTTCGTTTGCCGAGCTGGATGATTCGAGACGCGGCGCTGCGTTCGAGTGGCCTGATCAATCCGGCAATCGGTGGACCGCCTGTGATGCCCTATCAGCCCGACGGCGTTTGGGCGGAAATATTCATGGAGCGATTTCGCTACGAACCCAGCCAGGGCGCTACACAACATCGCCGCACGCTCTACGCGTTCTGGCGCCGCAGCGCCGCGCCAACGTTCCTGTTCGACAGCTCGCAACGTCGAGTCTGCGAAGTGCAACCACGGCTGACCAACACGCCGCTTCATGCACTCACACTGCTGAACGATCAAAGTCAATTGGAAGCTGCGCGTGAGTTGGCTCGAAGGGCTCAGGCCAATGGCGGATCGTCGCAGCTGAAACTAACGCGAATGTTTCAGGACGTCCTGTCGCGAACTCCATCAACACTGGAAGTGAAGGTGTTGCAGTCGAAATGGAAATCCGCGTTGGCACATTATCAAGACACGACAGCAGACGCTCACCAACTACTTGATCTGGGTCAGCCGGAAAAACGTGGCGGTGACCGTCCACAGGAACTGGCGGCCTATATGGTCGTAGCCAGCATGATCTACAACCTGGATGAGGCAATGACACATGAATGATTCAAGACAGGAAGGTGAGTTAATGCCGAACGACGTCTCGCGCCGTCAGTTCCTCAATCGCTCCGCCGGACTGAGTCTCGGTGCTATGGCGTTAGAACTGCTTGAGCAGTCGGCTCCCGGTGGTGAGGTACTCGGCCCTGGACTTGCCGGGCTACCGCACCACAAACCCAAAGTGAAGAACGTCATCTTCCTCACGCAGTCTGGCGGTCCATCCCAGATCGAGCTATTCGACTACAAACCGGGCCTGAAGAACTGGGCCGGTAAGGAACTGCCCGCCAGTGTGCGACAGGGACAACGCCTGACGACGATGACCGCGAATCAGAAACAGCTGATCATGCCGTCGCGGACCAGATTTCAACAGTACGGCGAGAGTGGCGCGACGATTGGCGAGTGGCTGCCGCACCATTCCAAAGTGGTCGACGATCTATGTTTCATCAAATCAATGGTCACCGATCAGATCAACCACGCACCGGCAATGACAAAGTTTCTTACCGGCCATCAGATTCCGGGACGACCAAGCCTGGGCGCCTGGACAAGCTATGGACTTGGAAGTGAGAACAGGAACCTCCCCGACTACGTGGTGTTGATTTCCAGGATGAAGCGACCCAGCGACCAGCCCTTGTACGATCACTATTGGGGCAGTGGTTTCCTGCCGTCAAGGTATCAGGGCGTGAAACTGCGAAATGCCAAAGAGCCCGTGCTGTATCTCCGCGATCCGGATGGATTGCCTCGCAACGTGCGTCGGGACATGCTGGACGGCATTGCTGAGCTGAACCAGATGCGTTTCCAGCAGACGGGCGACCCCGAAATTGAGACCCGTATCCGACAATACGAAATGGCCTGGCGGATGCAAAGCAGTATTCCCGAACTGGCGGACCTGAGTGACGAACCGGCTTCGACGTTCAGGATGTATGGTCTCGATTCACGCCGGCCAGGCAGTTATGCAGCGAATTGCGTACAGGCACGACGTTTGATCGAACGTGGCGGACGATTCGTGCAGTTGTTTCACCCCGATTGGGATCATCACAGTCGCCTGAACTCATGGTGTGTGGCACGGTGCCGAGACACCGATCAAGCCAGCGCCGCGCTGGTCACTGATCTCAGACAACGCGGCTTGTTAGACGAGACACTCGTCGTCTGGGGCGGTGAATTTGGCCGCGGTGTTGCCGGACAGGGGAAGTGGGATAGCCCTGAAGGAGGACGCGATCATCATCCTCGCTGTTTCACGATGTGGATGGCAGGTGGTGGCATAAAGCCAGGAATGACGCATGGCGGGACCGATGAGTTTAGTTACAACGCGGTCGAAAACCCTGTGCATGTTCGCGATTTGCACGCCACGATTCTCCATTTGCTGGGCATCGACCACGAACGTTTCACCCATCGATTCCAGGGTCTCGATTTTCGCCTCACTGGTGTGGAACCATCGCACGTCGTCCAGGACATATTGGCTTAGTTTTCGGCCTGAGTATTGATGGTAAGACTCCTGTTACCGGCAAGCACGCCGACATCGTGGTGAAAAAGCTCGCCATCATCTTCCGCGTTTTTGGTGATGGTGTTCGACATCGTCAGCAGTTTGGTTGCTGCCACGAGCCAGTATCGTCCACGACAATAAGTACACTGCTCCAACAGGCCCATCACCTGCGATCTCGCTTCGGTCTATCATAGAACGAAACCGGAGAACAGGACGGACAGTGCCAGAATCGTCACGATGAACAATCCCCACCAGGTCACAACGCTTGTGTACCAGCGGTCGCCGAGGCCATCAAAGATATTCATCCTGCGCCAGCTGAAAGTCAGTTGATCGGTCACCTGCTCAGCCCTGGGAGGGGAAGTCAGCAGGCTCACTCCAGTACATACTGCCAGGCAGAAGAACCAGTTGATCGATGCCTGGTTAGCGTAGGGCACCAACCATCCGGGAGGCTCGGCAGCGAGGTTCATGTAGAGCTTGATTACGATACCAAGGGCGAACCCCGAGACAACCGCCGCCAGGGCGCCGGCGCCGTTGATCCGTCGCCAGAGAATGCCAAGTACGAAGACCGCAGCAAAAGGAGGGGCGAAAAACGCATAGAGCGATTGGATATATTCAAACAGGCTGCCGCCGAGCTGGCCGACGAATCCACCCAGCACGATGGAAATGGCCAGGATGATCACCGACGAGATCACGCCGACTCTCACCAGCTGCCGATCAGACGCTTCGGGGCGGAACATCCGCTTGTAGATGTCCAGGGTCACGATCGTGGAGGTCGAGTTGAGCACCGAATTGACGGTCGACTGGATCGCTCCAAAGAGCGCCGCAAGCAACAAGCCACGCAGCCCGACCGGCACGAGCGACTGGATCATCTGCACATAACCCTTGTCGGCCTCAGGCTTCACCTGCTCCCATGGTCCCAGCAAAATCTCCGGATGCAGCGCGAATAGAATCATCCCGGGCAGGACGGTGATCATTGGCAGGAAGACCTTGATCCACCCGGCAAACACGATCCCCATCCTGGCGTCATATTCGCTTCTTGCCCCGAGCACTCGCTGGATCATGAACTGGTTCAGCACGTTGTACCAGACGCTCACCGAGAAGATAACAGGCAGAAAGCTGATCGCGGGCACCACCGGATGCGTCGCTCCCTGAAACAGAGAAAGGCGATCGTACGAAGCTGCATCTCCGCCCGCGAGATTATTCGTATTGACGTTCACTGCCTCAGCCCAGGCGCCCTGAGTCGCCTGGTTCCGCTCGATCATCGTACGAAAACCATCGACCAGCGATCCGTGATCGCCGGCCAGTTCGGAAAGACCAAGTACCGTGACGATCAGACCTCCCATGATCATCACCACGACCGTCAATAGATCGGTCCACGCCACGCTGGACAATCCACCGTAGATCGCCCACATCCCGGCAACGATTCCCAGGGCGATGACGGCGAACCAGGGATCCCAGCCAAACAGATTTTCAAGCGCCAGCCCGCCGCCGTAAAGGACCGCAGCCAGGAAAGCGACCACGTTGCTGATGACCGTGACAATGGCAAAGATCTGTCGCAGAGTGGCGTTGAAGCGGAGTTCCAGATACTCCGGTGTCGTGAAGACTTTGGCCGACAGCAGGAAGGGAATAAAAAACCAGATCAGCAGCGTAAACGTAATGACGTTACCCCACTCCAGCATCGACACGCAGACACCGAACACGACCGCCGAACCGATCATTCCAATGAACTGTTCGCTGCTGATATTCGAGGCGATGAACGACCCGCCGACGACGTACCAGGGGAGTTTCTTCCCGGCCAGGAAATACTCGGTGCTGCCCGACTGTTCGCCCCGTCCGGCCAGATAGCCGACGACTGACAGCATCGCGAAGAAGCCGCCGATCGCCAGATAATCCAGCGGCGCCAGTGGAAATGATTCGACTCCCATTATTCTCTGCCCCTTTCATTGTTCTGCGCACTGAGAGGGTTCCACTTTTCGACGAATCTCATCTTCACTTTGCCGGTTTCCGGTTCCAAATACAGCGGGAGAAAGAGATAGCGTGACTTATTGATGTCTGACTTATCCGGGATCCACCACTGATCGCACAGCGTCATCACGGTGTCGGACTCGTGCAGGTAGATAAGATCGGTCACTTGAGAACTCCAGGTGCTGTTCTCGCTGACATTCTCCTGCTTCTTCCATGGTCCCAGCGGGGACTCGGCCACAGCACATACGGTCTCAGTTCCAGCCCACCCGTGCACGCCCGACGCGACCGCGATGTACTTGCCCTTGTGCTGGACCATAGCGGGCGCTTCACAGCCTTTCTCGAAAACATACACCCCATCCTGATTGCTGCAGAGATAGTCTTCGCTCAGGCTGTCGATGCGAATTGCGTAGGTACTGTTTCTGCCCTCGACCCCGTGTTCGCCATGGTCGCAGTAGATCACGTAGCCCTTACCATCATCATTCTTAAAGACGTTCATGTCCGATGCGAAACCGTTGGATGTGCCCATCTCGCGCGGACCTAGTGACGTGAACGGGCCTTCAGGTTGATCCGCCACGGCCACCATCAGGAAGGACGCGGGGACGTGCAGGTACCAGCGGTACCACATCACGTATTTCTTCGTTTTCTCGTTATAGATGACGTGCGCCCGGCCGGTGGCACCCAGTTCCCCCCAGCCGTTCTTCGGCCGCGGCAGGCAGACGCCGCGGTATTCCCAATTCTTCAGGTCGGTGGAGCGGTAAACCTGCACTCCGTTCCACACCGGCCCGTCGGCGATGTCGAACTTGCCCTTCGGGTTCTTCGCGTAGCTGCTGCCGTACCAGTAAAAGACGCCGTTGAACTTCGCAAGATCGCCTTCATGAGCCTGGATCGGCCGACCTCTTGTGTCCACCCAGTCGGTGTTGTTGACGATTGACTCTTTCGTGCGTCTTTGATCGTCCGATGAGCCGGGGTGAACTGCCTCGACAAAGTCGAGCAAATACAGCACCACGCCCGTGTGGCAACTGTACCACCATTGATGATATTCGAAGCCAACCACGATCCGGTTGTCGGGCTGCAGGTAGTAGGTGATGTAGTTGGCGGTCTGGATGGCGCGCTGCCGCATCTTCTTGTCATCCGTAGCTTCCGCCAGTTCCCGCAGCATGGATGCCCAGTTGAGGCTGTGGGTGCCCATCACTACGTTGCACTGCAATTGCTCGCGAATCCCCTCGGCCGGCTCGAAGCCTTTGATCTTGTCCAGAAAGACCTCTTCGACCCAGGCATTGAGCTCGACCGCAATATCAAGATAGCCGTTGTCCTTCGTGCGATTGGCAAGCAGGTAACGAATCGTGTCGAGGCAATCGTAATTTGTGCGGCCCTTCGTGCTTGCCGGGATGTCCTCGTAGAACCCACGAAACTCCCTGGTTTTGATTGGACCGCCCAGCAGCCATTTCCACGTCAGGTCTCGATGGGCCTTGTATTTGTGATTGCCGTTGGCCGCGTCCAGCTTCTCGAACAACATCACGGCATAGATCACGCTGCTGGTGTATTCTTCAATAACCTTCTCGGTTTTCGGATCGACGCGGAATGGCCAGGTTCCGTTGGGACGCTGCCGCTGGCTGAGCGTATGGCCGATGGCTTCGGCTGCTCTTAGAAACCTGACCTCACCACTGGCCTTGTGCAACTGGAGATAGGCGAGCGCCATGATGGCCGCCTTGTCCGGCATCAGGCCGGTCTTGTCGCGAAAACCGCCGGGCTTCTTTTCCTGGAATGTACTGTAGGGCAGATTCGCGTAGGCCCAGTCACCGGGTGTGCTGTGGGCGATATTCCAATCCGCCAGCTTCACAGCCTCCTTCAGGGCTCGGTCATCTTTCGCGTATCGCCAGTAGCCGATGAGCGTGCGGATCATCAGCGAATGGTGAAAGGCGGGGTAAGAGACAAAGCGGTCTACTGAACCTGGAAACGGCGCGCCGTTGTGCTGCAAATTGGAATAGTAGACCCACGGCATCTGAGTCTTCCCTTTTTCGTCAACGAGCGTGTCCGCCGGTCCCTTGAACCACTTCAAGTGATTGTCGAGAACGAATGACATGCCGCGCCGAATCGTTTCATCATACGACTGCAGCGGCAGCAGGTTGCCTTGCGCATCACGTTGCTGCGGGGCAACCGTCATCAAGGACTTCCAGTCAACCGCCTCGGCGCTGGCGGCGCTCATCGCTACCGTAGCCACCAAGATCCCAACCGCAGCACAAATTCCCGATGTATGTTTCTTCATGTGTTCTTCCCAACAGCGAGGCTAATGCGATTTACAGTGCACTATGGCAACCGTGTTCTATTCCAGATTATCACAAGGAATAAATTGGTCCTGATAATGCTTGGTGGCGAGAATGGCCGCGGTGAACCTTCTAGCCCAGTCGGCTTCATCGCCATCAGCGTAAGGAAAGAAGCCAATGTTGTTTTTCGGGCCCTGGGCACCCTGATCAATGAATGATTGAAGGGTTGCCTGCAGTTCAGTCGAACTCGCAAGCGTCGGCAAGACGCCCTTGATCGACTCAGCGTAGAAGGCGCCGCCGCCCATCACATCGATCACGCGCAGCGGGCCGCACATTGCCGCCCACAGGCCGACGGAATTTCGGAACGACCGATCAATGGAAGCGGCATCTGCAACACCCGATTCCAGCAGGTAAACGGCCTCGCGATACATCGCGTATGCAATGCGGTTGCACAGAAATCCCGGAACATCTTTCTTCAGAACAGCCGTCTCCTTGCCGAGTCGCACCGCCATCGCTGCGGCCAGCGCCATGGTCTCTGGCGAGGTCTGTTCACCCGGCGTTAACTCCATGAATCGCGTTATATGCCCATGGCTGGACCAATGCATGCCGAAGATACGTTCGGGATGTTTGCATCCTGCCTGTAATGCCGTGATCGGAAAGGCCGATGTGTTACTGCCAATGGGAACGTCCGCAGCGATGGTTCCCTCGATTTCCTGAAGCAATTGCCTCTTGGATGAAAGATGCTCCGGAATCGCTTCGATCACAAGGCACGCCCGGCCGATGGATGCGAGATCGCTGGACAGTTCCAGGCGTGCTTGCCAGTCCGAGGGATCATCGGCATCGATGACGCCCGCCTCTACACACTGCGCTCGTGCTTCAGGGAGATAAACACTCAGCCGCTGGCGGTTGCTCTGCTCGCGGTCGATCCCGACGACTGTAAATCCACGTGCAAGGCAACAGGCCACGATACCGCGACCCAGCCCACCGAGTCCAACCACGCCGACCACGTCGTTATTCCGGGTTGTTTCATCGCTATTCATGGGGCGGCTTCTCCTTCTTCGCGTCTTTGTCTTCTGTAGCGAACTCGGGCCGCTTCGCACCTTTCGCCTTCGACCTTTCCTGCAGGTTATAGATTGACACGATTGCATCACGCAGCAGCGGTAAGACAGGCGTCGGTCCGCCGAAGCGCGCGGTGCGCGGCTGGTCTCCTTGAACATGCACTGCGGTCTGTTCGTTTCGATGCGTCAATTCACCGAAGTAGATTGGGAACGAATCGGATGCTCGAAACTGGAAAATGAGCGTCCGTCGTGCGTTCGGCGACCTGTTTGGCAGCGAGCCGTGTGGCGTCAGCGGATGCATGAAGATGACGCTCCCTGCCTTGCCCTCCAACGGAACCGGCGTTGCATCGAGCTGCTGCGAAATCATGCCGGTGAAATAACCGTCCTGGTCAACATGTTCAAGGTAACTGCCGTGCATTCCCGGCATCACCTGCAGGCAGCCGTTGTCCGTCGTCGCATCATCGAAATAGACCAACGTTGTGACAAGATCATCATTCGTGTGCGGGAAGAACGGAAGATCCTGGTGCCATTCCACGACGGAACCCACGTGTGCGGGTTTCATGTTCAATTTGCTGTGCTGAATGTCGATGTGCGGCCCCACGAGATCTTCGATGCAGCCCAACAGTTTTTCATGCGTGGCGATCGAGCGGAATCCCTCGTGAGCGAGAAAGGGGTTGTAAATGCGGCGGGGTATTCGCTTGCCGTCGACTGATTCCGGCTCTAATTCCAGTACGTCGGCGAGGTTAGCCGGATCATTGACGGCTCGTTGGGTCAAGACGTCGATGGCAACTTCAGCCGCGCAAAGTTCCCCTGGCGCGAATAACTCGGGGACCACGACAAACCCTTCTTCGCGGTACTGTTCTAATTGTTTATCGTTCAGGCCGTATGGCTTCATTGCAGCACTCCTTCAGACGATCGTGGATCGATACGTCGATTGCTTATGCTCTTGTAAAATCGCAGGCACTGCGTGTGCCGATTCAAGTGTCGCAGGACACTTCTGTCTTCCACGGGAAAAAAGGGGTGTGTGACCTCATCAATTTGCCTTTGTAGGTATCTCTGAAGAAAAAGCAGCGACGACAGGCATCCTGCCCTGTTGATCGTTCACAGCCGGACGCGCGGGCTGAATTCCGCCGGGTGCCGGTTCCAGCGAGAGAATCACAGCTGAATCCTCGGGCATGTCATACAGGAATTCCTCCCCATACTTGTAAATGCCCAGGCCGATCCCGTCGCGCGGATAGATTTCTTTGATCTGGTACAGTGCCTTAGGATTCTCTTCCAGTTGCAGCCAGCGATTCACAGGAATTGATGCCCGAAGAGCCATCTTTTGATTGCGCCCTGCGTCGAAACCGCCGCGAAAGAGAAACAGAAAACCACGGTCGTTGATGATGTGGGCGCTGCCGTCCAGCGGCAAATGGCCGGGACTGTCAAACAGGTCGCGTTTCACCGTGAGGTAGTCGAGGTTCTTCGTGGCCCAGGCTCTCCATTTCTTAAAAAAGTCGCGGTTCTCCTTTACTGCGAACTGCGGATAGGCCTGTCCGATCATGCAGTAGCTCGCAATGCTGAGCCCCGCGATCACGTTGAAGCGAAAGCTCTTCGGATCTTTACCGAACAGATCAAGGGAGTTCCTGTAGACAGGTCGGAAGCGATCGTTCTGCTGGTGCCAGCTCTGCAGACGATTCATGTCGGCACCGTGGGTTTCATAGTAGTGATAGGCAGAATCCAGATGTCGCAGAGCCCAGGGGCCGCCACGGTGCAGACCGTAATACGACTCCAGGCAGACTTTCGGATAACGCTCTTTTACTTTCTTCAGGAAGGTCAGGATGTTCCTCCATTCCTTGTAGCGATTGTCGCCAGGCAGATGACCGTGGTTTTTGGCGTAGCAGGGATCCGGCCCGGCACCTTTGGTCCCGGGTCGGTAATGGCCCACCTCCCAGAAACTCAACCAACGCCCATCCCATCCCCACCAGCGAGGCTTGTATTTCCTGAAGACGTGATCGGTAATGTTGAACATGTGCTCCGCGTACTCATCACAGGCAAAGCATGAAGCTTTCCGGCCGAACAGATACTGGCAGACGTTACCGTTTTCATCGATGGCCGCCCACTCTGGATGATCCTCAAAATACACAGAGGCGATCGAGAAACTGTTGACATGCACATCGATCTTTTTGCCGTATTGATGAAATGTCTCCATGGCCTTCGGTAAGACAAAATCCCGCGTGTATTCCTGCTCTTTGAAGTTGTCGAGATAGACTTTTGCTTTGGCTTGATCCGCATGGTCCAGGCCTTTGGTGATGGCGCCTGGCCCCGGCATTCCGGCGATCCCGGCATCTTTGGGAAAGCCCATGGGTGTGCTGCGCATCCTGTCAATATAAGGCGGGCTTAGTGGATGCACGCCGCGCCCGTACCAGGTGTGGGCAGTCATTACATCGTGGATACCCGCTTTCCTGAGGTAATCAAGAATCGACGGCTTGACATCCCAGAGCCCGGCCCACCAGCCGTTTTGCCAAACCCAGTAGCCTTCTTCGGGTAGCGTGAGATCGTTGGGCAGAACATGCCGCATGAACGCCTTCATCGCCCAGACTTCGCCCCAGTCCAGCGTTTCCAGCGGTACGTCCTTGATGGGATTTGGCACCCCTCCTTTGAAATGCTGCTTCAGCCCACCGAAGGAACTTATCAAAGGGTAGCGCCCGCGTCCGGGATAGGGTCCCTGCGAAACACGGTGGATGCCTTCCATTCGGTAAACGCCGATGAAGTACTTCTCGCTGACGTTCACTTCCGCCGCCGCAGCCTGGTAATTCGGCGTGTAGCCGAGGCTGAAGCCCTCCTTGCCGTTTTGCGTCAACTCCCAGTATGGGTATTCAATTCCCGCGAAACAACCGCCATTTTCACCGCGCAAAAACAGGTTGATCGGGCAATGCCAGATCGTGTTGTCATCGTGGAAGTGGATCTGCGAAAACGATTCCGAGGTCATGTCCTCCAAAACCACGGACTTCAGGAAATACGACTTGCCGTCCGAGGCTCTGATATCGAGCCACTTCTCAATGAAGTGGTCGCCGGCACCGAGACGATAATGCAGCGCGATGTCCAACCCATTTCCGGAAAACTGCAGCTTCACCTGGCCCGTCTTTGCGCTGGCCGCTGAAGCTCTCTCAGACCGCAGGATCCCCTTCGTGGTCATCACCTCGAAACCGATGCCGGCCTGCGGGTAGACCTCATCCTGTTGCTTGTCGTGAGTCGAACGTAGCGCCCCACTTTCCCGGTCGATCTCCACGGCGATGCGCGAGTTCTCAAGAAGCAGGTGACCTTCATCCGCCCGGACCTGACTCACGGGCGCGAGCAAACCTGCTACAAGAACGATTGCTTTCATCAGTCGTTTCATCTCGATTAGAGCAGATCGGTGACTGCTGTTAACCAGATCGGTGTCGACAGACCCAAAGGACGGATTGCTCGTCATTCTCCACCCGGTCCTATTCCATTTTGGATTGCACTCACATTCTCTTTCATCCACTGGGCGTAATTCGATTTATCAAACAATTCCAACTGCCCGGAGCGGTTGTAACCGCCCATCTGCGTCTTCCCTCCCGCCCAGATGGGATATCGCGCAAAGACTTCGCCGCGGCCTGCTGCACGAGGGTCATCCGTTGTTCTCATGTAATCCGTCAGCCCCTTCTTCAGCGATGCCATTACCTCGGCGAATCGGGGATCAGCGGCCAGGTTCTTCATTTGATAAGGGTCGGCCTTCACATCGTAGAGCTCTTCCTGCGGTCGGTGCCCGAAGCACAATTGATAATTGCGTCTTACCGTTTCGTCCGCAGCCATTTCCTCTTGCATGATGGCGACAGCCGGACCGCCCTGCAGCGGTCTCCATCCGGGATGGCCCTTGCGCGGATAGTTGCGGATGTAGAGGTAATCGTGCGTACGGATTGCTCGACAGGACATGTACCCGAGCCATCTCTGGTAGGGGCCTTCGGTATGATGAGCTTCGAGTGCAAAATGCGCTCGGTCTCGCCCGGATTCGATTGTCCCGCTTTGGTCCGACCGAAGAATCTTCGTCAGGCTCTTTCCTGTTATTTGCCTGCTCGCGGGCAGACCGGCCAATTCCATGATCGTTGGGGCGAGGTCGATGAAGTTTACGAAATCGTCCACCACTCGACCGGGTTTGATGTGCCCAGGCCAGCGAACGATCAACGGCACACGTGTCCCCATATCGTAGAGACTGCCCTTTCCCCGCGGCCAGGGCATGCCATGATCGGACGTGATGATCACAATGGTCTCGTCCGCAGGGCCTGCCTTCTCAAGCATTTCCATGACCTTGCCGACTTCCGCATCAAAGACTTCGATCTCCTGGAAGTACCCCGCGAAGTCTTCTCGCACGGTGCGCGTGTCCGGTAAATACGGCGGTATCTCGATCGTTTCCAGGGGTCGGTCATCGGGACGATAGCTGAACGGGCGATGCCCCAACGTTGTGCCCCACCAAAAGCAGAACGGCCTTTCGCTACCTGCCCCCGCAGCCAAAAACTGAGCCAGACGAACGTTCTTTCCCGTCGGAGGCACTTTCCACCCGCCCGGTTCCGGGTAGCCCGGCCCCCACCCCTTGCCGCTGTGCGCGACCTCGTAGCCCGCTTCCCGCAGCAGCTTTGGCCAGGTGTCAAACGTGTTGTGCAGGGTTCCGCCAAATACTGCCGCGTCGCGCAGCCGCCAGATGTTCTGACCGGTCAACAGAGCGGACCGGGACGGATGACACACGGGAGAATCGCAATAGGCGTTGGTGAACCGCAACCCCTCGGCGACCACCTTGTCGATGTGAGGCGTCTTTGCGAAACTGTTACCGTAGACGCCCCAGTCCCTCCACGACATGTCGTCGGCAATCATCAGAACGACATTCGGTCGCCTGGTTTCTGTCCCTGGAGCGTCATCGATACCAACGGTCATCGAAACCGTGAACACCAGGGCCGCAATCGCGACAGCGTTCCCGGATGTATGCCTGCTCATGTATTTTCTCCAGGATTGGATAGCCAGCCTCCAGATACTTACAGCTTGTACTGCGGAATCTTCAGCAACTCTCCGTCCTTGAGAGCCGACTGGTGGGCCACAATACCGGCCACTGTCATGTTCAATGCCTGCGCCACGTCCACCCGTGGCTTGCGATCTCGCAGAACGGCATCCACGAATTCGCTCATGAGGTAACCGTGCGACCCGCCATGTCCACCGGCGCCAACACCCGGCGGCAGGGGGGGCCTGCTGACTTCGACCTTGCCCGTGCCGTTCTTCTGTCCATAGATCCGTCCCTGTTCGCCGTGGGCCGACGGCATGTCCCAGCAAACCGCCATGCGCGACATCCCGCCTTCGCTGGTGCGGAACAGGGCGATTTCAGAACCGAACGGGTTCTTGTAGTCGTTATTCTTCGCTTGCAGGTGGGGGACCGCGCTGGGATTGCCCATGCAGGATACCTCAGTGAAGCTCCCGCCGGTCACCCCGATGTAGTAGGCGTTCGAGTGAGTCGGGTAATACTGCGGCGGCAGCCCCTTGCGCCAGCCGTTGGTGTCGACTTGCTTCGTCTTCGGGTTGTATCCCCCCAACGGAGCACCAAAGTAGTGAAAATACTCTCCTTCGGAGTAGACGAGTTTTCCATGCAGTCCCGCCTGGTACTCCTGATGCCAGGCATGCAGGTCCGCGTGGAAGTATGATGTCTCAAACATCATGTATTTCCGGCCGGTTTTCTGTACGGTCTCGAACAATCGGTCGGCGTCTTCCAGCGATCCATGGACTGCCGGCACTGCCGACGCCACGTGTTTGCCGTGTTCCAGCGCGGCGACAGCCAACCGAGCGTGACTTGGCGCATCGGTGGCAATAAACACGGCCTCGATGCTGTCGTCCTTGATCATTTCCTCGCACGACGGATAGGTCTTCTCGCAGCCGCAAGCCTTCGCCAGTCCCGCGCGGCGCTCGGAAATCAGATCGGTGACCGCTACTACCTCGACGTTCGGGTGATTCTGAAAACCGAAGTGCGCTCCGAACGCGCACAGGCCATACCCGGCGATACCAACACGAATCTTACGATCGGAAAACGGCTGCCAGCTCTTCGATGCATTCGGATCGGTCTGTGTTTTCTCAAAGCCGGCGATGGCTTTGCCACTGGCATCCTTCGGCGGTTGCCCCTTTTCCTGAGCGAGTGATGCACCTGCCAGGCCCAGTGCAGAGGTGGCGAAGCCGGCTGATTTCAGGAATGTACGTCGTGACGGTGAGTTACTCATGAGATTTGTTCCTTACGAAGTTTGGGTTGGGGAAGTTCTTTGGTGTGTGTGGTCTCCACTATTTGCAGAGGTCACATTCGATGGAGGTCCGGACCTTTCCTGGGACGTGTGGGCATTGATCACAAATATGCGTCACTCCTGTCGTGCCGAAATGCCTTCGACCTGGCTCAGGATCGGGTGATTATCGAGGATGTGATGCGACAGCGTTTTCCTCGCCGCGGACCAGTTCTTCTTTAGCAAGGCGGTCAGGATCTCGTGGTGCTGGCGGATTGTCTCAATCGCAACAGAGTCATCATGATCTTCCCACTCAAACAACAGCCGGTAGTAGCGCCCCTGACGGTCAAAGAAATCCTTAATGTACGCATTGTCAGCGGTGCCGATCAGGTATTCGTGCAGAGACTCATCGACGCTCTGTGAGATGCCGGACGACGCCGGCGGCACATTCAATTCGAGCATGCGTTGCAGCTCGTCCGCATCCAGTTTCGGCCGAGCCAGCTCAAGTGCTTTCAATTCCAGCACCTCACGCACTTCGATGAATGCCTGCAGGTCGTCCTGCCGAAACGGACGCAGACGCCAGCCGCGTCGTGGGATGTGATCGAGCATCCCTTCGCCGGCCAGACGATGCAGGATGTTGCGGATTGCGGACCGGCTGATGCCGTACTTCTCGGCGGTCACTTCCTCGCGCAGATAGATCGGTTCGCCTTGCAGACTGAGTTGCACCAGGTCGCTGGCGACGACTTCATACAGGTCACACGGTCGCTCCGGCGGCTTCGTTTGACGCGATCGACTTCGCTTACGCCATGGGACAGTAATCGCCAGACGGCGATTGGGGCCCTTCTCCAGCAACCCTTCGTCGATCAGCTCAGCGACCGCGGTCCGCACGGGCGTCAAGCTGACGCTGTAGTGCTCTGCCAGTGAGTCAAGCGTCAATTGAACCGACAACTCCCGCCCCGAACTCAGTTGAGCGGCAAGGTCGTCTTTGATGTAGGTCGCGATTGACATGCCGGCAGCATACTTGCCTTCGGTGACAATAACAAGTACATTGGCGACAAAGTCATGTTTCTGTGCCTGCGTTCCTAAGAACGCGGAAAAGAAGGCACTCTGGCAAGTGCCGATTTTCAGGCCGGATCGAGCAAACCGTACATTTGCCGGAACTTCAGCCATAATTATTGGGAGTGTCAGATTCTTACAGACTGCTAAAGCTACAAGATCGGTTTGCGCTGCTCCGGCAGGGCAACGGCCTCGGCCTACGACTCGAACTACACACCACAGTTGAAGCTGGTAGGAACACGATGAAAATCACTGCAATCGAAACACACGTCTGTCACGCCCGTATGCGCAACTGGGTCTTTGTCAAAGTTGTCACCGACCAACCGGGGCTGTACGGCTGGGGTGAGGCGACACTGGAATGGCACACTCGCGGCGTCGTGGGCGCGATCGAAGACCTGACATCTCTTGTGGTGGGCGAGGACCCGACTTGTGTCGAACATCTCTGGCAGATGATGTGGCGGCAACACTTCTGGCACGGCAGCGGAGTGACTCGATCGACAGCAATTGCCGGAATTGATCTCGCGTTGTGGGATATCGTCGGAAAGATCCACGGAGTTCCATGTCACAAGCTGTGGGGTGGACCTGTTCGAGATTCGATACGGCTGTATTGCCATCTTGGCGGCGGCAATCTGGAAAGTTTTTACGAGACGCCGGTCGATAACGCGAAACAGTTTGGGAACCTCGCCCGGCAAGCCGTCGCGGATGGATTCACGGCATTCAAATCGATGGCTGTGCCTCCCACGATGGCAGTCGAAGGCCTCAAGCCGATCAAGGCTGCTGATGCGTGCGTTGCCGCCATGCGTGAGGCTGTCGGAGATAACATCGACATCATGGTGGACTGCCACGCGCGACCGTCGCCAGCGATGGGCATGCAGTTCGCCAAAGCGTTGGATTCGTACGGGCTCTATTTCTTTGAAGAACCCTGCTGGCCGGAAAGCATCGAAGGACTGGCCGCCATCAACGCGGCCGTCACGACACCGATCGCTACTGGAGAACGTATGACACACCTGGCCGCATTTCGAGATCTCTTTGCGGCTCGTGGTTGCGAGATCTGCCAACTCGATCTCACTCACTGCGGCGGATTCACGGAAGCTCGCCGCATCGCAGCACTGGCTGACGCATATCGAATCGCACTCGCTCCGCACAATCCGCAGGGACCGGTCAGCACCGCAGCATCCCTGGAATTCGGGTTTTCTCAGCCAAGCTACATCATCTGCGAATCGGTGCATAATGACGTCCCATGGCGGAATGATGTTGTGCAGGAAGGATTCACCGTCGATGAAAAAACGCGAACCGTGACACCAAACACGAAGCCGGGACTTGGAATCACGATTAATGAAGACGAAGTAGAAAAGCACCCGTTCGAACAGGAAACTCCGCAACGCGTCTTCTACAACGACGGCAGCGTCGGCGACTGGTAACGACCGACAACAGACGGTTTTGGTAACCCGAAGCGTGAGCGACGGACTGACTGCAGAGCAAGTCGCAGTCCCTCGCTCACGCTGTAGTCACTCTAATTCCACGCACGTAGCGAACAGGAGAACACAATTGTGACATCAAACATCGACGGCATTCTGCCGATTCTGCACACTCCGTTTGACGTTAACGACAGAATCGACCGTGACAGTCTCGGGCGTGAAATCGACTGGGCGTTCCAGCAGGGCGTCAACGGTGTGTGTTCAGCAATGGTTTCAGAAATCCTGCGGCTAACATCCGAGGAACGAGTTGAATTGAATCGGTTGATTGTGGAGATGACCGCTGGCCGCGGAAATGTCGTGGCCAGTGTTGGCGCGGAGAGTTCCAGGCAGGCGGTCTACTTTGCGAAGGCAGCCGTTGATGCCGGATGCAGCGCCATCATGGCAATCCCCCCCATTTCAACAGCGTTGCCACTGACCGCACTTCACGGTTACTTCAGCACATTGGCAGACGCCGTTCCCGTGCCGCTCATCGTTCAGGACGCGTCGTCATACGTTGGCGCGTCGATTCCAACAGACTTCTACGTTCGCCTGCTGGATGAATACGGACCGCAGAAGGTCCTGTTCAAACCGGAAGGCGCGCCCATCGGACCGAACATCTCTGACCTGCGAGACGCCAGTGACGGTCGTGCCTGCATGTTCGACGGTTCGGGCGGCATTCTGCTGATCGATGCGTTCCGCCGCGGGGTCATTGGCACGATGCCGGGCATTGATCTACTTGATGGCATCGCGGCTTTGTGGAAAGCGTTGAAGAACAACGACGACGCGACAGCCTATCGCATTTACTTCCCCATCTGTGCACTGGTCGCGTTGCAACTGCAGGCGGGACTGGACGGCTTTCTGGCAATCGAAAAGTACATTCTGGTGAAGCGTGGACTGTTCACGACTGATCGGCGCCGCGAACCGAATTCATGGAGTCTCGACCCGGAAACGCAGAGCGAAGTCGATCGACTGCTGGCAATGTTAACCGATGCTCTGACCACCGCCTGAGTCCGAAGAGTCGCATATCGAATGGCATCTCGCAGGCGTTGCCGAAGGCGCTGGCCAAAACGATTTTCCCATCCGTGGCGGCCGTAACGTTGCAGATGCGCCATGGGATGCGCCATAGGATCCCCTTCCGCTCCCACCTCAGGATGCCAGAGTCCGCGTCTCAGAAAGATCTCGCCCTTCGTTCAGCGCGCCAGGATCGCTCTTCCAGACATTATCCGGATGCCGAGGATACTCCCAACGCGACGAGAACCGTCAGCGGGCAAATCAAGCGCAACATTCTGTCTCCGTGTGTGCCTGGGACTAATGCTTTGTCACAGGCAAAAGTCAGGGTGGAAGCATTCGCCGGAAAGGGGGGGCAGGTACCAAAAATGCAAAGCACCCTTCGGGCCGTTCCGGTTTTTGGTACCTG
>JAAERP010000080.1 GCA_024230215.1 Fuerstiella sp. | reverse complement strand
TCAGGTACCAAAAACCGGAACGGCCCGAAGGGTGCTTCGCATTTTTGGTACCTGACCCCCTTTTCCGGCGAACGATTCAACCCACTTTTTGGCTGTGACAAGGCGCTAGCGCAGTTCACTTATTGTCGCGAACGATACTGGCTCGTGGGAGTAACGAAATTGCAATCAAGAAGCGCCATTCACGGCCACACGTCAGCGTGAATCGCTGTCGTCAACTCTGGTCGCACCCCGGGGACGACCCAAACGGGTAGTTGTGAAGAGGCACCCCGCGCGTCGACTTCATTCCGCCGCCGCCGCCGCGCCGCGGCTCGATAGTAGCATCGCGACGTGCCGCCGAGTCGCGCGGCGCATTCGATCCTGCCCACGGCCGTCGAACGCTCAATCCAGCACGGGCAGCACCACTTTTCCCTGGGCCTGCAGCTCGGTTTGTTCGTAGGAACCGTAGAACTCTGAATTGCAATCAAGCCATAACGTTAGCCGGTGAAAATCCTCGTCGGAGAGTTGGACGCCGTGATGCTCAGGTCCCAGGTACTTCAGCAAACCTGAGGCGCGTGCCCCAAACTGCCCGGCGATCGATCGGGCACCACCATGAACTCCGTTGTTGATTGAACCGTTGCTGACGTCAAAATAGAACCCGTAGTGTTTCGCCAGGTTGTTGTACGAGCGCGTCCATCCGTTGCCTCCTTCAATCGTGCCTGTCAGATCGAGAGCTTTGTTCGTTTTGTGACATTCCACGCAATTCTGATCGAGCACTGGCTGGACCAGACGCACGTAATTGAATGGATTCGTCCCGTCGACTTCTGGTTTGATCTTCGAGGGTGCGCGTCGTTGAGCGATCGGCGCTGCAAGCGCGAGTTTCGGCGTGCGACGTTTGGGCTCATGGCATCCCTGGCAGACCATCTGTTCTCCAGGGTGCAGGTAGGTGCCACTTCGCATCGACTGCACCGCCATGCCACGCGCGTCAAGAGCCTGAAAGTAGAGCACCTTCCCGTGGGGTGCCTCAAGGTAGGCACTGCCATCCTCCTCAACGGGAACGGTCCCCAGCACGGCTCGCGCATTGGTCTGATTGGCGATTCCGATCCTTGGCTGATTCGGAGGGGCGGTGGTCTTGGGCAGCGCCTGGATGATACGCAAGGCCTCAATCTGTGTCCCCTCGGGCCACGGAAAATCCGCGTCGTACACGTTCGTGATCGCGATGGTTGCCTGGGGAGCCCTTGGGACGGCCGCCTTTGCTGCAGCTGTCTGAACCGTCCGGTCGGGGATGACGGGAGGCCTGTTCCGGGTGCGTAATGGAATTGGGCTCAGGCTGGAAATTTCGGGATCACGATAGACCAACTCCTTGTTTCCGAAACGGTCGACCCAATAGATGCCACGGTTTTTCGCCTGCGCATCGTAGACACAAAGGTAATCGTCCTCGCTGAGCGGCCAGGGCGTTCCGTACGCGGAGTGCCGGCGAACGTTCGCTTTTCCACCTTCGGCTTCGGGGAACGGGACATCGGGAGTCAGGCGGGTGAGCTGTGACATCGCGTTGTCGTCGGCGACCAGCGGGTCGATCATCACCAGCGATCCGAACGCCTGCCCGTGATGGGCGCCAGTCGTGGCGACAAATTTGTGAGAACCCGGAATCGCCCGGATGCTCATCTCCATCCAGGGCCGACTTTCGCGACGCACAGGATAATTCCCGTGAAAAGAGCGAGGGTCGCGACCGTCCGGGAAGCAGGACCACATGTGATGTGCGATGTTCGTGTCCCGATCGATGTAGTCCCAACGCGTGTAAACGAGAGTCCCATCGTTCGCCACACTCGGCTGCCACTCGTGAGTTTCGTGGTGACTCAGGCGGATGATGTCGTCGCCATCGTCAGTCATCGAGTGCAGCGTGTAGACGGGGCAGTGTCGGCCACATCGCAAATAGCCGCCACGGCGTTCCGAAATGAACGCGATGCGACCGTTGGGAAGGAAACAAGGGTCGAAGTCGTTCCAGTCCCCGTCGGTCAATTGCACCAGTCCGCTGCCATCGGAATTGCAACGAAAGATGTGGTAGCTGATTTCGGGACTCCATTCGTAGGCTGTTTCTCCCTGGTACTTCTTCCAGGCTTCAGCCTGGCTGTAGGCGAACAGGATCGTCTTTCCGTCAAAGGACAACTCCGGGGAAAGAAAGGTACCCGTCGCAAGTTTCTGCCCTTTCAAGCGACCCTTTTGGACAACCGAATGCTCCAGCAGATTCTCAAGTTGCGGGTTCGCTCCAAATGGATCCGAGAGAACATACAGACCTCCTCCTGGAACGGCATTGCAGCCGTAGTACTGATCGCACATGTGGAATACGCCCGCTGAATCGTGTCGCTTGAGAAACAGAAGCCTGTCGATGGCAAGTCGCGGATTACAGAACGCAATTCGTCGTGCCAATGCGGACGTTTCGAAGAACAGAGCGCGGCGATCGACAATCACGTCAGTCCTGGATTGTTCGAGCACACTCAGACGACGATCGAGAGCATCGAGTTCGCCGACCAACGGATCCAGTTGTTTCCGATCTGCCCCAGGCTGCAGTCGCTGCGCGAGTTTCTTCGCGCGTTCGACGATGATACGAGTGTGCTTCAATTGAAACCGGGATTCCACACCTGCGAGCTGCTCCTGTCCGGGAACGGCTCGGTCAAGTCCCTCTGGCAGCGTCCCGGGAAACGAGTAGGGACTGATGCTCTTCTGATTGGCGGGCTTTCGAAGTGCAACGTTTCCGTCGGCAACGTTTGCGGAATAGACTTCGACCTCATCGAGTGCAAATGAGCACCGCCCGGGAACCGACAGACGGACGATGCGAGCGGAGAGCTTTCGCTGCCTCAGCTCGACAATCAACGGTTTGTTCTCCTTCATTCCCAGGAACGTCTGGCCAGAGTGCGCATAGACCTCCTGAAAGTTCGACGGATTCGCTTCGGTGGCGACAAGTACGCGGATATTCGCAGTGCGTCCGGCAGTGCCGCGATCCGTACGATTGAAGATCACGACTCGGTCGAGCAGCACATCGGCTCCCAGGTCGACCTGCCACCACGCGTCCGTTTCGCCGCTGGCCGTGTGAAAGCCCCAACGTCCGTTCTTGACACCGTCGCAGCCGCCGGCGGCGTCTTGCGTTGTAGAAACAACGTGAGTATTGCGATCCGACGGTGAGCCCACCGCGTTCGCGTCAAATCCTGCATCCCGCAAACCCCAGTCTTCCTGGACAGCGCGGGCAATTGCCTCACGAACGGACCGATCCGCTGCCATCGCAACTCGGCTACCAGTGACGCCGCCTACGACGATGTTACCGATAATCAACAAGCTCGCGATGGCGAATCGCGCGCAACGGTTTGTAAAGCCGGCTGTGACACGGGTTCTCATGATGGCAACTCCGATGGGGACTGTTGACGGTCAGTTCCAGACGCGACCGTCTTTCCATGGACTGATTGGTTATGTATGTCGTTCGCGGGGCAGTTCAGGAGCCGAACGCTCTGCGGTAAACAAGGTCGCCTCCCAGTGTCGGAAAGTCTGTTGGGGATGATTCCGAAGAGGCACTCCCACAAGCTAATCCAAAACACAATACTATCGCATCAGTATATAACATCCAGGCGTACCCTTTGGGAATCTCGACTCACGGCGATAACGCCTGGCACAGGATGGTCCGGTGTTGACGTAAGGTGTTTAACCACAACACATATGGACGAAAGCCCCCGTCCCATGGGGGCGAGATATCGGACATGTACATCACGGGCGTTCACTGTGCGACTTGCCCAACCCGTTCACAAACCAGTATAAAGAGAGTTGCCTTTAAGCAGTTTGGTGAGCCGCGGTGGTGGCAGGAGACGTCAGATGATGAGACGACGTATGTGCAGTTTTGCGTTTCAGGCGGCGTCGCTGATGGCGACGTTCGGGCTGCTCGCTTGTATCTCTCCTTGTGAGGCTCACGGTAGCACGGTCGCCAGTGCGTCATCACAACACTCGTCTCCGTATCTCCCGGAATTCGCGGTCGACGGTGATTCCCGAACTCGCTGGGCCAGCCGGAACTTCGAAGGCAAGCCGGAATGGCTTGAGATCGATTTCGGAAGAGCCGTGTCCGTCGAGAGCCTTGTCATTCACTGGGAACGCGCGCATGCTCTGTCGTATCAAATCCAGCGCTCGCTCGATCGTCGGACGTGGAACACCATTCACGAGCAACGCGACGGCAAGGGGGGCAAGGAAGTGGTGACCGGGCTGTCGGGTACGGGCCGCTACTTGCGGATTCACTGCCTCGCCCCTGCTGAGCATTCGGTGGTCTCCATCTGGGAACTTGAATTTCCTGATCGCGAAGCCGCTGACGCAATCGCCGAAGTGAAACAGAAGGCTGCTGCGGCTGGAGATGCTGCTGCGGCGGTGGCTCGCAAAGACGCTGCAAGGGCTCTGAGAGAAATCGGCGTCGAAGAGATTGTCTTCGCGCTGCGTCAGCCAGGAAAGGACGGACACTGGTACGCGAACTTCGGCTACTACGCAGATGACGAAGAACGGTTGACCTATGGTGATGGTGGCAAGCTCTGCCGACTTGATCTGGCAACTGGGAAGGTTACGGCGATCATCGATGATCCGGCGGGAGCCGTACGCGATCCGGTGGTCCATTACGACGGACAGAAGATCCTCTTCTCGTACCGCAGGAGCGGCGAAGAGAACTATCATCTCCACGAGATCAACCTTGACGGAAGCAATCTGCGGCAGCTGACGGACGGAGCAGACGACGACATCGAACCGTGCTATCTGCCCGATGGCAAGATCGTGTTCGTCTCCAGCCGCTGCAACCGATGGGTCAACTGCTGGCTGACTAAAGTGGCGGTCCTCCACCGCTGCGATGCGGACGGCACGAATATCCGAGCCATCTCCGCCAATCTCGAGCATGACAACACGCCCTGGGCGCTGCCGGACGGACGAATCCTGTACCAGCGTTGGGAATATGTCGATCGGTCGCAGGTCGACTATCACCATCTTTGGACGACGAACCCGGACGGTACGCAGCAGATGGTCTTCTACGGCAACATGCATCCGGGCACCTTGATGATCGACGCAAAGCCAATTCCCGAATCGAACAAAGTCGTGGCGATCTTTTCGCCAGGCCATGGACGGAAGGAGCACGACGGCTTCATCACCATTGTCGACCCACAGAAAGGTCCTGACCAGCTGGATGCCGCGCGGAAAGTCACGGACAGCAGCGACTATCGAGATCCGTGGGCCTTCTCTGAGGACCTGATCATTGCGGCTCAGGGGCAGCGCATCGTCCTGCTCGACGGACGCCAGGACAGCACGAGCGAAATCTACCGATTGAATGCGGCGGAAGTTGCCGCTGGCTTCCAATGCCACGAGCCGCGTCCCGTCATCCGCCGCCAGCGTGAGCGAACACTGGCGGAGGATGTGGACGAGGAACAGGCGACTGGAAAAATCGTGCTGGTAGACGTTTACCGAGGCCGCAACATGGCCAGCGTGGAACGGGGAGAGATCAAGGAGTTGCTGGTCGTCGAGTCGCTTCCCAAGCCAATCAACTTCACCGGCGGCATGGACCCGCTGACCTATGGTGGGTCGTTCACGCTGGAACGAGTGTTGGGGAAGATACCGGTCGAAGAGGACGGCTCGGCCTACGCCGAGTTGCCTGCCATGCGAGCGCTCTTCCTGGTCGCGCTGGACGAGAATGAGGTGGCAGTCAAGCGGATGCAGAGCTTCCTGACCGTTCAGCCTGGCGAGGTGACCAGCTGCGTCGGCTGTCACGACAAACGGACCGAGACCGTACAGCCGCCCGGCGTTTTGCTGGCGCTGAAACGCCCGGCAAGCCGCATCGAGCCGATCAAAGATTGTCCCGACGTGTTCGATTTCCCTCGCGACATCCAACCGATTCTCACCACGCTGTGTGCCGATTGTCACGGTTACGAGCAGACCGAACGAGGCGGACCATATGCTGGCAAGGTCATTCTGGAAGGCGATCACGGACCGATGTTCTCCCATGCCTATTTCACGATGACGGTCCAGCAACTGTTTACGGACAATCGCAATCAGGCCAGGAGCAACTACTCGGCGCGAGCGTTGGGTTCGGGAGCCAGCCGCATTCTGAAGATGCTCGACGGATCGCACTATGGCGTGCAGGCGACCGACCTGCAGAAGCGTTATCTGCGGCTGTGGGCTGATGTTGGGGCACCTTATCCGGGCACTTACTCGGCACTCGGATGCGGCTCGATTGGCGGGTATATTCAGAATCAGTTGGTGAACACAGACAATGATTGGCCGACAACTCAGGCAGGTGCGAACGTGATTGATCGCCGCTGCGCGTCGTGCCACAAGGGCGCGAATGTTCTGCCGCGATCGCTGTCCGACGAACGAGGCATTTCGTTCTGGCGCTTCAGCTTGACCGATCCACGATTGAAGATGAGTCGGCACATCGTGTTCAACCTCAGCCGTCCCGACAAGTCGCTGCTGTTGCTCGCGCCGTTGGCAAAGGAATCAGGTGGGTTCGGGCTTTGTCGTGGAGCAGATGGCGAGACGGAAGACGTCTTCTCCGACAATCAGGACGAGGACTATCTGGCTCTCCTGGCGATGGTCGCTGCCGGGAAAGCGAATCTCGCCCAGACGAAACGCTTCGACATGCCCGGTTTTCAGCCACGTCCGGAATACCTGCGCGAGATGAAGCATTACGGTGTCTTGTCACCCGATCAGTCTGACGACTCACCAGTCAATCCGTACAAGCTGGATCAACGGTATTGGGAGTCGCTCTGGTATCACGGCGCCCAGTAGCGTTGCCGGTTCTATTGCATGCGTTTCACTTCACACGAACCAGGAACAGCCCGTCGCGATCACCGAGCGTAACAGCATCGCCGACCGGATGTCCGTTGTTCGTTTCTGTATCCTGGTTCGCGGTTGCCTGGATCCGCCGATAGGTTCGTCCGGGCGTGATGGCGGACAGATCGAACACGTAGGGCATTCTGGAAGGGTTGGCCAACACGATTCCACCTTCAAACACTCGATAGATTGCATCAGGATGAGCGTGGGCAGCGATCGATTCGACAACGACGGCCGCGGAGTTCTCGACCGAGACGGTAAGATCCACGCGGCTTGACCTGACGTTGCGGAAACAGAACCCGGATCGAAACGTTTGGTTATTGACCCAGGTCATCGAACTGGTCGATTGAGTGATGTCGCTATCGGTTGTGCCAGCGGCAACGATTCGCACGTCAGCCCAATGTGCGTGGTCGGTCGTACTGTTGTCGCGTGGTCCGCAGTCGGCGACGAACTTCAGTCGGACTCGTTGGCCAGAGAACGGTTGCAGCGCAACGGTCTGCGGCAGCCACTCGTGCAGTTTGGTAGAGACTTCAAATATCTTCCGGTAGTCGCCGATGCCAGCGTTGGTCACGGCGGCGGCGTACACCTTGAACCAGACACCATCGGATTGTAACGGACTCTGTTTGCCCATGCCGATACTGAAACGCAACTCACTGTCGCCTCGCACGTCAGCTTCCTGAATCCAGTACGTGTATCCTGTTTCAGATCGATAAGGTGGGTGGACGAAATAGGCGGGACGTGTGTCATCGGCGATTTCAGCCGGGCGCTCTCGCAAACTGGCTCCGCTTGATTCGTCTAACGGTGATTCAACACCTGCGCTTCGCAAGTTCATGCCAATCTCAAGCGGCTGGTCCGCCATCAGGTCCAACATGCCACCGGACGCACTGACCGTTGCAAATCGAGCTGTCTCGCGAGGGTATCCTGGCATCGAATCTCCCTTCATTACCAGCGGCACAAACAAGTGCGGCCCATCTGTTGGAATGTCGCGTATCGTGAATCGAACGTTTCCTGCGTTGGAATCGGAAGGTCGGATCTGAACACCATCTGGGGTGACCTTCGTGGTCACCGGCCCCGAGATCATATCGGCCAGCGATGTACCGGCCCCTCGTCCATTGATGATGTCGATTTGTTGGGTGGCTAATCGCACGGCAGGTCCTTCTGGTTTTCCGAGCCATCCGATCTTCTGATCAATGCCACAACGAAGTTCGTCCCAGATGCCGAACTTCTGATCAGGATCATTTCGAGGCGCGAAGGAATAGCAGATCATGGCGTCAAAGAACTGCGATGCTGCGAATGAGAGTCGATGTCGCGAGAACGGAACGTCCGGGTTCATCCTCGCTCCGGGCCTGCCGGGCACGCTTTGAGTCCACTTGTGGTTGACGTAGTTGAACACAGGATCGCGTGCATTGTCTCGCCAGAAAAAGTGTCGATTCAATCCTCCAGACCAGTCCGCCATCTCCCAGTCACTATGGTTCGGCCAGCCCTCACTCTCGATGCCGTTGAGAATGCCCCAGGCGCGCTGACTGTTCATACCGCCCTGCCCCAAAGCGCCGTCGCCCTGAATGATGAAGTTGTCGGTCATCCGTTTTCGTAACGCCCGAGCGAATTCGACCATGCCAATACCATAGTTGTTGATGCCGTCTGCAAGACCATCATCCGCGTGACCATCACCGTCCGTATCGCCGTGAGTCCTGTTGTACATGACGTCAAACTCCAGTCCGTCGAACGCGGCCAGCGGGCCTTGCGTCCCGAACCATTCCGCCAGATCATCCACCAAATGATCGGCGCACGTCATTCCGTCGTGGTCCCTCGGGCAATGCGTTGAGAAGTTGTAATACCACATGATGTTGTTTCTCTGTCCCCATGGCCCTTCCACGGCATGAGAGGCTGCTCGTGATTCACCTGCCTTGAAGGCCAACGGTTTTGTCCCGTAACAACCGCGTTTGACCGTGATGGTGTTCGCTTCGTAGTCGACATTCAGAAGCTGAACCTGCTCGCAGTGATACCAGTCGTGTTTGCCCTGATCGTTGATTCGAAACAGAGCGATGTCGTCATTCGATGTCCTGTACCGTCCTATGTTGATCCTGAAATCGCGAGCGTCTTCCACTTCAATCGAAGTCTCGCCGGTTTCGGCAGGGATGTTCGCGGTGATCATCGTCGACTCTCGATAGATCCAGTGCCCCGCGAAGTACTTCTCCGTCTGGTAACGAGGGTCTCTGGCGTTGCCATTGAAATGCAGTAACACAGCTTGTTTGGGATGGCGTCTCTTAAACTCAGAGAAGAACGCCGGATTGCGACGTTCGCGACCGATACACTCTTCATCAAGGCACTTGCCGATGATCCCCTGCAGCCGGTTGAAGTTCGAGTCCCAGCTCTCGTAAGTGCGATACTGCGACTCGCTATGTGCCCCCTCGGAAGCTCGGAAGAAGAAAGCTCGGGGATAGCCTCCGTTCAGGATGTCGAGTGCTGCGATGTTGCGAGACGGGATCTGGTCTTCCGCGAGTGCGCTGGAAGTTAACGCAAGAAGGAACGCGAGGCTGACTCTGCGTGCCTTTAGTCGGATCGAAGCGGGGATAGAAAGACGGCGGGACTTAGTCATTGTTGCGGTGGTCTTGATCTGTTCGTTCCTGGATTGTTGGGGACTCATGCAGATCGCCGGGTCGCTTTTCCTGAAAGTCTACTGATGACCCGGCGAACGACGCTGTCAGCACACCCGTTGACCAACACAGATGCCAGCCGAAACTCCTGTGTTCGAACTGTGAGCGACACAGGTTCCATCGAAAGAAGACGACAGTGGGCGAGCTATGCGTCTTCGACTTCCATAGCAAACGAGCTACTTGCTCGACCCGGTTCGAGCCTGTCAGGTGCGTCCAGAGCCGCATGATCAACGGTCTCAAAATTGGAGTCGTTTTCCGCTTCAAGCTGGTTCCTCAATGCCACGAAGGACCGCCCCAAAGTCGTCAGCCGCACTTGCACCGCGAGATCATCGTCGGTCTTTAGCTCTCTGATTCCATTGAGGTCAATGAAACCATAGTCACGAAGATACTTGAGCTCCTCGGAAAATGTTAGATTTCTTCGGAACGGGTATTGGCCGCCCGTGGCTTGAGCCTCATGAATCCGACGAAGGTGACCGAATCGGCTTGGCGACATCCCAAAAATCACCAGGTCGTGAACGATCGCCTGTTGTTTAGCCATGCCGCTGCTAAGCTCTTCAATCTGCTGTCGATTTCCCTCGACGCCTTCGAGAGTCTGTTCGTACATTTGAGACTGTTGGGCGGCGGTCTCCTCTTTCTGTTGAACGTGGTGCCGTTCCGCACTGGCTTTGACTTCGCTAACGGTGAGCTGATGTTGCACCATCAGACGTTCCTGTTCCTCCGATCGATTGCGTTGAACGTCAATTTCGCTTCTGGCTTCGACTGCAATTCGTTCAGATTCCTCAGCCTTGTCTTCGAGACTCTGTATTCGTCCTGTCTGCGTCTGAGACAGAGCCACGACGTCGCTCACGGATTGTTCATGCGAGACAATCGCTCGTCCGTGGTCACATTGTTGTTCGTGTTGCTGCGACACCGCGGCCTGAACTTCGGCAAGTCCGCTCTCGTGATCGGCGATCGCGAGGCTGTTTGCCTCCACCGATTTCGTGTGCTGCGTCGTCCAGCTTTTGAGGTCACCAGCCGTTCTTTGCAATTCATTGACGGCCAGGTACTGTTCGTCGAGACGCTCGTGATCGCGCTTAAGTGCTTCCGTTGTTTCCGTCAGTTCCTGGCGTTGATCCGCCAGCAGACGCTCCTGTTCCTCCGATCGATTGCGTTGAATGTCAATTGCGCTTCCGGCTTCCACTGCAATCCGTTCAGATTCCTCAGCCTTGTCTTCGAGACTCTGGATTTGCCCTGTCTGCGTCTGAGACACGGCTATGACGTCGCTCACGGATTGTTCATGCGAGACAATTGCTCGTTGGTGGTCACATTGTTGTTTGTGTTGCTGCGACACCGCGGCCTGAACTCCGGCAAGTCCGCTCTCGTGATCGGCAATCGCGATGCTGTTTGCCTCCACTGATTTCGCGTGCTGCGTTATCCAGCTTTTGAGGTCACCAGCCGTTCTTTGCAATTCATTGACGGCCAGGTACTGTTCGTCGAGTCGTTCGTGATCGCGTTTAAGTGCTTCCGTTGTTTCCGTCAGTTCTCGGCGTTGATCCGCCAGCAGACGCTCCTGGCGTTCGGTGGTTTTCGCATGTTGATCTGCCTGGCTTCTCAATTGCTGAGTTTCTCGTTTATGTCCCGCGACGACATCTCGTTGTTCTGCCAGTTCCAATCGTTGGCTTTTTGCATCGTCCGTCAACTTGCAAACGGTTGCCTGCAGAGCTTTGGCCTCGCGCTGCTGTTCTACAAGTCGCTGCTGGTACGCCTCTGACGTCCTGACGGCAGCGTCAAGCATTCGCTGTTGTGAGGCCAGGGCGATTTGCTGCTCCTGTGCCGCTCCGTAATTGCGTCGGATAGAATCCGTGAGTTCGTCGATCAGTTGCTGTTGAGCGGCGGCAGAACGATTCTGTTCTTCCAGTCGGGAATTCTGTTGTTCCACCTGCTCTCTTACGCTTCGCAGTCGCTGGTCAAAGGTTGTGCCCGCTGCTTCCAGTAACCAGTGGACCAACCACGGCAAGACGGCCAGAGCCGCAACGACCAGAGTGAATTGATCGACAGAAAGATCCGGCACCAGAGTGTGAGCGGCAATTAGGGCAACCGCGATCACTGTCAGGGCCAACTTGATGAATGTCGTGCGCATGGTCTCGGCCAAATGGATTGCTTATTTCCAGCAACTTGTTACAGTTGAGTAAGGGCTTCAGATCAACAACGGAACGCTTTCCAGCGTCTGCGCGCATACGGGCACCGGGGGCAGGGGCATGACCTTGCCAGGGCAGTCAGCCAAACATGTCCGGTCGTTTCGCAGTGGTGAAGTCGGTATCTTCCAGGGGATATCATGCGAACGCAAAACAAAACCCGGTAGCACGCCGATTATTGAGCGTTATGAAAAACCGACTCGGCAAATCTCCTGCCAGCGTTCCCTGTCCCACCGGCGCTCTCGCATCAAGGTGTAGAACAGATTTGTAAGCAGAATCAATGTCTGAGAGTCTGGACGAAAGGTTCAAACTTTCCGAAGGGCACCCTGTTACAGAAGTCAGGCGCCTCCAGGGACACCTCCTGCAACGCCTCCCGTCGTTTGTACCTATCGGCGTCGGAAGTACAGCATGGTGAGGGCACGGATACAACCAATCGCAGTAATGCAGACAGAAATCAACGCATCACGAATAGCCAGTCCCAAAACGCTCGGCAGGTTACGTTCAACCGTGTGATAGTGCGACTTCATGAGCCGTAGCGATTCGCGACGCGCAGATTGACGAACAGCATGACATCGCCCGGAATTGTGTTGCCAATCTCAACGTCCTCCCCGGCACCGCCAGCCGCCTACTACAAGCAACAAAGCGCCAGGGGTAAGAAGCCGCAAGTGGCCAGAGGATCACTCACCTTGAGGTGGATCCGAATGATTCATCGATGCTGGAGTTTCAACGTCCTCTACAACGAGGATCATTACATCCCAAGACTCAGACAACCCCAATCCCCTCTCTGCAGACTCATCGAACAAACCGCCTGAAATCTGAATTCAACATCCAAACATGTTGACTCAATGACTCACATGTCTCCGGTTCAACGATTGCTCATGCGCGAACTCGCTGTCCAGACGCAGCGTTTCTGTCATGTCGCTCTGACTGGTTGCAGCCCTTGGAGGCTTCTTGTCTGTCACCGACTGTCGTCTTGTCCGTGGGGATCTATACCGAATACGCTCTTGTATTACGCGGTAAGTGTAAGTGGAACAACGACAAGCAATATGAATCGACTTAAAAGGAAGAAAGCAATGAAGCCTCCGACGCTGCCGATGACCGCCGCCTGCACCCAACCTGCTTCGAACACAAACTTGTACATGGCGGCAGCGATGCCGACTTTCTGCAGTACAGCGAGGCAGCGCCCTTCTGTCAAGTAAGCCACCAACCAGCGTTGCCCGTAGCGGCTCCCAATCATTTGCACCTATCCCCCAGACTTGTCACGCTATGCCCAGGAGCAATCCATGGCAGCGAAGAAATGCAAATGCGGTCGCAAGCGATGAACCGGGCATGGAATGCCATCGAGGTTTAACTAATGCACGGCGTGAAGAATCTCACATGACCCCCGAACAACTCCAAACCCTTCACCAGAACGCCGAGTCCACACTCCAGGAATTGATGGACATTCTGAATCACACGCCACTCCTCACCGCCATTACCCGCGGCCTCCTCAACGGTAATGGACAGAGATGACGGACAATCATTCATCTTCCACCGGACTGCGAACGGCCATCGTTTACACCTCGGTGCATCACGGGAATACTCGCCGAATCGCCGAAGTTATGGCATCTGAGATGAAGGCTGATCTGTTCACGGCGGACGACGCCGCTGCCGTTGATTTGTCAGGGTACGATCTTGTGGGGCTGGGTTCCGGCATCTATTTCGGTCGCCATCATCGATCACTCCGGCAAATTGTCGGGGCATGGAATTCACCACCAAAGCGAACGTTCCTGTTCTCGACGGCTGGCCTGCCGTTTCTGCACTTCCTTCAGCATGCATCACTTCGCGGGCGGTTGCGGAAACAGACGTGCGAAATTGTCGGAGATTTTTGTTGCCGTTTACACGCACATTAGTAATGTTATAACGTTATGGCAATTTGACCCAAAACAGGAACTTTTCGTGCACAAGTACCGTTTTGAATCCGGACCACGGAGTGCGAACAACGTTGCCGATTTGCATTGGCAATTGGCTTTCAATCCTCCTGCATCGCCCCGACCCGGGAAGCAACTCTGCTCCGACCAGACCGTTGTCCAGCGGTCCAACGAGAGACACACCGGACCACTGCCCCACAATCCACGCCACGACAGCCAGGGACAACCCGGCGCGGGCGATGATGAACAGCGACATGCGGAGAAGGTTTTTCACGTTGTGGTTTCGTTCTGGTGATGATCCCCGGCATTCGCCGTGTCAAGCTATCCCGTTTTGCCAATGTGAAGCATACTGAATCAGACAGACGACCGACTCGACGGCGAGTACTGCGAAAACAGTTTGACGTTTGTAATCTCTCGACTCCTTCTGGGAACTCAGCAAAGTGGCGACGATGAAACAAAAGACCGCACCAAGAATGGGAGCAAAACCGTGCGGAATATTGCTGCTGTGTTCTAACCGAAACAGCAGACCCAACGTGCCAACTAAACGTGACAGAATGCGTGTCCGACGAGGCTTCACGCCTGGTGACTTGTACGAATCGGCGGACAATTCAACAGGCTCCCTCTCAGGTGCCTTGTACGGATTCTGCCGCGTTCCATCTGCATTTCGTGAAGCGCATTACCCCAGCCGTCAGGGTAGCGTTGCATCGTCATCCGCAGAGCATTGCGGGCCTGGTCGAGTAGCGGCTGGTAGCGGGTCTTATCGTATAGCCAGAGATAGCATGCCCACGCCCACGCCTCGCGTTGCGGCCACGGAGCGATGCTGCGGCGAGCGGCAAAGTATTCCCAACCATG
>JAAERP010000079.1 GCA_024230215.1 Fuerstiella sp. | reverse complement strand
TTGTCCTGTCCCGGAGTTGGCAGATGGCCAGCCAGGAAGGTGATCCCAACGGTGGCAAGTTCGACCCGGAAAACGTGTTGCTCTGGCGCGCCCACAAACGTCGACTCGATGCTGAAAGCCTACGGGATTCTATTTTGATGCGATCCGGATCGCTTGACATGCAGCGCGGCGGCCCTCGCTTGCCGTCGGATCGCTCGGCAAGCAGTATGAAAGTTGATTGTTGAATCTGTCCGTCTTAAGCGAGGACTGTAGTCTATCATCGAAGCCAGTCCCTGAGCCGGCATCGGTGATCAGCTGGACGTTGTTTGGCATTGTCGGTTGGGTGGGGGCGTGGTGGCACGGTCGCCGCACAGCGATCTAAACACGTTTTCTGATCGCTGGGGACTCAAACCAGTCGCGAATATCCGACTGGTCATGGCCTGATCGGTTGCAATTCTTTCGGTGAATCATCGTTTTCAGTGAGCTGGTCGTTACTCACAGCCAAGCCAGCTGCGATGAGAGCAACCCAGATGGTTACGGTTGCACAAACGGATCCGCCGCGGGCGGAGAAAATACCTGCCCCATTTTGCGACGAGCTTACCGGCGGTATCGAGTTGTGGTGCGAATGACGGCGGCCAGACCCATTAGCAGCAGCATGGCCGTCGACGGTTCAGGGACGACATTGACTTGTTCGTCTTGTTCGTAGCGTCCGCCCACGGAGTCGATGCCTGCTGAAAAGGCGACGATCAAATCGGCCGTATTGAAGTCGCCGTCGCTATTCCAATCACCTTCGGTCCAGTAGGAGTTCCCGGGCACATCGTCTTCGTAGGTTCCTGAGGCGAGCACTTGCACCAGGTCGCTACTGTTGAACTTACCATCGCGATTCGCGTCGCCGTAGAAGACGACCGACAAGGTGTTTCCAGCTTCGACCGCAAAAGCATCCAGTTCGTCGGTATAGCTTTCGTAGATCCCTTCGTCGACCGTCAAGTTGTCGAGCG
>JAAERP010000078.1 GCA_024230215.1 Fuerstiella sp. | reverse complement strand
CGAAAAATCAGCCTCGTTGAGTATTAGCCGCTGTGGCAAACGAAGATCGCTATAATCTTCGGCACTCCTCACGCCAGTTCCTCACGAGCATCACTGGCCGGAGAGACTTTCGGGACACCCACTAGCTACAGCTATGACCTACCCGCGGCAGAAAATCTGAACTATCCAGTCGCTAACAAAGGCATCTTTGACGGAGAGACTGTGCATGAGATCAAGACCGGGACGGGATCTGCTCTTGTGGGATCTGATGAGCCGTTTCGAAACCTCACCGGCAAGAACCATACGCATACGATCGCAAATGCGCAATACGAGACCACCGCGACGTATTCATACACCTACGAGTATCAGCCGAGTAGCCCCACCAAGCTCGTCGACGTGCCTATACAAAACTACGGCGCCCACTCCAATCCAGATGTTGGTTGGGTGGTCGAGAATCCGGCGCCGAGGAAGATTACATACAAGGACTATGGGGGCCCATAGTTTTCATCGCCTGGACCAGTGGGCTGGAGGTATTTCTACGGTGGACATCACAATGACTCCCGAATGTCCCAATTCGTATCGGTGCCCGGTGGCGCCATCTCCACGATCAAAAACGGCGACGCGAAGGCGCATCTGTCAGGTTATTTGGGAGGATGGGGCTCACAGGAAGATTGGGCGTACGTCCGGCTCGTGTATTGGACCGGAACGACTCAGCCGGGGCACTGGGGAACAAACCTCGGCACATCGTACCTTTATGGGCCAGACGCAGCCGGTCGCGGGTACAGAACCAAATTGATGCACCGCTCTGACACGTTCAGCATTCCGACACGCACGAATACGATCGAAGTCTTGATCTACTTCGATCAGAGGTCGAGCGATGCGGACAATGACAGCGCCGCCGATGATATTCGGTTAAGCATCTATGATCATGGAAGAAAAACGGCAACGGCAACCACAACTCGACCGGCGACCATCGGGGTTGGTGGTTACGTCTTGCCGGAATTTAAGTCTTCATGGGGCAACCTGACCGGCGCCAGCGTCACCGTCAAACCGCTCCTGGCCTCCACTGCCGAAAACCCCGCTCAGACTTTCGACCACGTCCACGAATTTAACCTCACCGTAGACGATTTCACATTTACCGGCGTTCCCTCCGGTTCGGCAGACGAGGGCGATCCGCTCGGGCATGGCCACACGGTTGAGCTGAGCGAAGTTCAGAAGACGTACGGTCAGAACTCCCCACAACTCCGCGACTACTTCCTGCAGGGAGAAAACGTGGTGCTGGCCCAGCCGGGCAGTTCGCATGTGATGGCGGAAGGTGATCTGCACGCGCATGAGATCGCGGCCGATACGGTTGCGTTTGAGACAACGACCGTGTTCACCTACGACGTCGCCAGCACGATTGTCAAAGTGCAGAACGCGGCTCCGGAATTCGTCAGCCTTTCGTTGCCGCCGTCCACGCCCGAAAACTCAAGCGTGACGCTCAGCGGCGAGTTCTCTGATATCGGTGCCGGCGATACGCACGTCGTCGTGATCGACTGGGACGACGACAGCGATCCACAACAACTGACGATCCCGCTGGGCGCCCGGACGTTCGTTGCCACTCACCACTACGACGATGACAACCCCACCGGCACACCGTCAGACCTGCGGGATGTGGTCGTCACCGTGATCGACGACGACGGCGGATTGGTGACAGACACACTGGAGCTGCTGCTGGAGAACGAATCGCCCGTGCTGACGCTTGGCGCAACTTCCAGCTTTCCGGAAGGTTCCGTGTTTGTACTTCCCGAAGCGACTTTCACCGATGTTGGCCTGCTCGATACGCACTCAGCGACTGTCGACTGGGGTGACGAATCTGCTCTGGACAACGCGATCGTCACCCAGGGTGCCGGCGGGGGCGTGTTGAGTGGCGAGCACATCTTCACCGATGAAGGAGACTACCCGGTTGTTGTCACCCTGAGCGACGACGACGCTGAGACCGACACCGCAACATTCACTGCCCGCATCTACAACGTGGCGCCCACCATACACACGTTGCAGGCGACTCCGGCTATTGAAGGCGGCAACCTGACACTGGACGCCTTCGTGACCGATCCGGGCGACGACACGCTCACCTATACCTGGGACTTTGGCGACGATCCTGACGCCGATCCGATTGTCGGCCCGGCCACAGTCGATCATGTCTACGCGACGGACGGAACGTACACTGCAACGCTGACCGTCGATGACGGTGACGGCGGCGTCGCCACCGGCCAGGTCACAGTCATCGTCACCGATATCGGCACAGCCGTTTCCGTGGCCGGGCCGTCTACCGTGTTGGAAGGCGAGACGTATCCCCTGACGCTCTCCACGCTCACCAGCGAAGCGGCCGGCGCAATCGACTTCTGGACGGTCGATTGGGGCGACGGTAGCGACCCGGAGCCGTTCAGCGGCGGGGTTGTAGAGCATCATTATGCCAACGGTTTGGCCAGCCACACGATTCATGTGGAAATCACCAATACCTCTGGTGTGGTTTCTCCTGTGGGCGATCTACCGGTGACGGTCCTGAACGCTGCGCCCGAAATCACTATGCTGTCGGACAGCGACGTCGTGTCCGACGAAGGCGCGGCCAGAGACTTCACGGCTGCAGCATACGACGCCGGCGGCGATCCACTCACCTTTTCATGGAACTTCGGCGATGGCTCACCGGTCGTGAGCGGTGTGGATCTCGTCAACGTGGAACACACCTTTGCCGACAACGGATCGTACTTCGTGACGTTGACGGTGGAGGATGACGGAGGCGGTGTGGCCGTCGCGAGCCTTCCGGTGATCGTCGACGATGTCGCACCGACTATTGACCTGACAGGCGCAGCCACAACCAATGAAGGCTCCGACTACACGCTGACTCTGGGAGACATCTCAGACCCGGGCCTCGATACCGTTTCTGAGTGGATCGTCAACTGGGGCGACGGTCAGAGCAATTCGTACGCGCTGGGTGGCGATGTCACGCATCGCTTCGTCGACGGTCCTGACAACCACACGATCCAGGTTGCGCTGGTCAATGAGGACGGCTATCACTCCGGCGCCGGCGAACTTCCCGTGGCCGTGCTGAACGTAAAGCCGGAAGTCGTTTCGTTTACCGGAGATACCGAAGGCCTGGAAGGACAACGCCTGAGTCTTTCTGCCCATGCGTTCGATCCTGCCGGCGCGGCCGACGTGATCACCTGGCGGTGGGACTTTGGCGATGGCTCCACCCCGGTCGAAGGACTCAACCTGTCGAATGTGTTTCATACTTACGCCGACGACGGGGACTTCACAGTTTCACTCACGGTCAGTGACGAAGATGGCGGCAGCTCAACATCGACAACGGTGGTTAAGATCGCCGATGTAGCACCCCGTGCAGCCATGTCAGGACCTGCGTCCATCAATGAGACGGCGACAATTGAACTGAATTTCGGGCCGGTGCTTGACCCCGGCAACGATACGGTCGCCCAGTGGATCGTGCACTGGGGCGATGGCACCCAGAGTGTACTGACCAACCCCACTTCCGCCGCCCATGCCTATGCGGATGGCCCACTGGTAACGGAAATCTCGCTGACTCTGGTTGATGAAGAAGACACCTACGACCGTGTCGCGGTGTTGCCGATTCAGGTGCAGAACCTGGCTCCGAGCATTTCATCTCTCACGGGCGACGCTGCGGGCGTGGAAGGCGGGGTGCTCAGTTTCAGCGGAGCTGCCAGTGACCCGGCCGGCGCAGCGGATCCGCTGTGGTATTGGTGGGACTTCGGCGACGGAAGTCCGGTTGCTTCAGGACAGGATCTGCGCGATGTCACTCACCTTTTTGAAGACGATGGTCTGTACACAGTGCGTTTGACCGTCGATGACAGTGATGGCGGGACAGTATCAAGAGCGATGCGGGTGAGTGTAGAGAACGCGGTGCCGACGATCGCGGTGACCGGAGCTGCCACGGTGAATGAGGGAAGTGACTACTCGCTGACGCTTGGGGCCGTCGACGACCCCGGCGACGACTCGGTTGTAGAGTGGAACGTCAACTGGGGCGACGGCTCATCAGCGACGTACACTTCCGCTGGTGTCGTACACCATACCTATGCGGACGGACCGCATACGCACCAGATCTTCGTCACGCTGACGGACGAAGACGGAGTGCACCTGAACGCCGGGGGAACGACCGTTGCGGTTGCCAATGTTGCACCGAGCGTCGATTCCATCAGCGTGCCGACGAACACGACGGAGGGTGCAGAGCTTGCCATATCCGCTGTCGCCTCAGATCCCGCAGGCGCGCTCGACGCGCTGACCTATGCGTGGGACTTCGGCGATGGTTCGCCGGTCGTCGAAGGAGCCGACCTTTCAGTCGTTCGTCATACCTGGGTCAACGATGGCACATTCACCGTTCGAGTCACCGTGACGGATGAAGACAACGGCTCGAGCTTTCTGGAGCAGGTCGTCACGATCGCAAACGTCGCGCCGACAATCGTCGTCAGCGGCAGCTCGAGTGTGAATGAGTCGGACAGCTATGAACTCACGCTTGGCGATGTAACCGATCCCGGCCAGGATGTCGTCACCGCCTTCAGCGTCAACTGGGGAGACGGAGTCACTGAGAATCTCACTCCGCAGCAACTGCTTGACGTGCAGGGCGTGTTGCATCACGTGTATCCCGATGGTCCTGCGTCGCCCGTAGTGACAGTTTCGTTGACAGACAACGATGGCGTCCATGTCGCAGGAGGCATCGCAGTGGATGTCCGCAACGTTCGTCCATCCATTGACGACGTGCAGCGTGATGACGTCACTGACGAAGGCTCGACATTCGGTTTCGCCGCCACCGCCAGCGACGTTGCCGGGATCCACGATCCGCTCACGTACACATGGAACTTCGGCGACGGAACCGACCCTGTCAGTGAAGTCGACCTGACCGAAGTGTTCCGGGAGTACGCAGATAGCGGTGAGTACGTCGTACACTTAACTGTGGATGATGGCGACGGTGGAGAGATCAATCAGTTCTTTGACGTCGTCGTCGAGAACGTTGCCCCGACGCTGACACTGAGCACGAACACACCCGTGGCGGACGAAGGTGGTCCGTTCGTGCTGCAGCTGTCCAGTTCCGATCCTGGTGACGATGTGATCAGTCAGTGGGATATCAACTGGGGGGACGGCTCGGTCGAGGTGGTAGCAGGCAATCCGGCTTCCGTGACGCACGCTTACGCCGATGATGGTGTGTACGCGATTACGGCGACTGCGACCGACGACGACGGTGTGTACAACGCAGGAAACAGTGTCGCGGCAACTGTCACAAATGTGGCGCCTAAGCTTGCACCGATTTCGACCGATAACACGCGGTCTAACAAGTCGGTTGTGGGCCGGGAGATTTCAGTTGCTGGCCGGTTTACGGATGTCGGCCTGTTGGATACGCACACGATCATCGTGCAGTGGGATGATGACAGTGTCAGCAACAGTGATCTGAATCCAGGTGAGTTTTCCGATCTGGACGTCGACGGTGGCGGACCAGGTTCGTTCATCGGTATTCACACATATACAACCGGCGGTATTTTTGAGGTTGTTGTCACCGTCATCGATGACGATACGGGCGAGTCCAATTCTTCGACAGTTGAGGTCTGGGTCAGCGGTGTTCGACTGACATCTGATGGCGAACTTCAGATTATTGGTACCGCCGGAAAAGACATCGTCAATGTAGATCTGGTGCGCGGGCGCGATGGTAACAGCGATGGCGGGTCTGATGGAGGAAAAGACAAGAGGCATGGCCACCACCATGGCAGCGATGGAGGGCCGGATCAGGTCAGGGTGACGGTGAATCTTGATGTTCGGGGAGGTTCCGATGGCGGCAGTGACGGGGGTTCAGACGGTGGCAAAGACAAGGGCAGGAAGGGGAAAGGCAGTGACGGAGATATCGACGGCGGAGCCGGTACTTACTACTTCAACCCGGATAACGTTCAGGCCGTTCACATTGTGCTGTGTGAAGGCGATGACCTCGCTACGCTGCATGGTGGTTCGGATGGTGGTTCGGATGGCGGAAGCGAGGGTGGAACTGACGCTCCGTGGTATATTTCATCGCTCATCGAAGGTGACGGTGGTAACGACCATCTGACTGGTGGCGACGCGGCCGGTGTCATTCTTGGTGGAACCGGCAATGACAAGCTTAAAGGCAATGGCGGCGATGACCATCTGGACGGCGGCGACGGCAAAGATGACCTCAAGGGTGGCCGTGGTAACGACACGCTGATTGGTGGAGCCGGTGATGACAAGCTGCATGGCGACAATGGCGGCAGCGACGGTGGGGTCGACGGAGGCGATGATGACGTTCTTATCGGCGGAGATGGCAAGGATGATCTGAAAGGTGGCAAGGGCAGCGACCTGCTGTCAGGCGGTGCCGGTGACGATAAGCTTCATGGCGGATCCGATGGTGGCAGTGATGGTGGATTCGACGACATTCTGATCGGGGGCGACGGGAAGGATGATCTGAAGGCCGGCAAAGGTGACGATCTGCTGATTGCAGACATCTGGGCGGACCAACACACTCTTACCGCACTCGATGCCCTGCACGACGCCTGGACCGGCCCTGGCACTTATGAAGACAAGAGCACGGCTCTGACAGCGGCTGGCGGTCTGCTGCATGCCAGCACACTGACAGCCGATGTCTACAAAGACACGTTGAAGGGCGACAAAGGACGCGACCTGTTCTTTGCCGCGTCAAACGACAAGGTCAAGGACAAGAAAAAAGACGAGGACCTGTTTGCGATATGAACGACTGCCGGTCTGCTGCGTGCGATTCCCTGAAAGTTACAGACAGCAGGTCGCCACATCGGCGTCAACCGAATTGTCGCAATTCCTTTTTTTCCATGGGCGGTTCACACCCGTTTTACGCCTCAATACACAGGAGGCCGATTTCCCGACGTACCTGGTCCCAGGTGAGCTTCCGTCACCAGAGCAGCCATCTCACCGGCGCGGCATTTCACGAACGGTTGCGGTGCGCGATCGTGAGCATGCATTCTTCATTGTCGCACAATCCACTCAGAGCAACATATGCTCGCAATGGAAACCCGATTGCCATGTTGAACAGGCTCACGCGTCGATCCCGAAATCTCGCCGCTCGCAGGATTCAACGCACCGGAAATCAGAGAAGGCGCAGGTCTTTCAGCGAGCAACTGGAGGATCGCCTGCTGCTGGCGGTGGTCAGCTCCTGGCCTGCGGAGAATACGTCAGTCGACAGTGTGGGTTCCAATGACGGATCACTTGTCAGTGGCGCCTCGTATGCAGACGGACAGATCGGACAGGCATTTTCCTTCGACGGCGTGGATGATCGCGTGTTAATTCCGGATTCTCTCAGCCTGCAACTCACCGGTTCCATTACGATTGAAGCGTGGGTGAGAGTTGATTCGACGCCCGTCTCGGGTCATGGGTTGATCCTGTTCCGTGGAGATGACCGTGGTGGCCTGGATCCCTATCAATTGACGACAAGCGACGGCAGGATCCGATTTTCGATAAGTAGTCTTACGAGCAGCTCGACGGTTGAGGCTCCGGTACCCGTCGGTGAATTCGCTTACGTGGCCGCCACCCTGGACGACTCCAGCGGCGAGTTGAGTCTCTACCTCAATGGCGTCTTGATGGCTCAGATGACGACGACCGCTCGGCCCTTCGGTGCCCTGGATCCCGCCAGCAATCCATCAATCGGGATTGGTAACCACGGCGGCTACCCAACGACACCTCACAACTTTCCGTTTCACGGTCTGATCGACGAGTTGCAGGTTCACGACCAGGCGCTTTCTGCCGCGGACGTTCTGGCGAACTTCAACGCCGGCAAAGGCAGTCTGCAACCGACTCTTTCAATCGGCGACGCTTCGGTTACCGAAGGCAACACGACGCCCCGGTTCGTCAACGACTTCATCGACACGCACGCGGGCGGACTGTCTGATCCACGTGGCATCGCCGTTGGCACAGGCGGTGATTTCTTTCTGGCATCAAGCCAACCGGCTCAGATTCTGCGGTTCGATGGCACCACCGGCGCGTATGAGGGAGTCTTTGCGGACGCATCGGCTGGTACGGATCTTCGGACAGGCGCAGTCCTGTTCAACGGCAGCTTCATGTACGTTACCACCGCCCAGAACGACAGCGTGTTGCGTTTCGACGCTTCGACAGGTACGCCGGCACCAGCAGCGGGCGAAACTGGTGCCACATTTGTCACTCCCGGTGCTGGTGGACTCGACCGAGCTTTTGGAATGGACTTTGGTTCCGACGGGAACCTGTACCTGACCAGTCAGGTCACCGACAATGTGCTTCGTTTCAATGGGTCCACGGGTGCGTTTATCGATGTGTTTGTGGCTGCAGGCAGCAATGGCCTGGACCAACCGAACGATCTTATCTTTGGCAACGACGGCAATCTTTACGTTGCCAGCAGCGGAACGGACGAGATCCTGAGATTCCACGGCCCTGGTGGCACGAACCCTGGCACGATCATGGATGTCTTCGTGTCGGCTGGGAGCGGTGGACTCGATTTCCCACCTGGCTCCGGTTTGACATTCGGCCCCGCTGGCGATCTGTATGTAAGCAGTCGTGGCACGGATCAAGTCATGCGATACAACGGTGACACGGGTGTGTTTCTTGAGTCTGTGGCCGCTGCAGTACCGGGAAGTCTTGATGCGCCCAAGGGAATCGTTTTTGGCAACGATGGCAGGCTGTACGTCGTCAGCGGTGGCACTCATCAGGTACTACGCTCCACTGTATCATCCGACGCGATACTGACCGCGCAACTCTCATCGCCAAGTCCGGTCGTTGTCACAGCAAACTACGATACGGCTGACGCTTCGGCCGCGGCCGGCAGTGACTATGATGCGGCCAGCGGCACCATCACGTTTCAGCCCGGCGTGACTTCCAAAACGATCGTCGTTCCAACCATCGACAACTCGATTGTCGAAAGCGACGAAACATTTGTCGTCAACCTGTCCCTGCCGTCCGGCGCGGTGTTGGGAGATTCTCAAGGTGTGGCCACCATCGCAGACGACGACGCGCCACCGATCGTCGAGCTGCTGGCGGACAGTTTCGAACAGGGCGAGTGGAACGGCGTGTGGATCGAAGACAGCCAGAACGATTGGCGCCGAACATCGCAACGTGCGAGCGATGGGACGTATGCGGCCGAGATCGATGGGCGGGCGACCAATGCCACGCTGACTCTGGCAAACCCGATCGATCTGACCAGCTACAACAGCGCCGAACTGACTTTCTCCTGGTTCATCGAGACGAACTGGGACAACAACGAACACATCACATTGGAGTTCCTCGATGGCAACGACTGGAATGAAATCATTGCCTTGAAGGGAAACGTCGATCAGGAGAACGTCTGGCATCATGAAACGATTACGATCGATGGCAATTACCTGGTCGACGACTTCAAGCTTCGCTATCGCACCGCAGTCAGCGGTTCCCGCGAAGACGGTTTCGTCGACAATGTCAGAATCGTCGGTACAGGTGCGGGCGTAAGTGCGAATCTTACGATTACCGATGTGCAGTCGACTGAAGGCGACAGCGGCACGACGCCGTTTGTGTTCACGGTGATTCGCAGCGGGGATACATCGGGGACCTCGACCGTCGATTTTTCCACGGCCGATGTCTCGGCTGATTCCACCAGTGATTATGCGGTGACTAACGGCACGCTCACCTTCAACTCCGGTGAGATTTCCACGACCATCACGGTGTTGGTTGACGGCGATACGTCGGTTGAATCAGACGAGGTGTTTGTGGTGAATCTCTCGAACGCAACGGGTGCCACCGTCGTGGATGATATTGGCCAGGGCACGATTCTCAACGACGACCAATCAATTACTATCAATGACGTCTCCGAAACGGAGGGCGAACACACACCTCACTATCGCGGGGCCTTTGTCGATGGTCTTCCCGGTGGACATTTCAATCCGTTGACATTCGGTCCGGACGGTAATATCTACACGGCGGTGGGGACTGGAACGGGATACAACACGATCCAGAAATTCAACGGTACGACAGGGGCTTTCCTCGGAACGTTCATGGCCAATGACGCTGCTACGAAAATCAACGGCGTCCGCGATATTGTCTTTCATCCAACCGATGGATACGTGTACGTGGCCAGCGCGTACACCGACGAAGTCCTTCGTTACGACGCGACGACGGGTGATTTTTTCGACATCTTCGTTGCGGCCAACAGCGGAGGGATCGATCATCCGGACGGCATGATGTTCGGCCCGGATTCGAACGCGGACGGAAAACCGGAACTCTACGTCACCGGCTGGCAGAGCCACAGCGTCGTCCGCTACGACGGAGCGACCGGAACACCATTGGGCACCTACATTACGACCGGATCGAATGGCTTGAACTCGCCGTTTTCGCTTGCCTTTCGCAATGACGAGGTCTACGTCACAAGCGCCGGCACGAATCAGGTCCTGAAGTACGATGCCGACAATGGAAGCTATCTTGGCGTCGCCGCCAGCACGGGGCTCGACTATCCACGCGGGCTCACCTTCGGCCCCGACGACTTACTCTATGTAACCAGCGGCAACAACGATCGTATTCTACGGTTCACACCGCAAGGCACGTATGTCGATGACTACGTCCCGGCGGGAGTCGCGGGTCTCGATGATCCTCGCACGCCTCGTTTCGGACTGGACGGTAGTTTGTATGTCACAGTCACCGGCAAGAACGAGATCATGCGATTTGGAGACGACAACGAAGCGGTCTTCACCGCAACGCTTTCGACGGCCAGCAGTCAAACAGTGACCGTCGACTACACAACGGCACCGGCCGGAACAGATCCGGCCTCTGAAGGCGATGACTACCAGGACGCGACCGGACAGATTGTCTTTGCCCCGGGTGTAACTGAGAAAACGATTCTCGTTCCCATCCTTGACGATGCGTTGCCAGAAGTGGATGAGACGTTCGAGGTGACACTCTCCGCTGCCTCTGGCAGTCCAGCGGGAGCAGTAGTCACCGACGGTGTCGGTCGTGGCACCGTTGTTGACAACGAAGTTTCCAACCAGGCGCCCACCGCCGATGCCGGTGCCGATCAAACAGTCACTGACGGCGATGACAGCGGCAGCGAAACGGTCACGCTCAATGGCAGCGGCTCCGACAGCGACGGCACGATCGTGGCCTACGAGTGGAAAGAGGGGGCGGCGATTTTTGGGACGACGGCCAGCATTTCGCCGACGCTTGATGTCGGTACTCATACACTCACGCTGACCGTTACCGATAACGGCGGAGCGACGGCCAGCGACACGGTCGTGGTGACGGTCAACGCGCCGGTCGTCTCAACAACTAAGTTCTACGTGGTGGACTCATCGGCGGACGAAACGTTTGAATATCAAGCTGATGGAACACTCGAGGCCAACTACAACCTGGGATCGGGCAACAACTCTCCCAAGGGCGCGGCCGCCGATGCCACAGGAAACACCGTCTGGGTCATCGACAACGACGACTACGTGTATGACGCCGACGGGAATTTGCTGCGGTCCTGGAAAGCCACCGGCCTGGATCGCCCGGAAGGGATTGCCAGCGACGGGACCAATCTCTGGATTGTAGATCGAGGTTCGGACCGCGTCTACTATTTCGCCGGTGGTGCCACTCGCACGACCGACGCCGGAGCCACCTCCAACTTCCCGCTGGATACCGGTGGTGGAAATAAGGCTCCCAAAGGCATCACATACGGATCGCTCGATGGCGTGCCGTATCTGTGGGTCGTCAATGCTACGAAGAACGTCGACAAGGTCTTCCGATACGGCATTTCCGGTTCGAAAGAAGGTAACTGGACCATCGACAGTACCAACGCTGATCCCAAAGGTATTACCGTTGATCCGGCCAACGTTGACGACATGTGGATCGTGGACAGCAAGACGGACAGTGTCTATCAGTACTCGGGAGCTTCTGGTCGAACCTCCGGAAACCAAAACGCCGACGGCGTGTTTGGTCTTGCCGCGGGCAACACGAACGCGCAGGGCATCGCCGATCCGCCAACACTTGGTAGCATTCCGGTCACAGCCTCCCTGACTGTCGCCGCTTTGGGCGCAAACCCGTCCGCGTCGGTCAACGTTTGGGTGGTTCTCGACAACGATGAGGAAGACGATCTGTTCGCACCGGCCAACAGTGAATTCACTGATGAGTCGCCGATGATCGCAAGCATGGAAGACGACTCAACGTGGCTCGATCAGGGATTTGAAACTGCGACCGACTGGCTGAGTCTCATTTAGAGCCGTCTACTTGTTCTCGTGAACCGTTCTGGCTCGCGGACATGCCGTTTTCTCAGACTGGAACGCGTCTGTCGCGACCACGAGTCAACGTATTGCGATGTAGGGGCCTGCTCCACGGAACGGCCACGTCTTCCGGCATTCGAATCGCGGGGCGCTGCCCACGCGGTTAAACCAGAAAGCCGTGCGTTTTCTGCAGTCGGAGTCCCTTCGTGACAATGTTAGCCGGGCCCGCTTGCGGATGTATGCTCAGCCGCGACAATTGCGTCGGTACCGATACGTGTATCTGAATATTCCGCGATGCTCCGATGCCTAATGTTGGTTCTGGCCACTGCTGCTGCAGCGCAGGCAGACGAAATCGATTTTGCCCACGATGATGTTGTCCCCATGTTGAAAAAACACTGTGCCGAGTGTCATACGGGTGAGAAGTCGGAAGGCGGATTCTCGTTCAATACTCAACGTCAGCTGCTGGAATCTGGGTACGCCGAATCCGGAAAGCCGGATGAATCACGGATGACGGAGTTGATTCAGTCCCGCGACACAGAAGATCAAATGCGGCCGAAGGATCGCAGCCGGTTGACCGCCAGGGAAAGAACTCACAGCCTCTTCGGGTTAACATGAAGAAGAAACTAAGGCTGTCCAAACAGGGCAGATTACCGAACCGACAACTCGTTGTCGCCACTTGAATCTATCATAGTGCGACACCCGGTTGTTGGGTGGGATGACAGTTATGAACTCGGACAAACTACGACGACGAATCTGCTTTGACGCAGCACAGCTGTTGCACTCGCGTCGTGAGACCAGCTTTCGGGCTGCCAAATGGCGTGCGACACGCGCTATAACTCGCAGCTATGTTGCCCCGGAATCCGTTCCGACGGACATGGAAATTCGCATGGCGCTGCAGCACATGGTGTCGACGGCCGTGCCTTTTGTTGCCACTGACACCCTGACGGAACACCCAGTGGCCGTTTCGGACTCCCGATTCATACGATATTCTTCGTTACTGGAGCCCCTGGACCGAGTCCGACTGAATCGCGATACGCATCCGGAAGGCGACCTGTTGTATCACAGCCTGCAGGTTTTCGAACTCGCCAGAGAAGCCCGTCCCTGGGACGAAGAATTCGTCACGGCCGCACTGCTGCACGACGTCGGCAGGGGCATCGACCCTTTCGATGCGGAAACCGCAACACTTAAGGCACTCGATGGCTTTGTGTGGGAACGCACGATGTGGTTCGTGGAGAATCTGCCAACACAGCACCGTCTGTACGACGGCACGATCGGCGTCCGCGCGCGGCGGCGGTTATCACAACACGAAGACGGAGAAGAATTGAAGGTGTTGGCGAAATGCGACAGTGACGGCAGAATGCCCGGAAGACGTGTTTGTGAATTGGACGAAGCAATCGAGTATCTGAAGTCCTTCTCCTTCGAGGATACCGATCAGGATTCTTAGTACCCAGGGAAAGGGGTCAGGAACGAATAGCCGGGACGGCCCTTCGGGTGCTTCGCACTATTGGTTCCTGCCCCCTTCCCCAAACACAGCAACCATATGGCACAGCAGGAGCCGATTTGGAACATGGATAACACAACGACACCAGATTACTTCAGAGACGTTACCGATCTCCACGGTATCGAAGCCGACAGCTGGCGTTTGCTGCAGGCTGCCGTTCATGACAGATCGTGCGGCTGGCGGCTGCCCGCGCTGGCGACGTGCTCGAACAGAGAAGTCCGGCAACGGACCGTCGTACTGCGGAAGGTTGACGACCAGCCCCGCAGAATTTTCGTCCACACGAATATTCGGTCACCGAAACTCAAGAGCATCAACAACAACCCGAATGTTTCATGGTTGTTCTACGACGCAGTTCGTCAGGTTCAACTGCAACTGACGGGATTGGCCACTGTACACACCGACGATGACATCGCTGAACAGATATGGCAGGACGAAACAGAGCTAAGCCTGCGAGGTTATCTGGCACCATACGTGCCAGGAACTGTTCAATCGGCGCCGGAATCGAATCTTCCCGATGACGTTGGACAACGAATCCCCCAACGTGAGGAACTGTCGAAGGCTCGCGCGAACTTCGCTGTAATTTCCAGTGCTGTCGACACAGCAGACTGGCTGCTGCTGCGACCGGACGGCAACCTGCGGGCACGCTTCACCTACGAAGCCGGTGCAGTATCCACTGTCGACTGGCTGGCACCTTAGCTTTGAGGCGCGGACGTTCAGTCGGGACGAATTGCTGGACTGGGGGTCATGATTTGTCATAATCGTTGTGTCAGCGCGATCTCAGTCCGTTGTGGAGCAACAATCAACCCGTTGTTTCCATACGAATTGTTACCGCAAATTCCCTCCTCACGTCCATGAACCTTCCTGGAGTACCATCGATATGCCTCGCCTGTTCACCTGCGTTCTTTTGATTGCATTTGTGTGCCCGTGCCTACGGGCGGACGACAATGAAGAAAACACATTCCTGGACCCGAAAGACGCCGGAACAGATTATCTGCTCCAGGGAGAATACAGCGGCATGCTGGCGGAGGATGGTGACAGCAGGAAATTCGGGTTACAGGTCATTGCACTGGGCGATCACAGGTTTGATGCCACATGTTATCCCGGCGGTCTGCCGGGTGACGGCTGGCGTGGCAAAAAGAAATTTGCAGCGTCCGGGGAAACGGTCGACGGAGTGACAAAAATCGTGGCGGAAGGAATTGGTCATGCCATCATCGCACGCGGTTCTGCTCAGATCTTTTCAGAGAAGGATCATGAAGTCGGAACGATGAAGAAAGTCGAACGCAGGAGCCCCACTCTTGGTGCCAAACCGCCGGCCGGTGCTGTGATACTGTTTGACGGTTCAACGGCCGAACATTTCGAACGAGGCGAAATCACGATGGGCAATCTTCTGGCGGCCAATTGCGAAAGTAAGGAAAAGCTCGGCGATCATTCAATGCATCTGGAATTTCGCACGCCGTTCAAGCCTCATGCCCGCGGACAGGCGCGCGGCAACAGCGGTGTCTATCTGCAGGGACGGTACGAATGCCAGGTGCTGGATTCGTTTGGTCTGGAAGGAAAGAACAATGAATGCGGTGGCATATATTCCATCGCCGAGCCAGCCGTCAACGCCTGCTTTCCACCACTGACATGGCAAACCTACGACATCGATTTCACCGCCGCTCGTTATGAAGATGGCAAGAAGGTGGTCAATGCACGGACGACGATCAAGCACAACGGCATCACCATTCACGACGACCTGGAACTGCCTCACGGCACTCCCGGCAAGCTGCCAGAAGAAGAGGGCCCGGGCCTGTTATACCTGCAGGGACACGGCAATCCGGTTGTTTACCGAAATATCTGGTTCGTCAGGAAGTAGGCACACAGCGTAGTGTATTACGCCGACTCCATGCGGCGACCGAAATCCCGGAGTCCCGGTCTTTTCGAAAGACCGGGACTCTTTGTCCAATGTCTGCGCAGACGCGCCAGTGGCTTCCCGGCGTGAGCTCGCGTCGGCCTGCGGGCCCTCCCGCATTACGGAATCAGCAGCACAAGCGCAGTGATCCAGAGGAACTCCGAGGCAGCGGCTTCTTCGTTGAAAGGAATCTGGTACTTCTTCTTCGGTGCCCATTCGCCAGGCTGGTAGTATCCCAGGGCATACTCTCGGGAATGATACGGATGCAGCGCCACCTGATACGGCAGACCAGCAACCTGTCCGAAGAATCGGCCAGTGGACGCAAACGGCTGAATCAGGGGATGCCTTGTGTGTCCGTAGCGTTCCAGTCCTGGGTCTTCAAAGTACAGCGGATGATACCAGAGATTCGACGGTGCCCACTGCAGTACAGTCCGCGGAGCAGTCTTTGCGACGTACGTGCCATGATCCATCCGCTGATGAAAATCATCCGGCAGCTGTTTTGTTGTGTATTGGCCCCACGCATAGTCAAGCGACGGTTTGATGTCGGAGATTTTGCGGGACAGCAGCCCGCTGCCCTGTGATTCCTCATCCGCGACATCATCAGATGATTCTTCTTCTCCGGAGACCAGAAGAATCTTCATTTCGTAATCGTCGGTATCAGACGATTCTTCGAAGTCCGGGTCATAGAATTCGATCATCCCGGCCGTCCAGTGTGTGATCCTGTCATGAAAACTGCGTGATCGCCGACGTTGCTTGCGCCGGTTGGCACCTGACGTGCGATTGAATTGTTGCTGTTGTGCTCCCGAGTGGCTGGGCACAGCATAGGTATGAGCATCGTCACTGATCTGAGCCACACCGGGGCCGTCATCAATGATCGTTGTCGGCGGCCTGGGCAGCCGGTTCGGAGAACCATCGTGGCCTTCATTCAGCATTAAAGACATACTGGATGACGTGACCACCCCGGCAAGACCGTCTTCCTGAGCGGTCAGCAGGATGTCGTTGGTCTGCAGTTTCGGAGTTAGTGGCGACGGCACTGGAATTGCCGCAGCGTTGCGCGAGTTTCTCAGGTCATTCAACAGAGCGCGGCTCCGCGCGAGCGCCTGGCTCGATTCGGACGTAGGCACAGGAGGAACGGGCGTCGTCGGCCCGGCAGATTCTACCTTTGTGTTCTTCGCGATGAGCTTGCTGACAAACGCAGCTTCAGCGGGATTGCCTGCGACATTCGGAGTCGGTTTCAGGACAGGCACAGAACGCTGCTGAGCGGTCGTGGTACCGATCAGTAAAGTGCCACAGATGGTCAGACAAAGAATCCCCGACGACAATGTCCTGCCGTGGAGATACCTAAGATTGCTTGTCGCCGGAATGTTCCACCGAGTAATTCGGTGATTCCTGAGTAATTGCGATGTCATGAGGATGGTTTTCCCTAACCGATGCCGCAGAAATCTCAATAAACCGAGACTTCGTGCGGAGCTCCTTTATCGACCCGACGCCTACGTATCCCATTCCTGACCGCAAGCCGCCGGTCAACTGATACACGACTGGCTGCAGTGCACCCTTGTAAGCAACTCGACCTTCCACACCTTCCGGCACCAGTTTTGAACCGTCACCGTTGTCAGCGTTGCCTTGCCGATATCGCTCACTGCTGCCCTTCACCATGGCTCCCAGCGATCCCATTCCTCGGTAGCGCTTGAAGCTTCGACCCTGGTAGAGAATCATCTCACCAGGACTTTCATCCACCCCTGCCAGTAATCCACCGACCATTGCGGTCCATGCACCGGCGGCAAGGGCTTTCGTAATGTCTCCACTGTATCTGATGCCACCGTCAGCAATGATGGGAACGTCCGCCCCTTCCAGTGCCCTTGCAGCATTGGAAATGGCCGTCAGTTGTGGAACGCCGATGCCGGAAATGATCCGAGTTGTGCAGATCGATCCCGGTCCGATGCCCACTTTCACCGCATCAGCTCCGGCATCAGCCAGAGCTTTCGCGCCTTCCGCCGTCGCCACATTACCAGCGATTACATCGATATCAAATTTGTCTTTAATGGCCCGAATTGTCTCGATGACGTTGCGCGAGTGCCCATGAGCACTGTCCACAACAAGAACATCGACACCCTTGTCGACCAACTGAGCGACTCGTTCCAGATCGTACATGCCCACAGCCGCGCCCACGCGCAATCTGCCGCGAGGATCCTTCGACGCCTGCGGAAACTGCAGGTTCTTGTCGATATCCTTGATCGTGATCATGCCTCTCAGTTGATATTGATCGTCCACCAGCAGCAGTTTCTCGACCTTGTTTTCCAGCAGAATTCGTCCTGCTTCCTCAAGATCGGTGTTCTCCTTGGCCGTGACAAGGTTGTCCTTCGTCATGATTTCGGAAACCGGCCGTTCCTTCGTCTCCAGAAAGCGAAGATCGCGGCGCGTCAGGATGCCTACTAATTTGCCACCGACAGTGATGGGAACGCCGCCGATGTTGCGTTCGTCCATGATCCGTGACGCCTCACCGGCACAGGTTTCCGGTGGCAGCGTGACCGGGTCAACGATTACGCCGTGCTCACTGCGCTTGACACTGTCGACCTGCAGAGCCTGCTGGTCGATGCTCATGTTCTTGTGAATAATGCCGATTCCGCCCAACTGGGCCATCGCGATGGCCATGTCGCTTTCGGTCACTGTGTCCATCGGGCTGCTGACAAGCGGTACACTCAGCGAGATGTTCCGTGTGAGCATGGACTCCAGCGCGACGTCTGACGGTACCACCTCGCTATAGCCGGGTTCCAGCAAGACGTCGTCGAAGGTAAGTCCTTTGTAGGCGATGCGATCGTGCATAAATTCTCTCCTTCTATTCCGCCTCGGCGTCTCGCACAGCCTCACGGAATTTGTTTCCAAGCTTCACCAGCGAGGGCACATCCAGCGCTTCGGCTCGCGTTTCACGGTCGTGGCCCTGTGCTTCAAGAATGGCGTCTACTTCCGGCTTACTTAATTGCTTGCTGTACATCGCCACCAGAACTCGTCGCAGCAGTTTCCGGCGGTGATGAAAGAGCCGCCGCAAAAAATCCAGAAAGAACTTCCGGTCCACAATCCTGTCGCCGCGTCCATCGTGTCGCCAGATGCTGACGATGGCAGAATTGACTTTGGGGCGGGGCCAGAAGACCTTGGGGCCCAGGCGGCGAATGATTCGCACGCTGCACTGCGACTGCAGCCACACGGACAGCGCCCCGTAGCTGGATGTACCCGGTTCAGCGATCATTTTCTCGCCAAGTTCAAGCTGAATGGTGCAGACCATTTTTTGCCATGGCAGGTCGGATGCGACAAGATTCGAAATCACCGGCGTCGCCACGCTGTACGGCAGATTCGCCACCAGCTTAAGGTTGCTGCCTGGCCGAGCCTGTAGCGCACCATGCAGCAGGTCCGTGATTTCGGGGGCCAGCGTGTTTTTGTTTTTCAGAATGTCGCAATTGATCAGCGTGACGTTTTCGCAGTGTTCTGTGGCGGCTGTCGCCAACGCGAACATGTTGCGATCAACTTCGACGCTGATGACTCGGCCCGCCTGGTCCGACAGAAACGTGGTCATGCCGCCCGTGCCCGTGCCGACTTCAAGAACCAGGTCGTCTTTCGACAACTCGGCAGCACGAACCGCAAATTCGATCAGGTTGATATCGATCAGGAAGTTCTGCCCAAGATCCGAGCGCGGATTAAAACCGTGCTTTTTGAAGAGCTCCATCAGATACGATCGAGTTTGGCGGTCCCTGTCTTTCACTTAGCTGTGCCGCCGATGTGGTTGTAAGGACTGTGACCTCCTTCTCCACTCAGCAATTTGGCGACGTACTTGCCAAGAACATCCAGCTCAATGTTCACCCGTCCACCAACTGCACGCTGACCAAGAGTCGTAATCTCCAACGTGTGGGGAATCAACGCCACGGAAAATCGATCCGATTCCACGTTCACCAGCGTCAGGCTGATACCGTCCACGGCGATGGATCCTTTTGGCACCATCAACTGCGTCATCTCAGCTGGCAGCCGGAACCACATATCGACCCATTCGTCGTTGCGGTCAATCGAATCAACCGTGGCAACGCCGTCGACATGTCCCTGCACAAAATGTCCGCCCAGCCGAGCCCCGACAGCCAGTGACCGTTCCAGGTTGACTCGACTGCCTTCCACAAGATCGCCGAGATTTGTCTTGGAAAGCGTCTCGTCCCCGGCTTCAAAGTCCATACCGTCGTCGGAAATCCGGACAACAGTCAGACAACAGCCGCAAACAGAAATGCTGTCACCGACGCTCATATCAGCAGACAGGAAACAATCACGGTCCGGAGCAATCGTGAGGCGCAGGCCAGCCGATTCCTTCTTGAGGACTCTGACTGTCGCTTGTCCTTCAACCAGACCAGTGAACATCTAACGTAACAGTGCAACAAGGAGACGGGTGGGTAAAATATTCCCACGAAATTGATACCGCTGCTATGCGGTTGTTTGTTGCACGACAATTCTAACGCATCTCAGAAAAATTGCACGCCCCGGCCAAAGTTTGCACAGATTCGTTGGGCCAGTAAAACCAGGCACTTCAGGAAACGCCGGAGTCGACGCCTTCCGGTTCCGGCTTGCGGAACAGGACCGTGACGTATTTGAGCCAGAGGTTACGCACCGGTCCTGCGAACGCGAACCAGCAAAACAGAACGGGAACGACCATTCCGCGTGCACGCACCGTAACAATAAATGCGAGCGCAAAGACCAGCTGAAGTAACTGCTTCCGGCCCCGATTTCCCTTCAGGATCTGGTTGAAGATGTGCGGGTAGCGGATGCGGCTGACCATGAGCACGGCCGTGGCCAGTGTTATGAACGGAAGCAGCACTGCCAAAGTGGGTAGTGCGATTCTCGCCACCGGAGCAACCCAGTCCGTACCACTCAGCTGTTTGAAGGTAATGATTCCGATAGGAAAGCTGGCAATCACGCCCGCGGCCGCCGGCGAGGGCAGGCCACTGAAACCGTCGTGATCGTCTTCTTCGTCGGTTTCAACATTAAAACGGGCCAGGCGCAGAATGGCACAGGCCAGAAACAGGGCCGCAATTGGCCATAAGAAGTCCAGGTGATAACCAAACGGCATAGGAATCAGATTCTCACCCGCAGCTGGTGTTGTGCCCGGGACGCTGAGCGTCTCCATCAGGCGGTGGGCCGGATTCGAGAGCTTCAGCATCATGAACGCTGGTGCCACTCCGAAACTGACCACGTCGCACAGACTGTCCAGCATCGCTCCAAACTCACTGGTCTGGTTCGTCAGCCGGGCGGCACTGCCATCCAGTGCATCAAACAGCATCGCCAGGAATATCAGGTAAGCTGCAAAGACCATTTCACCGACGGGGTCGAGTCCGGTGGGCGAATCAGGGGGAACAACATCGAATGTCGGGCCAACGCGAGCAAGAATCGTGATGGCACCAAATCCGCAGATAGCGTTGCCGAGCGTCAGCATTGTCGGCAGCACGGCGAACGCTTTCTGCCGACGCGTTTTCTTCGAGATGTCGTCAGATGTTACCAATGAAATAATCCCGGTACGGCGGTCGCCGAGTTTTCTCAGTTCGAATATCGATGGAACGGCCGCCGATGCGGCAGAACGGACCCACAGGAGAATTGTCGTCTGCGGCCACGCCTTCGATGAGACCGCTTCAGTTGCTCTCTCCTGATGCTGAATAACAGGCCAGAATGGATGTCCCGGCCTTCACCTTGTCACCCAGCTTTGTGCGTATTTCCAGACTGGCCTCACGGGGCAACACTAGTTCTGTGCGTGAACCCAGTTTGATCATGCCAAATTGTTCGCCTGCACCTAATTTATCACCTGGTTTCACCCAGCACACGATTCGTCTGGCAATTGCGCCGGTAATCTGCCGAATCACCATGCCACGATAGGGCGGTTCTAACGATTCCAGCAGCACGGACAGTCGCTCGTTTTCCCGAGCTGACTCCGGACGAAGTGCGTTCAGGTACTTGCCAGGGCGGTATTTCAGACCAATCACACGTCCGGCAATCGGACTTCGGTTGATGTGAACGTTGAAGATTGACAGAAATATTCCGATCTTCACAGCCGGTCCACCCACGAAGTCATCGTGATCCAACTGCTCAATATCAACAATCCTGCCGTCGGCCGGTGAAACGACGACACCGGATTCGGTTGGAATGACGCGGTTGGGATCACGAAAGAACCACGCCACAAGGATGCCGACCACACCTGCGGCAACCGCCAGTAGTGCCGCCACAATCTGAGTCGTTCCGACCGCTGACACGGCCCACACTCCAAACGCGGCTGCGGCGGCAAAAAAACCACCTCCCATCAGCAGCAGTTCTGCCAGCCCAACTCGAGTAAACGGCAGTCCGTCTCGCCAGGTGAATGGATCGTCGGCGGGATCCCAATAGTACCCGCCCTGATTCTGGTGAAACTTCAAGTCACGAGGGTCCAGCACTGGATGCGGACAGGGATTAAATTCGCCCTTGCGACACGCCGCCATTCTGCGCACGTAGCCTTGACGGAATACGCTTAGCCAGCACCGACGAACGCGGCCCCACGCCTGTTCCAGATGAATCACGATGCCGCTGCCCGGCTGAATATCCTTCAGCTGAGGGTCCATCGGCAGCAGGTCGCGCTGTTCGGAAGACGATCGTGAGGGTGAACTTTCGAAGTGATCAGTCATCAGCAACATTCTCAGACAGGTTTTGTGGCAGATAGATTGATTTTCAAGCCGTCGTATCCTGGTTCTACGCCATCTGGCAGCTCACTGGCCAGCGAATCATAGTCCAGGTCGTGAGCCATGTGGGTCAGGATCGTGCGTCGAGGTTTCAATCGTTCGGCCCACTTCACCGCTTCGGCGACGTGCATGTGAGTGGGGTGCGGCTTGTGCCGCAGAGCATCAATGACCAGTGTGTCCAGCCCGGTCAACATCTCCCGGCTGTCGGCCGGAATGGTCGAAACATCGGTACAGAACGCGACGTCTCCGATGCGATATCCCACAACCGGAAGCTTTCCGTGGTGCAGCCGAATCGGCAGCAGTCGCAGTCCCAGCACGTCAAAGGCCTGACCGATATTGACTCTTTGAAACGTGAGTCTCGGGACCGCAAAGCGGTGAGCATGGTTCTTCGGATCACCGAATGCATAGTGGAAAATCTGACGGATCCCTGCCTCCACACTTTCTTCGCAGTAGAGCGGAATTTCTCCTGCCCCCGATCGGCGAAATGCTTCCCTGTCGAAGTCTTCGCCATTGGCCTCGGCAAGACGTTCCGCCTCCTCCAGAAGTTCGTTCTCCAGGCGAAAGCCGAAAATACGCAGATCATCCAGGCCCATCACATGATCGGCATGATCGTGAGTGAAGACGGCGGCCCTGATGAGTGACGCTTTGTTCCGCAGTAACTGCAGTCGAAGCTCCGGTCCCGTATCAATCACAAATTCGCCTTCGGGCGCACGAACCAGCACGCCGGACCGCGTTCGATGATTCTTCGGATTCTGCGAGGTGCAGACCGGACATGTGCAACCGACAACCGGAACGCCGACGCTGGTTCCCGTCCCCATCAGAATCAGATGAGGCGAAACAGGCTCTGAATCACAACCCATCGGGGATGAGGAATCGGAAGGGATGTCTGCGGTGGACAATGACGAACGGCCTTTCTGCTGCTGCCTTACTTTTCGCCCGAAACAACTTCGGCGATATTGTGAGAATGGTCTCGTACACGGGCATAGGCGTTCAGCGTTGCCAGGTAGGCGACGCTGACAAGTGGTGCGATCGATCCACTGGAAAGATCTTCCAGGTGTTTGCGACGCAACTGTTTGATCTCATTCCTTGCACGCTTGGACATGGCGTCGGTCTTTGTGAGAACACTGCGGTTGCTTTGCGCCAGTGCTTCATTCACTGCAGTAACGTAGTCTGCGATGTAGCTATTGAGTTTTGCAAGGTTCTTTTGCTGTTCCGCTGTGAAGCGATGCCCGTCTCGGCGCAGTTTGCGGTCGAATTTTTCAATGTTGGCAATGTAGTCGCTGACCGATTCGAATTCGTCGGCCATGCGTAACTGTTGCCGCGCTTCGTCAGCCACTGAATGAGGCACATTGCCGGCCAGCAGATTTGTGATAAATTCAGCGACTTCATCCTGCATCGAATCGAGCACCTGCTCGCGCTGTCTCAGGCGGTCGCCAAGTGCTTTGTCAGGGTCATCCTGCTGCAGCAGTTCTACGAGCCATTCGAGCATCCTGGAACAGCCCATGCTCATCTTTTCGATTTCTTTGCGCGACTGTTCGATGGCCAGCAATGGAGTTTCAAGAATGCGAATGTCCAGGTCAGTCAGACGCGGTTTCTCCTTGAAATCCTTTGACGGTACAAAGCGGTTCAGCATCTTCACAAACCACGGCAGGAATGGCAGAAACAGCAGTGTGTTCAAGACATTGAACACGGTGTGCGTTGCGGCGATCATCGGCAACATGTTCGGAAACGTCTCTTTTCCGTTCACCATTTCGATGTATGTCACGTCCAGCTGGACGATCGACTGAATCACCACGATGTACCATTGAAAGATTAAGGTGATCCAGAAGACTCCCACGAGATTAAATATCACATGAAAGTAGGCGGCTCGGCGAGCATTCGTGGTCGCTCCCAGGGACGCCAGAATGGCCGTAATCGTGGTGCCGACGTTTTCGCCCAGGACCAGCGCTGCGGCCGTTTCGTAGGGAATAATGCCCTGCGATGCCAACGAAATTGTGATGCCCAGCGTTGCCGACGACGACTGCACCAGTGTCGTCAAAACGCAGCCAGCCAAAGCACACTGCAGAACGCCGGGATAACTGTCGGCCTTGAATCGCTGAAACCACAGTTCAAACGCCGGGATCTCCTTGATGATGGAACAGGCGGCCTTCATCAGTTCCAGACCGAAGAAGACCATTCCCACGCCCATGAACGCCATCGCCCAGTACCGCCAGCGGTCTCCCTTGGAAAACAGGTAGACGAACGCAGCACCGCCCATCAGAGGCAGTCCGTATTTGCCGACCTTCAGTACCAGAATCCAGCCGGTGACCGTCGTGCCGATGTTGGCGCCCATAATCACGCCGACTCCCTGCGACAACTGCATGACACCGCTGTTGACAAATCCCACGACCATCACTGTCGTGACCGAACTTGACTGCACCACACAGGTAACGACAACGCCGACAATCGTGGCGGCGATGCGATTGGTCGTAACAACACTGATCATGCGCCGAAGACTGGGGCCGGCGACGGCCTGCATTCCCTCGGACATGTTCTTCATGCCCAGCAGAAACAGTCCAAGTCCGCCCACGATTCCGCAGACGAGATCAACAATTGCAGAAATGTCCAAAGGATTCACCGTCGAATGAGGATTTCACGACCGCTGAGTTTGCCGACGCCGGCATATTACGGGGTCGCGGCCGTCTTTCAACAGCTGAGGCACATCGAATCTGATTCCTCACAAGACGGATCTGAACTACTCTCAGCCAGGAATTAAGTCCGTGTGAAGTAGATCCGATGCGTGAACCAGGATTAGTTTAATTCAACGAAAAATCGGGCCAGACGTCCACTGTCTCTTTATGTAGTTGTTCGATGAAACGCTGCTTTCCAGGGACGGATCACGATGTTTCACTGTTTTCCTGATGTTCTCATCGGAGGCTATGAACCCGCCGGATCTGCGATTGCTGAACTGATCTTCTTCACGAAACGCAGCAGCAAGGGATGTGCGGGTTCGGCCATCTGTCCGTGGTTGAAGCCCTCCAGCTCAAAAAGCTCAGTATCGGCATGGCCAACCACCTGCATCATGCGCCAAAGATAAGCGTTTTCTTCATAACGACCCAGCAGCTCAAGTTCCCGGTCACCCGTGATCAAGAGCAGGGGTGGCGCATCTTTGCGGACGTGAAATAGTGGTGCCATGTCGTCGACGATCGGCTGTTTGCCGTCGATGCCTCGTTCTGCCCTGATTGTAAAGTGGGTAATCGTATGTCCGCTGAAAGGAATCAGTCCGGCGATCTGATCTGCATCGATCCCATATGGGGCCAACCACCGCTTGTCCAAACCAATCATGCTGGTCAGATACCCGCCCGCCGAATGGCCACTGACGAAGACCCGTTTGGCGGAACCTCCGTAATTCTGAATGTTCTTAAGGGTCCACGCCACGGCTGCCGCCGCGTCTTCAATATACGCAGGAGACGTGACCCTGGGATGCAAACGGTAGTTGACGGCAACAACCGCAATCCCCTGTTCGGTCAGTTCCTCCGGGACGGATCGTTTACCGGCCTTCAATCCTCCACCATGAAACCACACGACCGTGGGAAATTGCTGCACGTGGCTCGGATAATACACATCAAGCCGACAACGCTGGGTCATGTACTCGGTCAGGTCATCGCCGTCACGATACAGGACATTTTCGACTGTCTGATACTTCTGCGCCGATACTTCTGCCTGCTGAGCGTTTGTCAGCCCAGGCAGCACTGTGGTCACCAGCAGAACTGTCAGAACTCTCCAGAGGAACCGGAACATGGCGTCAATCTTTCTTAGAGTCTTTTCCCGGGGCATTGCTGCGATTTGCTCGCATTTCTGTTGCCACTTAAGGGAGCGAACAATCTGTTACCGAACGGCCGCTCGAATCGGCTGGCGGGGCCCCCTGAATCATCTTCGCACCATGTTATTGCTCAAACCGTGTCCTGGGCAGCGTGGCCACACAGAATCAGTTGATTATTGGGATTCGATCACAAGGGCGGCAGGACAGCCGGGCCGGGATGTCCGGTCTGTGCCGCACAGGTCAACCTGTGGCCATACCACCGCGTTGAGATTGGCTTCACCTGCGATCACTGGTGGAACGAGTCCCTCGAAGATACAGATTTTCGAACCTGCCGGTTGTCTGTGCTGTCTGCTGAGAGTAGCATTCGGCCGATCTGAGCCACATGGGTCAGATCCAGGAAGCGGAAACGCTTCGCCATCAGCCCTGGTGGCGGAATTGGCAGACGCGCATGATTCAGGTTCATGTGTCCGTAATGGACGTGGAGGTTCGACTCCTCTCCAGGGCATCAAGCACGGTCTTCGGACCGTGCTTTTTTATTGGGCGAATGGGTTTTTGCGGCCGATCAGCCCTTCTGGTGGCACACTGTTTCTCCTGCGTTTTCTTCAGTTCGCGTGCCTTCTGTGCCACCTGGTGTGCCACTTTTTCAGACTGCATTTCGTTGAACTGGTCGAAGTGGTGATCGTCCACCTGAGCATAGTTGTCATTCTGCACTTTCACGCTGTGACCGATCCAATTGGCGACAACATGTGCGGGCATTCCTGAATCGAGCCACTCAGTCTCACAGGACGCTCTGAGATTCTGAAACAGCTTCGGCCAAGACGTCAGTCCAGCCGCTGTCCGGAAAGCAGACAACGTATTGCTCGCCTGGATTGGCCAGGCAGAACCTGGTTGAGGCCAACTCGCCGTGTGGCGTCATGGACGTCAGATTCATCCGCCTGGCAAACGACAGTGTGTGGCCCATCGCGCGGCGGACCGGCTCCCATTTCGGCTCGATGCTATCCGATGAATTGATGATTGAGTTCCTGTAAGGTTCCATGAAGATTGGATGCAGTCCGCGAGTGAAACTCTTCCAGACCCAGGCCACATCGCCACCTACGCCCCAAATGTGATCCGTGTCGATGAGCACAACCTTGTCGCCGTTGGCCGCTGGCGGCTCGCTGCGGTAAGGACGCGCACCTCGCTTGTCGTCGTTGCGAGCCGGACTGACTGCCTCCGCCGGACTCTTCCACAGGTTCTTGTTGTTGCCCGCTCCGGCAATGCCGTCCCATTGAAAACTCATCCAAACCGAATGTTGCTTCGGCTTACTCCTTTCAACCTCTTGGATGAAGCGAACAAAATGATACTGCCACTCGGTCGAGTCACCGTGGCTCTCGTTGGAGATTTCGTAGATCACATTGTTCAGGTCATTGACAGTATCGATCACCTTGCGAACGTATGCTTCCTGAACTCGCGTCACGGCGGGATTGCTGAGAGTATGCACTTCGTAGCCCTCGCCATCTCCATCGGTATCGCCGTTAATGCCATTGCTGTTGTTGCTCTTGTGGAAGGGATGGCCGTTCCACGGAGTCCCTTTGCGATCGCGCGACTTTCGGGCAACGCTGAATCCCTGAAACAGCATCACGGCCACATAGCAGCCGCGATCCTGCGCCGCTTTGACGCGTTGTCGCAGCCGGTCGAAATACGCCTGATTGAATCGAGCCACGTCGAATCTCGGCTTGCCATCCAGCGCCTTGCCCGGCCCGGATCTGGCGAACGGCAACGGAGCAATTACCGCATTCCTGGAGTCTCTCGCGACCCAGTTCGTGCTTTCCCAGGCCCACAGACGAAAGAAGTTGTGGTTGTATTCCTGCAGGAAGTCGAGGTATGCGTCGTAATCAAAGGGAACCTGTTTCCCGTCGATCGGCAGCGTGTCCTTCAAGCTCGCCCACGTGTGCGACCCGGTCAGGTAGATTGCTTTACCGTTGCCGTCGGTGAAGTAGCGCGGGTTATCGGGATGCACCTTCAACGGGCCCGTGGCCGGTTCTCTGGCCAGCATCGGATCGGCCAGACAACACAACACAATTCCCGCGGCAACTGTGAACGCCGTTCGTGAGACTTTGCACCGTTCAGATAAAAGGCTTGTCATAACACGTCTCCGTTACTCTGTGACCACTAACTTCGCTCTCAGATCTGCCACGGCTTGCGGTAGGGGCGGCGCAGCATTTTGTTCGCTTCGTCGTCGTTTCTGAACACTTCCTTCTCTGGATCCCACTGCAGCTTTCGTTTGAGTTGCATCGCTATGTTGCCAAGGTGGCAGATGCTGGCCGTACGGTGTCCGGCTTCGACCGGCTCGATCGGGTCTTTCCGCGACTTGACCGAGTCGAGGAAGTTCCGATAGTGGTTGTTGCTTACCTGCAGGTGAATCTCGTCCGGGCCGATGACTGTCGTCTTGATGGCTTCGGACGAGGCTTCGACTTCTCTCATATTGTTGACCGTGAACTGGACCCACCCTTCCGTGCCTTCAAAACGGGCTCCGAAACCTGGATCCTGCGTGCGGCACACGAACTCAATGCCGTTGGCGTAGCGTGCACGAAAGTCCGTCTTCATGGCCGTTGTGTAGAGATGCCCGCTCGGCGGCCAGACGGTTCCTTCCTGGCCTTCGAATTCCACCGGGCCGGTGCCGTCCATCCCCAATGCCCATTGGACGATATCCGTTGAATGGGCTCCGGTGTTGGTGACCTGACCTCCCGAATAATCCAGATGGAAGCGAAAGCGATAGAGGCAACGGTCGATGTGGTAGCGTGCATCAGGGGCGGGCCCCAACCACATGTCGTAGTCGAACCCATCGGGCACGGGCATTTCTTTCCAACCGGGTCCCGGTCCGGAACCGCTGCCGTTGATGATGGAAACAACTCGTTTGACCTCGCCAATTCGCCCGTTGCGAACCAGCTCGCACATGCGACGGACGACTGCATTCGAGCGGTATTGGCTACCAGTTTGCAGAATCCGTTTGTGCTCGCGGACTGCTTTGATCATCTGCTGGCCATCGTGGATGGTCAGCGACATCGGTTTCTGGCAATAGACGTCCTTGCCGGCTTCGCAGGCTTTGATCGTCGCCAACGCGTGCCAATGGTCAGGCAACACGATCATGACGGCATCCACGTCATCGCGGGCCAGCACATCGCGGAAGTCGCTGTAGGCGTCGCAGCCGTTGTACGTGCCGGATCGGGTCTTCGCGGCGTAGTAATCATTGACCTTCTTCTGTGCGGGTTCACGTCCCAGAAAGTGTTCCGGACGGGCGTAGCCGTCACTGCCTCGATTCACATCGCATACAGCGATGACCTGGGCATCGGGCTGTCGCAACATGCTCGGCAAGTCCACTCGGCTTTGATTCCCGCATCCGATCAGGGCGACGTTGATCCGGTTGCTCGGAGCGTTTGCCCCGAACACAGAACTCGGCACGATCGCGGGGGCCGTGACGGCCGCACCAGCTACGCCGAGGAATCGCCTGCGAGTTAACCGGCCACTCCCGAAGCGTGTGGTGTTCGAGTTAAAAGTCGTTGACATTACGTTGCTCTCCCTGTTTCACGCCTTGAACTGATTACTCACCTCTTTACGATCGCGGCGACCCAGCCGCCCTTGTAAGGGGCGGACAGCGTTACAACACTACCGCCCGTGATGGTCTTCTTCGCTGGGCGATAACCTGAGTTTGCCGAAGTCTGAGTCGTAATCCCCATCGAGACACTGATCCATGTCACGTCGAACGAGCCTTTTGCGCCAGACAGATCCAGTCCGACAGATCCGCCGTTGGTGAAATACAACGCGTAGCGATCTCCAGGCTTCGCGGACAGGTACGCTTCGTTCGGATCGCGTTGGGAAAGCAACTCCATCTGCGGCGTAATGTCCCAGAACTTGACCTGACTCTCCAGCAGTCGGGCTGCCTTGATACTTCCTTTGGCGAAGTCGTTGAGTCCGTTGCCTGAATCGGGACGGTGAAAGCGAGAACTGGCCGAGCCCCCAAGGATGTTACGCCAGAACCGCTCGATGCCGTCTTCCGGCCCGCCGGTTCCAAAGCTCTTGTATCCGCTTCCATAGATCTTCGTGTGATTGCTGGGACGAGGATGCCGGTTGACCTGTGCCAACAGCCACTGCAGCCGGTCCCAGTGCGTCTGATCGTAGTTGCGGCTGTTCACCTGCGAGATGTCGGCAAACATGTAATGCTGCACATCGCTGAAGACGATCGGAGTGTGCTCTGCCTTGTCCCCTTCGAAGGCATCGTCGAACATGTCGGTCGTGCAGACGGTCACATCCTGTTCGCCGGCTCTGGCCTGGATAAACTCGATCCAGTACTGGCCCCAGCGGGCGTCAGTCGATGTTTCGTTGTTCATGCAGTACAGCACGTTGCCATACGGAAGGCTGTACGAGAGCATCCTGTCGACAAAACGCTCCTGATGATGCCGAATGAGATCGTACTTCTTCTGATAGTGATTCGATCCGGGAATGGTGTGGAAGAACGGTTGCTTGTCCCGGCTGGGGTGATCCCTGTACGTCTCCTGAAACCCGGTCTGCTGATAGCTGTAGTTGACGTTGTTGTCCGGCCGCCATGGGCTAATCTTCCAGTAGTTCATCTCCCGGGCATCCGTGTAATCGAATCGGTCCCAAACTTCAATCTGAATGATGATGTCGCGTTCATCGCACCACTTCAGGCAGTCCGCAAAGCGTTTCCAGTACTCGTCATTCCATTGCTCCAGATCGAACTTGCCGTCCGGCAGCCGCTCGTGCGGTTTCAGGTCGAGCCCTTCTCGCTGGCTCATCGTGCATCGCACATAGTTGGCGCCGACTGCCTGCATCTCGTCGAGATGTGCTTCGAGGTCATCGGCCAGAAAGATATGATCCGTCTTGCTACCGCCCAGCAACATCACCGGCTGGCCCTTGTATTGCCAGTATCGCTGGTTCTTCGCATAGGGCTGGATCCGATCTGCATTTCTGTCGGCGGCCGACAACTGCGATACGCCAGCCGCGTTCACGACGATTGCGGAAGTCAGGACCTGCAGTGCGAGAAGCAATGAAAACCGATGCATTGTTGATTCCTTTGATTCAAATGTCGCTGTTGTGACTATCTTTCGCGGACCTTGAGTTTGTTCGAGAACAGCCATCAACCCAGGACGTCATGCGTGAAGCCCTGCGATTGGGGCGAACGGCGCCAGAGTCGCGGCAGTTCGGACAGCAATTCTCATCGGCTCACTCTTTCTTCTTCAGGAAGCGATCAAAGAACAGGTAGATCTGCTCATTTGATTCGGCCGTTGGCGAATGGCCGCGTCGGTTGGTCATTGCAACTCGGTGCTCATAGCCCAGCAGCTTGTTAACAGCGATCGAGTGGTTCAACGCCTTCCAGCGTTCGGCCCGGTCCTCTGATCCGCCAGACACCAGAAAGGGACGAGGGGCCATCAACGCGTGCAGTTCGTGAAGATCGAGTCCCTGCTCGACGAGTGTCTTATACGCGCCCGTTCTCGGATTGTCTTTATTTGGGATACCCGCCTTGCGTTGCTTCTGGCCCAATTCGTATCCCAGATACCACGGCTCCCAGTAGTTCACGTTGGCTCGTTTTTCGTCAAAGACAATTCCGCCGTCCGACCACACGGCACAAGCGAACCTGTCGTACAGGCAAGAGGCGAACATCGCCCACTTGCCGCCATAGGAGTGGCCGACAATACCGATGCGGTCGGGATCGACCTCCGGCAGGTTCGCCAGCGCCGTGTGGCAGCTGGCTGCGGCGTAGGCCAACGCGGACAGCGGTTGAAGCTGCAACTGTTCCTTGCTGGGGTAGTACAGCGAACTCGGAAAGCCAACCGACAGCGTGACATATCCCCGCCTGGTCAATTGATAGCCGAAGTCTCGCAACTCCTTGCCAAGTCCCGCCCCGGCTTCCGCGTTGTAGTAAGGAACGACCGCTGCGGGAAAAGGGCCTTTGCCATCGGGAACCAACACGATGGCTGGATGCACCAGGCCGTGAGCCATCTCAACGCGCACGTGATGCTGCGTGAAGTTCTCGCGGTGCTCCGTCTTCAGGTACTCAATCTTTGGTGTTTCGATAAGCGGCGGCCAGGGTCCCATGACCTCGTTCCAGCGAGCGAGGATTTCCCGACGGCGAGCTTGCCAGTCCTCGGCCGTCCTGACTGCACGGCCATCGTGGAAATTCAAGGGAGAACGATAGCTGCCGAACTCGTTTTCAAATCCCGGCGGTGGACGAAAGAACTGATCGAGCTCGCCTTCGTAACCCTTGTTCAGGTACTTGCTTTTGCGTAACTCGCGATCCGTGTGAAAGAAGATGCCCGAATTGGAGTTTGGTTCGGATCGGACGATGGCTGCCAACTCAAAGTCTTTGAACTGAACATCCTTCTGAGCCTCACCGACGTAGAACAAGTGCGCCATTCCATTCCGGCCATGCACTTTGAGGACGCCGTCATCGACTCTGAACGATTCGGGACGGACATTGGCCTCCCAGCCGCTAAGGTCTTTTCCATTGAACAGTTCCAGCCACGGCTGGTCATCGTCGGCCCGAACGGGGAGACAGAGCAGCAGGAGCGTTAGCGCAAGAAGTAAGCAAATGCGCTTCTTCATTTCAGGATTCCTGCCTTCATCATCCGGGCTTGAAGATCCACGACCAGGCCCTTCTGTTCGGCGGCGATGTTCACATTTTCGTCGGGGTCGTCGACGTGATCGTAGAGTTCGATCGCTTGTGTTTCGTACGGCGACTGGCGGTCGCGCCAGAGGGTTAAACGGTAGCGATCTGTGCGCATCGAGTAGCCCATAATGCGACTACCGCGCGGGTACTGACTGAACGCTTCAGTCTTGTGGGGCGATGCTGGGTCATCGAGCAGACCGGCGAAGCTGCTGCCGTCGAGCTGATTCGGCCGCGGCAGCCCGCCCAGGTCGCAAAGTGTCGGGAAGAGGTCCACGAATTCGACAAGCGCTTCGCTTCGCGTTCCCTTCTTCTTCTGGCTCGGCGCGGAAACGATCAGCGGTACACGGGCATCAAGTTCGAAGTTGGTGTGTTTGCACCAGCCGCCATGTTCGCCCAGCTTCCAGCCGTGATCGCCCCACAGAACCACGATCGTGTTCTCCCGCAGTCCCAATCGATCGAGTTCGGCCAGCAGCCGGCCGATCATTGCGTCGATGTAGCTGACCGCGGCGTAGTAACCGTGCCGCAGCTTGATCGCCTGCTGTTCGCTGAGGGCTCCCTTTGACGGGATGCCGTAGTACTTGCGCAGCTCGCCCCAACTGGTCATCGCGTGTGACGGGGCGTTCGCTGGTGGGTCGGGGTTGTCGGCAAGCCCAATCGACCTGGCGTCGTACAGGTCCCAGTATTTCTTCGGCGACACGAACGGCAAGTGCGGATTCAGATACCCGACGGCCAGAAAGAACGGCTTGTCCTTAATCTCGCGCAGAGCCTCGATCGCGGTGTCGGTGTTCGCGCCGTCGGACAGGTCGCTGTCGCCGACGCGGGCCACCTGCCACGGAGGACGGCGGACGTCCCGGCGATGTTCCGTGATGCCGGCTGTCGCGAGCCACTTCTTATAGTCGTTCAGCGCATTCGGACCATAGCGACTGCCGGTAGCGCGGCGCGGCGAAATCGACCACGACAGCTTATCGTCTCGGTTGCCGTGGCCCGTGTGGAAAATCTTGCCAAGCCGTTCGGTGTGATATCCATGTGCCTTGAAGTGCTGGGCGATGGTCAACGCGTCAGGCCGTGCATCGCGGAAATGCGTTTCCAGGCTCCATACTTTCAGCGTGTCGGGCCGCATGCCGGTCATCAGCGACGCACGTGATGAGTTGCAGACAGCCTGCTGGCAATAGGCGCGCCCAAAGAGCGTTCCCGTCGTAGCGAGGCGGTCGATGTTCGGTGTTTTCATGGACCGGTGCCCGTAACATCCGAGTTCAGGACGCAGGTCGTCCACGGCAATGAACAAGACGTTAGGTCGATCGGACGATGCTTCACCCGCAAGCAGTCCTCCCGGCGCAACAAGGATCACTACAATCAAGGCTACATGTTTCACAACGTGGTTCTCCGATAGGTAAAGTCGCTGTTGGGTTTGCGAACACGTCGTTCTGTTCCTGCTGATTCACACCTGTTGGGGAACTTCGAACGGTTTGCGGTAGCTTCCCCGCAAGAGTTGATTCGCTCGTCCAATCGTATCAGAACCGCCTACAAACTCTTCACGCTCAGCGTTCATTTCCAGCCACGGACCGAGAACCATCTGCGACTTCGAGAAGTCGACGCCGTTGGCGGCCAGATGCTCTTGAAAGCGTCCCAACGTTTCTGTCGCTTCGCCGCCACGATCCTGAATCACGTCGCGGACTTCCGCGGCGGTGTGTGACGTCCCGACGCGGTAGGACGCGTTGGCCATGTGAACCAGGGCAGTCGACAGGTGGCCTTCGAGAATGTCGGCACGCAGGTCGCTGACATTACGCCTGCGGACGGCTGAAATGAAGTTGAACAAGTGTCCCTTGTGCGCGGTAAATCCGCCGGTGTCGCCGGGCTCACCCGATAGTCCGGGCAATCCAGTTTCACCGTGTTCGCACTTGATCCTCCTGTTGACTGTTTTCGGCCCCTTCTCTGAGGGCAGATTACGCAGCTCGAAAATGACCATTGGGCCGGGTTCGTATTGGAAGAGTGCCAACTGTGAATTGGGTGTCCGGCCATCGTCGTCGAACGTGAACCGACCGCCGAGACTCAGCACGCGACGAGGCAGCGTGTTCTGGCCCAACGCCAGGCGAACTTCGGTCAGCGGGTAAATCCCGTTGTTACCCATTTCTCCGGTTCCGGTCGACCAGTCCCAGTGCCAGTCATAATGGAACCGTTTCCGCATCAAGGGTTTCATCGGTGCGGGGCCCGACCACAGATCATAGTTCACCGATTTGGGAACCGGCTGTGGCCCGGTGACTTTGCCGATGCTCGTTCGTCCCCTGTTCAACGAGGACCAGACGACTTGAATTTCTCCGAGCCTGTCGGTCTCAAGCTGTATCTCTCCGGTCGAGTGCGGGTGATTGTGATTGCCGTATTGCACGACGCGGTTGTACTTGCGGGCCGCCTCGACCATCCTGCGGCCTTCCCAAAGGTTATGCGAGACTGGTTTTTCGACATACACATCCTTGCCTGCCTGACAGGCCCAAATCGTGATCAGCGCATGCCAATGGTCCGGCGTCGCGGTTGTGAGGGCGTCGATGTTCCTGTCTTCGAGGAGCTTACGAACATCGGTGTAGCCGGCGAGCTTTTCGCCACGTTTGCGGGACGCGTTCAATTCGCGATCGAGAACGTCCTGGTCGGCGTCACAGACTGCGACGACTCGCACGCCGGACAGTTCACGCAGCTTCCGCAGATGCAGGCCGCCCTGACCGCGAAACCCGACGACAGCAACTCGGATGTCGTCGTTTGCTCCGAGCGCGCGGGCATGAGGCGCTAAGGCAAGCCCGCCGCCCGCCGCGACTGTACTTGACAAGAACGAACGCCGATTGACTCCTGTGGCTCTCTGCATGTCGGTTCCTTGCACTTCTCTTGAACGTACGGGGTTTGTCACCTGGAACTTGCTTTACTGATCGTCTCCGCGATCGACACCGCCGTGCCGCCGTGAGCCGCCGACTCATCAGCGGCACTCATGAACGCATATATCTCGATCGTCTCTTCGGCTGAGACCGGTGGCTTCCCGGTCTTGAAGAACCTGACGATCTCGACCAGAAGCGGCGCGTAGCCGGATGACTTGCCGGTGGCCATGCTCTTCTCGCCATAGATGATCGTCTTGAAGTCGGTCTTCCCCTTGCGAAGGTCTCGAAATGTGCCGATTCGATCACCCTTCCAGACACCAATAGCCATATCGACACCATCTGTCTTCACACGGCGAACGGTTTCACAACCCGGTCCCATGACGGTGAACAGCGGTTCGACGGCGTGGATGCCATAGAGGTAAAGAGAAGGGTGTTTTTCGGCCCAGGAGCTGGAACCAAATACGTCGCAACTGACGATCCGTCCCAGCGCTTCGTTGCTTCGGGCACCGGACACTCCCTCACCGAAACGCATTGCAGAGCTGGACCAGCACGGAACATTCTTTTCTTTAGCCAGCCGAAACAGTTCGATCACGTCCGCCAGGTCGTCCGCCACGGGCTTGTCAATCCACAGTGGTTTTCCCGAAGCGATCGCAATCTTCGCCTGATCCAGATGCGGCCGACCGTCGACGCTTTCCAGCATGATGCCATCGACCTTTTCGCAAAGCGCTTCGATGCTGTCCACGATTTCCAGGCCATGTTGTTCGCGCAGCTGCTCCGTGAACTTGTCCACACGATTCGCAGACGCCGGAAAGTCAGGCGATCCGCCAGGAAATCCCGCCACCACGCGACAACCCGTCTTGTTCTTCGGGTTATTCAAGTAGCTGGTGAAGGCGATCACGTGGGACGTATCGAGCCCAATCATGCCCAGGCGTATGACATTCTCTTCCTCTTCGGCTCGACCAACGCCCTGAGTCAACCCGGCAGCGATCGCCACAGAAAGCAGTAACAGGATTCCTCTAACCATTTGGTTTCTCCTCACTTACAATCTGCTTGCTGTCCGAATGAAACAGCGTCCATTTGTGCGTGAACGTGATGATGGCAGGTTCGTGGTCGAGTTGTTTTCCTTTAAGCGGGCCATCGACGGCGACGCCTTGCGTGCAGTTCCACAGCGAGCCGGTTTGTTCGTCGCGAATCAGGCCCGTGTCCGCCGCAACAAAGATCAAGTCGCGATCATCCAGTCGCCGTGAAAACAGACGCGCGGCTGTGCTTTCGGGATCAAACGTCAACAACAACGGTTGCTCTTCCAGCGTCAGATTCTGCACAGGTGACTTTCGCAGCGTGGCAAACGTCGCATGGAAGTGTTTTCCCTGCACAACAAAACCGTAGGCAAACCGTTCCGGTTGGCGGTAGAAATCTCTCGAATAGTCGAGCGTTTTGTGACGCGAGAGGTTGAGTACGGTCGTATCAGGATGCTCGCTCCTCCATGCTTTCCATGTCTTCGTGTCGGCGATCAACTGGTTCAGCTTCTCGCCTTTCAAGTCACCATGGACACATTTCCCAAGGATGTGGCTCCACAGCGATTTCGTTTCCAGATCGATCATCACGAGACTGCTGTTCCACAGCTGGCCCGACACGGCGAATGTCAGCGTCTTCCCTTTTTTTTACTTCTCTGCCATACACGATGGCGTTGTGGCAGAGGTGTCACCAGGTGGCGGCGAGATGGACATCGCCGATCGCGTCGTTGATGATTTCCCGGGACGGCCCGGTCAGCATGTTGATCGGGTACGCTCGCGCATGACCATTGAGCTCTATCCCAAGTACAAGTTCGTTGTCCGTGACTTCATCCGTGATTTCGCTCGCGTTCAGGAACGGTGCATCAACGATAGCTCGCCGCGGGTTGTACCTGTCGCGAGCTTCAAAGGTACCCCGTCCGCGAGACGTGGGTTTCCTGTCGGTCGTTTGGGGCCGTGACGATCCAGTGGGTGGCAGCACCCTCGCAAGCAGCCTCTTCACGACCGGAAGGCCGTCGTCGGGCGGTTCGTATTCCACGCGGACCTTGTGTCCTTCTTCGAGCGTCTCCAGTTTGTTCGGCTTGCCGTCAAGTCGGCGAAAGTCGACATTATCGGCAATGCGCACCTTCATCATCTGGCCCGCATCCGTTTTGAACGTGAGAACTCGCTTCGCCACGTCCATGCTGACGACGTAGCCGAAGACCGCCTTCTTCCCGTCGGATTGCTTGCCGGCGGTTGCGGTTGCGGCGACAGGTTTCTGGTTCGGCTTGTCAGCCTTCGTACGCACTTGCCTTGCACGCGGCCATTCTTCGCGTACGAAGAACTCGACTCGAATCAGCGTTTCTTCTTTCATTTCGCGGAGCGGTCTGCGTTCGGTGCCGCGGTAATAATGCGTCTCGCGGTCAACGAGAAACTCACGCGGTTCGCCGTCGCCGGAATCGATGGCTAACGTGCCTGCCTTCTCGTCGATCTTCACGACTATTCCTTCCGCGATCTTCGGCCGCATCGGCTGGAAGTCACCCGTCGGATCGATGCGGCCCTTTGCCCAGCCGCTGTCGATGTCCAGTTTGCGATCGATTGTGTAGTGCTGCGTGACAGGAACGCAGAACGCTGGCTCGTCCGAGCAGCCAAAGTAGCGTACCGTCAGACGAAGTGGCTTGTCAGAAGTCCAGCCGCTCACGTCGACCAGAAACTCGCGGGGATCGGCATCGGATTCCTCTTCAACCCTGGGCCCGTCGAGCGATGCGGGAATCCTGACGCCACCGGGCGACTCGACTTCCACATGAATTGGGTCCGTCAGATTGTTCCAATGAACGCGATAGATCGGATCGAGGTGAAAGCCAAGGTACAGCATGCCTGTTCCCGTCTTTAGCAGCGACTGGTCGCCGTCGGCGCGGAGCTTTGCGTAGTAGGGAGTGCCGCCGATCGCCGAGTTGCGTGTCAAGCCCACGATCTCAGGCCGCGCGACAAGTGGCTTCATACCGTTGGGCGCTTTGACCCGTTCAACGATTCCCTTTGCTGCCTGCTTTGGCGGCGGAGCGATCTTCAGATCGAGATCGCTGACCTTGGTCGGATTCTCGATCGGTCCGACGAGTTCTTCCAGATCCTTCCGCAAATCCCGGACATTGCCCCACGCGCGTTTCCGTGCGATCTTGCCCTCGGGATTTATCACGAATTCCGAGGTCGGTGCATTGCCCAACGCATGCATCACGTCGTTGCCGATCGTGTCACACAGCCAATTGATCCTGCCGTCGATCCGCGTCTCCGCTTCCTTCACGTGCAGCAACCGTTCCTCGAGCGTAAATGGCTGGACGTAGCCGCTCGATTCCGGATGAGCAAGCGACTTGTAGATGTAATAGAACTTCACGCCTTTGGGCATGTAGTCGTGAGCGATGGCCTCCAGACCGGGGACCTTCCTGAGGAAAGGGCCTCACGTCAGGCAGCCGAACAGCAGCACTGTGTGATGTCCTTTGAGGCTCCGCAGTTTGAACTCATTGCCTTCTGCATCGTAGCAGGTCACATCAGGAAGCGGCGAGTTGAGGTTTGGTGACGTCTCATCAAAGATTCGTCGCACGCGCTCGCCACCACGTTCTCCTGGCAGCGCTGGCGACGCACCAAAGCCTTGAGCAGCGACGTTGGAACATAGAAGGAACGACAGAATACCTCCGTAGATCAGCTTCGACTGCATGGTTGCTCTCCCGTTTCGCAGAATCGATCCTGTGTTCTCCATCATGCGAACTGTTTGCCACGCGACCCTGATTGAGCCGTGCCGTTCGCTACAACTTCAGCCTGCTTCCCAGAGATCCGTTTCAGACAATCCGTGACGATTCGCAACTCGTCCTCAGTGAGCAGGTTTTCCATTTTGGCAGGATCTCCGATGTGTCCGATCCGCTTCAGCCGACGTTGTTGTTTGCGTCCCTCGGCCGTCAAGGACACTCGCCGCACGCGTGCGTCGGCCGGATCGAAATCACGCCGAATCCATCCTCGCTTCTCCAGCAGGACTAGTGCTTTGTCACAGGCAAAAGTCAGGGTGGAAGCATTCCCCGGAAAAGGGGGTCAGGTACCAAAAAATCAAAGCACCCTTCGGGCCGTTCCGGTTTTTGGTTCCCGACCCCGTTTTCCTCGCCAACCTGACACACACTGGCGCACACGCATTATCCAGTGAAGAGTTGCGAGCGTCAAGCAGGTGTTAATACTGCTTGAAGCGTTAGCTCGTATGATTGAGGCCTACTCGCTCGTGGCGACCGAAAAGTCGTCGTGGCTGTCGAACCCAGTGCTTTGTGACAGCCCAAAAGTGGGGTTGAATCGTTCGTCGAAAAAGGGAGTCAGGCTCTGGTTCTCCGGCCGACGTTTCTCAATCGAGATTTTTGCCTGTGCCAGGAGAAACGATCTTCAGCTGCCGGAATCCGGAACGTGTCCTGACTGGCGTTTTTCGGCCCTTCGAAGCGTCCTTCTTCTTTTTCGCTTCTGCCATTTCCGCTCGAAACCCTCGCCAGGCGGGGACGCTTTGTGATGCCGCTCGGATATGCGATCTTTTCGGTTCCTGTGCGGCTTCAGCAATCTCCTCAAGCGATGCCTGCACCCAGCTCCTCAGCCCGCCCTCCCAGATCACAGGCGGCAGTGATGCCAGAACTTCCTCCGGCGGCTTGTCGCGCTGACTGCGTATCAGGGCGAGCAGCGGACGGACGTTGATCGGCTGGTCATTCTGATTCTTCAAGTGAAGCGCGGCAACTCGAACGATTCGTTCGACATCTTCATCCGACGTCTGCTGCAGCCATGCCAGCGACGCGCACGTGACCTCTCGGAAGAAACATGGCTGACCGATGAGCGGCGCAACATCGCGTTCAAATTCGGCCGGCGACAGCCTTTCCAGTCCTGCTCTCGCGATGCGTCCGGACGCTTCGCTTGAGCCAAGTGTGCGGGCGGTGAGCAGACAGTGGATGGCTCCCTGCTGATTGGTTTCCAGAAGCTCTGACAGAAGCCGCTGCAGCAGTTGAGACTCTCCGGTCACCTTAGCCTGGCGTAAGAGACTAACGAATCGATGAGGGAAGGAATTCGGAGGGGCGGCAGCACCGATGGCTGTCAGTTGGTGGAAGAGTCCGAAACCGCTGTTCGTCTTAACAGGTCGATCCGGAGGAATGATCATGCTCCGGCGTTCTTCCAACGTCTCCAGTCCTTCGTTGAATCTTGCCACGGCCGCTTCGTTGCTGAGCAGATCGAGACACACACGCAGTGCATCGCCATTATTTGGTTGAGCGATCTTGATATCTTCGAGGATCATGGATGCCAGCCCCGTCCAGGTATGCCCGGGCTGATTTTGATTCGGCCAATCCTTCGTTTCATCCTGAAGTCGTGCCAGTTCATTGGCCAGCAGACCAGTTCCGGAACGTAGCTCCATACGTGCCTTCTGAGTGTTCAGATTCAACTTCTGCGGTGCCCCACTATCGGCGTTCAGCAGCAGATCCCCGTATTCCATAGCAAGACGCTGTATGCCGTCCTCAACGGTAACGCTTTGTATCCTGTCGTTAAACAGGTCCATCACAGCCGCTGCAGTCACTTTGATGTTTGTCTTCAGGCCTTTGGGGTGTTCGTTGTTAATGCCGAACAGATACCCGAACCTGCAGCGACGTTCCGATTCGTCTGGCCAGATTCCGTGGATGCTCACCGTTGCCTTTACCGATGCAAGATCAGCATGCAGCCATTTCTTCCGGCTCTGCCACGCCAGGAGTCCCTGCAGCGATCTTGTCAGCAGGACGGTCCTCCGCACCGTGACTTTTCCCGCCGAATCGGTGACGGAGAACGTAAACAGACTGCCCTCCGTCGGAGACGTCACAAGGTCCAGACAAAACTGCCCCGCAGCGTCCGTCCCCATCGCGCTGTTGCAAAATGAATGCAACACAGGCGAAACTGTCGCCTGCACAATTTCAGTGGCCTGTTCCGCTGACCCAGTGAACCTGAAGCGAACGTCCTGCTTACTGGTCTCCCAGCCCGACAGCCACTTACTGAGTTTCATCAGCGCCTGCTGAGACTCGGACATATCTTTCGGTAGCGCCACCGTGCGGTCGTATTCGCGCACTCGAACCTGCAGCTCCAGCGGAACTTCGGGGTCAATGAAATAGGGACTGTGTTTCACTTCGGCGACCAGGAATCGACCGGACTTCAGCAAGTCACGACCGATTCGCTCACGCAGTTCCAGGGTCAGAGGCATACCCGATCTGAGTTTCAAGAACTCGATCAGCTGATCAGGCGAATGTTGCTCAAGTCCTGTAAATGTAATCTTGCCCACCCTTAAGGGTGGTCCGGAACGGTTCACCGTGATTTGCAACCTGACGTTCCGTTTGTCGTCAACAGTGATTTCGGGACAACCGATGGCGAACTGAGCTTCCGGGTAGCCGGCAGAAGTCAGAGCCTCCCGGATGGTTTGTCGGTATTGTTCTCCTGCAGGCTTCACAAACGACATTGCAGACCCGTGCTTCCAGTATTTCAAAGCGGAGTTCGATGCCTGCAGCGAATTCTTCTTCTGCATCGAATTTGGCTTGTCGGAAGCACTCTTAATAAGCGACGCAACAAATTCACATTCTCTGGCGGTGAGTCCGGAAACGTGAATATCACCGCAGAAGCGTTGTTCCCCTCCGTCAATCCTGGCTGTAATCACGCCGGTGGATGGAGCAGTACTGACTGCAACTTTGACGTCTGGAAATCCGCTGTGCAGGTAGCCTCGTATGATGCGGGATTTCACCACGTCGCTGTACTGTTCTGACGTCACATATTGAGACGTCGCCTGCTGCGCCGGGAGGTCGAGCGACAAGGCAGTCCGGATTGCATCAGCATCGAAGTACGAATTGCCCTCGCACTGAATCTGCCATGTGTTGCGAGGTGTTGGCTCTTCAGCGGGAACGGTATCGATTCCGATGGAAACCAGCACAAACAGTGTGACGCAACGAATGACAGGCATGACACAACCTCCATGTTGTTACAGCATTTCACGCTGCCCAGTAGCGTAGCGAGGAATCAAATCCTGCGTAAAGGCCAGCCTCGGGGTGAGAACGGCCTGATTTCCAGCCTTCTTCCGCCGTTTTCAATGGCCCTCACATGTCTTACCGAGCGGCGGCCCTTTTGATGGCACACTGTGAGACAAACGCACGCGGTTGGCGAAAAGCGGAGTAGCCGTTTCCGTTGCCGGAGGCGAATTTGACAACCGTTTTGAACGCCTCGTCAGGAATCGACAGCAATTCGTGTCAAAAGACCGCTTCTGAGACGATGTTCTGAATTCGTGAAACCGACGGCCTGGGGGCTTGTTGTTTGCTGATTTGTCGCAAACATTCACGAAGAAGCCGTCGATGACCCGCTGTGCCGGATCACCACAGGCGGAATCTCGACAAACAGGAATTGAGTCCCATGAATCACACACGTCTTACCGTTGCTGCTACAAGATTCGTTCTGACGTGCCTGATACTGGCCGGACCTGGTGTGTCACGAGCGCTCGCGCAACAGGAGTCTCAGAAAACGGGTTTCCTGAAGCGAACGCATTCCGATGAAGACGGCGGAAACCATAAATACCAGATTTTCACCCCAACCGATTATTCGGCGGACACTCAGTGGCCGATCATCGTCTTCCTTCACGGCGCAGGAGAACGAGGAAACGACGGTGACGCACCCACTCAAGTTGGACTGGGACCATTCGTGCGAGCTCACCAGGACACATTCCCCTGCCTGGTGTTGTTCACCCAGTGCGAAGATAGGGATTCCCGGCTGCTGCAGGGATGGCAGTCTGACGGAGCCGACGCGCAACGCATGCTGAAGATTCTGGAGGAAGTGGAAGAAGAATATTCCGTTGATCCACAGCATCGGATCCTGACGGGCTGGTCCATGGGCGGATATGGTGCATGGAGTATCGGGGCGGCCACGCCGGACTTGTGGTCCGCTGTCGTCCCGGTTTCCTCCGGTGGCGATTCGGCGTTTGCATTGCAATGGCCGGATCTTCCCGTGTGGACGATTCATGGTCAACGAGACAACGTCGTGCGGCCATCAGCCGTCACCGGGTTGGTTGATGAGCTCCGAAACCAGGGACGTAACCCCTGGCTGAGCATTATTTCGGGATCGGGACACGATGTCTGGAAGATTGCGTATGGCAGTGAAGCGTTGTTGAACTGGATGCTGGCACCGACGAACGAAGGGCCTCCACCACAATTGGCGGCTACCGCAGAATCGACAAACGCCGTGACCGCGGAAGACGATTTTGAGCCGGTTCTTGAGATTCCCAATGCGGTGGGAATACGTCTGGGAAATCGGATGCTGAACGCGGTGTCGTATGCAATCCCCGGACGAGTTCCGGACAAGGCGGTGTCGGGCAACATTCCCAACATTCGTGATTCGACATCGGCGGAAGGGATAACGTTTGCCGTCACCTTTTCGCGGATCAGATACGGCGGAAAAGTATCACGTGCCAAAGTCAAAGCGATCGGCAAAGATCGGCTGAGGCTGCAGCTTGGCCTCACCGATGTGTCGTTGACGATCGGGTCAACGTACATTCGTGGCAGAGGTCGTTCGGCAACCGCCGGGCCGATCACGGTTGGCATCGGCACTCGCAGGCCGGTCTGGCTGAATGTTGATGTCGAACCCTACGTGCAGGATCGACGGTTGAGACTGCGAGCACTGAGTTCCAGTTTCAGGATCGAATCAGACAACTGGCACGTCACAAGACCACGTGGTGTTTCAGCACGCGGCCTGGGAATGACTCAACGTCGCGTGTCCGACGCATTGGTGCAGGGGCTGTATTCCAGAAGAAGTCGTATCGAACGGGAAGTGGTGGCAGCGGTGCCGTCAATTCTGAATCGGATTGAAGACATGCTGGATCTGAGCGGCGCAGGTCAGGCGACTGACGCTGTCTGGCCACTGCCCGTCTATCACCCCGTCGCCAAAGCATGGCCTCAGACAGTGTCCACGGACAGCAACGGAGTTTCCATCACAATGGGGCTGAGTGTCGCCGCACCTACGGACCAGAATCTGGCATTCCGTGTCGCGGACCCCGGCGACGAAGCGTTGCTGCCAGGCGGCTCTGAAGAAACTCTGCAGGTGGGAATTTCGTCACGCATGCTCGGCCCGCTCACGCAATTACTGGTCGAAAGTGATATCGCTCAGATTAATGTCCTGGATATTCCGGGAGATGCGTTTGTGGATCTGACGCGTCGAGACCGTCTGATTGACGTGATCCCGATGTTCGCGGACTATCCGGAAGACGCTGAAATTCAGACTGAGTTGGTCCTGACGAAACCGATGAGCCTGCAACAGGAATCGCCCCCGGCGGATCTGTCGCAGCCGGATTCAGGCGCAGCAACAGCAGCGAATTCCCCGACACAGTCCGGAGTCCTGCATCTGAATGCCCCGGAGGCAGTGCTTCGGATCGCGGTTCGTGCGTCCGGCGACGGCCAGTGGACACCGGCTGCCGAGTTCGATCTTAGCGTTAGCCAGCGAATCACAATTCAGGTCAGGAGCATGGAAGAAACCAGCGACGTGAGATTGTTGCCCGCCGCCGACGTGCAGGTGATCGCACCGCAGGGACGCACGTTGATTGGCGAACAGAGCGCTGCCAGCAAAGCCGCTCGAACGATCGTGGCGACGATGTTCTCTGATGCGTGGAACACATGGATTGCCGGCGAGACCTTCACGGAAACTCAAATCGCAGCTCTCGACTTCCAGCAGACTCGATTGCAGTTACAGGACATACTGCTTGCAGACGATACGATTGTTGCCTCATTCGACATCGCACCGGTTCGCATCGCGAATCTCAGTGACGAAGTTCACACGTTCGAACTGAAAGGCCCGGCATCAGGCTGGGGCGGACCGTACGAGCTGGAGCCCGGAAAAACTCATCGTTACGACCTTGATTACAGCCTGAGCTATCGCTGGAAGTCGGACGGCAAGACCACAGTTTACACACTCAAGCCTGGCTCGGAATCCGAGTTTCGAGTTCCACTTGGCGGTGGAGCTGCGACTCTGTTTCGTAAACGGACCAATTAACACCGGAAGATTAACCTGCCGCAGCCGGCGACCTCAATGATGTTTCGTGACAGCTCGCTGGTCATCGCTGACCGCCGTTCCCCCAATCGCAGTTTCCCGCGAAGGCAGGGGATGGAAATAGTCCGGGCTGTCGTCGGCACCGGTTCAACACTTCGATGTTTTCTGATCCTGAACGGTTAAAGCAGTGGACGCGATCCTGGAGACAATTCGATCAAACGGGATGGCAATATGGATCGTGCTGATCTCCGCCGTGATGTTTTTCGGCAGCATCGTTCTGGCATGGTTCTTGATCGTGAAAATGCCAACGGATTATTTCGCCAGCGACCGCTCCATAGTCCGGACGTTTCGCACAAACCACCCGGTCGCCGGTGCGTTTCTGATCGTCTGCAGGAACCTGTTTGGGCTGCTGCTGGTAGTGTGTGGCATCATCATGCTGTTCACCCCCGGCCAGGGAGTTCTGTTCATTTTTCTGGGCCTGATGTTGATTGACTTTCCCGGTAAGAAACGGCTCATTCGACGCATGCTTACCTGGCGAAATACCCTGAATGTAATCAATCGAATTCGCAGGCAGGCCAACCAGCCACCCCTTGAGCCTCCTGCTGCTCTGCAAGACGGCCAGTAACCAGGGTCGCCCAACAAAACACTGGTGGAGAGCTTTGATTCTTTCTTCGTGTTCCCGTCTCCTTTTTTCCGTCGTGCGGGCAGCCTGCCTGCGATCACAAACAACAGGCTGGCAGCCTGCACTACGAACGAACGCAGGAATCAAAGACTTATCGGGCAACGTGACATGCCCACCATTTCATGCGGCCGGGGGGAAGGTCGCGAGGAACAAGCGCGGAGGGGTGTCCGACCATCGGAACATCATTGGTTCTGGCGGTTGTTCTTTTCCCGGTCATTTGTCTTCAGGCAGAAGAGTGCATCTACACTGCGAATCAGCAGCCGGTCGCCGGAAATGGCGGGTGTCGCCATCACCGTGTCCCCCATCCTGTTTCCCGCGACGCGGTTGAACGTTTTGCCTTCTTCAATGACGGTGACTTCGCCGCGTTCGCTGGCAAAATAGATGTGGCCGCCACCCGCAACTGCTGAGGCCGAAAATGTACGACTGCCCGAACCAACTCGCTGTCGATACATCAGGTTGCCAGTTGAGGCGTCGTGGACCGCCAGGCGACCGTTGTCGTTGCACGTGTACAACAACCCCTCCCTCACCAGTGGCGTTGGCATATAGGCGCCGTCCTTTGTTTGCCACCAGGCCAGACCATCGTTTCCAATTCCTTTTTCGGACGGCGTGATGTCTCCGTTGGCCGTTGGCTTGATGGCATAGATTGGCGACCGTCCGTGCCCGTTGGTCAGGTAGATCAATCCACCGGCGAACAGCGGCGTGGGCACCGGAACGTCACCGCCGTCGTTCAGGTGCCAAAGCACTTTACCAGTGGCCGGATCATACCCGGCCATTTGCCGATAACCGTTGCAGACAATCTGCTGGCGGCCTTCCGTGATCACAACCAGCGGTGTCGACCACGTGGCAACCTCACCTTCCCGATCGATGCGACGAATCTCCTTGCCTGTTGCGACATCAAGGATGGCCACGAAGTTGGTGTTCAGACAGTCGCACTGCACAATCACTTTGCCATCGTGAGTGATCGGAGAACTCGCGAAACCCCATTCCAGCGTTTTTTCGTCGTAGGGTCCGGAGTGCAGGCGACCGAAATCCTGTTTCCAAAGTAGATCACCATCCATGTTAAGACAATGCAGACCTTCCGACCCGAAAAACGCAACAATGTGTTTTCCATCAGTGGACGGTGTGCAGTTGGCATGCGACGCTTTCAGATGCCGCTTGATTGTCGGCACACCGACATGAGCGTTTCTGGTCCAGAGAATTTTTCCCGTATCAAGCTGCAGGCAAAGAATCTGCCACGTCCATTCTCCTGTGTCATCTGCGGATTCGCCCGCTCCGCCAGCCCAACCGGTTTCCACTGAAGGCCTGTCGGTCTCAGAGTTGGTGGCGGTGGTCAGAAAAATGCGTTTGCCCCACACAATCGGCGAAGAATGTCCAAGTCCGGGAATGGCGGTTTTCCATTCGACATTTTTCCCCGTTTCCACGTTCCATTCGATTGGCGGGTCGCCGCTGCCAATTCCCGATCCGGCCTGACCGCGAAACTGAGGCCAGTTGTCGTCAGCATGAATTGCCGCCTGCACGAACCCAGCCATAAATGCTATCGCAGTCATTAACAACTTCATCATTGGTCTCACCGAAGGTTACGGCCTGCAGATGCATGAGTTGATCAAACGGAACGTAGTATAGGCATTGGCCGCCAGCCTGTAAGAATCCGTGGTGAACTCGGCGCAAGGCGGACAGGCGGTGCCATAACAATGCCGGCGTATACGAGTCACGAGTGAATCCCGCCGGGGCTTCCTTCGCACGCTCAGTCCAGCCAGCGGCCACTCACCGAGCCGATACGACTACAGCGTTTCACGGTGACTTGTGCTTTGTCACAGGCAAAAGTCAGGGTGGAAGCATTCCCCGGAAAAGGGGGTCAGGTACCAAAAATGCAAAGCACCCTTCGGGCCGTTCCGGTTTTTGGTACCTGACCCCGTTTTCCTCGCCAACCCTAAAACCTGGCTGTGACAAAGCACTAGAACAGTTTACCTTTTCTCGTTAACCGTTCTGGCGCGTGGCAGGCCGTCCATTCGAACGTGTCCGCTTCCGGCTTTACGGACACACAGACTTCAGGCCCGATGAAGTCGTGGATTCACACTCATTCGTTTGCAGCCACGAATGAAAACACAACAGAAATTCATGAACACATCGGATTTGAACATTTCGATGGCCTGCGAGGAATCCGGTCTCGAATGCTGTTTCCTCGGTTCGCTCTGCTGGCGTTGCACACGATGCGGAAGTTAATCACTCGGCGAGAGGTCTGCCGGAGAATGGCCCAACTCAGCAATCCGTCGTGAACCAGCACAGTCCATGCGGCTGCCCCCGAGCATCAACAGCAAGCCGCGTGGCATAGCTGTGGTGCGCTGTTATTCCGCAGCGATCAGAATGCGGTTCTCGACCTTCCGCACACCCGGTCTGAGTCGTATCAGGTTGGCCGCCAGTCGCCGAGTGGCCGCAGTATTGACGGCACCGTCCAGAACGGCCACACCGGCCCCGGAGACGCTGACAGAAACGCTGTGAAATTCCGGACGATGAAGAGCAACACGATTGATCGCAAATTCGGAATCCGGTGCAAGACTGGACCCGGCAGTTGGCGCAGGAAAACTGAACGCGATTCTTAATGATGTCGGCACGCTTCGAGGCGTTCCGGTCTGCTGGTTGCCGCCTGTTGGCACGCTGGCTGCTGCCAGAGCACGAAATAATCGATTGGCGTTGTTGTTGGTCGCAACAGCACCGCCGACAAAGTTGCCCGTGTTGTTACCACCGATAAATGTTTCTCTGGCGTTACCACCAGCAGCACCGCCACCCTGACCGCCGGCTTCGACCCCCTCTGTGGTGCGTCCACCGGCTCCTTCCGTTGTGCCGCCACCAGCCGTTGCAGAGCCCTGTCCGGCGTTGCCGCCTCCTGTCGCTGCCTGGCCACCGCCGCCAATCTGACCCAACTGAGCCATCGCCTCGGCAGAGAACAGAACGACTGCCACGAATGTAAGGTGAAGAAAGAGATGTCTTGTCTGCACGGGAATCCATCCTTCGCTTAGAACCGTTGGTTGTAGCAGGCGCGTGAACGTCGCGGTCCATCATATCCGCTGCAGGACGTCCACTACATGGAATATCGCAATATTCGCCATTGCGATCCTGACGAAACGGCGAGAACAGCGCCTGCCAGCGGGAGATTCGCAGATTCCGTCACTGAAATCGTTTCAGCTGGCGCAGAGAGCACAGAAAGTTACAGAAAGTCTCTTGTTTGCCCGATGTGGTCCTGATTTGAGCAGGCTATCGGTGAGGTAGTCTGCTCCGATGGTTCCGGCGATTCAGGCCGATTATTGCTGACGCAAGGATATGAAGGGACGAAGACGTAACCGTCACGATTGCTGTCGGCATTCTTGTGACAACCGCCGCCGTTGCCTGGGTTGTATTCGACGGACGTTCGACCAACGAAGCTCCTGGTTTCTTCCGTGGATCCACGCTCGAAGGAGTTGCCGCCGGTATTCCTGGGGCCATTTTCGGTGTTTACCTGGTCGTGTCGTAGCACTTTGCATGCCTGACAGCTGCGGCAAGTGTCTTCTTTCCGCAAAAATCATGGCCACAAGTCGCCACACCATGATAGTCTGGAAGCAAATAGCTGGCGTAAAGACAAAGTGATGAACGCCTGCCGAGTTAGTTACGCGTTCCGTTTCGTGCTCTTTGAGATTCGTCATGCTGATGTTCATCCGGGTCGTTGCCGTACTATTGATCCCCACAGTTTCAACGGCCGTTGACCAGTCGTCTGACCATGAGGTCGGTTTGCGAAAGAACGTCCCAAACGTCTGGGCGTTGCAGCATGCGACAGTCGTGGTACGTCCTGGAAAGGTCGTCAACGATGCAACCGTTGTTGTTCGCGAAGGCAAGATCACTTCGGTGACCTCAGCTGATACACCGCCGGCTGACGCACGTTTGATCGATCTGACCGGGAAAACAATTTACGCCGGATTCATCGACGCATATTCGGAAGTCAAGCTGTCGCCAGACCACCTCAGCAGGACGGCAGGACACTGGAATGAGAACGTAACGCCGCAGCTGTCCGTCTCACAGCAACTTGTGGCCAGCTCGGAAAAAGAAGAACTGCGAAAACAGGGGGTCGTCGCTCAGCTTCATGCACCATCGACGGGTGTTGTTCGCGGCCAGAGTGCAGTTGTTTCGACCGGATCAGGCGATCCCAATTCGTCGATCCTCAGTCACGATGTAGCGCAGCACCTTGAATTGACTGTGAGCAAACGAGACAGAGAGCATTATCCCGGATCGCCAATGGGTGCCGTGGCACTTGCCCGGCAGACAATCTATGACGCTCAATGGTACCGCGACGCATGGAATACGGCGAACGCTCACCCCGAACTTCCGCGTCCCGAACGCAACGACGCTCTGAATGCACTACAGCCAGCATTAAGCGGTCAGCAACCAATCGTTGTCGAGACATCGAACGAGCTGTTTTTTCTGCGAGCAGAGCGGTTTGCCAACGAATTCGGACTGAATCTGATCATCCGTGGCAGTGGGCATGAATACCGTCGACTGAATGAGATCGCAGCGACAAATCGGTTCGTGATCCTGCCCCTCAATTTTTCACGACCACCCAACGTCAGCACGGCTGAGGCTGCTGAAAACGTCACTCTGGAGTCATTGCTGCACTGGGACATCGCTCCGGAGAACCCCGCTCGCGTCGCGGGCGCCGGCATGACCTTCGCCTTCACGACCGACAGGTTGTCGTCGACCAGCGATTTTCTCAAGCAACTTCGCAAAGCTGTTGCCCGAGGGCTTGCCAAAGAATCAGCATTAAAAGCTCTGACGCTGACTCCGGCGGCGATGTTCGGCCTGGCCGACCAGCTGGGAACAGTTGAACCGGGCAAACTTGCCAGCCTGGTCATCACCGACGGCGACGTTTTCGATGGAAAGACGAAAGTGGTCGAAACGTGGGTGTCGGGCGAACGATTCGAACATGCTCCACAACCACACAGTGATCTCACCGGAACGTACGAACTGCGTCTGCAGAAGACGTCGGCATTTGCACAGAAGTTATACGTCGAACTGAAACGGGACGGAAAGAAGTCCAGTGGGCGAGTTTCGCGGTCCCCGATCAAAAAGTCCGCCGGCGGGGACAAAGAACCACCAGAAGAGAAAGATGCCGATGACCAAAAACAGAAGACGGAGAAGGACATCGTCAGCCTGAAACATGTCCAGCTGCAAGACTTCACCGCCACCGGGCAATTTGAGGCCGAAGAATTTGGTGGCAAGGGTGCGGCCCGAATAACGCTGGTCTTCAGCGAAACGCCGTCCGAGTCGAAGAAGGTCGCCGTGGCATTCGGAAAGGTCGTCTGGCCAACAGGTCAAACTTCAACAGCGTCCGTGTTTCGAATCAGCCGGATCGAAGATTCTGACGGAGAAGAAGACAGCGATGACAAAGATAAACCAACTGCGCCAGCGGCGTTTGCCGTCAATTATCCGCTGGGAGCGTTCGGACGGACGGAAAAAGCGACGGCTGCAGGACCAACCGCATTTATCAACGCGACGATCTGGACATGCGGTCCGAAAGGCGTGATCAAAAACGGCACAATTCTGATCGATGGCGGACGCGTCATCGGCGTGGGACGAAAGCTGCTGGTCCCTGACAACGCCACACTTGTCGACCTTCATGGTCAGCATATCACGCCAGGGATCATCGACTGTCACTCGCACATGGCCACCGATGGCGGAGTCAACGAATCGACTCAGGCAATCACGTGCGAGGTGCGGATCGGTGACTTCATTGACTGCGATGACATTTCCATTTACCGGCAATTGGCTGGCGGTGTGACCACCTCCAACATTCTGCACGGTTCTGCCAATCCGATCGGCGGTCAGAATCAGGTGATCAAACTGCGCTGGGGATCTACCCCCGAACAAATGAAATTCGCCAACGCACCGGCCGGAGTTAAGTTTGCTTTGGGCGAAAACGTCAAGCAAAGCAACTGGGGCGATGAATACACATCTCGTTATCCACAGACACGCATGGGCGTGGAACAGATTTTCCGCGACTCATTTCAGGCCGCTCTGGAATATGGGTCACGCATGGATGAGTGGCAGAAAAGCCGTCGGGGCCTGCCACCGCGGCGAGATCTGGAACTCGACGCGCTGCGTGAAATTGTCGCAGGTGATCGCTGGATTCATTGTCACAGCTACCGGCAGGACGAAATACTGTCGTTGATTCGGGTTCTGGACGACTACCAGATCACCATCGGCACGTTCCAGCACATTCTGGAAGGCTACAAAGTCGCAGACGCGATGGCGAAGCACGGCGCGATGGGTTCCGCGTTCTCTGACTGGTGGGCTTACAAGTTTGAAGTGTACGACGCCATTCCCTATGCCGGCGCTATGATGCATCAGGCGGGTGTGGTCGTGTCCTTCAATTCCGATGACGCGGAACTGGCCACTCATTTGAATCAGGAAGCGGCCAAGGCCGTGAAATACGGCGGGGTCTCGCCGGCGGAAGCGTTAAAGTTTGTGACGTTGAATCCGGCCAGACAGCTGCGAATCGATCAACACGTGGGCTCTCTGGAAGTTGGCAAACACGCGGATCTTGTTATCTGGAACGGACCACCGCTTTCGAATTTCAGTCGTTGCGAACAAACATGGATCGACGGCGCTGTGTACTTTGACCGCGATCAGGACGAAGCTCACCGACAACGCATTGCTGAAATGCGGAACACGTTGATCCAGAAGATTCTGACGTCAGGCGAAAAGATGCGCGGTGTTGGAGAAGACGATGATGACCCGTCAGCGCTGTGGCCTCGTCACGACGAGTTCTGCCACGGTCACGGTCACGGTCACGGTCACGACGAACATGATCACGAACACGGTATTTCTGAATCCCATTGAAAACGTGCAATGACTAATACGACAGAATTCACTGATAAGTCCCGGTCTTTGCCAGGGACTGAGACTCTGGCGGCGCGCCGATTAATGCTGTGTCTGACCCTCTCGATGGCAATCGGAGCTTCAACGGCCCGCGCCGGAGACGAAATTCCAGGCGCACCGCAGACACGACCGATCGCTTTGACAAATTGCCACGTGCACCCAATCGTCGGCCCAGGGATCAAGAAAGGCACCGTCGTCTTCGAAAACGGGCGGATCACGGCGATTGGTCGTGACGTGCCGCTGACGAAGAACACCGAAGTGATCGATCTAGACGGACAGCACGTCTATCCCAGCCTGATCGAAGCTTACTCTCAGATCGGCCTGAGAGAAATCTCAGCCGTGCGGGCCAGTCGGGACAATGCCGAAACAGGCAGCATCAATCCCAATGTGCGGGCCAATGTCAGCGTGAACCCAGACAGCGAAGTGATACCAGTCACACGGGCAAACGGCGTTCTGATTGCTGTTTCCGCACCCAGCGGTGGACGAGTCAGTGGTGTTGCCTCCGTGATGCAGCTGGACGGCTGGACGTATGAAGACATGACTCTGAAAGCGGCTGCAGCAATGGTCGTCAACTGGCCAACACCTCCGTCAACCGGCGAGAGTTCGGGGCTGAAAGTGCTGCGAAAACTATTCGACGACGCTCGAGCGTACAAGGCAGCTCGCAATGCCGACGCCGGCGCACAACAGTTTGATATTCGTCTGGATGCGATGCTTCCGGTGATTGCTGGTGACCTGCCCCTGCTGGTGATCGCGAAGAAGGTACCGCAGATTCAGGCCGCCGTTTCATTCGCAGTGGAACAGAAGATTCGACTGATTATCTTCGGGGGACATGACGCCGAATCCTGTGCCGCACTGCTGAAGAAACACGATGTCCCGGTCATCATCGATTCGGTTCACCGCAAACCTTCGCGGCGGCATGAACCGTACGACGTAGCGTACACTCTGCCGGCGCGATTGAGCAAAGCAGGCGTAAGATTCTGCATCTCCGGTTCTGACCGAGATTCCACATGGAACACCAGAAACCTGCCCTATCATGCCGCCACGGCCGCAGCTCATAGCTTAGGTCGCGACGAAGCCCTGCGATCAGTGACTCTGTATCCGGCGCAGATTCTTGGGATTGCTGATCGAGTGGGTTCACTGGAACCGGGCAAAGACGCCACACTGATTGTCACGACTGGTGATCCACTGGAAACTGACACTCACGTTACCCGGGCCTTCGTGCAGGGCCGCAGTGTACAACTCACCAGCCGCCACACTCGACTGCGCGATAAGTACCTCAAAAAATACCGCCAGCAGAAGTGAAGCGACAAACACGAAGACTCACCTGGCCAAAGTGCCGGCGGTGACCAAATCCACCGGCGTTTCCTTATCGCCGGGTGTACTGCCGGATCCAATGGCTTCCAACGCGTATTCAATGCCGAAGACCGCCAGTTGGTCACCATGCTGATCGGCGGTTGCCTGAATCTCTCCGTCGCGGATCGCCTGTTGCACGGCGGTGATGTTGTCGAAGCCCACCACCTTGACGGTCGCAAGTCGCCCTGCCGCTTTCACCGCCGCCAATGCCCCCAGTGCCATGCTGTCGTTACACGCCAGAATTGCCTTCAATTCCGGCTGAGCAGTCAGCATGCCCGACGCTGTCTGATTGGCCAGACTCATCTCCCACCTGGCCGACTGCGAATCGACGATCTGAATACTGGCGGCTTTCATCGCTTCTTCGAAACCAAGTCTTCGCTGTTGCCCGTTGAACGACGTTGGCAGCCCCTCAAGAACGGCAACCTGGTCGCCAGCCTGCAACGTCGACGCCAGATGATCACCAACTTTTTGAGCTCCCGCCCTGTTGTCGGGACCAACAAACGGAATTGACATTCCGCTGGCTGACAAAACCGCGTCGTCAAGCTTGTTGTCGATGTTGATGACAACGATTCCCGCTGCACTGGCCTGCTGCAGCACGGGAACCAGAGCCTTCGAATCAGCCGGGGCTATTACGATGGCGTCCACCTGCTGGGCGATCATTTGTTCGACAAGGGACACCTGACCACTCAGGTCGGTCTCGTCCTTGATGCCGTTGACGATCAGTTGATACTTGTCCGAGTTGGCCGTCTGATGATTCTCTGCCCCCTTTGCCATGGTGGAAAAGAATTCATTCGCCAGTGATTTCATCACCAGCGCAATTCGTGGAACGGACGCGGAAGCGGCAACATCAGGGGAAGACCCTGAAGACGGTGCTGATGCGTCGTTGCAACCAGCGACGGCAAGGGCGAAGACCAGCAAGTAACCGGTGACGATCCTGTTCATGAATCACGTCCGACAAGGGGTGTAATTTGCGATACACGCAACAATCTACACAGACGAACGCACGACTGCCATGAAGTCGTGCCGGGAAGGTCAAACGAGCAGCAACAGCAACGACACCCATTTCCAGAGTGCTGGTTATTCGTTTTCCCTGTGCAGTTTCACCATGGTGGTGACTACCGCATCCAGTGTTCCGACAATAACCAGACAGTGAAATGAATAATCTCCCGGTTCAACACCATCGCTGTCGCGTACTCGAAAGACGCAATTCCATTTGACGACCTTCGGCCGTACAAATCGCCAGCGACCGTACCCCGCTTTCGCCTGGCCCGGCTGCGGCAGTTGCGGTGTATAGATACCCATCGCGTGTGAGCCGGACGGAGTCGCAAGAATAACAGGCATCGGCTGTTCGCCGGGACCGTCGGACAGCGGTTCCGCATTTCCAGCGGAACGATTAAACACGTAGAAGCTGCTGAACCCTTCCGGCATGTACCCGGTCAACGCTTCAAACTGAGCGTATCGATGATGTTCGCTGACGGGCAGGCTGAACGTCACGTCGTACTGCAGCACATTCGGCATGTCGCGGTAGCCGATGGTCACTCGTTTCGTAAGCAGATGATCAGACAATTCGGTCGTGTTCTTCGCCGGATTCCCGTCTGACTTTTCTCCCGGACGAAGCCAGAATGCCATCCGGCTGGTCGTCTGCAGCGTGTTGCCTTCCGCAATCAGGCGCAGCAGGCGACTGGATGAAGTTGGACCGGCACCATCAAACCGTGACCCAGCCTCTGTGGGATTAAATGTCTCGCTGATCATCCTCGAGCCGACATCAAAATTGGAGGCAGACTGTAATTGCCGCCCATGGTCGTGGCTGTCGACGAATTCCTGCCCGGCCCACGTCAGTGAGTGGATCGCTCCGGCCAGCCGTGAGGTTGTGGTAATCACGATGTCCGAATCTGCATATGGTGCGCGAATGACAGCATCACCAGTTGGGCGTGGATCCTGCCCAAAAGAGACACAACACAGGCTGACAGCGGTCGTAAAACACAGATTCCGGATTTCCATCGATTTTACTTGCCAATCTTCAGGCGTGTGAAACGGTTGAGCGACAGAATATACCGGCTGCGGTCGCCATTGGCATGTCCTTGTCGATGCATTTGCGCCGCTGCTGTCACTGTACTCGATTCCACAACATTTTCTCATTCGAACGAAAGCCGAGCCGTAATGTCCGAGGAGGAGAACACAAACGATGGTGAAGAGACTATCCAGCTGGATCAGTTTCTGAAGCTGGCTGACCTTGTCGGGTCCGGCGGCGAAGCCAAGCACGTGATTCGATCGGGCGTCGTCATGGTGAACGGCAAAGAAGAAACTCGACGTGGCCGCAAACTGAAGCACGGCGATGTGGTGACGTTCAGCGGTGAAGAGTACGTCATTGAAGCGACGCCCGATGAATGAACGGTTCTCACAGAATCCGCCGCAGTTCGATTGGCAGTGGCACTCATTTGCTCAACTGAACGGCAGTCAGCTGTATCAGATCCTGCGATTGCGGCAGCAGGTGTTCATCATCGAACAACAGTGCGCATACGGTGACATCGACAATCTGGACCAGAGTGCCTTTCATCTGTGCGGGACAGATCCGGCGAGTCATTCTCTACAGGCGTGTCTTCGAGTATTACCGCCTGGGGCGCTGTTCGATGAAACATCGATCGGACGCGTGGTGACGGCATCTGACAGCCGCAGCGGCGGACTGGGCCACGAACTTATGCGGCGGAGCGTGGAATTCTGTCGGGATCGTTTTACAGGGACAGCAATCCGTATATCCGCACAGTCTCACCTGCAACAGTTCTATGCGTCTCACGGTTTTGAGACCGTCACAGCAGAGCATCTCATTGACGAGATTCTCCACGTAGAAATGCTTCTTCACTGAGTGCCGCGATGGACCGCGACGACAACGCTTTTTTCCTGGTAATTGGCTGCGTTCTGTCGTCGGAGACGTTAGGATCCAGGAACCCGAACACTGATACGACAGTGTGTTCCTTCAATACTGGCCTCCTTTTTCAGGTGGTGACTCAATGATTCGAATGTGCTTCCTTCTGTCCCTTTTGGTTTCCGCTTCCGCTATGGCTGATGAACCTATGATGACCGATTTTGGCAAGACCAAAGACGGCAAGGCTGTTGAACTCTACACGCTTAAGAATGACACCGGTCTCGTCGCGAAGGTGATGACCAGAGGCGCGACGCTGGTTCAAATTCACGTGCCCGACAAGGACGGAAAATCTGAAGACGTAATCCTGGGCTGGGACGACGTAGCTGGCTACGAATCCGAAGACAATCAGTACTTCGGCTGCACCACGGGGCGGGTGTGCAACCGAATTGCCAACGGTAAATTCTCGCTGAACGGGAAAGACTATTCCCTGGCAATCAACGACGATCCCAATCATCTTCATGGCGGCGTGGAACGAAGTCTGGACAAGGTCGTGTGGAAAGCACGGCCGTATACCAACGACCGTGGACATGGCGTCCGTTTCAACTACACAAGTCCGGATGGTGAAGAAGGATATCCAGGCACGGTCAAAGCACTGGTGTCATTCTTTGTTCCCAAAGACGCCAACCGCATTCTCATCACGTATAAGGCGACCACCGATGCGGCCACCCCGATCAACCTGACCAACCACGCCTATTTCAACCTTGGCGGTGCCGGAAGTGAAACTGTTCTGGACCACGTGCTTCAGTTGAATGCCGACAAATACACGCCCACTGACGATACGCTGATTCCTACCGGAAAGATTGTCGACGTTGCCGGTACCCCACTGGATTTCACCAAACAAAAAAGGATTGGTGCACGCATCGAGAAACTGACGGATACGGCGGCCCTGGGATATGATCACAATTTTGTGCTAAACCCCAAACCGGATGACAAAGAGCACAACTTTGCTGCATTACTGCGACACAAGGAATCCGGACGAACTCTGCGGATCCTGACTAAGGAACCAGGTATTCAGTTCTATTCCGGAAATTTCCTGAAAGGTCAGAAGGGCAAAGACGGCAAGACCTACGCCCACCGCAGTGCGGTTTGTCTGGAAACACAGCACTACCCCGACTCAGTCAATCAAAAGGCGTTCCCGTCGACTGTTCTGCAGCCCGGCGACGAATACAAGACGTCTACGTTGTTGCAGTTTGGCATCGCCAAAGGAGCGACGGGCAATTGAATGACATAAAAGAGTCCCGGTCTTCTGAAAAGACCGGGACTTTGAGTCTTACCCGTTGAGCGAATTTGATTTGCTGTCCGTTTATGCCGCTGACGTGTCGATGAGCCCTGCCGGAGATTCAGAGCGAGGCAACTTGAGGGTGAACATTGTTCCCTTTCCGACCTCGCTTTCCACGCGAATACGGCCTTTGTGGGCTTCAATGATTCTGCGACACAGCGAAAGCCCGATGCCGGTACCTCCCTGGCCTCGCGCGTCTGCTTTCTTCGTCGTGAAGAACGGGTCGAAGATCTTTTGCAGCTGCTCGTTTGGAATTCCACAGCCGCTGTCCCCGACCGAAACTTCAGCCCAGCCGTCTTCCGGATTGTCACGAATGATCAAACGCAGACGGCCACCTTCGTCCATCGACTGGCGAGCGTTGACAATCAGGTTCATCAGAATCTGCTGAATCTGGCTGCTGTTCACCAGCGCCCACACGCCCGGCTGAATGTCTTCATCCACTCCGATCCGGTGCATCTGAAGATCCTTTTGAACAAGGACCATCACGTCGGCCAGCAATCTGTTCAACTCACACGGTTCAAAACGATCACTGGTATTGCGAGCGTATGCCAGCATTCCCGTGGTGATCTTGGTCGCTCGCTGACCGGCGGACAGGATTCGATCGAACGCCTTGTCTCGGGTCTTGGCGTCCTTATGCCGAATGCCCATCTTGGCGTAGTTGATCACCGTCGTGAGAATGTTGTTGAATTCGTGTGTAATGCTGCTGGCCAATGCTCCCACAGAACTTAGCTTCTGCGTCTGCATCAACTGCTCATCCAGCATTCGAAGTTGCTGTTCCAGCTGCTGAATCTTTTCCTGGTCAGTCATGACGATGTCTGTTCTGATGTTTGGCCCAATTTCGTGCCCCGAATCAAAGCTTGCTCCCGGACGTCGCCGCAACGTCAGTCAATCGGGTTTCCGCGAACCATCGCTTGAAAACGGAAGCCCAGCATTTCCTCTACGCTGCGCAGATGCTGGTGGATCGCGCAACGTGGGCGTCTGCAACCGAAAGAATCTCTGGAACCGCCCCTATCAGATCTATCGGCATGTTTTCGGATAGAATCTAACCTCAGGTAGAAGGAACACTAATTACCTGATGACCGGCAGAATCCGCTGTTGAAAAACACGCCAGGTGAACGCACTGTTCACACTGCCGACCAGCGAAGTTCCGCGACGATGGTAGCCCTCGCTGTGGTTGGGCATGCCATTGGAGACCACGATCCTTTGAGCAAATTACTTGTAGTCGTGAACGATACAGGGTCGTGGGAGCAGCGAAACTGCTATTGAACGACGCTCATCGCGGCCACAAGTCAGCGTGAAACGTTGTAGTGATTGATCGCAACAAATTGTCCCTCAAACTCGGCCATCTGATCGCCGTTCAACAACAGACGCGAGGTGGCTTGCAGGCGGCCACGGCCCTTGCGAGTGATCCCTGCAACAAATTTCTCCCAGGTATTCAATTCGTCGGCGGAGGCAACAGCGGTGAAATCAGCAACAATCGGCTTCTGATACACCATCGTATTGCGCGAAATCACCAGTCGCCCCGTCAGGTCTTCGTTTCTCATGCGCACCAGAACCAGAGTCCATGCAGCCAGTGTCGCCACAGCCGCGGCACTTCCGCCGAAGACCGTTTCGCGGTGATTGATGTTTGGTGCCAGAGGAGCAGACAGCTCAACGCGGTCTGCAGTTGCTTCGACGATTTGCACACCCATCGCCGACGTGATGGGGATCTGACGGTGGATGTAGGCTTCAAGGGACTCGTTTATCATTCGTCCTGGTCCGGAAAATCTGGAATCTCTGGTCCTTTTAATGCGACAAAGGCACTGGACTATAAGAATCCTGACATGATGTTGTTTGAGTGTGAGCGAAAAAACTACGTCTTCACGATAGAAGCGTACTGACGACACTGAGAAGCCCGCTGGCAGAGGGAACTACGGCCGATTACTGCATGAATAATTGACGAAAACGTGCTGCGGGAGTACCTTCATGTCGTGTGCTGACACGACGCTCCACGTGGTCGTGTTGCAATTCTTCGGTCTCGTTGACCTCTACTCCCCCCTCGGATTCCTGCCGTGACTGCAGCTTCCTGGATTCATTCGACTGTTTTTCAGGCACCAAATCTGAAGCTGCAGTCCGGCGTGAACGGAACGCGCTTCGATAAGCGATTAAGCCTGCTGAATTCCATCGATGCTCAACGAACCGCTCTGGAAGCATCCGCCACGGGCAAAACCTACGATCAGCATCGGCAATCGGCGATTTCATTACTGGCCAGTCAGAAAATCCGTCAAGCGATCGATGTGAATCGCGCAGACGAAAAGACCAGGTCACAACGCCGGTAACAGTGAGCCAAAGCGACGCCGTTCCGGAAAACCTTATTCCCTCTTCTTCAGAAATCTGCTGACTCATGGTCTTCCGAATGATCACGCCGCTTGTGGTGCTTGTATTTGCGCTGCCGACTTCCGCATGGGCCGTGGACTTTGAAAAAATTGTCCTGACGGATCAATACTACTGCGACGGAATTGCGACGGCAGACATCAATTCCGATGGCAGGCCGGATATCATCGCCGGACCGTTCTGGTACGAAGGCCCGGACTTTAAAGAAGCTCATGCGTTTTACGAACCCGTGCTGCAGCCGCTGGAAGAAAGTCCCAGCAACAGCATGTTCAGTTTTGTCCACGATTTCAGTGGTGACGGGCGACCGGACATATTGGTTCTCGGCCGAGTCCACAAACATCCAGCGATGTGGTACGAGAATCCCGGCGCATCCACCGAACTGTGGAAAAGCCATTTCGCTTTTGAACGCGTGCGAGGTGAATCGCCGACACTGGCCGATCTTGATGGCGATGGCGTTCCTCAACTGATTTGTCACTGGGACGGATGCTGGGGCTATATCCAGCCGAATCCTGAAAAACCCACAGAGCCATGGGCGTTCACTGCAGTCGGTGAAAACGAAGACTGGCCTCAGTTCTATCACGGCGAAGGCGTCGGTGATGTCAACAGCGATGGCCGACTGGATCTGATCATCAACGACGGCTGGTACGAGCAGCCGAGTACTTCGGCGAACGCCATCGGCAGCACGCCTGCTGACGCCTCTGCAGCAAATTCACTCTGGACGTTCCACCGACTGCGTTTCAGTCAGGAGCGAGGTGGCGCACAGATGTTTACCTACGATGTTGATGCGGATGGCGATCAGGACGTAATTTCTGCGGTTCACGCTCACGAATGGGGGTTGGCCTGGTATGAAAACGAGTCGGCCGATGGTGAGAGTACCTATCAGGAACGCCTAATCATGGGCAATCGTGAGCAGCTTGCGACCTACAAAGTCGCGTTTACTCAGCCGCACGCGCTGGCACTGGCAGATATCGACGGCGACGGACTGCAGGACATCATCACCGGCAAACGCCGCTGGGCTCACGGTCCGAAGGGCGACATCGAACCGAACGCCGACCCGGTCGTCTATTGGTTCCAACTGCAGCGAAAGGCCGATGGCTCAGTGAAATACGTCCCTCACCTGATCGACGATAATTCGGGCGTCGGCGTGCAAATTGCGGCTCAGGACGTCAACAACGATGGTCAGGTTGACGTATTGACCAGCTCAAAACTGGGTTCATTTGTGTTCTTGAATGCGGGTGAATAGCAAATTGACTGAACCAAAACCGTGTGCCGCCCACTGAATGGATCAACCAGTCGGAGGAACACTGCAATGGGACAGGACGCTTCTGCCGCACCGATCAGTTGCACGGAAAAATCAATTCCACGACGAATGCGGGCCTTGCTGAGGCGATGCCTTCTTCGAGGCGTATGGAACCTACCACTGTGTCAACACGTGCAACTCGTGGGTCGGCCGAGCTCTCAGATGCGCCGGAGTGCGAATGGGGTGGATGACTCCATTGCCGAAAACGATTTTCTTCTACCTGCCCGAGTAAGAACGAACAGCGCGCCATGTGAATCGAAGAATTCAAACAGGTACTACGTTGATTCGCACCAGGTGCGATCGTCGGTGAGTGTGGCCGGGTTGGAGCGAGGCACGAGTGAAACCCCGGGGCCAGCAGTGCCGGTTTGATTCTCCTTCCCAAGCTCAGTCCAGCCACGGCCAGCCACGGCCACCCAATAGTCCGGAATCTCAATCCGTGAGCGCACCCGCGGTCACGCGATTCCGGCTGCAGGATTGACACAAGCAGGAAATCAATTCGCCGACACCAACCTGCGCACGTATTCACACGTTTCACCAATCGGCACCTTAGTGGCCTGGGATTCCGTTCGCAGTTTGACTTCGGAGTTGCCTTCCTTGAGGCCTTTGCCGCCGATGATGACACGAATAGGCAGGCCGATCAGGTCGGCGTCTTTGAATTTGAAGCCGGGACGTTGATCGCGGTCATCCATCAGAACGTCGATTCCTCCGGCCGACAGTTCCTCATAGATCTTGTTGGCGGCCGTCATCGTCGCTTCATCTTTGATGTTTAAAGGAATCAGCTCCACCGTGTACGGCGCGACGGACTTCGGCCAGATGATGCCACCATCGTCATGGCAGGTTTCCACGATCGCGGCGACAACTCGGCTGACTCCAATACCGTAGCAGCCCATGATGATCGGGTGCTTCTTTTCTTCCCTGTCCAGAAAGACGGCGTCCAGCGATTCACTGTACTTTGTGCCAAGTTTGAACACGTGACCGACCTCGATGCCATGCACAGTTTCCAGCGTGCCGTCGCACCGCGGACAGGAATCATCGGCGATCGCATTTCGCAGGTCGTGAGTTTCTGTCAGCTCGAAGTGCGTGCCAGGGATAACTCCGGTCAGGTGTGCGTCCTTTTCGTTCGCGCCGGTGATGGCGGACGTGACCATGGCGACATCGTGATCAGCGATATAATCACACTTAATTCCGACCGGACCAGCAAACCCAGTGGGTGCTCCGGTGACTCGTTCGATCGTCGCTTCGTCGGCAAGTTCAAGACTCGACGTGCCCAACGCTCGACGAACCTTGCCTTCGTTAACTTCATGGTCCCCTCGAACCAACACCGCAACCGCCTTCGGCGGATTGCTCTCGTCGTCATTCGCATCTGCGGAATCGCCGGAAACCGAGTAGCCCGCCTTCGGCGGATGATGCTCGACGCTGCCTGTATCCGAAGCATCGCTGGAAACCGAGTAGATCAACGTCTTGATAAACGTGGAGGGATCGGCGTTCAGCATCCTGCTGACGTCTTCGATTGTGCCTGCATTCGGCGTGTCGACCTTCTGCGGATCTGCAGCATCGTCCACTCTGGCTGGAATGCTGGAAGATCGTCCCGTGTCTGCTCGTTCCTGGTTCGCGGCGTATTCACAGCCGGAACATCTGACGACAAAGTCTTCGCCGTTGTCGGCCGGAGCCATGAATTCGTGAGACGCATCGCCTCCGATCGGTCCGCTTTCTGCTTCGACGGGAATGTACTCCAGACCACAGCGTTCAAAGATACGGCAGTACGCATTGTACATCGCATCGTAGGCCTGATTCAGTTGTTCCATCGACGCACCGAAACTGTAGGCGTCCTTCATGAGGAACTCGCTGGTGCGCAGGACACCGAACCGAGGACGTTCTTCGTTGCGGAATTTCGTCTGAATCTGATACAGCGTGATCGGCAGTTGCTTGTAAGACTTGATTTCTCGCGAAATCAGATCAGTGATCACTTCTTCATGCGTCGGACCCAATGCAAACTGCAGGTTGCGGTCGCCGCGTTTGGCTTCGAAATTAAACAGCACATTGCCGAACGCTTCTTTGCGTCCGGTACGTTCGAACAGTTCCATCGGCTGAATCGCGGGCATAAACAGTTCGACACCGCCGGCACGGTCCATTTCTTCGCGGACAATCTGAGAGACCTTCCGGACAACTCGGTAGCCCAGCGGCATAAAGGTGTAGGCGCCGGCCATCAGCTGGCGAATCAGCCCCGCTCGCAGCATCAACTGGTGACTGGGAACTTCGGCATCCGAAGGAACCTCCTTCATCGTGGGAATAAATGTCTGAGACCAGCGCATGTCGGGGTGATTCTATAGGGTTAGGATTGGCGTGTGTTCGGTGTCGTCAGCCTCTGATCTGCCGCTCCGGACAATCGAGGGGAGGATTCTAGCAGAGCTTCGACTGGCGCAAACGTGAGAAAGCCCGGGGGATTCTGAAAGACTGCCAGATGCAGTGGCAAAGTGGTTGTTGGAAGGCATTGGCACTTCTAAGATCCCCGGTTCGGCAATCTGTTGTCGTGAATATTCCTTGTCAACGACCGCAGGTTGTCGGCCTGAGTTCTGAGTGAAAGTCCCCAAATGCCACGTACGTTCGTGAAAGATCTGTCCGACGGAGACGCCGTTGACGGAATTTACCTTCTGGCGGACAAGCAGTTGCGTGCCAATCGCAATGCCGATATGTATCTGCTGGCGACGCTTCGTGACAAGACTGGTGTTGTCAGCGGACTGATGTGGAATGTGTCAGAAGAACGGATGCAGCACATCAACGCCGGCGATCTTGTTCACGTGAGGGGCAAGGTGCAGCTATATCAGGGCGGACTGCAAATGATCGTCACGCGCATCGAGACGGCTTCCGATGCAAACTACGACATGGATGACTTTCACGCACAACCGCAGGCCAATGTGGGGCCCCTGCTGGACCGGCTCAAGGAGCTGCTGGGCTCACTGAAGTGTCCCAGGCTGCAGGCACTGGCGGAGTGCTTCATGACGGACAAAGAACTGGTCGACAATTTGTGCGCCGCGCCGGCCGGAGTGAAGGCTCATCACGCCTACCAGGGCGGGCTCATCGAGCACGTGGTCAGCATGTCAGAAGTGGCCGATCGCATTTGCGATCATTATCCGAACCTGAATCGTGATTTGCTGCTGCTGGGCGTGCTGATGCACGATCTCGGAAAAGTCCGAGAACTGTCGTGGGACCCAACGCTGGCCTATACGGACGAGGGACAACTGCTCGGTCACATGAATATCGCGATCGAGATCCTGAATGAGAAACTGCAGCTGGTTCGTGCCGAACTGGGTGGTGGTGAAGTTGATGGCGAGGATGTTCTACGGCTGAAGCACATGATTCTCAGTCATCACGGCACATTGGAATTCGGCAGCCCGCGACTGCCCATGACTCCGGAAGCCGTCGTGCTGCACCACATTGACAATCTGGATGCCAAGCTGCACGAATTCACTCGCAGCATCGAAGACGACATGAACAAAGATTCGGCCTGGACTCCCTACAGTCCTCGAATTGAACGTAAGCTGTTCAAGGGACGCAACCGCAAGGAATCCTGATACGGCCGGGCAACGTGACGGCTTCGTCAGGTACGTGTCCGGCTGATCTTCTCGGCAAGCCGCCGGATAACGCTCGTGAGAAACCGATTCAGATTGACTGCGGCGTCGGTCGCCCGTGTTTCCCAGGCCAGATGCTCGGCGTCTCGATTGAACCGTTTCGTCAGCTTTCGCATGACCGTCACCTGCTGCTGAGCGGACGGTTCGAAAAGCGCTTGAGCAACAACGCCCGGCACGGCTTCATTTGCTGCGTCGACGATCACACGGATCGAAAGAAACTGCGTTCGTGGAGCATCCTCAGGCAGGTTTGTGCACACCTGTGCCACCGCAAGACTGGTCGTGTCGACGACGGCCGCTCCTGTTGATTCGGCAAGTGCAAGCTTGTCGGCGGTTGCCTGCGGGTGTCCATCAGCCACAACGTGCTTTCTGACCAGAACCCGCCGAGTTTCGGGGATCGGACACTTCACGGACAGGCTGTTGCCGTGCGTATCGCAGATTTCGCTGGCCAGACACACATCGCCGGTGTTCAGTTCGTCGGTCAATGCCGAACCGAATCCGACGGAAAGTACCCACGCCGGATGGTGTTCGTCGATCAACGTCTGAGTCACAGCGCGGTGTTGCGCAAATCCGGCTCCCGCCTCGGCAGCGGCAACCCGAATCGTTTCGTCCAGAAATCCGCCGCGAAACGTCGCTCCCTGATCAACGTACTTCCGCTGACGGTCCAGTACTTTCAGCAACGGCCCGATCTCGTCGCTGTGAGTACAAATGATGCCGATATCCGCCGAACGACGGTCGATCGAGGATTCCTCGTCGCTTTCCTGCTGGGATTTGTCGGTCATGGGTGCCCGGACATTCGTTGCCGATAAGGCGTGGACGCTGGTGAAAGAGTCGAAGAGTCGAAGAGTCGGAGGTCATTTCTCGACGAGAATCATGTCATGCAGATGCTTCGAATTCCTTCATGAACTCGATCAGGGCATCAACGCCTTCGGTCGGAAACGCATTATAAATGCTGGCTCGCATGCCGCCAACGCTGCGATGGCCCTTCAGTGCACTGAAACCTTTGGCCTCCGCCTGCTTAACGAATGCGGCATCCTTGTTGGCATCACCCGTAACAAACGTAACATTCATCAGCGAACGACTGTCGCCCTGTACGGTGGCTTGAAACAGACTACTGTTGTCGAGGTAATCGTAGAGTCGGCCAGCCTTGTCTTCGTTGCGAGTCTGCATCCCGACCAGTCCGCCATTTGACTTGATCCAGCGGAAGACCAGCATCATCAGATAGATTCCGGAGGTCGGTGGTGTGTTATACATGGAACCCGCGCCGGCATGAGCCCGGTACTGCAGCATCGACGTGATGCCCTTGTTTCCCGCCTCCACAACGTCATCGCGGATAATCACTAACGTAACGCCGCTGGGACCCAGATTTTTCTGAGCCCCGGCGTAAATAATCCCGTGCTTCGCTACGTCTATCGGGCGGCTGAAGATTTCACTGCTGGCATCGCGGACCAGAAATGCGTCACTGTTAAAGCCAGTAGGTTCGGTTCTGAACTGAGTTCCGTAAATCGTGTTATTGGACGCATAATGAACGTAGCGAGGTGAATCGCTGTAATTCATTTCAGACGGGATGTAGTTGAAGTTCGCATCTTCGCTGCTGCAGACGACATGTGCATTGCCGAATAGTTTGGCTTCCTTCAGCGCTTTCTTCGCCCATGTTCCAGTGATCAGATAGTCGGCCGTTTGATCCTTTGCCAGGAAGTTCATGGGAACCATACCAAACTGCAGCGACGCACCGCCCTGCAGAAACAGCACTCGATAATTGTCCGGGATGTCAGCGATTTCACGGCACAGCGATTCTGCCTCTTCAGCGACGGCGACGAACGGCTTGCCGCGATGCGAGTGCTCACAGACCCCCACGCCCGTCTCGCCCAGCGACAGCAGATTCTCGCGAGCTTCTTCAAGTACGCATTCCGGCAGCACGGCTGGTCCGGCAGAAAAATTCCAGATGCGATTGCTCATCGCGTAACTTCCCTATCTTTGTGGTGAAAAAGCGGAAACCAGCCATCTGTGTACCACTGCCTCGACCAGTGTTTTCAGATCGCTCCCCATACAACATGACGCGCGCTGGCCAGATCGGAGGCGCGTATCATCGTTGTCGCAGCGGATTGTGACCTTGTTGAGGTCCGACCGCCAACGAACGCAATGTCCGCGGCGATTCTAAGCTCAATCGCCCGGATTCCAAACTTCTGTCTGTGGTCAATCGCAATTCTCAGAGACACGAACGGCTGCCTTGAGTTCATTCCTGCCAGCGATAAGATGCCGGACTTCGCTTTTTTGTCCCGTTTAATGCAGTTTACAAAATGTGGTCGTGGGGCTCGTGGCAATGCGACACTCGCAGCAGAAAAGACGTTCGCCGCGGCCGCAAGTCAGCGTAATCCGCTGTAGACGCTTCCGAACGCATATTTCAGGGTCTGTTTCAAACACAAGTCTCGATTTCGCGTACTTTGCAGCGAGCAACGTCAACAGGCCAGTAGTTTCCGAGCAATAGTTCGAATAGACCGTCGAAGACGGCCGTGAAGGTCGATTGCATCGACCTTTCTTCAGCAGGTCATTTATGAACCAGGATTCAGGATCAGCGGACAACCGTCAAGGTCCGCGACTTCAGCATTTTCAGGCTCCCCAGGGTGATCTCGCGATTCTGGCCGGGTCGGGCAACCCTGTGTTCGCGCAGAAAATTGCCAATGGCCTGGGAGTGCGCCTGACTCCCTGTCAGGCACAGGTTTTCAGCGAAGGCAACGTTTTCGTTCGCATTCTGGAAAATGTCCGCGGACGGGATACCTTCATCGTTCAAGGTGTTCATCACCCCGTAAACGACAATTTTGTCGAATTGCTGTTTTGGGTCGACGCCCTGAAACGAGCGAGTGCTCAGCAGGTTACGGCGGTGATTCCGTACTTCAGCTACGCCAAGGGCGACAAAAAAGACGAGCCGCGGGTATCCATCCGCGCCCGAGTCTGTGCAGACGCCATCGAAGCCGCAGGTGCCGACCGAGTGCTGACCATGGATCTGCACAGTCCGCAGATTCAGGGCTTCTTCAGCGTACCAGTCGATCATCTGTATGCTCGAACCGTCATTTGCGATCACATCAAGTCCACACGTATCGACGATCTGGTGGTCTGCAGCCCCGACGCCGGGTTTGCAAAGTCCGCGGCGGCATACGCCAATCTTCTGGGAGTGCCAGTCGTCATCGGCAACAAAACTCGTCCCGATCACAGCGAGCAGGCAGAAATTCTGGAAGTGATTGGGCAGGTTGAAGGGCGTAACGTGCTGATGGTGGACGACTTCACCACCACCGGCGGATCACTGTGCAGCATGGCCAACGTGCTTAAACAACGCGGGGCAAAGGATATCTATGCGGCTGTATCTCACGGTGTGTTGTCGAAAGGGGCGTCCGATCGAATTCAGAACAGCCTGATCGCAAAACTGTTCATGACAGACACAATTGAATCGCCAATGGAGCCATTGTGCGACAGGATTGAGGTCATTTCCGTCGCACCGCTGTTCGCTCAGGCAATCCGCAGCATTCATGATCGCACCAGCGTCAGCATGTTGTTTCCGGACGAAAAGCAAGTGTGATGACGGCCAAGCTTTCCCCCATGATGGAGCGGTACAGGGAGGTGAAAGCCGAGAATCCTGGCGCGATTCTGTTGTTCCGGATGGGCGACTTCTACGAACTGTTCCACGAAGATGCTCAGAACGCTGCCCGAGTGCTGGGTCTGACGCTCACCAGCCGGGATAAGTCGTCCGACAATCCAATCCCAATGGCTGGGTTCCCTTATCATCAGCTGGATAATTATCTGCAGAAGCTGATCCACGCCGGCTTTCGAGCGGCCATCTGCGACCAGGTGGAAGACCCAAAAAAGGCAAAGGGGCTGGTGCGACGGGAAGTGACTCGCGTGATTACTCCCGGAACGCTCACCGACGATGGGCTGCTGGACCCGCGAATCAGCAACTTCATTGCCTGCGTGGCACCCGCAAAGTCCAGCATCGGTCTGGCATGGCTGGAACTTTCCACAGGACGTTTTCTGGTTTCCGAAATTGAACCGGCTCTGTTGCAGGACGAACTCGCCCGCATCAACCCGGCCGAATGCCTGGTGCCCGAACAATCCGTCAGCGAAGACGATCTGCCTGTTGCCCGAGTCGACCTCGGCGGACCTGTTCTGACCGGCCGACCGGCATGGTGCTTTTCAAAAGACGAATCACGACGACTGCTGCACGAACACTTCGGCACAAAGACGCTTGAAGGATTCGACGTCGAGGACAATTCGCCGGCCGTCACAGCGGCCGGAGCACTGCTGGAGTACATTCGCGACACCCAGAAGTCTGCGTTGCTGCACATCACCCGGCTGGAAAGCTATCGCCGCCAGCGACACATGGTCATTGATGAAGCGACGCGACGCAGTCTGGAACTGACTCACACCATGCGAGACGGTGGGCGTGAACAAAGTCTGCTGGGCGTGATCGACGAAACGTGCACTCCCATGGGGGCTCGCCTGCTGGCAGATTGGTTATCGAGCCCTTTGACGGACGTCGGACAGATCAGTCAACGGCTGGACGCTGTCGAAGAGATGGTCAGCAATCTGACGTTGCGAGACGATTTGAGGGATCTGCTGAAGGGGATGTACGATCTGCAACGGCTGACATCCAGGGTCGCGACAGGGCGCTGCAGTCCACGCGACCTGAGTTGTCTGGCCTCGACACTGGGACAACTGCCGAAGCTACGGGCCAAACTGGCGGAACGCACCGCAAAACGATTGCAGACACTGGAAGAACGAGTCGACCTGTGTCCGGAGGTACGGCAGGCGATCAGCGACGCGATTATTGATGAACCGCCGATTTCTGTGGCCGACGGTGGAGTTGTTCGACCCGGTTTCAACGCCACGCTGGACGAACTTCGGGATCTGGCCAAAGGCGGCAAGCAGTGGATTGCGTCCTATCAGGCACAGGAAAGTGAACGTACGGGAATCCCAAACCTGAAGATCGGCTTCAACAAGGTCTTTGGCTATTACCTTGAGGTCACCGGTGCACATCTGAGCAAGGTGCCGGAAGACTACATTCGCAAACAGACGCTGAAGAACCAGGAACGCTACATCACGCCCGAACTGAAGGAGTACGAAGACAAGGTTCTGCGTGCGGAAGATCAGAGCAAGGCGTTGGAACAGGAAATCTTCAGTAAGCTGAAGGAAGAAGTCGCCGAACACGTCGCCCGCCTGCTGTCAACGGCCGAAGCATTGGCAGAGATCGACGTGCTGGTGGGGCTGGGTACGTTAGCCGCAGCAGCAGGTTATTGCCGACCGGAGATCACCGAAGAGGCGGTGCTGGATATCCGGGAAGGTCGACATCCGGTGCTGGATCGACTGATGTCAGCCGGCGAGTTTGTTCCGAATGATGTGCGACTGGGCGTCGAATGTGGTTCCTCCGGATCCGTTTTCAACGCCTCAGAAGAATCGGAGCAGAACACGTCAGGTTCCTGTTCTGCGAACAACCCCAACGGCCGGGTTCAGATCATCACCGGCCCCAACATGGCCGGCAAAAGCACGTACATTCGACAGGCCGCTCTGATCACAGTAATGGCTCAGATGGGATCGTTCGTGCCCGCCAGCGAAGCCAGAATTGGAATTGCCGACCGTGTGTTTGCCCGCGTTGGCGCCAGCGATGAGTTGGGCAAAGGACAGAGTACGTTCATGGTCGAAATGACCGAGACGGCTCGCATTCTGAACAGTGCAACGGACCGTAGCGTCGTTATTCTGGATGAAATCGGACGCGGCACCAGCACGTACGACGGCATCTCGCTGGCGTGGAGCATCACTGAGCACCTGCATGACGAAACGCAGTGCCGCACAATGTTCGCCACGCATTACCATGAACTGACCGACCTGACTCAGACGCTGAAACATGCGGCCAACTGGCACGTGGCCGTTCAGGAAAACAATGACGACGTGATCTTTCTGCACCGAGTCATCGAAGGTGCTGCCGGCCGCAGCTATGGTATTCACGTAGCCAGACTAGCTGGCGTTCCTCGCAACGTGACTGATCGAGCCGCCACGATTCTGGAAACTCTGGAAGCCCAACACGTCAACGACGACGGTCGCCCTGCCCTGCCGCAGCGCGAGACCACTCGCCGGACTAAGCAGCAACTGAGCCTGTTCGAAATGCCGGAAGATCCACTGTTGGATGAGATTCGCAACATGAAGGTCGACGACATGACACCACGGATGGCGATGGATGAGCTGTATCGCCTGCGACAGGAACTGACGGCCAGAAAGAACTAGTTCGACTGTCACAGCCCAAAAGCGGGGTTGCATTTCGCCAATCCAATTGGCCATTCGCCATCACTCGGGGTGCAACGCCAACTGACCGGTTTCAGCCCCCAATTGGTCCTTCAGTGCCAGCGCGACAGCCACGAAGTCAAAATTCACCGGCGACTTCGGATTGTCCGCGTTCGCCGCGAGGTAAATCACGAACAGCTTTTCGGTCTTGCCCGCTTTAAGTTTCAGGGGCTTCTTGATACCGACAAGTCCCATGGCGTAACCGGTCCCGGGAATGATCAGAAAGTCCTTGATGTAGTCCGGGAGCGGAGTGACGCTTGCCAGGAAGACGCCGCTCTGCTGATACGGTCTCCTGGGGGTGCCGGCTATCGTGCGCAGCCCCCACATGCCCGGTCGTTCATGGTGGAGTTCCAGCTCCTTGCTGCCTGGCCAGGTGTTCCTGCGGGGGGCGGTATTCTGGCCGGGCGCCAAAATGGACAAGCCCTCCAGGTCCGTATCACCGCGGTTTTCCAGGGTGACCTGCACGATTACTGCTTCACCAGCCTTACCTGTGCCAGCTGGAACCAGCCTCAGGTCTGTCGCCTTGTTGCAGGATCCCTGAATCGCAAAACGTTTTGAACTGGTCTGAATACTCACCGGCAGCTTCTGACCGAGTCTGCTGAGATCGCCCCCGCACGGCGCCGCCTCCGTGAAGTGGAGCAGCGCAGTGGCATTGCTGCGGGCCGAGCCCCCTTTGAATCCGGGTCGGGCCAGGGCAATCGCCAGAGAGTCCTGTCGCCGCCGTGGTGCGTTAAGAGTCGGATCACCCAGCGGGATGTCGAACTTAACATGCGCAAAGTCATACGCCCCGTAGTTGTGCACCTCAGGGTTGATCAGATAATAACGCAGGTCATCGCACAGGCCACGCACCTTCACCTTGTCCCGCTTCTTGATATATGCAGCCATCGCCTCGGTAACTTCGATGTCGGTCTGCTTCAGCTCGCTGCAGGGCAGAGACAGCCCTTCGTGGGCAGCAAAGGCAGCTGCCGTCTTGAAGATCGCCGGGTTCTCCGTGATCTTGCGCCGGTTGAATCCGAAGGACAGTACGCCGGTGCAGGAGGCATAGTCTGCCGCCACAGTGTAGACATTGTCGTCTTGAATCTGGTTCAGAGTGAGAGAGCGGCCTTTCCTGTAGGCCGGGTCGTTCTCATCGCGCAGCACTGTCGACGCTGCGGCTCTGGACAAGATGCTCCTGAGCTGGCTGCCCGTGGCCTTGCAGGTCATGATGTAGTCGGGAAACATGTGGGTCGTGGCCAGATCGTTCAGAGTAACCGGGCCGGCATTGAGGAAGCCGTTCCAACGATTGGGTCCGAGCACCAGAGCACCCACCAGACCGACGTCAGCACCGGTGATCTCCTGGATGGCATCGGCCTTCAGCACATGCAGGGACAGGAAGTCGACATCGTGCTCCAGCGTGCCCAGAGGCTCTTCGGACGGGGGCTGCCAGTGGGCGTCAAAGGTGTAGAAGTCAACGCTTGTACTGGCGCCCATGGAAATACTGAAGCTATTGGCTGCTTTGTTCACGCCCCACACCTGACAGTCGGCGTAGCGCAGGCCCCAGGCGGAAGGAGTGAGAAACTTCTCACCGAGACCGTGGAAACCGCCGGCAGCGGACGTCTTGAAGTCGTTCCAGGCATACACAATCAAATAGCGTTGGGGATTGAGCGGATTGGGGCAAAGAAAACGCACGCTCTGCCCCGGTTGGTCATAGACCCGCGAGCCAATGGTGAACTTGCCCTTCTCAATCCTGACCGGCAGCCTGTCGGCCACCCGGGCACAGAAGGCGTTCATGTCCGGCCCGCCCCAGACGACGAGGTGGTTCTTCCTGATGATCTCGTCGTCCACCTTCGTATCCTGGCGCGCCCATGTGGGGAAATGTCTGTCGTACAGCTTCCTTGCGGCTTCGTCACCTTTGTCGGGTCGTACGAAGCTCCACACCTGACCGGGTACGGTATCGCCCACACGTCGCAGATCATCGGAGTATTCTGCCTGGTCCATCGCCACCATGATGCCGCCCGGAATCGCATGCTTTTTGCGCACAGGGGCTGGGTCGCTTTTTGCCAACTCAATCAGAAGTTCCTCCTGAAAGGCGCCCTTGAATTTCTCCTCGCCATTGACGGTAACGCGAACTTCCTGTTTCGGATCGACGAGGTTGTCCGAAAGCTGCAGGCGGATTGACGTAATGTTCTTTGCCTTGGCTGAAATCTGGTTGCCGTCTTCGACCTGTACATCGATGATGGCGCCGAGGGCGGGGTTGGTGATCTCTTCGATGGTCACCCAGTAGGCTCGGTTCCAGTAGAGGTTGAACGTGCCGTAGCGCACGCGCCTGGGCCAAAGGTTGCGGCGTTTTGAACGAGCCCAGTCCATGAGATACGTGAATGTCACGTCGTCGTCATACGGCGCGCCAGCCCGAGCTGTCCCCTGGATCCTGGCCGGGTCATTGGCCGGCACGTGACCGTGATCACCGATCATGGTTTCGATGTCGGCACCCATCGTGTCGAGGTAGTGAAACCGGCCGATGTTCTCACTCATATAGCCCTGGTCACCCCAGCCGTCGATCACGAGAATCGGAACGTTCAGCCAGCCATAGGTGCCGATGTTCATGTTCTGCCAGTTGGCCACTTCCGGAGCAATACCGGCGAGAAGGTGGGGAAAGCGTGAAGCCAGAAACAGCGGCGTGAAGCCGCCATCGGAATAACCTGAAGCAAAGCCACGATCCGTGCTGACCGAGAAGTCCCGTGAGAGCGCCGTGATGACTTCGGAAAACTCCTGCGGCGCGCCCTTGCGTCCCTTGACCTGCGAACTGAGACTCGACCAGCCGTGAAACGTGTCCTTGCCCAGACGTGTGCAGGTATTGAGAGTCGGATGGTAGGGATTCTGAAAGACCGCGCCCTTCGTTTTGTGGTTAACCCATTTCTCACCCACCTTCCAAACCAGGCTGCCACCCATCTTGTAGTACATGAAGAACTGATACTCCCAGGCCGGATCGTACTCCGGCGGCACGACCAGGCGTACGCCCTGCACGCATTGCAGATGGTCCGACCAGTACATAAACGGAACACACTTGCCAGCCATCGCACCCAGCGGCGCCCGCACCGCTTTCAGATCCGCCGCCATCATCGCCACCTGATCGCAGTAGAGCTCTGAGTAGAGGTGTTCCATGTCCACGTGGTCCTGAATCTTACTGCAGTGATCACGTAGTACCGGGCCCCACCGTTTCTCCTGGTCTGCCGTCAGCGTCAGGCCGTCAATATTCGCACGCAGTCCCTCGGTAACGCTTATCCAGCGTGCGTCCTTGCCTTCGCCATTCAGCCATGACGCCGTCGTCGCGTCGTCAGCCCTCAGGGCAGCAGCCGACATCGCCACCCACTCGTCGGCGCCAAGGTCGGGCTTGTTTCCTTCTGGTTGGCCGTCGATGTCCTGCGAAACGTCTTCATCGACGGTCGCTTTGTTGATCGCGTCGGTGGCGTTGGCCGTAAGGTGGAGGTCTCCTTTGGCCGCGTCGACAAAGTAATCGCCGACAGGGCGAATCAGGTTGTTCCGCACGTCGATTCGGCCCTCATACTGTTCGGCAACAATCCGCGGCCCGCTGAAGATATTGTTGGCAACGACCAGCCCATCGTTGGCATGCACGACGCGAAGCAATCGGCCGTTGCGACTGTCCGGATCGTGGACAGTATTGTTCAGGACCTTGCAGCTGCGGGTGTGGGCGGCCAGGATGTTGCTCTCGGAGCAGCGGACAACAAAGTTATTTCGGACGATGAATCCATTGGCATGACGCCGCTCACCACGAGCGTGGCTGTTACCCATGCAGATGCCGGCATCGCAGTCGACGATCAGATTCCGTTCGATCACGCAATCTGTCCCGTTGTGCCACATAAAAATGGCGCCACGAGCCTCGCCCGTCTTCCCACGAATTCCGGTGAAGACGTTATCGCTGATCACCCAACCTCGAGCGCCCATGACATCCATGCCGCCAATGTAGTTGAAGTTGAAACGCTTGCCGTCGTTAGAGTCTTCCCATGGTTCGTCACCTCGTTGTTTCGGGCGATCGTTGTAGAACAGGCAATACTGCACGCGGCAGTCGTCGACAAAGTCCGCTTGTCCGTCCCTGTCCGGAACGCGCGGTGCTTTGATGTGTCGCTGCCAGGCATTACGGCTGATCACGTTATAGATGGTGACGCGGCTTGCACCGAGATTGGAATTGATCTTGATGCAGTTATGTCCGACGTTTTGTATGGTCAGATCGGCGATCGTTACGCCAGAGCAGTAGCTAACCGCGACACCTTCAAGGTGACGGCTCCTGGCAAACTCAAGGACGACTTTGGTTCGATCGCCACTTTGGCTTCGCAACGTGGCATTATCGCTCTTAAGAACGAGGGTTTGCGGCATTAGGTAGAGTCCGTCAGCGACGAGAATCGTCCCGCCCGATTTGACGTTATTGACGGCAGTGTATAGTTCGCTGACCGTCTTGACGGTAAGGACCTCGCCGACGGGCTTCGGTAGCGGAGGAGCCTTGCGAAACCATTCCGGCATCAGCGGTTCGCCGGCGTTGACAATCGGGGAAATCAGAACGAATGCAACGACCAGCCCCAGAGATCTGTGACACGCATTTCGCATGGTTTGCCTTTTTGCTTTGCTTGTGATTCTCAGTCGGTCTTCGAAGACACAGCCATCCGGATGAATACATTCTCCGGCTCGCCCTCAACGTTGACATCGTAGTTGCCAGGCTGCTGCATCCGGATTACCCTCTCAATCAGTTTGCCGCCAATCCTGTAGGCGTGCGTGATGTTGATCGCTTTCCGGGGCGTCTTATCAGGCTTCAGGTGAACGGTTGCTCGAAGAACGTTTACCGCTGGGTTGCCCGTGTATTTCACAAACACAACTTCTGTCGGCTTGTCGAGTTGAACATCTTCGTCCCATTGGTATCGCCAATGGTTAACCCAGACGGGTACGTTGGCTTTGTAGAACTCGGTGAACCGTGTCGGTTTGTCAACGGCGTAAGCGATACGATTATCGGTGTTCTTTGCCCCCTGATTCTGGTGAGTTCTGAAGCACGCGCCAGCTGTGAACCAGTCAATCGTTGTTCCTTTGGGCGCTTCGAGTTTCAGGACCACGTCGCCACGAATGCGAGCGCTTTTGCGTTTTAGATCGTAGTCCTGGGGCATCTCGACCACGTACTTCTTCAAGTCTTCGGGATCGGCGACGTTGGGTAGAACAAACATCGGCATGGTCAACTTGCCGTAGCGATCGCCGACTTCGAAGCTGCATCGATTCTGGCCGCTTTTCAGTCGTGGGAGGCTGATCGGCGCGACCTGGACCCACGTCTCAATGGTCATGCCGTGCAGCAGGTGTTCGTTCGCCTGACCTGCTGCCTGGAGTTTCAACAAAAACCCGTAGGTTCCCTTGACCCATTTGGTCAGGTCGACAGAGGTCTGGCCTGGTGGGGTCGTCGCCACGTGTTTCCATGTCTTGCCTTGATCAAGCGAGACAAGCACAGTGACGGATCTGGCTGCGTCGAGCGTGACGATCGACGCCTCGCTGTCGTCGGTCTTGTCGTCCAGCTTACCGACTTTGGGAACAATGACCCAAGGCGAAAACACTTCGAACACAGCTTCGCCGTTGCCTGTGGTTTCGAACTTCAGACCTTCGCCACCCGGTTCGAGATTCTTCGCGGTCCGAACACCGTCGCGGAAGTCGCTACTGGCATCGGTCAGGTTTGGCTCGTAACGGAACAACCCGTTGCCTTGAGTCCAGATGGAGAAATCGGGATGGTTCGACTTATATCCAACGGGGTCTTTTTCCAGCAGCTTGCGGATGAACCCCGTGTTGTATGCATCGAGGTGATGCCAACGCCCGCCCTGTGGTCGCCACCATCGGGTGAACGTCTCGCCTTGCCGCAGCCGAAAATCCATTACATGGCCCGCCTGAAACCAACGGTAGTAATTGTCGATGCGGCTATCTCGATAGATCTCAAACACCCTCGCTTTGTCTTCGTCGTTGGGGAAGAACGGTTCGATCTTCCGCTGGGGATTCACCCACAGGTCGCGGTTTGCCTGTGCCTCCGCCACGCTGGCGACGGTCCCGTCCGGTTTCATCAAGGCCCCGCGGACATCAAGATCGAAGTAGTGCCAGCCGCCGTTGTACCAGACCTCGGTCGTGCAATGGTTCCATCCGGGGACACCGAAAGCCCGGCCGTGCTCGAATCCGGCGCCGTGAAAAACTCCGTCCAGTGTCGGTCCGAAAATACCACAGTAGCCCACGTTGTGGATGTTCATCAATTTCACAGGATCGCGGACGGTCGAGTATTCCTCCCAGGGATCTGGTCCGTCGTTAACCGTCTTCATGTGGAACAGGCCCGTCTGTTGACCGCACAGGTACTGCCAGATGGCGATAGCCAGTTCCTGGTCCTGCTTATTCTTCCACTTGTGATACTGGCGGAACCGTCCAGGATCAGAAAGGTCGGCGTTATGCTCGCTGGTGACGCGAGGGCAGAGAACCTCGGCCAACACCGGAACTCCGGTCGTTAGCAGAAGCAGAACACCGATGAGCGTTCGCATGGCAGCCAAAGGGGGTTGGGGTATTTCTCACAAACTAATTTTCAGCATTCGCGGCACCTATGCAGGATATCCGCAACCGCATCGGGATGCACGTTGGCGGCGGAGCGATCGGTACGCGGCGATTTGGCGATGTTGCTCCGAAGCCGAGGCAGGACGATCAGGACGGAATAGCCAGATGGAAGTTGGACACCATACTGAAGCGGCCAAACGGAGCTTCTAACTCACCGCTGTGTTTACGAACGAGGGCGCATTCCAGCGCGAAGACAACTCACGCATAGTCGCCGGTTGTATCGCACGACATAGGAATCCCACTGCAGAGCTGTACTCGTGCTCTGCAAACAGCTCACGCCCCATATCGCCACAACATGGCCGCCGATATAGGTTTGCGGAGTTCAAATCCAGTCGCCACTTTCGCGCAGTTCGCTGCGCGGGTTCGAGTCATAATCGGGGAGCTTTTCGGCCAGCTGTTATAGGACTGCCAGGTCAGGTCGCTGGTCTGAAAAAGCAAATCGCAAGGCCGGTCATCGCGCACGATAAAAATGATGTAGCTTTGAACGCCCTCTTCCTTTGCCGTCACCTTGCCCAGATAAACGCCACTCAACCAATCCTTGGAAATCTTGAATTCCACAGACGGTTCCCATTTGCACTCACGCAGACGGTTCTCGCCGATCTCCGCATCGGGCTGAGTCTTCCCCCGAATGGACGTAAACTTCTCCATGGAGCGCGCTCCGGTACCGCCATAGTAACCAGTGCGAAAAATCTCCAGTCGAACTCCGAGACCGGATTCGCGCTCACCATGACCTTGAGCGTATCGCCTGCCCGCACACTCGTCTCGGAGCAATAGCCCTCGATGGCCCTGGAACGATACCAGTCTTTCCCCGTCCCTACGTTCGTTTTCGTCAGCATCCAGTCGCGTGTGCCTGGCTTGGCGTTTTCGATCTGAATCAGGTTGGGCCGTTCCGATGCATTGACCGGGCTCAGAGCCAACAGGCTCAGAAGAAACAGAGTGAAAGGAAATTTCATCGGATCATTTATCCGAGTCTTCCTGATTGTTTGATTTGGCTTCCTGGCGAGCCTTTCTACGCGCTTCGCGTTCTGCTTTTTTTTTCGCTTTGTCGTCCGGAGCTGGCTCATCGGTCACCACCGGATTTTTCATCAACGCTTCTGGCACGGTTACCGTTTTACCGCGGATTTCGAGTTGTTTAACGATTTCGATCTGTCTGTCGATCTGGCCGGGTTCAGCGGCGTTCCCTCCGGGGACGAACTCACCAAAAGGACGACCAATAACTCCCAGGTCCTGCTGCATAAGATTGCGCATCTCATTCATGCGAGTGGCCTGAGATTTTTTATAAGCCAGGTTCTTCATTTCTTTCGGATCCCTCTCCAGGTGGTAGAGTTGATCTTCGTCAAAGAAGCCGGGGCGATCGGCCCCTCGAACTCCGATGCCCAGACGTCCAATATAAGACATGGCTTTGGGTAAGTTTTTCGGCGTGGCTTTCTTAATGGCAGCGATCTGTTCTTTGGTGTGGCGAACGGCAATGTAGGACCAATCTTTCGTGACTGTTGCCCGCGCAGCTCCCATTTCAAGATAAAGATGATCACGCCAATCTTCGGCTTTTCCGTTTTTCAAAAGAGGGGTGAGACTCTGGCCGTCGATCCGGTAAGAGTTCGGTTTCTCTGCTTTACCCACGTCGAAGAAAGTCGGTACGAGGTCAATGTTCTGCACGAGTTCATCACACACCTGCCCTGCCGCGATTTCTTCGGGCCAACGCATGATCATCGGCACCTGGCAACCACCGTGTGAAAAGACGGAACCTTTGCCATCGCGACCGTGATCCGGCGCGAAAACAACCAGCGTGTTGTCATCGATTCCGAGTTCCTTGAGCTTACGGAGAATCGTCCCGAGCGAATCGTCGATCCACGCTTCACCAGCGACGTGGCTGTCGGGATCGAAACCTTTTTCAGCGATTGTCTTGAGAAGCTCTGCGCGAGGCGTCATGACCTTGGGAAGACTTCGGACTTCCCCCTCTCCGGTGATGAGCGGGTGATCCATGGATTTTCGCCAGGACTTGTCCGGCCCATGCAGCAGGGTGCTGCAAAGATGCAGGTAAAAGGGACCGTCCTTGTTCTCTTCAATGAACTCCAGAGCTGCCACCGTCGTCCACTCTGGGTTGTGTGAGGAATAGGGCGAGTGGATGTTTTCCGGGTAGACATTCTTCGCCCAGGAAAAACCCAGCGTCTGGAGGTAACGACGCATCCAGCGTTCGTTGTGCTTGAACTGAGCCGATGTTTCAGCCCCGGGACTCGCGTCTTTGGGAATGTCGATCCAACCGTCTTTGCCTTTGTAGAACTCCGGGAAATCCAACTTGGAAGTGAGATGATACTTCCCAACAAACCCGGTGGTATAACCGGCTTCACGTAGAACATTCCCGACGTTCATGTTGTCGCGTTCCAGTGCGACGTTGAAATTGGGAAGCCCCTGATTCTCTTTGCCGCCGACCGCTTCGGCGTAGAGTTTGCTATGCGAGTTGCCCGCAAACCGGCCGGTTAGGAAGCTGTACCGAGATGGAGTACAGACCGAGCTGCTGACGTAGGCGCGAGTGAATTTCATTCCTTCCTCGGCCATGCGGTCGAGATTGGGAGTGCAGGTGTCGCCCCCAAATGCGGCGATGCTCGATGGGTTCTGATCGTCGATCAGAAACATGATGATGTTAGGACGCTCTCCGTGAGCGGTTGTGGCAACCACTGCCGACAGACAGAAGATCGAAAATGACAGATAGGTCTTCATGGGAACGTCCTCATCACTTTGCCTGTTTATGTATTACTTGACCAGGCCGATTGAGTTGAGATTGTGTTTTCTCAGCGAACGTTTCGATCGCCGCTCGGTTTTTCCGTGGTGACACTGGCGTAGTATCGACCGCAAGCGGTCAGCTTTCCCTGCTTGTCAAACAACGCCGAACTGGTTCCCTCAGGTTGACGCGTTTCGAATGAAAACCAAGCGTACCCCGCAATCCAGTTCTGCGCCTCGATCCACGGCAATGTTTCTTTCATGAACTCGAGCACGGATTCGGAGGAATGACGATTCTCCGCGGTCGTTTTTGCTTGCCAATCGGCCGGAGCAAACTCGGTAATCAGCAGCGGACGTCTACCGTACTTCTCGTAAATCCGCATCATCTTGGCTTTAAACGACGCGGGGTCGGGGCTGCCGTACCAATGAACGCCGATATAGTCGATGCGAAATTGTCGCCGGTCGGCTTCCTGCATAAAGTCTCGCATCCAAGTTCCCGTCACGCCTTGTACGCTGTCGTCGTCGATTCCTTCGGGGTTGGCACAGGCAGGGCTGCAAAGCGGGACCTTGAGTGATTCGAGCACAGGCCAGTACTTGATCGCCTCCATGTAAGGCATGTTCGCTTGCTCGCGTTTGTCTGGCTCATTGAAGCCTAAGAATCGTTTGACATTGCCAGCTTGAATTTGCGGGACCACCTGTTTCGCAAGGCTGTTCTGGAGATCTTCCGTCTTCCAGGCTCCCCAGGCCATTGGCAGGAATTCCATACTTGCGGGTTGGGCGTCCACACGTTGCACGCTCCAGGAGTAGTTCCAATACGCGTTCACTGCGTTGATTCGAGGCAGGTTCTCTTTCCACGATCCGTCCTCTCCAGGGTCGCGAAGCGTGAAGCATATTCCTTTTTTGCCGGGAAGTCTGAGCGAAGATTTGAGAGGCGCAGTCTCGATTCCTTTCGTTCCGCGTCCTTCCAACTCGTCGATTTTGATCGCCGCCGCTTCCGCAGGCTTCCACCACCAACCCTGCGAATCCCAGCACTGGGCGTACTTGTAACTACGGACCAGTTGTTTGTACGTGGTCACTGCTTGTGCTTTATCGCCTTTGAGCCGTAACGCTTCGGCTTTGATCCAGAGGCAAGTGCCAACTTCATTTAGATTCGACAGCGTCTTCACCTCATCCCCTTTGGGGTAAGTTTTCAAGCTGCTGTTGATCTGCTTTGCCTTCAGCCCCCAAACGTTGACAGCTCGGTCAGCGTGATTGACGACTCCTTCCCAGTCTTTTTCAGCAAACGCCGCCCACGCTTTGGCGGTGACATGGTAGGCCTCGTCAGCGGAACCGCCCGTGTTTGGCGTCGTTTTGGCGGGTGGTGTTTGCGCAAGCTTTGCCGAGATGTTAATGCCCGCGGCTTTGAACCTGGCGAGCTGTTTGCGAGCGGCGTCTGCGGGTTGCCACCACCAACCTTTCTTGTCCCAAGCCTGAGCATATTCGTAGTGTGCGATCAACGTTTTGTAGGTGATCATCGCCGCGGTCGGGTCGCCTTTTTGACGCAATGCTTCGCCCTTGAGCCACAAGCATGTTCCAACTTCATTCAGGTTCGCGAACTTTTTGGCGGCATCCCCTTTGGGCAATCCCTTGAGTTCCCGGTTCATGTTGCTCGCTTGCCGACCCCAAGTCTCCACAGCCCGGTCCGCCAATCGCACGACGCCGTCGCAATCCTTTTGCGCGAACGCTTCCCACGCTTTTGCCGTGACCTGATAAGCTTCTTCCGCGGACGCGGCGTGCAGGAAAGCCAGAGTCATAAGACCTGCTAAAGAACGGGTGACGAATCTTCTGAAAGGCATTAAGAAAATCTCCGGGCTGGAGGGGCTAATTCTTTTGGGGATGTGATTTACGGGGCTGGGGGGCGGTCTTTCAGACATTTTCACTCAAAGGCGATTCAAAGACGAAACGGCCCCCGTCAGTCTTTGCACAGGGCGGTCATCACGATGATTCTGCATTTTGGCCTCTCTTCTTTGATTCACGTTCCTTAATGCGTGCGGCTTTTGCTTTCTCGCGTGCCACTTTCTTTGCTTCTTTCGACTTTCTAGAGGCTGGTGTATCGGCATCAGGGTTCCAGCGTTTCCCCTGTTTGCTTACCGGGTCCGCCATTTCGTCGAGCCAAGCGTTGTATTTGCCCGTGAGTTCGGAGACCACTTTCGGGTGTTTTGCAGCGAGGTCTGTCGTTTCGCTGATGTCATTTTCAAGATCGAAGAGTTCAATACGAGCTTTCTCTGCGACCAGTTTCCACTTCCCGGAACGAATGGCCCACTTTCCTTTGGCACCCGCAGAACTCCAGTACAACTCATCGTGGAGTTTGTCGGCGTCGCCTTTGAGGGCTGGCAGGATGCTCTTACCGTCCAGAGGCTTTTCGTTTCCCTTGGGCATGGGAAGTCCGGCGGCGTCGAGAGCCGTGGCAAACAGGTCGATCGACCACATGGGAACGTCGCACTTCTTTCCGCCTTCCAGTTGAGCGGGCCACGACACAATGAACGGGACATGGATTCCACCCTCGTAGTCCATCTGCTTGAAGCCGCGAAGCGGTGCATTGTTGGCGTGCATGGCACCGGAACCGCCATTGTCCGTGAGAAAGATGAGCAGTGTATTGTCAAAAATGTCATGCTTCTTCAGCGCGTTCACAATCTCGCCGACTCCCATGTCAAGGTGCTTGATCATGGCCATGAGGGTGTCGCGTGTTTCGTCTCCGGTCACTT
>JAAERP010000077.1 GCA_024230215.1 Fuerstiella sp. | reverse complement strand
GAGACGAATGACATCGAAACGAGTCATAATTTCGTCAATCCGCTCGTTGGGGCCTCTCTGGAAGCCGAACAGGTCAGCCATCGCACCAATGCGGGCTTCTTCTCCGAGGACTCCGAATCGTTCAGCCAATCCGGTGATGACGTAGGTGACGGGGTCAGCGTGAACTCCGTTGAGGTTGCCGCCGTTAAGTAGGATCTGCGGCGGAATCTGCTGACTCCACACTCGGGCTGAACCACGAAGCTGTGCCACAATAGCTGCGGCACGTCTGCTGTCGTCGATGTTTGGGTCCGAGCGCAGTTGCCACAACAGTACGTCGCGACTCCATTCTCTGAATGTGTAGTTGCGCATTTCTGGACTCCAACTGGGAGGCGTCCGATCTTGCTGCGCACCTTGATGGGGCTGCATGCAGCCCAGTGTTGATAGAATGGCGCATGCAGTAATGACTGCGCAGATCATCAGGATGCCATGTGTCGGCGATTCGATCGCAGACTTCTTGACGGTAACTTCGATGTTATCTTGGGCCTTGGGCTCGGAGATAAGAAGTCGTCGGATGCCAGTCGCAAAGTCAAGGAATCTGTAGCCACAATTTTGCACGATCTTGTCCTCTGAGTCGTTCGTGTCTGATGCCTGGAGGCCGACAGTAGAATTTGTCTTGGCACTTCCCAGGGCATCAGAGGGGAAAGCAGCAGAGGAATCACGAGATCTGTACTTCAGTCCGCCTGTAGAATAGGCTGTGGATCTGAAGTACAGTTTATCTTGGGCCTTGCCATATCTCAGACCTGACCCGGTAGACCGGATTTGTAGGTCAGAATATGGCTTTTG
>JAAERP010000076.1 GCA_024230215.1 Fuerstiella sp. | reverse complement strand
TGTTGGTGTGGTGGTTGTTGGTGTGGTGGTTGTTGGTGTGGTGGTTGTTGGTGTGGTGGTTGTCGACACAATCCGAGTCACAGGTCGATAGTAGATTTGTCGCGATCGCCTTTTTGCGGCGTTAACGGGCGTTACAGCGACAAATACAGCCAACAGCAACAGGAACGAGCGAATCATCTTCTTGAAACTCCATTTATCCGGGATGTGGGCGAACCGTTGCCGCCGAAGACGCGGGACCCTAACGAACGTCTCCCTGTCTGACCAGTTCCCCGACTCTGCCACAGCGAAGAGAAGCCACAATCCGAGTTTCGCCCTGGCGTTCTCATTCAGAGGAACCGACTCACTCGACACCTGGTCGTGCCCTGGGCTCAATGTGGCACGATTCGCGTCAATGTGGCCATTGTCTGAAATCGTGTTATTTCATGTGGCGATCGACGAATTCGAACGCAGATTTGTACGCACGATCGATTAACTGAGGATCACCGCCACCCAGTCCGTGCTCGCCGTTGGCGATGCTGATCAGTTCGTGTTCAACACCGTGTTTCCTGAATTCTTCAGCCATCATCGTTGATTGTTCATACGGTACATCCGTGTCGTTTGTGCCGTGGATCAGAATTGTTGGCGGATAATCGGGCGTTACATTCTTTACGGCCATGTACGGATAGAACTTTTGCGGTTCGGTGACCGGATTCCATTCGGTAACTTCCTGCGGCCAGATGCCACGTTGCCGGCAGAAAGTGTAGAACGCGCCGCCGTTGCCCTTCCGCTCGCGGGAATCAGAGATCGGTGGGCCCTTCACCTGAGCGAACGCGTCGTCTTTCGTGATCTGCATTCTGTTGTGCCGCGGATGAGGGCTTGGTTTACTGTACCATTCTCCGATCAGATCGCCGTAACCCCAGAACGATACCAGAACGGTCGGTCGCGGCTGTACTCGGAAGCCGGACGTGAGCGTCAGGCAACCACCGGCGGACCCGCCCATGACCGCGATACGACGGGGGTCCGCGTGAAACAGCGCCGCACCATCTTTCCGAATCCATTTGAAGGCGTCCTCCAGGTCTTCGATAATCCCCGGCAGCTTTGTTTCGGGCGCCAAACGATAGTCGATGGAGACAATGACGTACCCGGCGTCAAGCATTCGTCTCTTCACGCGGCCGTTCACCCCGGCTCGATGTC
>JAAERP010000075.1 GCA_024230215.1 Fuerstiella sp. | reverse complement strand
ATTCGGCAGACTTGCGTGACACGTCGCCCAGCCAAACAGCTTGCTGTCGCTTGCGGCTATTTCGCCACCTGACTTTGTAGCCGGTTCGTTTTCCTGACTCTTTGTGTAACGACGCCATTCGTTCCCCTCGTTCGCGGTTTAAAGGTGTTCACAATCTACTGGTTTTTGTGTGTCGACAGTCGACGTTGACAGTCGATTTCAGGTGTTTTTGGGCAAAGTGTCGACAACGGACACCGTGTAGGCATGGAAAAGCGTCTTCTTCCCGTTACTGGTGTCCCATTCGCCCAGGCCAGCTTTTGCCATTTTGTGCAGTTCGATTTTGGCGGCTTTTGCGTTTTCCAAGTCGCGATGGCCGCGGTCTAGATCTCGAACCGTGCAGCCGCCAGGGTGCTTTCGGCGTATCCAATCGGCCCGCTGACGTAGCCTCGTCGTTGCTTCGTTGTCGTCAATGACGGCGTACAGACGGCGCGTCTCATGCTTAAACCAGTCAACCAAGCGGATTGCCGTGTTGACGCTTTCCACTGTCAAGTCGTCGCTGGTGGGTTCTTCCGCTTGTGTTATCAAGTGCAGCAACAACGCGAACCGAGGAACATAAGCAATCAGCTTTGACCATGCTGCCGACTGGTCGCCAATCAGTTCGTCTTGTTCCTGCTGGTGTGCGTTGAAATATCGAACGAATGTCTGCTTGGCTTCCGGTGTCATTTTTACAATAACACTTTGTAGCGTGCCGGCTTCGTCGCTTTCCATTTGCAGCGATCCCAAGTCATCGAATAACGCGAAGCACTTTTCACGCGTCCACTGACCCAGTTCGGTTTCAGACCAAATTGGTGTCATTCGTGGTGGTGACGCGATCAGCAAACGTGCCGCCAT
>JAAERP010000074.1 GCA_024230215.1 Fuerstiella sp. | reverse complement strand
GTGTGTCCTGCCGAATGCAGTGTGTCCTGCCGAATGCAGTGTGTCCTGCCGAATGCAGTGTGTCAATGGCCTCCGGCGCGACTCAGCGAAGCTGCAACGGATCGTCCGCCTGCGCTCAGGCGAGTCGGGAGTATGGTGTCGGCAAATTCTCGTATGATTGTCGTCGTCTTTACCGTCTTCATAATTGGCGCGCTGGTTGGTGTCGCAAATGTCAGGACAAGTGTGGACGCCACGGCTCTATTTGCTCCCGGAACCAGAATTATTCGTGACTACGAGTGGCTCGAATCGCGTATCGGCGCGTCAGTCCCGGTGGAAGTCGTGATCAACTTCGAACCAGGTTCTCGAACGAATATTGCAGGACAGATGGATCTGGTTCGGAAGGTCCATGCCCAGGTGGCTCAGATTGAGAGAATCAACGGTGTGATGTCAGCTGCATCATTTCTTCCCGAGCCCCGGAACGAATCGTCCACTGCGGCAAACCTCTCAGACTACGTCGTCAACAGAAAGCTCCAACAGTCCCGGCGCATGTTTGATGATTTGAACTATTTCCATGGGAGTGATCAGCGGCAGTCGTGGAGAGTGACCGGGCGGGTTTTTGCGACACAAGGTGTGGGCTATGCAGTCATTCGGGATCGAATCTCCACACAGATAAACGCACTGCTGCCGAATGTCAACGGTGAAGGCCGCGAGGACGGAGTCAGTGTGTATGTTTCCGGGATGATGCCCTTGATCGACGACGTTCAGGTCACGATTCTGAAAGATCTGCAGTGGAGTCTACTGACTGCGTTTGTGCTCATCGGAGTCGCAATATCGCTGATACTACGTAGCCTGCGCATGGCGGCAATGGTGACGATTCTGAACACGCTGCCAGTCCTGCTGGTGTTCGGACTGATGGGTATCACATCCGTGCCGATCGACATCGGAACAATGATGACTGCCGGAGTCGCGATGGGAATTGCAGTTGATGACACCGTTCATTTTCTTTGTTTCTTCCGTTCCCGGGTGAGTGCAACGGGAGATTCGGAATCTGCAGTCAGAGAGTCGATGAAGATCTGCGGAGCAGCCATGCTGAAAACGACCTTCATCTGCGCAGCCGCAATGTTGGTTTTTGCCGTCAGCTCTTTCGTACCGACCCGTCAGTTCGGGCTGATGATGGCAGTCATCCTGGTAACGGCGGTGATCTGTGATCTGATCTGCCTGCCGGCACTTCTAATCCTGCGTGCTCGTCAGCAGCCGCATCCAGTCAGTTCTGCAGCCTTCGCACAACGCCCCACTCAACCTGCTGTGCACATGTGAGTCTCTACCGTGACCAGCTTGTGGGGTATGTTTCTGGCTGTCCCCTGTAGTTGACGACGGGGGGGACCTTCAATCGTGGCCAGATCTGTGGTTCGCGATACGTCTGCGGTGCAACGTATCGCTGCATTGAACTCATCGGTATCGGATTCAACGTCTTTTCTGTCGGCGGCACACGCAGTGCTTCCCGTGCTCCCTGAGGCGGATCAGTGTTGTAATCAGGAACTGTTGGAACTGTCGGTACTGCGGTGTCGGCCGGAGTATCCGTGGCAGGTTCAGTCTTTGCTGGTTTATTAGTTTTCTCTGGCTTGTCGGTTTTCTCTGGTTTGTCAGTGCTTTCTGGCTTGTCAGTTTTTGCTGGTTTAACAGCTTCCACGAAGGGATCTTCCAGACAGGGTGCCAACGGTGATTCACCATGAGATGGACGGCAGGGAGCCTGCCTGCACTGAGGAATCAGTGGTGAACAACTGTTGTCACAGCGATCGGCGCATTCCGTTGCACACTCGTTGACACAGGAAGGCTGCGGCGAAGAACTGGATTTGGGCTTCCAACGCAGGCGGTCGCAGAGATAGGCCATCATCCCCTGTCGTTTTTTGCCGTCACAACAGTCGCCTGGTTCACAGCAATTCGCGTCGGCAATCGGATTACACCGGTCTGGCACAACACACGTTGCGCGTGGGGTGCAAAGGGGGTCCGTGACACAACTTTGTGGCTCAGGAACACAGCAGTCCGGCTGTGAAGCGCAGTACGTTTCTGGTGTGGTCGTACAAGTTGGTTTCGGCTCGCACAGAGATTGTCTTTTTGGCCAGTGCCAGCAATCAAACAGGCTCTTCTTCCGTGGGGCAAGATAAGAGCGAGGTTGTGCACACTCGACCTGTTGTGGACAGCAGGGATATTCCGGTGCAACGCACTGCCGCTTGTCGCCCTTCGATAGAATGGTCATCAGGCCGACACGCTTGACGAATGTATCTTCGTCCGGTGTCGGAACAGGCAAAATGACGTTTGGTTGGGGCTCGGGCAGTGTCGGAGCCGGTAGCCCGACATTCGATCGGCGATCGGGCGTTGGGTCAGCGTCGTAATCGCCAGCGGGAGCAACGGCAAGGCTGCTGAGGGCAACCGGCGCGGATGCGTAGCGACCGGTAGAACATCCGATCATCGACAAAGCAGCGATGCCCAACACGAGGGCGTATCGATCAGGTCGCATCACGACTTCCTTTCTGCGACGCATCGTCCATGGCTCGGCAGTTGGGAGCTCAAAGGGCGATGCAGAGATTAGTTCCATCTGCCTTTCTCAAGATCGTCAGGAAGATCGCCGAGACTTTGTCAACTTCGGCGGGATCCGCCGCAGATTGCTCAGCGGCTGCACAATTTTCTGCAGCTGAGGAAGATCCCTTTCAGTCGAAGTCTGCTGATTTGGTGACTCAGCGAAGACTGGTGATCATTGCGGGCTGAACCATTCTGGCCCCAAAACCGCAAAATATGCACGACAAATACTCTCTTTGAGAGTCGGTGCCAGGACTTGTGGTGCGAATTAGAAGGAATTTACGAATCGTCTTGGACGAGCCTGGCTCGTGGGAGCAACGAAACTGCCCGAAGGGTGCTTTGCACCTTTGGTACCTGCCCCCCTTTTTCGGCGAACGATTCAACCCCACTTTTGGGCTGTGAAAAACACTAGTGGTTTCCTGGAACTTCCTCCAGGTGCCGGACGGTCACATCGGGATCGTCGATTCCGTCGGCAAAGTGTCGAGCCATCCGGCATGTGACGATCACTCGCGTGGACGTGTCGTCAGTGTAGGTGCGGTCGAGCTCTGTCGAATGTTGCGTCAGCCATGCCAGCAGCTTGCCATTGCCGGTGCTGGTTTCGATTTCAACCGTGACGAATCCACCTGCCACCCGTTCCGAAACGGTCTGATACAACCGATCCAATCCCAGCCCTGTGGCCGCGCTGATGGTGATTGTGTCATCATAATGTCGCCGTAGTACGTCGATGACGGAACGATCTTCCACCAGGTCAACCTTGTTCAGCACCAGCACTACGTTGCTGCAGTCGACGCCGATCTCATCCAGAACCTGATAGCATGTATGAATTTGTCGTTCTGCATCCGCACTGCTGGCATCGACCACGTGCAACAGCAGATCGGCATGCCGCGCCTCTTCCAGCGTCGAACGAAACGACGCCACCAGATGGTGAGGTAGATTCCGCACAAAGCCGACTGTGTCGCTAAGCAGCACTTCGCCATAACCGGGAACTGTCCAGCGCCGGGTACGCGTGTCCAGCGTTGCGAACAGTTTGTCTTCCACCAGCACGTCGGCCCCGGTTAGAGCTCGCATCAGTGTGCTTTTGCCTGCGTTTGTATAACCGACCAGTGAGACGGTGGGCTGTTCTCGTCGGTGCGAAACCGTGCGTTCTCGCCGCTGCTCAACGTGCTTGAGTTTGCGTTTGAGTTCCGCAATGCGTTTGTCGATCAGGCGGCGGTCGGTTTCCAGCTGCTTTTCCCCCGGTCCACGACCCGCACCGATACCCCCCGTGATGCGTTCCAGGTGAGTCCACATGCGTTTCAGTCGAGTACGAAAGTACATCAGCTGCGCCAGTTCCACCTGCAGCATCGCTTCGTGCGTTTGGGCGTGCGTGGCAAAAATGTCCAGAATGACTTCGCTGCGATCGACAATCGGTTTTTCCACTGCCTGTTCCAGGGCTCGCCCCTGAGACGGCGTCAGGTTGTTGTCAAAGACGACCATCTCCGCATCAGTCGTTTCGACCAGCAGTTTCAATTCGTCCAGCTTACCGGTTCCCAGGCAATGAGCGGGGTGCGGTGTGTCTCGAAACTGAACGATTTCGCCCACGACAGTTACGCCGGCCGTCTTGACCAGGCCCTTCAGTTCGTCCAGCGCCGTGTCCCGGTCGTTGCATTCGTCCGGGTCAAACACACCAGCCAGCACTGCGCGCTGGTCGGCTACATTGAGTTCTTCGCGGATTGGGTTTTCCAACGAGTCATCACCTTTCAATTGCGGGGCGGCCCGCAGGCCGATTCGAGCTGACGCTCGGAAACTGTCCGTCCGCTCACGTTGTTCGCTGCAAACACGGCAGCCAAACGAATCGTTGCGGAAAAGGGGGTCAGGTACCAAAAATGCAAAGCACCCTTCGGGCCGTTTCGGTTTTTGGTACCTGACCCCGTTTTCCTCGCCAACCCTAAAACCTGGCTGTGACAAAGCACTAGAGCCGTCTACTTATTGTTGTAGACGATACTGGCTCGTGGGAGTAACGAAACTGCTGTCGAATAGCGTTCTTCGCGGCCACGAGTCAGCGTAAAACGCTGTAAAACGGACGAATCTTTGAAAACGCCGCGGTCAGTCGCAGCATCAACGGCATGGTATCGTCACACTGACACACAGAAAACCGAGATGTTCGGGAAGAGCAAACGGGCCGGAATGTTTTTCGGATGGACAGCGTTTTGTCTGGCCTACTCTCTTTCCACAAAAGTCGCTTGACCCGTCCCCCCCAACCTCCTGATCGTGCAGAGTTGTTTTGATGTCGCCAACCGCAAACGGCAGGAAGGCCGTCGTGCTCGTCAGTGGCGGGCTGGATTCCGCCACCGTGCTGGCAATCGCTCGACACGAAGGCTGGGAATTGCACGCGATTTGCTTTGACTATGGCCAACGCCACCGATTTGAGTTGGAATCTGCCCGGAACGTCTGCGCAGCAAACGATGTGACCAGCCGAGTCGTGTGTCCCGTTGACACCAGGGTCTTTCAGGGGTCTGCGCTGACGAACGATATTGCTGTCCCACACAACCGATCCGACGACCAGATGAGTGCCGGGATTCCCGTTACTTACGTGCCGGCTCGCAATACGATTTTTCTGTCCCTGGCACTCGGGCTTGCCGAATCGATTGGTTCGCATGACCTGTTCATCGGCGTGAACGCCGTCGACTACAGCGGCTACCCTGATTGCCGACCGGAATTCGTTGCGGCCTTCGAAGCAATGGCAAATCTGGCGACAAAAGCGGGTGTCGACGGGCAACGCATCACCGTTCATACGCCGCTGGTATCAATGACCAAGGCACAAATCATCCAGCGTGGACTGGATCTGGGCGTGGACTACGGTCTGACTCACAGCTGTTACGATCCGTCGCAGCACGGTATCAGTTGTGGCGAATGCGATTCGTGCCAGCTGCGGCTGAAGGGGTTTTCCGAAGCTGGTGCGACGGACCCGATTCCGTATGCGAACTGATCGTCCCGCAAGACAACTGAACTCTGTCGGGGCGGATCACGACTACGCGTTCAGTAGGCGTTCCGAGTTTTCCGACTGAATGGCTCGAGTGATCGTCTCACCAGGTTCCGATTCCCTGAACTTCAGCAGCGCCGCTTCGAGATAAAAGAACGGCGCGTGAGAACCGAAGAGCAGCTTTTCATAGGGCACACTTTTCGTCATTTTTTCCAGGGCTCCTACTTGTTCTGCGTGTGAAATGTCGAAATAGACGTGCTTTGCCTGGGCCACCTTCGTCAGCGCTTCGCCCCGCAGCGTGCTGTAATTGTTCATCAGGATCAGGCGAAGTTCGGGATGCCGCAGTATCAGGTTGGGTAGCGGAGTTACGTCGACGGTGGGAACCATCATCAGCGGGTGATGAGTCCGCACGTCCTCCATCTTCACCGCGAGTTGAACTATCAGTTTGTGCGCGACGGCCTGTTCGAACAGTTCGTCGCAGACCTGATCGTCAAGTTTATAGCCGTGATAGTTGGGATTGATGCGAATCGACCGCATGCCGTGCTGTTCGTGGCAGCGACGCACGTCGTCCTGCCAGTCGGGCAGCATCGGATTAACAGTACCCGACGGAATCAGAATTCCTTCGCCATGAAGTCTGCATTCGTCTGCCAGACGAGCATTCACGCCACCGACGTCGCGGTGCAGGATGCCATCAAAGCTGCCGGCCCATGCCTGTGTGATTCCGTTTTGCTGCAGTTTAGCCACAAGCTTCGCAGTTTCATCCAGCGGCAACCGACGGAATGGCCACTGCGAAAGGTTGATGTTGATGTCGGTGATCATCGTTTTACACCTTTCGCGTTCAGGATAGGCGTCAGCATGCGTTTCAGGTTAAGCCCCAGAATCAGTTTCCTGTCTGCTTTAGGAATATCGGCACCGTGTACTTTCGCCAATTGCGACGCATAACTTCGGCCGCCGATGTCACTGCCATAGATCACTCGCTCTGCGCCCAGTTCGCGAACAGCCATTTCCACAAAACCTGCTGTTGGCTCAGACCCTCCAATTCCGATCGACACGTTCTTTTCTGCTCGAACCGCTCGGATGCCGCGCGTCCAGTCGCCGCCTGTGTGTCCGCAGATGATCGGCACGTCGGGATGGCGGCGAGCCAGTATCGCCAGATCTGTGGGCGTGGATTCACCAGGACGATTTCCCTGAACCTTCAGCCACGTGTGCTGGTAGATAGCCGCCTTCAATTCGCCGCAGCGTGCGATAATCGGATCAATCTTCGGATCGCTGCATTTGAAAGAAACCCACAATTTGACGCCGACCATTGGGCCGTCGGCAACACACCGCTCCAGTTCCGCAAGACTCTCCTCCGGATACCTGCCGTTAAGATACGCGAACCCGAAGGCTCGGTCGTGCCAATGACTGATGGCCTGCAGCACCTGATCGTTTTGTTGGCGGAATTCTTCCGGTGCGGGATCCTGTGACCATGGCCAGCCCATGAAGAACACCTGGCGTTCCACGCCCATGCGATCGGCGTACTCCATCAGTTTCGCGATCCGTTCATCTACGGTCGCACCATCAACACCGGAAAAATGACCGTGCAGGTCCCAGATCATGGCGTGTTGCCTTTCTCTAGAGCAGTTTACTTATTGTCGTAGACGATACTGGCTCGTGGGAGTAACAAAACTGCTATTGAAAAGCGTTCTTCGCGGCCATGAGTCAGCGTGAAACGCTGTAATGGTCCGCCAACGCGCTTCACCAGCTTGTGCACAGATCCGGCAATGCGGTCTTCGATGCCTTCGGCCCAGCGATACGCGGGGCGGCCGTATTCGTAGAGTCGATAACCACCTTCGTATCCGCCCTCTTTCCAGACGCGGTGCGAGGGGATGTACGAGATCATGTCGTCCGCATATCCGCAGACCCACGTTCCCGACCCGAATTCTTCTTTGAAACGCAGCGCGTAGTCGACAACAGTCTCGGCGCCCATGCCGATGATGGTCATCTGGTCTCCCAGTCGCCATGCATGAATCGGGTAGGGGTAGGCGGTGGGAAACGTTTCACCGGCATCCAGCTTGCGCAGCATCCGTTCTGCCCAACGTTTCAGAAGTGCGTTCGTGCTTTTCACTTCCTGTTCCAGCTTTTCGCGACTGACGACTTCCAGATAGGGAAGGTCGATGTATTCGAAGGCTGATCGAATACCTGGCGTCACGTCGCTGAACGGTTGCAGTAGTGCATCCTCCACGGCCGTCGCGAGCATGTGCCCGTATTTTTCGCAGAGTTCGACTGTGCGGCGCGGCAACGGGTTCTGGTCTCCGCCGCATGTGTTCACGAACATGGCCGTCGTCCCGGGATGCTTCTGTTCGATTTCCAGCTGAGCGAATCCGGGAAAGTCGCCGCACCACTTGGTAAAGCTGAGTGTCGTTGGATGACAGGCATATCCGAAGACAACTGCCTCCAGTTTTCCACCTGGTCGAATCACCTTCAGTACGGGCACCGAATGGTCGACCGGGCCGACCAATGGTTCACCTCTCGCCAGAATCGCAGGCACATCCGCTTCGCGATTGTTACGACGGTTCACAGCGAACGTGGTGTAACCGGTACCGTGTTCCAGCGACGCGGGCGCCAGAGCGGCCAGAGCATCGCCGACCAGCGTGACTGTTCTTGTAACCATCCTGGCCGTGTATTCGTCGACCAGCTTCACCTGATCCGGATCCACGGGATAATAATCGACAAGGTCGTCACCCAGTCGCGGTCCACAGTGGTTGTGTGAAAACGTGAACATGATCTGGTCGCGTTTCAGCCCGTACTTCGCGTCCACCTGGGCAAACACCGGGTCGCTCATGATCTTGGGTACGCCCTGAAAGTCGCTGGTGATCAGGACGATTCGATGGCCATCATCATCCTGCAGGGCCAGTGCCTTTATCCACAGGTCGTGCAGCTTGCCTTCGGGAGCTCGTCGTGTCCCGTATCCCGCCAGCCAGACAGAAGTTTCCGGCGTGATGACGGCCCTGGCGACACCGGCTTTCCAGCCAGCGGTGGCGCACGGCGAACAGGCAATAAGCCATAGGCACCCCAGAAGACTGCTGGAGAAAGACCGGGGCAGATGTTTCATTCATTTCTTCCTTTGGCACCCGCTCGCAGAAAATGATCAAAGAAGCCGTAGATGACTGCGTTCGATTGTTCGTTTGGCGAATGGTCCGGGCGGTTCGTCATGCCAACTCTGTGTCGATAACCCAGCTGTTCGTTAATCTTCACCAGATGATTCAACGCACGCCATCTCGACGGCGGGTCCACCGCGCCACCTGATACCAGAAATGGACGAGGAGCCATTAATGCGTGCAGTTCATGCAGATCCCGCTTTTGTTCCAGCAGTTGGAGATACAGACCGCGGCCCGGATTCGTTTCCGTGATGACGCCTCGTTTACGCCATGGACGTGAATGCCAGCCCAGATACCACGGTTCCCAGTAGTTCACGCTGGGGTGTACGTCGAACATAATTCCCGGGTCCGATACGGCCACTGCCGCAAACCGATCGAACAGGCAGCCGGCAAACATCGCCCACTTGCCACCAAACGAATGCCCGACAATGCCAATCCGCTGTGCATCCACTTCCGGTCGACTGGCCAGCACATGCCATGCATTGGCGGCCGCATAGCCGAGCATCGACAACGGCTGCACTGTCGCGGTGTCAATGTCCGGGTAATACAACGCATAGGTCTTTGCTTCCGATGCTTCCGTGGTCCCGATGGACAGTGTCACAAACCCACGTTTCGCCAGTTGCAGGGCGAAGTCCCGGTGAGGATTATTGAAACCAATGGCGGTTTCCGGTTCGTAGAAGACACTCAGAACCGCCGGTCGTTTGCCGGCGCCGTCCGGAACAAGCAGGTATCCCGTCGTCGATTCATTGGGCGTCCAGAGAAAACGAATTTTTTGCTGAACGAAGTTTTCCCGCCGCTCGGTTTCCAACACCTCAACCTGCGGTTCAGTAATCAGCGGGGGCCACTGTCCGAGTAACCCCGTCCATTGATCCAGCAATTCGATACGGCGACGCTTCCAGTCAGCTGGCGAACGGACGCTCGACCCGTCATTAAACAGCAGCGGAGAACGATACAGACCAAAGTCGTTGGCGAATGCTGCGGGCGGATCGAAGTGCGTCCGGATGACATCCCAGCCTTCCGAATCCTGTGGTGCAACGGTCTTCCCGGCGTCGTCCTGTGCGACGGCGTATGACAATGTGACCGTCAGAAGAACGAGTGTGCCGACCAATTGACTGGCGAACGTGCGCATGAAAGTGCCCTGCAAGGAAATGTTGCTGCTGCGACATTCTGAAGAACACCTGCGCAATTGTGAAGCGCACGTCGTTATCCGGGCGGAGATCAGGGCCGTCTGCAGTGTTCCCCTGATTAGAGCAGTTTTCGAAAAGATGTGGTCGTTCGGGCTCGTGGGAAGCACCCATGGCAGGCCGGAAGACGTTCTTCGCGGCCTTCTGTTTAAACACATTGGGACAGCGTCATTGCCCCGCATTTCTTACGACATTTTGTAGGGTGTGTCAAACGAACCAGAAATCTGGTGCGTCTGCGGGTGCGCTCAAGGATTACGGTATTTCAGGCGACGAGCGACTTCCAGTATTGATTCCACTGTTTGCTGTACATATTTGCGCAGAGTCCGACCATTCGGTTGACACGTCTGACTCGCC
>JAAERP010000073.1 GCA_024230215.1 Fuerstiella sp. | reverse complement strand
GCTGCGCTGCCTGCGAACGACGTGGTGCCATTGAAGGTGATAGTCCCAACGCCAATCTCGTCGAGTTGGATAACGAAAGTGTCGCTGTAGGAATACGCGCCGCTGTCGTTAAACGTTATGCCGGTGCCCTTCGCCGAGTCGGTCACGCGGATGGTATCGAAGTGTGATATCCCGGCCGGAGTGACCAGCAGCATTCCGCTGCCAGCGCCTTTGATATGATCGTTATTCGTGCCGCCCCAGGTCCCTCCGGTAAGTGTTAGGACATAATTAGTTCCGTCGCTGGAAATGCCCAGGTTGGAATTGGCGACATTCAGGTCCAGCCTTAACGTCTTGCCCGACTCCTCGAAATTGGGTGGACCGGCGTAGGGCAGGTCCAGGCGACCGCCAGCTGTGTCGATGGTAAAGCTGCCCGGCGTGAACGTTTCCGTGGTGCTGATGCGGACGTTGGTCTTGCTTGCGCGTGTGATGTTCTCGGTCAGCGTAATGGGACGAGCCGTGTTATCGCCAAAGACCAGCGTACCCGCCGTGACTTTATCAAGCTCGCCATCGGGCAATTCCAGCGAAGTCACCTTCCGCAGAAGTTCGACCTCGCCAATCTGTAGCGTCGTTTCACTGGACCCGGACCGCATGGCCGGAAAAGTCAGGCGATACGTCGCGTAGGGAACGCTGTTGCCGAGCGGGATCGTGGTCGTCGCTTTGCGAGCATCGGGAAGCGAGAGTGTTCCTTCTTTGATCAGCTTGTACGCGCCGCCCTGCGTCTTGCCTTCCAACTTGTAGCTGCCCGGATCCCGATCCTTCAGGTCGGCAGCGGTCGTCAACTTCAGATCGCTCACCACGGCTGGCCCGCCGGCCAGGGTCACTTCCAAGCCCTTGCCGGCGCCATTGCGGAGCGCGTACTTGGTGTCCGTCTGGTTGTCGATCGCTTTGGCCGCATCAAACTGCGCACCTGCCACAATGGCATTGGCAGGATACTTCGAGAGCGCATCACCAGGCTTTGTCACATCGCCAGTGGCCACAGGGCCAAGGTTGATACCGTATCCGGCGGTTAGCGGTTTCATGACGACGGTATTGTCGCCGGCCGTAATCGCGCCGCTGCCAAAGAAATTGATCGAATCGGTCGCGATTTCAATCCGGCTGTTGCTACCAGTATGGGAAATCGTACTGACCAGAACGATCCCCGTACCTGCCTTGTTGCCGGCGGCGCCCTGGACGGTCAACGTCCCGCTGCTGGAAGTGATCTTTCCGTTGTTGGCGGCGACAACGCCATGGCTGTCGGGCCCGGTTCCCGCACCGCCTTTTCCGTTGACTGAGATCGTCCCACTGCCGCCAGCTGTGATCGTTCCACTGGCTTCAGCCAGAACTCCAAATGCCGTGCCAGCTCCACCCGTTCCACCACCGACGCCCACAATCGCGACACTTCCGCCACTGGACGTGATCGTGCCGTCCTGCACCCTGACACCCATATTGTTGGCCCCGGTGCCACTGCCACCCGTTCCATTTACGGTGACCGTGCCGCTGCCGCCGGCAGAAATCGTCCCGTTATTCAGAGACCAGACACCAATCGCATCGGCCGCACCTCCCGATCCTCCGCCCATCCCGGCGACCGTTACATTTCCGCCCGCAGACGTGATCGTTCCGCCGACTGCAACCACTCCTGCATTAAAGCTGTTCGCACCGAGACCGCCGGTCCCAGTAACCACTACGTTACCGCCTGCCCCTGCCGTAATCTTTGAGCCACCATCAACAAAGATCCCCGCATTCGACTGCTCGGTTGACGTTCCCCCTTTTCCCGTGACAGCCACGTCTGCGCCTGAGGACGTGATAACTCCCGAGCCCGTGACCATCACCCCAAACAACTGGCCTGCAGTTCCGCCGGCACCGTTGCCCGTCACTGTCAGAGTGCCACTTGCTCCCCCCGACACGCGACCGCCGTCCACCTTGACACCGCTCGTGCGGGCGGTGGTCGGCTGGTCACCGGCATTGCCTTCAATCGTGACGCTGCCCGAACCAGTCGCTTCCAGCGTACTGATAACCGTGATTCCGCTGAAATCGCCCTGGGATGCTGTGGATTGTTGATTCGCGCGCAGGGTGAGCGCCCCGTCAACGGTGCTTACGTCGCCATTCACGATGATGTTCCGGCTGGTGCTGGCCGACAGCGCTGCCGTACCCGTGAAACGTGTGCCGCTGAGCATGATCGTGCCCGCACCACCGTCATCCAGGTTAACGACGAACGAGTCATCGAAGGCATTCGTGCCGCTGTTGCTGAATGTCACACGGGCACCGGCCGATGAATCGGTGACGCTGACGATGTTGAACTGTGATCGACCAGCCGACGTGACCGTGAGCAGAGCCGTCCCGTGGCCGAAAACATTTGCGGTGTCTGTTCCCTGCCACGTGTCTCCGCTCAGGAGCGTGAATACGTACTCGTTGCTGGCGCTGCTCTGCACACGGACGTGCGAGTTTGCCACGTTCAGATCCACATCCAGCTGACTTCCCGCTTCACTGAAGGCCGCCAGCATCAGGCGATCTTCCAGCAGTTCAAGTGCCGGAGCGTGCCGTTCGACTCGACGTGGACGTTGCCGACGCTGTTGCAGGCGGCGTTGCCGAGCCTTGTGTTTTAGAGAGTGAAAGAACTGGGAAATGGATCGGGAAGACGAACCAGAGGAATTTGGCATCAGACGGAAATTCCACAAATGCTGAAAAACAACGCATCGAACGAACAGAAGGCACTCGGCGGAGGGGCATAAAGCCGACTCTCTGACGCAAAAAGCGTCTGGGGTGTGACCAGGCTCGGGGGAAACGACAGAACGCGGATCTTAAGCCTAATGACCCGGTATTAGCTGATTCAAGCATTTCCAGGTCTTCATGCATCGATCTGTGAAGAGCGTTCCATATTGGAGGAACAGCGAGGTCTTCGTGTCCTTTCTGGCTTGGCAATAGATATCCAACATGAACACGATATCCAACATGAATAGGCTATCTGTTGCTCAGAGACCACGCTGCCACGTCGGCAGTTTCACGGGAACGGCGCAGCACGACGTGAGACGACACGTCCTCAGTCGCCAATGAAGTAATGGCCGTCCGCAGAAAGAAGAGGACACCAGATGGAGCGGTTTTTGGCAAGAATTGAGAAGAAACGTCATTTGGGGCCCGGGCAGCAGGCCGTGACCGAGGGAAACGAAAAGGGTCGGGAGTCTTTTTTCGATGAAGTCCCGCCTGTTGCTATCGTCGGTAGTTCGAAAAAGACTCCCGACCCTCTGGTGGATGCCATCGCCGGAGCTGTGTCGCTGTGGCTCCTGGATGCCGTCTACCTGGACCGGGAACGCGGGGCGGTGCCCTCGCGGTTAAACGATCTGCCAAACGCTTGTGATTTGTTTAACCGCGTGCCCAGCGGGCCGCGTTCTGGGGATGCGATCCAAAGCAGGCTCGTGCCCAAGCGGTGCGCTGTTCCGGCATTGTCAGAGGCTGGACGGGCTTGTTCGAATCCAAACAGGGCAGCGTCCAGTCACCTAACGACAAGAATGCGCGTCAAAGCGCGTCAGCTTCCTGCGAGCCGCCGCTCTTCCGTCGTCTCGATCCAGTACCGGATACAGTCTGGCACGATTCGAAGAAACGCTTCGCTGATCCGCAGGCTGATGAAGGTCATTACGAAAACAAGAAACAGGATCAGCGGCACGGCGATCGAGGCCACGACATCCGCCCAGTTTGCAGCCGGGACGTTCTGCCTCTCGTCAATCAACAGCATGATCACATGAATGCCCCACAGAACCCACGCGGCTAATTCCACGACGCAGGTGAAATGCACCCACTTCAGCCACATTTCCAGCCAGCCGACGGTTCGCCGCAGATAGTCCCAGGTTTCAACGACGCCCGTCTTCGGGATATTGAACCCACGGAATAGAAAGAACGTCCTAACGGCCCGGCTACCGCCCATTGGAGCAGATTGGGAGTGCAACAGCGGAGCGACCGGCAGAACTTCGTCTGACTCTGCCGGCTGCGAGGTCGTCGATGAATAGCCGGGCATGTACGATGCACTGCTCTCAAGCCACAGGGCAAGGCGGACGATGGCGTATCGGCTTGTCCTCGCCGGGGCCAGATGACTCTGCCAACATAGCCTCGTCACATTCGCTGTCGGTCGCCCTTTGGCAAAGTGGGGAGCAGACGGGGGCTGGCTCAGATAAGCTATGCGATAGGCCAGGAGGTCAAAGAATCAACAGGTTGCGGGATTGTGCGAAGCGGACAGCGTCCCAGCGAAATCGGAATTCCAGGCATGCGAATGAGGGCGTTCAAAGAGGGCCGGGCAATTGCGAAACACAAACAATGAGCAGCAGCATCACCAACAAATCAGAAACTGACGCGAGTGAATGGAAAAGCAAATGACAAACGAATCAAGACTCGGCGGACTTTTCTTCACGGTAACCATGGCGACTCTGACCGCTCTGCTGCTTCTTCCGTCCGCGCCTTGCTCGGCCGATAAAGAATCCTCCCCAGTTCCACCAGAACCGGCGTTGAATCTGCATTTTGCCTGCCGCGCGGACAACGATCTCTACCGAGTAATGACTGCCGATGGCAGCAAATACGCCCGCCACACCACCGCCAGCAAAGCGGTTCAGGCGGCCCCTGAAGGTGGTGGCGTGTTGATTCTGGCCGATGGATACCCAGAAAAAACGACCAACATCACCGGAACGTTGTTGGACGAAGCGAGCAAAAGGAAGTTGCGTTTGTATATCGAATATCCGGCGGGCTCGGCGATCGACGGTCTGGAATTCGGTGAGCCGCAAAAACCGAATTGGGCGAGAACTGTGGTCGCGACAGATTTTTTCGGTCGCGATCTGGAGAAGCTCAGGGTTCTACAAATCAACGACTGCCACTTCTTACCGGTTACGTTGAAGGGTGCGCCTGCGCATCTGGTATCTTCGCGCGTCGCCGGCTACGACTCGGCAGTCTACGGACTCACGGAAGAAAGCTGGCCACTGCTGTTTGAGCACGAGGTCGACCAGGGAAGCGTGCTGATCGCGACCACCAAACTCAGTCAGTTCGTGTCGGCGCGCTACGCGCCTGGCGACGACTGGGCAACGGTATGGTGCTCGATTCTCAGTTGGCTTTCGCCGGGCGAAAAAGTGACGCCATTGCAATGGACGGCGACGGTTCGACCTTCCTTCGATCGGGACACACCTCTGCCATCCAACGAAGAAGCGAAGTCGCTAAAGCGCGGCGTGAAGTGGTTCGACAATTTCCTCGT
>JAAERP010000072.1 GCA_024230215.1 Fuerstiella sp. | reverse complement strand
GCCCGATACATGGTGATTGAGTCGATCGCGTTCGACTATGAATAGAGCTGTGTCGAGACTCATCAGGTCAGCTCCGGGTATTGGGAGAAGTCCCACAGGCCGTCAACGTATCCCTTGTTTGTAATATCCCGATCTGACACAGGTGGGACTTCTGTGCGGATGTATTCGGGGCTGTATTTGCCTCCGGTGTTGCACTCAAAAATCCTCTCGTTGCCGTTTCTGCCAAACACATTTAGTCCTATAAACGCGTTTTCCCCAGTGCTTAGGTTAAGCTTTGCAAAATTCAGCACACCTTTCATGGTGTCGCCTGTCTTTTTGACGAATTCACTGGTATCAACGCCAACGCCGCAGGCTGTGACCTCGGACCAGACGTTGCCGTCCCAGACATACATTTTGTTGTCGTCTGAATCGACCCAGAGGTTGCCTTCGAGGAGGTCTGGGTTGCTAATTAGGTCTGGTGCAGTGTCTTGGTAATAAATTTCGCGGTCGCCGACATTAACGATTGCTTTGAAGCGGATGGCGACGGATTCGCCGAATAAAGGGAGGTGGACTGGGTTTTCTTGCTGGTATTCGATGTCGACGTTGATGCTGTCCGCGTTTTCAGTGATGTCACTGATGGTGAGGAAATCGCTGCGGAATGGGAAGTCGTCGTCAGGGTTGAGAGGGTCGACTGCATCGATTTGGATTAAGGAGAGTTGGTCGCCTTTTGTGATGCCGCGGAGTAATAAGGTCCAGTCGAAACCGGCTGTGTCGACGAATGGGACGACGATGCGGGTGAAATCAGGGTGGTCGTCATCGTTGACGTAGCAGAGAGCGTTGGTGTCGTAGGTGACGCGGTCGGCTGGTTCGTATTCGAAAGTGGTGTCGAAGTTGTCCGCTCCACGGAGAAGGATGGCTTGGAGGGATAGTTCCTGTCTGCCGGGTGGGAGGTCAATCCATTGGTTTTTGCCGGCGTTGTAGATGTACCAGAGTTCTGTTGTGGTGTTGTATACGGTGTCGCCGTCGTTGGCGTACGTTCCAGCGGTGGAGGCGGGGAAGACGAAGGGGTTGACGGGGACTTCGGATAGCAGGACGCTGCGGTCGGCTGGGATTGTGATGACCCAGACGAGGTTGTCGCCGCTGTCTCTGGCTGCGACGTATAGGGCTAGTTGGTCAGAATCGAACCAGAGGCTGCCTTCGACGATGGGGTAGCGGTTATTTGTGTCGCCGCTGGAATTCCACAGGGGTGGGTTGGGACTGATGGCTACGGGTGGGCGGTCGCCAACGGGGAGCCAGACGGTGCCGTCGTAGACCCAGAGCCAGCCGGTGTT
>JAAERP010000071.1 GCA_024230215.1 Fuerstiella sp. | reverse complement strand
CATCCCAGCGGGTGCTACGTCCAGCGAGAACGTCAATGTGTCACCAACATCCTGATCCACGGCATCGACGTCATAACCGTACGCCGCATCCTCGGTTGCCGCAGTGACTTCCGTGGACGAGATCGTCGGCGCGTCGTTGACATTCGCGACGTTCACGATGAAGCTTTGCAGGTCGAAGTCGTTTGCCGCATCCTGAACTCGGACGGTGACCGAGTTGGCGCCGACTTGCCCGTTGGTGGGCGCCCACCCGATCAGTCCCGTCGCGGCGTTGATCGTCATGCCGACCGGCGCTTCATCGAGCGAAAACGCCAGCGTGTCACCAAGGTCGGGGTCATCAGCGACCACATCATAGCTGTACGATGTATCCTCTGTTGCCGTGGTGACCGCGAACGACGTGATGGTCGGTGCGTCATTCACGTTGGCAACCGTGATGTCGAAACTCTGTGTGTCAGTCGCGAACAGGACGTCCTTCACCCGGACAGTTACCGAGTGCGTTCCCACATATGAATTGTCGGGCGTCCACTGGATCACACCTGTACCGGAATCGATCGTCATCCCGTTTGGTGCTGAATCGAGTGAAAAGCTAAGCGTGTCGCCAACATCGATGTCGCTGGCATCGACATCATGGCTGTACAGAGAGTCTTCGGTCGCTGTCGTGATGGCGGTCGACGTAATGCCTGGAGCATCGTTGACTGCCGTGACCGTGATGGAAACGACCGCCGCGGGGCTGGTGACGGAACCGTCGTTGACGGTGAAGGAGAAACTGTCGCTGCCGTTGAAGTCAGCCCCAGGCGTGTACGTCAGGTTGGGTGCCGTGCCCGTGAGTGTTCCATTGCTCGCGCCACCGCCCACGATGTTGAAAGTCAGCGAGTCCAGGTCGACATCGCTTCCGGTCAGGGTGACCGCGATTGCCGAGTCTTCGCCGGTCGTTATTGACTGAGCATCTGCGACCGGTGCGTCGTTCGTCGGCGTGATGGTCAGGTTGACAGTGGCGACATTCGAGTCCGTCGTAGCGTCGTTGGCCTTGTAGGTAAAGCTGTCCGAGCCGCTGAAATTCGCATCGGGTGTGTAGGTGAATGATCCATCTGAATTCAGTGTCAACGCTCCGTTGGCGGGCCCGGCAACGAGCGCGGCGGTCAGCGAATCCGCATCCGCATCGGTGTCATTGCCGAGCACGCCCGTTGCCACCACGTTAAGCACGGTATCTTCATTAACGGTGTAGCCATCGTCGGCCGCCACAGGGACCGAATTGGGCAGGATGGGACCGGGGTTCAGGTCCACGAGGAATGCTTCCCTTGCGCCACTGGGATTTGTGGCACCGCCAGCGATGATCAGACCATCGTCGGAGATCGAGAGCGCTGAGTTCAGTGTCCAGCCTGTGAGAGCGGCGCCAAGACCATACTCGGTGATCAGGACATCTTGAAGATTTCGCATCCCGTTCAGAGCATCCCAAATGAACGCATCGCGCAGCTCACCAATCTGACCCGAATTTGCTATGCCCACCACGATCGAGCCATCGTCACTTACGCCCCGTGCCCGACTGTCGGTCGTCTCTCCGGGAAGATGTCCCAGTCCGACCATGCCGGTTCCGCTGGACCACAAATATGCTTCGACACCCGCCTCTGACTCACTTTGCCCAACGACGAACTGACCGTCTCCCGATACGGACCAGGATAGACTGTAGAACGCGCCTCCTGGCAGGTCTCCGAGCGGAGTGAAGATGCCATTCTCCCAACGGTACGCCTCATTACCGTTTGCCGTTTCCCCGCGGCCAACGACAACTGATCCGTCCGCTGATACAGCCTTCGCCCCGCTGTTGTGAGCGCCACCCGGCAAGTCTCCGATTGGTTGGATGACCGAGCCGACGATGCGAAAGGAATCCGCTTCTCCATTGGAGTCAACCGCCGTGTTACCCACCATGACGGATCCGTCATCGGAAACGCTGTGGATTGAAGCCATTCTCGTTCCGCCCGGGTCATCTTCGGTTCGGCCGATCGTCGCGAGATCACCAACTACAGAGAGGACGCCATTCTCCCAACGATAGGCGTTACTGTCCCCATCGCTGGACACATCATCTGCATTGAATTCTCCAAGGCTTATCAGGCCCTGGGCACGACTCCAGCGATACGCTTCGGAGCCCTGGTTCCCCACAACGAATCGACCATCAGGCGACATCCCACTCCCTCCTTGACTCTCGATTTGGCCAGGCAGGAAGCCTAATGAAATGAACTCGGCCAACTCAACAGCCTCCGTGGCGTCGATCTGCACGTTGTCCACGAAACCATCTTCACTGCTGCGGCTGACCTTGGAACGAAAACGCAACTGGAAATCGTCGACCAGATAACTGCCATCGATCGTAATGGTCTCGTTGTGCCAGACATTTTCCTGGTCGACGTTTCCGTTCAACGAGTCGGCTTCATTCCAATTGGTACCGTCGAACAAATCCAGAGCGATGTACTCGCCGCTGTCAAAACCACTTTCGATGTACCATGAAAACGTCAGTTCTGCACTCTGGTACGTCGTCAGATCAATAGGATTGGCCAGCGACAGCGTGGCATCCGTTGCTCGTCCGTCAACTTCCGCGGAATACGAACCATCACTTTCTCGTTGCGTTGAGCGTTTCCAATCGTTCTGGCTGTCCTCGACCCACTGACCATTCCACTCACTCTGTTCAAAACTGTCGGCAAACAACACAGTCAACAGACATTTGTTTTCCAGCCGCTGAAGCTGACTGATGCGATTGTGCTGCTGACGGCGAAGTCGTCTGCGGCGATTCTGACTACGGTTTGAGCGTCGTTTCAACATCACGGAATCTCCTTGGGAATTGGGGAAGGTTTTGTGGATTCGGTTGTGTTACGATGCAAAAAGCCATCGACCGGAACGCGCGCAAAGCGAGCGTCCTGGAAGATGCCGGGCCGGTGAGGAGGTAGTTTCGCGACTTAGCCTCACCGGCCGCTTTTTGGGTTTCTGTCGCCCCTCCACTCAACGCCGTGAAGGAAATTAGACAACTAATTCATTGCTGGAAATTGCTTTGAGTT
>JAAERP010000070.1 GCA_024230215.1 Fuerstiella sp. | reverse complement strand
CAAGCACCGGAACGGCCCGAAGGGGGCTTTGCATTTTTGGTTTCTCTTCCCCTTTTCCGGCGCATGCTCCCCCCCTGACTTTTGCCTGTGAAAAAGCACTAGTCCTTACAGATGCACTTCTGCTCGTGAGCTTCAAGAACCAGCAATTTCGCGTTGCCGCCGCGAGCGGTTACCGACACCTCGCCCCCTTCCTGCTTTGCGGGTCCCCCGCTGGTGATGAAGACTCTTCCGTCGTTGCCGATTATTTCCGTCAGCGAACGGTCTGCCAGGACCTGGATGCTGATCCTGCCGTTCACAGGCTGTAGCGGCGTGTCATTCAGCTTCTGCGTTTTTACGTCGTACCTGATCGATCGACCTGGAAGCTTCAGGTCGATCGCAGATGCATCTTCGACTTCAACGACCAGCCGAACGTCAAGCAGGTCGCTTTCGACGGACATCGTCGATGCCTTGTCTGCCTTCAACGCATGCTCCTCTGTCTTGCTGCTGATCGTCCTCAGTTCCTCGATCTCCCTGATCGGATTGACAAACATCCGAATACCGTCGTCGGTCATTCGAAGTGTCAGCCGATGCGGAAAACTAAAGTGCTGATTGTACGGTCCCGGCGAATTGACTCGAATCCAGCCCATCTGAATTCTGCGACCGTCGGGCGAATTGTCGAATGTCTGAGACGCATAGTATGGCCCCCAATGAACCTGATGTTTATTCTCGTGATCCGGAGTAAATGTCTTTCCATCAAAGGTGCCGACCGCGTATTTGGCGTCCGCTGCAAAGACCACCCAGCGGCTGTTCTTCCCATCGCCAACGACGGGTAGTTCGAACAGCTCAGTGCATTCGAAATAGCCGGGCAGATGACTCTGTTCGGTCCATTGCTTCATGTTGGTGGACGTGTAGAAGGCCGCGTTTCTGCCGTATTCCTTCTGCTCGTCGTAGACAACCATCACCCAGTGACCGCCCAGTTCTCGGGCGTCCTCGTTCAACGGCTTGTCGTCCTCGTCGTATTCATACCAGATGACCTTCGGGTCGCGACCTTTGTGTTTGACGACAGGGTTTTTGTCATACCACGTGAATGTCTTCCCACCGTCCGTGCTGTAGGCAATTGATTCCCCAGCTCCAGTGTCGGTCAGGAAAGCGACGAGTGTGTTTGGTCCCCAGCCGGCCGTATTCTTCGTATCAACGGTGGCCCCACCGGAAAAGCAGGCTTTGACTGCCATTGTGTTCGGAAACAGCTTGTTCGGCTGTTGTTCCCAGTGCAGCAGGTTGCTGCTGATGGCATGGCCCCACGTCATGTTGCCCCATGGCAGGGCCACCGGGTTGTGCTGGAAAAAGAAGTGCCACAGGCCGTCGTGGTAGACCATTCCGTTGGGGTCGTTGTTCCACCCAACCTTCTGCGTGAAATGGAACTGTGGACGATGCGGCTCCTGATAAAACCTGTCTTCTCCGGGAATAGTGTTGGACTGTTGGATCAGAGAAAATCCTTCCTCGGTGACTTTATTCGCCAGGACGCGTGCTTTCTGGCCCTTGTAAGCGTCAATCGTAAAGAACGCATACCAGTCCGTTGTTTCCGCCGACGTGGCAATGTTCAACCCGTAGTTGCGAACTTCCTGATCATCGACGAACAGCTGAATCTGACCACCGGCTTTGCCTTTGTTCTGAATAGGGATGATCAGGTAGCGATCCTCAACAGTGAATGCCTTTTCCCGTCGGCCAAATGATGGCATTCTTGGCTTGGTGTCTGTCTGCACAATATGGTCCACGTTGACGTGGCCCCAGCCTTCGGTCGCGGCGTCCACGATCTGCAGCGTGACTGTCCTGCCGGCCAGATCCTTCACGTGCCAGAACGCCGGATTCAATTCCTCGCTGCCGCCAGCCTGCGTATTATCGCCGGTGATCGTGTGAACGATCACATCATCGACCAGCAGGTTCATGCACGTTTTCCCGTGATGTCCACCGCCACCCATCAGAAACACCAGGTAATCCCGTTCAATTCTGATCGGCGGAGAGGTCAGCGTGCCGGTCGTGCGGTCTCCTTTGAGAAACGAGTTGACCAGACCGTTGCCCTTGAACCCGCTGACCTGCATCTGTCCGGGCAGCGTTCCTTTGGCCGGGCCGTCACCAAACGCGTCGCCTTCTGCCTTCCACGTGGCATAACTGTCACCCTCAAAGTCGGCTACGACGATGTCGGCGCGAGTGGCATCCTGAGCGGCAGCCGTTCCAACAAGCAGCCAGCAAAGGCAAATGCAACGACTGCAGTGAGTTACAAGTAAAGAATTCATGTCGATGCTCCTGTATTTTGTTTGTCGACGTATTGGATGATGTCAGACGAGTTGTGATGCCAAAGGCGCTGCGACGCAGACAAAAATGCCGTCGTCGGACCTTGTGTCTCTGCGTCACTGCCCAAGGCAATCTGTTTCGGCTTCAGTTCGTTGATGATGTTCCGGCCGCCAGGGAACTGCCCCGGTGTGGCCGCACGTTGCGACTGCGTTCACACAAGCCTTGTGCAGCATCTGGTCGTGGGGTTCGCCACGTAACAGACCCAGCAGGAATGCAGCCGTAAACGAGTCTCCGGCGCCGACGGTGTCGTGCACGTTCGTTGGTATTCCGGGATGCTGGACGATTTCGTCAGCCGTCACCAGCACCGCGCCTTCCGCGCCTCGCGTCATGACAACCAGATCAAGGTTGTTTGTGTCGAGTACCCGGCGAAGCTGTGCATCAGGTGGATCGCGGTTGTCAATTCCGCAGCCGGCGCAGACTTCGGACAGTTCTTCGTCGCTGAGTTTTAGAATACTGGCATGCCGAACGGACTCACGAATCACTTCGGAATCATAGAATGGTGCGCGGAGATTGATGTCCAGAACACGCGGTATCCCTGCTGCACGTGCAGCTTTTACACACTGCCGGATCGTAAATCGCGACACTTCAGACCGTTGCCCGAGTGTCCCGAAATACACCGCGTCGGCTGCGGCAACCCGAGCTTCAAGCTGAATGTTCCAGTCGAGGCGATCCCATGCCGAGTTTTCGTGAATCGTAAACGCAGGAACGCCATCTGAATCGATCTCAACCGCCACGGTTCCGGTGACAGCATCGGCAACAGGTTGCAGCAGACTCACGTCAATGCCGTAACTCTTAAGGATGTCCACGGCCTGACGTCCCCGACGATCTTCTCCCACCGCGCTGACCATGGTGACATTGGCCCCAAGGATTGCCGCGTGGCAGGCAAAGTTCGCCGGCGCGCCGCCGAACTGCTCGCCTTCCGGGAACAAATCCCACAGCACTTCGCCGAATGAAATAATCGCCGGACGTTTCATTTGGCCATCCCCAGCTCGTGTTCAATTTGCTCCAGCGGTCGTCCTTTGGTCTCCGGAACCATTGCCTTTACCCAGACAAGCTGAAGAACCATCATGAAACAGAAGAAGCCGAAGACGTAACCGGGCTCAAACAGCGTTACCAGTGAGGGAAAAAACAGCGTCAGCAGTGCGGCGAAGATCCAATGGGTAAAACTGCCCAGCGACTGCCCCTGAGCCCGATGCCGATTCGGAAAAATCTCCGAAATGAACACCCAGATGACGGCTCCCTGCCCAACAGCGTGCGCGGCAATGAACGCGAAAATGCACCCGGGCACGATGGCAAAAGTCTCTGTAAAGAACGCCCATGCACAAAGTCCCAGTGATGCGATGTAGCCAAACGATCCGATGTACAGCAGCGTCCGGCGACCAAGACGGTCGATCAGCCACAAACCGACAAATGTGAAGATCAGATTGGTCACACCGATACCAACCGACTTCAGTAAAGCCGCTCTTTCGCCCAGACCTGTAAGTTCAAAGATTCGCGGCGCGAAATACAGAATGGCGTTAATACCTGACAGCTGATTGAAGAACGCAATGAAGAATGCCAGCCCGATCGGCGTCTTCAGACGAGTGCTCCAGAAACCGCCCGTGTTGGATGCTTCGTGTGCGACTGCCGCAATCGCATCCGCCTGCGTTTCGATGTCAGCGTCCGTAGCGTCCGGATGGATCAGACGCAACACTGCGACACCGGCGTTGCGATCGCCCCTGCGTCCGATCAGCCAACGCGGACTCTCCGGCAGGCCAAAACACATAACGCTGTAGATCAACGCGGGTATCGCCTCGACGCCCAACATCCACCGCCAGGCTTGCTCACCGATTCCGCCGAGCAACGTGTTGGAAACAAAGGCGATCAGAATTCCAAACACAATGTTGAACTGAAACATTCCCGCCAATCGGCCTCGATGATTTGGTGGAGCAATTTCGGAGATGTACAGCGGTGCTGCGACGGTCGAAATGCCGACACCCAATCCACCAATAAACCGAGCGACCATGAACGAATACACATCATTCACCACGCCGGACCAGAGAGCGGAAACGAAGTACAAAACGCCGATCGACAACAGGGTCTTTGTGCGACCGAACCGATCCGTTGGCAGACTTCCCAGCAGAGACCCGACAACCGTGCCCCAGAGAGCCATGCTCATCGCCAGCCCATGCTGAAAGTCACCCAGTTGCCAAAGCGACTGAATCGTCTTTTCCGCACCCGAAATGACGACGGTATCGAATCCAAACAGGAATCCCGCCAGCGCCGCCGTCAGGGACCAGAGGAAAAGACGTTGATCCAGGATTCGTTCTCCCTCATGATGGTGGTGTCTGCGTCCCACGGCATCTGCGTGATCTGCCATGAAACTGACCTGTATTGTAGTGTTTCTGTGGCAGATTGCGAAGCAGTCAGGCAGCTCCTCCGTGGCTGGGTGCGCTCAAGGATTACCGTTTCGTTTCAGCACGTACGCGCCGTTCAGCCGCCGGTCCGGTCCTTACGGAGCGTTTCTGGGACATGGCTACAATCCGGTCTGGACCGAATTCGACGGTAAGGCGACCAAAACCGCAAACCGAGTTTCGTTCTTTCAACGATTTGCGGGCGTGGACGTGCAGGATCCCTATCTGGGCGTAACCCCCGAAAGTCGGCTGCGTGTCTCAAAGGCGGCACAGTTACAGCGTGGGTTGACACTCGACCGATTCGACAAACGACGCAATCTGCTGCAACAGTTCGACGAAGAACAGCGGCGAGTCGGAGAAAGCAAATCCGCGCAGAGTCTTGATCGTTTTCAGGAGATGGCATTTGCGCTGATCACGTCGGAAAAGCTTCGTGGTGCACTGGATATCGGTCAGGAGCCGATGGCATTGCGTGAGAAATACGGTATGACACTATTCGGTCAATCCGCCCTGACCGCGCGGCGTCTGCTGGAAGCTGACTGTCCTTTGGTGTCCGTTTTCTGGGACGAATACAAGGTCGTTAACACCGCCTGGGATACGCACTTCAATCACTTTTCCCGACTGGGCGACGAACTGCTGCCGGGATGAGCAGTCTGCTGCTGGACCTGGAGGACCGAGGACTGCTGGATGACACACTGGTGATGTGTCTGACTGAACACGGTCGAACGCCGAAAATTGATAACCTTGATCGAGGCGGTGGACGTGGACACTGGTCGCAGGCCTATAGCGTCATGCTGGCGGGTGGAGGTATCCGCCCAAGGACAGTTGTCGGTGCATCAGATGCTCAAGGAGCCTTCGTCAAAGAACGCCCCGTCAGTCCCGAAGACATTCTGGCGACGATGTACCATTTGAAAGGTATCGCTGCTGACACGACCATCCCCGATCGATTTGGCAGACCCATCCAACTGACGGAACACGGTCAGGTTATCTCTGAGTTGGCGTGAGCGCGCAGAATTCCGTCACGAGGATCCAGCCGAAGTTCTCTTCTCGGGCTGCGGTACATGACTCTGTCCGTCCGTAGATCTCATCGTGCGTCCGAGTGACGCACGCCAGATGCTCCTGTTAGCGCCAGACGCGAACGTGATAGTATCCGTCCGGACCGCGGAGTGTTGCCTGTGCCACCAGTTGCCCGCTGCCGACGCACGTCACGACGCGTCCGCTCATACTGAAACCAACTCCGACGAACGTTCCGGTGGGCGCGCTGCGGACGTGGCCCTTAAAACGACGTGCGGCCATCATCTGCGCCTCGGCTTCTGCCCAAACCTGCAAGGACGACTTTTGAGGTTTCACGCTCTCGGCGCTCTTTGGGGCGGCGTCTGCCGGCGTCGCGTCTGTTGGTGTGGTGGTTGTTGGTGTGGTGGTTGTTGGTGTGGTGGTTGTTGGTGTGGTGGTTGT
>JAAERP010000069.1 GCA_024230215.1 Fuerstiella sp. | reverse complement strand
TTCCTACATGGATACGGTGATCGGCCGTATAGTCAACAAGACGGTTGAACTGGGAATCGCAGACCGCACACTGATTCTTGTCACTGGAGACAACGGAACGTACAGATCGATCAAGTCCAACATCGGCGACAAGGTGATCGTGGGCGGCAAAGGCAGGCCGACCGACGCTGGCACCCACGTCGCACTGATCGCTTATCAGCCAGGCACAGTTCCAGCCGATCGGGTCTGCAAGTCCGTTGTCGACTTCTCTGACTTTGCGCCGACGATTGCCGAAGCAACCGGCGCCCAACCACTGTCTCCCACCGATGGACGCAGTTTCTTTCCACAACTATTGGGCCGTAAGGGGAACCCGAGGGAAAACATCTTCATCTACTACTGCCCCAAACCAGAGACAAGTAAGCCGCTTCGATTCGTTCGCAACGAGCGCTGGAAGTTATATGGAAATAACCGCCTGTTCGACGTCGCCAATGACGTATTGGAGAAAAAACCAGTCACAAGTCCG
>JAAERP010000068.1 GCA_024230215.1 Fuerstiella sp. | reverse complement strand
TATGTACAGCAAACAGTGGAATCAATACTGGAAGTCGCTCGTCGCCTGAAATACCGTAATCCTTGAGCGCACCCGAGCGCACCCATAAATGACGCGACGTCATTTGACAGTTGGTTATTGCGAGTTAAGATCGTCGGCGTTGAGTTGAGTAAACATGTGACAGAATTCTGCACCTCTGTCGCAAGTATCCACACACGAGTTATCTCCCAAAGTGTCTGCCGTAGGCGACGGAGTGCCAGTTCCTCTGCACTTTTTCCCCCCGGTTCGTTGCTGCGCGGAGTTTCGATGGAGGGGTCGCATGACGCAGCCCGCTGATCACGGAAAGACGACGGGACCGTACCATGCCGCTGAAACTGAGCCTGTTGTGGCGGCCATGCGAGAGGCCGTGGGCGATCAACATTTTCAACACTGGTTTCACGACCGCAGCCGGTTTTCCGTATCCGGGGAAACGTTGCACATTTACGTGCCCAACCCGTTCATTTCAAACTGGTTGTTGAAACGGTTTCGGTCACAGTTCAATAAGGCAGCCGCAATTCTGCTTGGTCCTGCCGGACGATTTGAACTGTCTGTTGATGAATCGCTTCAGTTGGCAGCTCCATCATCCGATAAGGTTGCGGCTGTTGTGGGACGCCCCGTTGCGACTGCAGGTTCTCAGGACCGACCTGCAGACACAGCACCGTTGACTCAGACGCCTGCGAAAGTGGCCGCGTCGGTCAACGGCGTTCAGTCACTGGCTGTGCGGCCGGCAAACCGACGGCGATTTCGACGTTTTACCGGCATGATGTCAGGTGAGTGCAACGACCTGGCGTTGATGGCCGCACGACAGGTTGCTGAATTTCCCGGCGAACGATTCAATCCGTTATATATTCACGGACCCACAGGTGTCGGGAAGACTCATCTGCTGGAAGCCATCTACAGTGAAGTCAAGACTACGCATACCAGTCTGACGGTGATGTATCTGACCAGTGAGTCGTTTACGAATTATTTCACGCAGGCTCTGGCCTCCAAGACCGTCCCTTCGTTTCGACAACGGTTTCGAAATGTGGACGTGCTATTGGTGGATAACATCGAGTTCCTTGACAACAAACGAGCGACTCAGGAGGAATTTCTGCACACGGTTGTGCAGGTTGTGGAGCATGGTGGGCAACTTGTGGTCACTGGCGACCGTCATCCGCGATTGCTGAGCAAACATCGCGAAGAGTTGACGACGCGTTTCATGAGCGGGCTCGTATGCCGGATTGAAAATCCGTCTGAGGGAACTCGACGTCGTATCGCCGCATCCCTGGCCTTGCCGATCCGAGAGAGCTTTACCCAGGAAGCATTGGATTACGTATCCGCGAAGTGTCGTAAGAACGTTCGGGAAATTCAGGGTGCACTGAACTGTCTGCACGGCCATTATACGCTTGGCGGAAAGCGAATCACCGTCGGACGTGCTCGCGAGATTCTCGGTGACATGGAACGCGAGTGCCGACGCCTGGTGCGCATCAGCGATATCGAAAAAGTTATCTGCGACGCGTTCGGCCTGAGTACTTCTGATCTGCGTTCGAAATCACGCCGCAAGGCGGTCAGCTGCCCTCGAGCATTGGCCATGTACATCGCTCGGAAACTGACGAAATCAGCCTATCGGGAAATCGGTATGTACTTCGGAGGTCGCGACCACAGTACTGTTGTGGCCGCAGAGAAACGAGTGCAGCTCTGGATCGACAACGACTCACCAATCAGCCTGCCAACATCGTGTCGCGGTCGCACAGTAGCGGATGTGATCCACGAAATTGAGGAACGACTGCTGAGCCTGGCGTCGTAGCATTCAAGACGAAAGGCCGAAACGCCTGGAATTCTATCTGGTGAGGCTGCGTCTGGCTTTTCATGAGCACGCAGCTCGATTGGTCCAGTGTGTTACAGCGTTTTACGCTGACTGGTGGCCGCGAAGAGCGTCTTTCAATGGCAGTTTTGTTGCTCCCGCGAGCCAGTATCGTCCATGACAATAAGTAAACTGCTCTAGTATCGGGCCTGCACGGGTTGCAAGCCGTCACGCGTACCGTCCACCTGTTGAATCGCCTGGTTGTACTGGCTGTTAAGACCACGGAGTTGCTGTTCATATGCAGCCAGTGGACTTGGCGCAGCGATCGACCCCGGCTGGCCAGTCCGGGTCTGGCCCACTCCGTACTGAGATCCGCTGGGTTGCATCCCCTGAGGCGCGGTCTGCATCGTTGCAGCGTTTCCTGCAACCTGTTGAATCGGTGCCTGATGCTGCGGCGACAAACCAGGTGCGTTGAGAACTCCGCCCGCTCCAAACGCCGAGCGTCCTGGTACAGGAACCGCCGACATCGGCTGAGGATTCATCGGCGTCGAATTTTTTCGTTCATATTGCATCTGCTGCATCTGCTGCATGTGTTGTGCGGCCGGAAGAACGCGTTGTGGCTGTTGATACATTGCGCCATTGATCATCGTGTTTGTTCCCGGAACCAGCGTCTGACCTCGCAAAACACCATTATTCTGTCCTTGAAATTGCGTTTGGCCAGGCACCTGCGAGTTCATTGACCGGGTTTGGCTCAATCCTGCGGCACCTGGTGATACGCTTCCTGCGCCGATTGGGAATAATGCTCCCGGACCGGCATTTAGTCCGGCGACCGGTGCATGGTGATTCTGTGGCACAGGTGCTGAAGACTGCGGGGAGCCGTAGTCCTGGAGATTCTGTTGCTGTGTGACCTGCTGTATCAAACCCCGCGGTGGCGATACATCGCTGTCGTACTGGGCCTGCTGACCGTACTGTGACGGCGCTGCAGAACTGGGCGTCATTTGCTGTGGGGCATGTGTCGACAGACCTGTTGTGGAGGAAGCAGGCACTACGCCAGCAGCAGAATCTCGGGCGACCTGAGTTGGAAAATGACCCATCGGATAGTTGTTCCCAGGAACGTGCCGGAGTGTCGAACCGGATGTGGCAGCGACGCTGCTTTGTGGACTGTTCGAAGGTGAGCGCGGCAGATAGCCGGTGGGAGGAATAATATGCCCTGTCAGCGTCCCCTCTGAATCTGCAGTTACCGGGTAGCCCGCGGTGTTTTGTTGAGGTCTGCCATATTGTGTCTGCGGCAGAGTCATGCCACCTGAGGGCGCCTGCTGCCTTTCTGTTGCCAATCTTTGTTGTTCTCGGAGTAACTTCTCCTGCCGAGCCCTCTGAGCGCGTTCGCGTTCTTCGGCCATCAGCCGTTTGGTGTCCTCAAACGACGTGTTCCGCGGCTGTGACGTATCCGCCCGAACGGCGTCGCCGTTTTCGGACCGCAGGTCATCCTCCAGGCGAGCAAGCGTCGTGTTGACGTCCTCCGGGGAATAAATGTCTGACAGTCGCGTTTCCGCACCAACGCGGTCGCCGCGTTTCAGGGACAGCAACGCCAGGTTGATGTGAGCGTGTTCATATCCCGGAGCCACCTGCAGAGCCTGGTTCAGGTACTGTGATGATTCGTAGTAGCGATTCTGCAGCAGATAGCTGTAGCCCAGGTCATTCAGGATGCCGGGATCCTGGGGACGTTGTCGCAGCGCCTGTTTGTAGTGGTCTTCAGCTGCCGACCAGTCCTCCTGCAGATCCGCTACGATTGCGACTCCATGGTGAGCCGAGGCATTACTGTCGTCAAGATCGAGTGCTTCCTGGAAATCCTGTCGAGCTCTGGCAAGCTGGAACGGTGTCTGAGCGTTGCGCAGGGTGGCCTGCCCCGATTGAATCAGCTGCTCGACTCGTCCCGACGACACGGGACGTGAACTGGCGGTCGCCGTAATCAGTCGCTGGTCTTCATTCCCCGCCACAGCGCGCGCGGCGACTGGCTGAGGATTGTTCATGGCCGCGATTTGTTCAGCAGTGTACTTTGTCTCTTTGGATGTCTGCCAGGGCAGGACGGGCGTGTCGAGCGACTGACATCCCGAAAGTACAGCAACGCAAATCAGCCCGATACAGTGAGGGCGTCGTGTCATGGCAAGCCATCCGTAATGAAGAGATGGGAGATGGTCATTCGTCAGAGAGGAGAGAACTGACCGCAGGAATCCGGCGTTATACGGCTGGTATCGGGCCATGTCGAGGTCGTCAGACGCGGCCAGATCCGGAATCCTCGTGTGTTCAGAGACTACCGGCAGATGTTGCCGCTCCGATGACAAACTCTGCGGGTGTGTTCCCCCATACGCGCAAGAAAAGCGCGTCAGGGATACCTGCCGCGTCCATTTGAACTGATCTGGCGAAGTGGCTGTGTTTAGAAACCGCCGTTGCCAGCATTGCCACCACCATTCCCATTGTTGTTTCCATTGGACTGCCGAAAGCGACCGTAGTCCCGTTCACCTTCTCTGGCGTTGATGCCGTTGCTGTATGGCTGCGAGACAACAGTTCTTTGATCTGCGTCGCGGGCACCCAGGTCGGTCAGTACCCGTACGACAAAGTTACGGCGCGCTGCATCAAGTTCCGGGTCTGAGTTGTTGTCGCTTCGCTGAACCAGAACCGGGAACGGCGTCGACGGCATTCGGGCAGCGATTTCCATGATGTGATCGCGGCCATACGGCGAAAGTTGTGATGAGTTGTCAGCAAATTCGTTACGATGGATGACGAAGTCACTGGCTTCGCCATTTGTTTCCATGGTGTGCCAATGGGCCCGACTGACCGTTCCCAGCGGGATTATGTCCGGGATTGCCAGCGAGCGATGCCCGGACAAACATCCGGAAAAAGCTCCGCTCAATGCGGCGATCGCAAACAATTTCCAGGTCTTCAGGGATGTCATGATATTCCTCATGTCGCTGTGCAACAGCGTTCGAGAATTACGCGGGTTCTTGTTGTTATTCAGCCAGCCCGGCCGCGCGGCGGCCTCTACCTTTGCCAGCTGGTATTCATGACTGGCGGTCTTCCCGCAAATGCCGGCTCTCTAAGCATGGCAGCGAATCGCGAACGGTAACTTTGTGCAGATGCCTGAGGTGTAACTGTTCCCTGAGTGTTGCCGGGGACCGGAGGCAGGAACTGCTGTGCTGGCGGCGTCGATTGGAACTGACGTGGCTGCACCGGATACGGCAGCATGTTCGTTCCCGGCGTTGGTGGCGGAATTGTTTCGGGCTGAGGATTCAGTGTTCGCACCCCGCCGTAATGCGGTGAAGCTCCCGGAAACGCTCCGTTCATGCCCTGAGTCGCATAGTTGGGTGTCATGTTTGGATTTGCCATCTGGTACCCGGAATGTCCTCCGTAGGTGGAACCTGTCCCATACGGTTTAACCTTATAGACATTCTGATCCGGGTTACCCTCAGTACGACCGTACTTGAAGAGATCATCATCATTGGGATGTGTCACATAAAAGTTCGGCAGCGGAGGCACTTCATCTGCATCCATCGGTCGCACAATTTCCGGTGTTACGAGTACCAGCAGCTCTACTTCCGTCTCCGAAGCGTCCTTGCCATGGAAAAGTCGACTGCCGATAAACGGGATGTCGCCAAGCAGTGGGATTCGGCTGACCGATGCCGCGGTCTGTCTGGTGATCAGACCACCCAGAGCAAGAGTTTGTCCTTCTCGCAATTCAACCGTTGTTTGTACACGTTTTACTGTAACGCCCGGAATGCCATTAACAGCATTGCCGCCGTCGACCGAACTGAATTCCGGCACAATCTGCAGTCGAATCAGGTCTCGGTCAATCACTGTCGGTGTGACCACCATGCTGGTCCCCACGCCGCGGAATGAAGTGTTCTGTCCGCCCCCAAGTCCGATAATTGTGGGCACGGCGAATTCACCACCGGCGAGCAGACTTGCCGAATGGCCGCTCATGCAGACAATCGTCGGCTCGGCAAGTAGTGTTGCCGTACCATTCGTTGCCAGCCACTTGATCAGGACGCTGATTTCGCCGTTTTCAAAGATGCCGCTTAACGTAGTGCCAGTTGCTCCGCCAAGAGCACTACTCAGGACATGACGACCGCCGCCGAGCTCCAGGTTTGGGATGTCAACGGCCATGTTTCTCAGTTCGTTGCGGCTGATTTCCGCGATGATCACCCGCATCTTGATGTTGTAATCGCCGGGAATCTCAAGCATGTTCACAACAACGTCGTTGAGCGAGCCGCCGCCATAATTGAACCGGTTCTGCCCCTGAAACCCACCTGCTCCACCGTTTAGACTATTAATCTGATCGTCGCGACCATACTGACCCAGCGACCGGATAACTTCAGACCGGGCGATCTGCATGATCTGACCAGCCTCTTCTGAATCGTATGCCTGCCCCTTTAACAATACCTGGTCGCCAATCGGGACCAGATATACATTGGAGTTCGGAAACAACTCCTCAAGTCGCCGCTCCAGACGTCCAAATTCGGTGCGGCGCTGGTTCTCCACGTTTTCGTCGCGCACTACCGTGATTTCGTAGATGGCCGGGGTCGTTTCACCCTCAAACCAGATCATGAGGTCCGTTGCCCCCAACTCCAGTCCAATCACAGCCAGCTCAGTTGGACTGTACTGTACATAGTTGCAGATTCCGGAATCCGTTACCGCGAGTCGACGCATGTTGCGTCCGGTAATGATCAATTGACTGTGACGCCGTTCGACGTCAAGCTTGAATTCGGACTTCAGCAGGTGTCTGATGTTGGGGCTGTGTTCTGCCGCAACCTGTCCGGACAGCCCCGGCCGCTGTAAATCCAACGCAGAACTGGGGACGATGGGAGTGGCAACTGGTGGCATAACCGGCAGACTGAACTGCGCGAATGCCGAACCTGTAGCTAGTGGGTGTCCCGAAAGTCTCTCCGGCCAGTGATGCTCGTGAGGAACTGGCGTGAGGAGTGCCGAAGATTATAGCGATCTTCGTTTGCCACAGCGGCTAATACTCAACGAGGCTGATTTTTCGAGCGTTTGAACG
>JAAERP010000067.1 GCA_024230215.1 Fuerstiella sp. | reverse complement strand
CGCCGCTTGATTTCACCTCTCGCCACCGGAGACTGGTTATTTTCGGCGCCGAACATGCCCTTCCTGCTCCAGCCATGGCACATTCTGCTCGCTGCACTCTGTGGCATGGTCAATGAGCGACAGCAGCAGATCATCCAGTTCCAGAACGCCGTAGGGTCAAAAAACTGAACCGACCGCAAAGCTCTTTGACAATCAGGTTTTAGAAATAGAAATCGTTCGCGATTTCGGCCGAGCGTCGGCCAGAGATAGCGACCACTGACCGTGAAATTGGCGTCGGGCCACGGTGAGTGCGTTCCTTTATCGCAAAAGGACAACGTCAGAGTCAGTTACAGGCGACGTCAGGCTGCTCGTCGGTGGTAGTACTTCAGCATGCCACCGAGTCGTTCTCGGCACTCGATCTTGCCAGCAACAGAACCAGCATCATCCTCAGGCTCGATGAGCTGGTTGCCGAGGCCCTGTTGGTGTCGCTCGCCAGGATAATGCTTGTGGTATTCAGCAACTGCGTTGTCAAGTGACGGACGGCCGAAGAAGATCATTCGGCCCAGACATTCAGACTTCAAACTTCTGAACCATCTCTCCATATAAGCGTTCAGGTTGGGACTCTTGGGTGGCAGCAGGACGACTTCAGTATCGGTGTTCTGATCCAGGAATTCCCGCATGGTGATGAAGCTCGTATCGCGATCCACAATGAGATGCTTGGCGTCTTTCAGGAATGTTGACCACGCCGGTGTTCGCTGTCGATCAGGTGCTGGTTCGATGCCGTGAGCTTTCAACACATTGGCCACTGTGGAATCAGCGATGTGATATCCGACGTTCTTAAGTGCTCCCTGAATGCGATCGTAGCCCCACGTCGGATTCTCCCTGGCGAAGCGAACAATCGCATCCACGACTTCCGGACGGATGCGTGGTCGACCAGGTTGGCGTTTGTTGCTGGAGTCGAACTTCTTCGCGACCAGTTTCCGGTGCCAGCGGAGAATCGTGTCTGGCGTGACGATGGTTGTGAGTTCCAGCAGAGCCTTGCGGCCAATGGCATGAGCCTTGACGGCGAGCAGCCGACGCTGGTCGTCATTCAGGAGCAGTCGCTTTTTGGCGAGCTGTTTGAGCACGGCTTCGATCTGAGCGTTCTGGAATTCGATGATCTGCCGCTGTCGCTCATTGACCATGCCACAGAGTGCAGCGAGCAGAATGTGCCAGGGTTGGAACAGGAAGGGCATGTTCGGCGCCAAAATCGGCAGTTTCCGGTGCAGACAGGTGAAATCAAGCGGCTGAGATGCGAGACTCTGATAAGCCGTAAGTCCGGTATTCTTGCAACATTTTGAGTTCGGCGAATTTTTTTATCCTACGGGGTGGCTCAAGGTTCAGGTACGTTGATTTTCCCGAAGGTATCGCAGGCAGTTGTATCCGACGGTACTTCCGGAATCTGGAACTCTACAACAACACCATCGACGCCAGTTCCTGTTGGCTGCTGTTAAATTGCCCTGGCAATGAAAGCTATGCCTGAAGAACCGGATTCATTCACGAGGCATGTCAGGAACGCAATCCACCCTGAATCGCAGATGAGGATCTATTGCTGCTCGTCCATCGGAACTATTCTATCTGTGCGCCTTACAAATTCGGAAACTCAATGACTGCGATTACTCGTTCCATCACCCTGTATTTCACTTTCCTGATTCTCGTGTCAGCGTCGTCTGACACAGCACAGGCTCAAACCGCCACTGCGGAATCGCCAGTCTCCGATACGGAACTGACGACAACCGTTGATCTTCTGCGGGGATTTAATGACGGCGAACTAACTGCACTCCGGAAGAAGATCCCTCAGCGACCTGAGCCGGAACTCGGGGCTGCAAGACCTCGTCTGGCGATCGTTTCGGGGACGGTGTTCGATGATCGCAATGGCAACGGGACACAGGACGACGGTGAATCCGGACTCGTGGGTGTCAATGTGACGAACGGTGAGCGAGTCGTTCAGACCGGTGACGACGGCAGCTTTCAGTTTCAGATTCGCTTTGATGAAAACCCGCATCATCGATTCGTTGTCGTGACGCGGCCGACGGGATTCCGGCCGACCGGGTTGTTCTTCCGGCGGATTCCATTTGATGAGCCGCGCGGCGAATACTCCGTTCATTTCGGACTCATGCGTGACCCGGCTTCGGCGAAACGTGAGTTCTGGTTCATGACAGCCAGCGACAGCCAGTTCACGAATATCGAACAGATGATCCCTACGGCGAAGGACTACGCTCAGGTGACGTCGGCACCGGCGCTGCCGCATCTTGGTAAACCGGCTTTTCTCGCGACAGCCGGCGACCTGACGATGGCCGGCTCGCAGTACGAATGGGACATGTACGACTTCATCCGCGGGCAGTCAAAGATTCCGGTCTATGAGGGCTTCGGCGGACACGACGGCAACTGCCTCGACCCGCGGTGCACGGTCAGTTTTGAGCAGCGGATCGGGCCGCCGTACTACTCGTGGGATTACGGCGGCGTGCATTTCATTCAGCTCGTGTCCGAGACAAGTTACCTGCGCGAACCGGCTCGCGAACGGCAGAGCGACTGGCTGCAGGCCGACCTGAAATCGCTGCCACCAAAGACGCCGGTCATCGCGGTCTCGCACTACCCGCTCAGTGCAGACTGGTTCGATCTGCGGCGTGAGGAGGGCATCAACGTCATCTGTCAGATCGGAGCCCACTGGCACGTCGTACAGGCAGGCAGTCGCGGCGGCGTGCCGGTCCTCAATAGTGCTCCGGCCCGTGGCCGCGACTGGGGAGCGTATTCTCGCACGTATCGCTGGGTGATCGTCACGCCCCACGCAGTCCGCTCAAAGCTCCGCGTGGCTGGTCAGTACAAACGACTGCAGGTCGTCGCTCCGGGGGCCACTGCTCGAACCGGGAAACAGCCGCTTATCGTTCTGGCGTATGACACGTCGCTCGAAGTGAAATCTGTCACCGGCCGCATTACATCACCCCGCGGCACGCAATCGACCGCGAAGTTCAAGCAGCGTGGCGACTGGGGGTGGCACAGCGACTTTAATCCTCGCGAACCAGGCGAATGGATTATCGATCTCAGCGCGACAGACTTAGCCGGCAGCACCTGGAAACGCCAGCAGACCGTGAAAGTCGAACGACAGGGCCGGGCAACTGAGCCCCTGACATCCGATTTTCCTACCGTCCTGTCCGGCAGTCCGCCACGAGTACATAAAAGTGGTCCATCAGCGGCGATGTTTCCACTGTGGGTGACTCACACCGGCAGCGCTCACGTGCTGCACAACTCACCAGTCGTAGCGGACGGTCGCGTGTACGTCTCCGTCGGAAATCCAAATGCCGGCACTCCCGAAGCGGGAGTTTTGTGTCTTAACGCTATTACCGGAGAGGTGCTTTGGAAAGCCAATTCCCCGAGTGGCGACATCCGCGGCCCGGTCAGCGTCCACGAAGGCCACGTCTACGCGATCACCGGAGACAGCAACGTTGCCGCGTGGCACGCGGACAACGGTCGACTGCTCTGGAGCAAGCCAATGCAGTCGAACTACGCTGCAGGCCGCCCCCTGGCGATCAACAACACACCGCCCATCCCGACGCGTTTCGGACTGCTGGTGACCGACTGGCAGAAGCCGCAGTATCTGCTCGACTACACCAGCGGCGAGAGTCTCTCCACGCTGCAAGGCGACACTGGCTACTACGCGTCCTTCGCAACGGTGTTCGACGACGTGATGTATTCTGTCCGTCGAGGCGGCGGCAGTGCGATCCATCTGCCCGACGGCAAGCAACTGTACAGCTTTGATGAGTCCTCGCGTTCGACATCAGCTCCGATCGTGGTTGACGGAAAGCTGATCTACAACGGTTCGAGCGGCATCCGAGTCCGCGATGCAGCGACGGGCGATCTGATCTGGCAGAAAGGCATAGCCAACGCCGGCTATCAGAACGCCATTCCGGTCGTGTGGGGTGACCGAATTCTCGTCAACGGCACTGACCTGGTGATTCTCGACCTGAAAAGCGGCGAGACGCTGCACACCATCCCATGCGGCCGCGAGCCCGATCGCTTCCACCGTTCCCGCCGCCAGGCCATGAGCGGAAGCTCAACCCCCGTCGTCGCCGGCGACATCGCCTGGTTCGGCCACGACGACACGTCACTTCGCGGCATCACCCGCGATGGGAAAATCGTCTGGGAACACCGCCTCGGCACTCCCATCAAAACTGCTCCCGCCGTCACCGGCAATCTGCTCCTTGTCCATGACTTCGCCGGCCATCTGTGGTGTTTCGAAGGGACAGGAAAGTAGCTTGGACCGATTGACTTTTGCGTGAGTGTGTCTTTCAAAGCAACTCGCCGTTGTCGGCATGCCTCGTGGTGAGGCAGGTTGGAAACGGTTTCGGCGGGCGGTCGCGATCACCGCCACATGACTGGAAACCCTTCGTCTCGGCGTTTCGGACTCGATCACCGAATGTATGACGCGACAATGTGCTGTATCATTATCGCCATGCGCGGGCCATGAATTCGTGGGACCGCGAACAAGTATTAAATTCACAAAGTGACTGTTCTTTGCGAGCCAGAACATGAAGCCACCCCGCTCACTCTTCAGCAATCTGTTGTTCCCTGTTTTATGCCTGATCAATGTCGCTTTGCATGCTGCTGACAACACTTCCGAACATAAAACACCGTCGGTGGCGACGTTAGGCGATTTGTTGAAAATGCGGTTTTCCACGATGACTTTGGCGCGGAATGCGGCGTTTGAAAAGCTGAACGGAGAGGCCGATCTGCGACGGTGGCAGGATGAGCGACGCTCGTTCTTTCGCCGGCAGATTGGGGCGTTTCCAGAACGAACGCCGCTCAACGCTCGCGTCACTGGACGGCTGCAGGGCAAGGGCTACCGCGTTGAGAAAGTGATCTTTGAAAGTCGTCCGCGACATCATGTTTCAGCGTCGCTTTATCTGCCTGAAACTTCGAAACCGTGTCCCGCGATTCTCATTCCGTGTGGGCATAGCCATACGGGCAAGGCATCGGGGCAGTATCAGCGTGCGGCGATACTCTTCGCGCGCAACGGTATGGCAGCATTGTGTTATGACCCGGTCAGTCAGGGGGAGCGTTACCAGGTCATTGACCTCGACGGCGGCAATTCGCATTTCGAAGACATCCCCCGCAAGCTCGCCGTGCCGCATCCCGCCGTTCGACATCTCTGCACGACCGAGCACACGCTGATCGGAATTGGCAGCATCCTGCTCGGCGAGAACATCGCCCAATATCGCATCTGGGATGGAATGCGAGCCATCGACTATCTGCAAAGCCGTCAGGATATCCAGGCGGACAGGATCGGGTGTACAGGAAATTCCGGCGGTGGCACGTTGACCTCATACCTCATGGCGCTTGACAACCGGATCATCGCTGCGTCACCCGGGAGCTACCTGACGACCTTACAAAAACTGGTCGATACGAAGGGCCCGCAAGATGCGGAACAGAACATCTTCTCCCAGGTCGCCTTTGGCATGGACGCCGCTGACTACGTGATGATGCGTGCGCCGATTCCAATCCTGATCTGCGCTGGCACGCGAGATTCGACGTTTGACATCCGCGGCACACGTGAAGTTTTTCAGCAGGCGAACCGTTTTTACTCGCACCTTGGCTTTCCCGAACGAGTCGCGTTACATGAGGCGAATGTGCCACACGGTTACTATATTCAGCACCGCGAGGCTGTCGCCCGCTGGATGCATCGCTGGCTGGTCGGTCACGAAAAGGTGATCTGGGAAAAGCCGCGTTCCGAATGGCCGGCAAAGGTCACCGACGAGTTTCTTCGTTCCCTCAGCGAGCCAGTTTGGACTGCCGAACAACTGCAGTGTTCTCCACACGGCCAGGTGATGTTGATGGATGGCGAACGCTCGGTCTTTCACATGAACACCGACAAGGCCACCGCCCTGACGAAGCTGCGGCAGGAGAAGTGGCGAGCCGCGTCCGCCAATGAGAAACGCCACATCATCCACCAGGCGCTCGGCATGACGGAGATTGGCTCCGTTCGGTTTGAAACCACCGGCTCGGTGGAAGAGAACAGTTACTTTATCAACGACGTTTTGATGCACCGGACGGATGGAATTCAGCTCGCCGCAAAGTCCTATGTTCCGAAGGGTGAAATCACCGGGCACGTCCTCTACCTGCACGGCGAGGGAATGGCGGCCAATGAGGTTCCCATCGCATTGGTGAAACAGAGCCAGCAGGTCCTGTCCGCCGAATTAAGCGGGATCGGCTTGACGGATGTTCCGCACGACAAACGGACCTGGGGATACGGCCGATTCGGCCTCGACAACCAGGAGATCTTCACCGCCTATCTCATGGGGGATTCCTTTGTCCGTATGCGAATTGCCGACGCGCTTTCGTGGACGCGTCACTTCGGCGATATAAAGGTTGAACTGATCGGCGTCGAAGAGGCAGCCATCCCCGCATTGCATGTCGCCGCGCTCGCACCCGAGCAATTCCAACGGATCAGAGTAGAGAAGATGATTCGCTCATGGACTGAAGTGGTGTCGGCACCCGAGCATTACAATCAACTGGTCAATGCAGTTCACGGCGTGCTTAAGCATTACGATCTGCCGGATCTCGTGAAGTTAACGAAGGCGGATGTATCAGATTCCGTCGATGTCAATTGGCGTCCGTAGTCCGGAAACTCGTTCTACCAATCCACCCCTGAATTCACTACAAACTGAGAATGCCGATGAAGTTTCTATTTGCAGCGTGGCTTCTCTGCGCGACATTGCCGCTGTACGCCGAGACTGAGTTCGCAGACATTGCCGTGACGACTGATTTTCCGGGCGGCTCAGCAATCGTGAAGTCCATTGACAGGAAATCCGGAGTCATCCACATCACGCCAGAGACCCAGTCGGAGCGGGGCTGGCCGTGCTGGTGGTATTTGAAAGTCGAAGGCGCACAGAAAGGACAGTTCATCACACTGAAGCTGACTGCCAGCAAGAGTGAGTACAAATCGGGGCGTGTGCTCAATGCCGCCTGGTCTCAACCTGATCGGGCGGCAGTAAGTGTCGATAACGTGACCTGGTCCCAGACACCAACATGTCGGAAAGAAGATGGCGCAGCAACGTACAGAATGGAGGCCCCTGCCGAGTCATTCTGGCTGGCATGGGGCCCGCCATTTCTACCAATGCACGCGGACGAAGTTCTGCAGTCGCTCAAGTCACGACTATCCGGTTCCACCTTATTCGAGTTAGCGAAAACTCGTGGTGGACGATCCGTGCAGGGAATTCGCATCGGCGATACCACCAGATACAACGTCTGGATTCAGGCAAGACAGCATGCCTGGGAGGCTGGTTCCAGTTGGGTCGGCCAGGGATTCGTCGAGTGGCTGGCGAGTGATGATCCAGTCGCCGCCAATCTGCGCCGCAACGCCACAGTTTTCTACGTGCCTATTATGGATGTGGACAATGTTGCAATGGGAGCAGGCGGCAAAGATGCGATCCCTCGTGATCACAATCGAGATTGGGACGACAAGCCGCACTATCCGGAAGTGGCGGCCGCACAAAAGCGAATCCTTAAACTGAATGCGGACGGCAGGTTCGACGTCTTCATTGATCTCCACAACCCGGGAGGCAGTGAACGCCGTCCCTATTTCTTTGGTCCGATCAATCTCGTTAAGCTTCCTGCGATTCAACAGCAAAACCACGCACGCTGGCAGGCATTTTGCGCATCAGCCATCTCGGGACCACTTCCGTTAGAGCCCCGATACAAGTTCGCGACTTATGTGAAAACAAACGAAGAGCGAAATCGAATGAGTGCTAACTGGGTGCGAAACCACACGGCCAGTCACGTTCTGTCGACGACTCTGGAAACGGTCTGGAATACGCCGCACAGCACTCAGCAGGGCTACATGAAAGTCGGAGCTCAGCTTGGAATGGCGCTCAGCAGATACCTCGAAAACAATCCTCGCGAACAAGCCAATCGATTCGAAGTCGTAGTCAGTCCACGCGTCACAGTAACCCAGCGCGAAGGGATAACAGGAGGCGGTTGTCCGGTGAAGGTCGGGGATCGGATGCTGAGTTTCTTTCCGAATCACCCGGATGACTTTGGCGGCTCGAATGGGACGGCGTCGGCAATCTCCACGGATGGCGGCATGAGCTGGACGAATGGCCGAGACAACTGGCCCATGCCTGGAATGGTCAGCCTGTGGGCGGACCGTCTGAAGAATGGCAACCTGCTCGCTTTCGGTATCAAATGGGTACCCGATCCCAAAACGCGTCGTGATGCGAAGCTGCCCGACGTTCCTGCCGACGCATACCAGATCGCCATGTCCAGCGATCAAGGGCAGAGTTGGAAACTTGAACGAGCCAGGATCGAATGCCCGCCAGAAATCGGCGGTATCGCTCGACCATTGCCGCACATCATCGACGGTGAAGATGGCTTGTTGCTGATGCCAGCTTATACGTGGAGCAAGCAAGGCAACAAGGTCGTGTTGTTGCAGAGTAACGATGGCGGTCGGTTGTGGACGGTTCGATCCGTCATCACCACCGCCGTCGCGATGATCCAATCGGGAGCCCGGGTTACCACACCCTGGCTGGAGGCGACCGTCTCGCCAGCCAGGAATGGCGACCTGACAGCAATCGTTCGCAGCGGCAGTACGGTAAAATCCAAACTCGCCTCAGTGCGTTCTTCCGATGGCGGCAAGACATGGGAGCAACCGAAAGTTCTTCCGTTTGCCGGCAAGCTGCCCACCTTGCACCTGCTGAATAATGGAATCCTCACACTCACAACTGCGTTGAGTCGCAATCATTGCCGCGTGTACCTCTCTGACGATGGAAGCGGCCGCAAATGGAGTCGCCCCTTTGTCATCAGCAGTCTGACAGGCGGGAATGTCGGGGTGACCATCGCTGGCGAAGACAAGCTCTTCATGACGACACCCGCGAATCGCAGAATCGACGCCTGGCACCTGCGAGTCGGCCCGAAACCCATACGGTCAGAATCCCTCTATCCGCCAACCAGTCTAAAGTTCAAAGACGGAACGCTAACCTGGACTGCCTCACCAGACGCGGTGGCCTATCGTGTGACTCCCGTACTCATCCAACCCGGCGAAATCTGGCCGACGACACTTGTCCAACCGTATGCAGCCATTCAGACACCAGACGATTCCTGCCAACTGGTTCTGCGCCGTCAGCTTCTTCTCGGCAGCATTTACGCCTTCGAAGTCACTGCTGTGGACGCGCAAGACAGAGTGTCTCGTGCCACGCGTAGCTCCGAATTTCAACTGCGATGACTGCAATTATCACACAAACTGAACTCTAATGACTGACAGACCGGTGGTACTGTGAATCTACTGTCTGCAATATGACCTCTACGCGCCCAGGATAGAAGACTCGCCATCATGAGCCAACGATTTCGATCAGCATTTACCACTCTCAGCGTGGCTGTGATTCTGGCGATCGCCGCCGCCAGTTCGTCGGCGGTCGATCCGATCGACATTGGCAGTCGTCGAGAACTTTTCGTCGATCAGCATCTTATCGAGCGACTCGACGGAGTGAGACTGGAACTGCATCGTCCAACACGCCGCGAAGTCATATTTCGCTCTGATGCGCCGTGGGAAGGAAATGGGAGCGCCTACCAAAGTGTATTTCAGGATGGCGACCGATTCCGG
>JAAERP010000066.1 GCA_024230215.1 Fuerstiella sp. | reverse complement strand
CGACCCGATGCTACCCACATCGATTACCTCCTCGACTGACCCAGCCTTCCTCCCTCCACGTTAAACTCTCAACAAACGGACTCCTGTTTCGGGGATAACGACCCGAGTTCACGTGGTGAACACCGGGTCGTTATTCTTTTGTATGCGCTGCCCGCTGACAAGTGATTGTCCTTCTGCCATTGGACTCTGCCAGGGCGTCCAAAGTACCGAGGCACGCTGCCGGCTACCAGGCTTTGTGTGGCCCGGTCTGACAACCGCTCCCAGGTCTGCGTCCGCGCCGGTCCTGAGATACAATCATCGTTGGACAGGACACGCCATCGTCACAATACGGAAAGCCTGGAAGAAGCAGAGATCTTGAGGACGGAAGGTGTTTGTGTTCAGTGATGGCCGGCAGCAGGCCCTGGATCTCCGGCTTCATGGAGCAGGACGCGAACGGCACAACAGGCATCGGTGCGAGCCGCTATCGTTCGCGACAAGATAAGTAAACTGCCTTTTGTCGCAAGCGGGTGTTTGGACGCCATTTCGGCGGAGCGAGACCTGTCGAATGGCCCGGCACAGGTCCGACCGTGGGGGTCGTGATGATTGTGCAGAAAGTTCCAGCCCAACTTCTGTTTTCTCAGTTCTGATCCCGACCACGCAACGGTCGGCGCAATATGTTTTTTCAACCGGACGGTTCGCCGGAGATTCATTCGAATCATCTGCCATCTGCACACAGTTCGCCGGAGTGCCACATGACCCGCGAAGACCTGATCGAAAAATCGGAGCTCGATATCGTGCTCAATCCGATGAGCCGCGCAGCACCGCTGACGTACGCCCACAGTGAAGGCTGTTTCGAAAGAAACGGTTTGCATGTGAACGTGCGTCGGGCTCCCGGCGGGAGCGGCGTCAAAGAGCTACTTATCGTTGCTTCGTGCGATGCCGCCCACATGGGCCTTGAACGTGTGCAGCATCTGCCTGGGGTGACGTTTGGGATTCCTTCTCGATTTGCGGAGCAATACGACATTCTGTGCCACTTCCTCACCGAGCACGGGCTTGACCGCCTCAAGGACGTAACGATCAGGGAAGTGCCATTACGGCAAATGCCCTACCTGGACAAAGGGTGCGGTGATGGCGTGTTTGCGCCCCAGCCGTTCGGTCAGGTTTCGGTTCATGGCGGAACCGGGGTTATGTTCATCTTTTCCAAAGACATCTGCTTGGGACATTCGCGCTGTGGTTTCACCACGCTGGACCGTTTTGCAGGAGACCCTTCCGGTACCCACTGCACGTTTCTGCGGAGTGTTCTTCAGGCCCGGCATAAACTTCATCAGTCGAGACTGGCAATGCGTTGGGAGGGTGCGCGAGATATTTCGGCACATTCTTACCCTCGCCAGGACGATTCGACGGTCGTGGAACAAGGGCTGATCGGGGACTTGTCGAACGTTCGCGGCAAACATTTCGTCCAGCCGGGTCGAATGGACTACGTGCCTGATTCGCGTCCTGAATTCGGCGACCGGATCCTGACTCAGGCGCACGAATGGGCACAGCTTGCCGGGAAAGGCGACTCTACAGATGGCCCGGGCTCCACGATTGACGGGGAGGACCGAGAGCTAAGCGGATTGCCGGGGTTCGCGTCGGCGCCGCCAACGCCGCAATCCAGCGTGGAACATTCATTGCCCGATACGGCCCCGGCTTCTGATCAGTCACAAGCACTCTCAGCACCTCAGGTGCAGGCAGAACCACTTGCCGAGCATCAGCTGTCGGAAAGAACTGAAAAACGCCTGAAAGAAATCATCGCACAGCTTGCCAGAGTGGCCGGAGGCCACTACGACGCGAACATCGATGTCACGTCGACGGGGGAAATGGGCCATTTGGAACGTATTCTTCAGGAGACGATTGTGAATCTGAAGTTTTCTCGTGATGCGCTCGCGGAACAGGTTGAGCACCTCGATGAGCTGGTCCATGAACGGACGAAGAACCTGACCGACGAGATCGCCACAAGGAAGACGGTCGAAGAAAACCTCAAGCACGCTCGCGCAAAGGCCGAGGTGGCCACACGCGCCAAGAGTGAGTTTCTGGCGACGATGAGTCACGAAATTCGGACTCCGCTGACCGCGATTCTCGGTTATACAGACGGGCTGCATTTGTTTGGTGACATCAGCAAGGCCCCCGGACGTCGGATCGAAATGCTGTCCGCGATCAAACGCAACGGAAGCCATCTACTCGATCTGATCAGCGACGTGCTGGACCTGTCCCAGATCGAGGCTGGACAGCTCGACCTGATGCAGACACCCAGTTCGCCGCACGCACTGGTCATGGAAGTTTGTGCCAATCTGCTGGGGAAGGCCAATTCCAAAGGGTTGAATCTCGGTGTCACATGCGCGACGCCAATTCCGGACCAGATCCCGATGGATCCGAAACGGTTCCGCCAGGTAATGACCAACCTCATTGTGAATGCCATCAAGTTCACAAGTAAGGGACATGTTACCGTCCGTCTCACCGCCCAGGAGTCTGACTCCGACACAGCGTTTCTGGAAATCGCAGTAGAGGATTCCGGCATCGGAATCTCAATGGAGAAACAGGACCAGATCTTCGAACCGTTTACCCATGGTCACGATCAGAACGTCTGCCATAAAACGGGCACCGGGCTGGGGCTGTCTATTTGTCGTCGGCTGGTCACGGCCAGCGGAGGCGAAATCCGGCTGACGTCTGACGAGGGGCGTGGGAGCGTCTTCAGCTTTACCGTTCCGTTTCCTGGTAGCCTGTCAATGTGGCAACCGGGTTCCGCCGATCTCACGGTCCGACAGGCTGCCGAAATCGAATGGCAGGTTCCGGACACTGGTCTGTCCGACATCAGGATCCTGATTGTCGAAGATACTCCTGACACACGGGACCTATTGATCTTCTTTCTGGAAGAAGCTGGTGCAAACGTCACCGCCGCCGCCGACGGAGCCGATGGTGTTGCTAAAGCGCTGGAATCCATGGCTGCGGATTTAGCGTATGACCTGATTCTCATGGACATGCGGATGCCGGAAATGGATGGCTACGCGGCGACAAGGAGGCTTCGGTCCGAAGGGTTCGCCTGTCCAATCGTGGCTCTCACCGCCTTTGCCATGAAACATGACGAACAGGCCTGCCTTGATGCCGGGTGCGACGCATACCTGAGTAAGCCAATTGACCTGTGCTCCCTGTTCGAGACGATCGGACGGCAACTGCCGCGATTCAGGGCGTCTGTTCTTCCTGTATCAGCGGCACGACCGAACTCACTTGTGTCCGATAGAACTACCGACTCACGGTTCCAATTGCTGTTGGAGAAATATCTCAAGAGGCTGCCGGGAATGCTCGATCAGCTTCAAACAGCTCGCCGTGATGATGACGCGGACTCGCTCCTGTCTGTCGTGCACCGGTTGCGGGAACAGCGGAGAATTATGGCTTTCCTCAGATCACCGCAGTCGCGGACAAATGCGAGACGGCGCTTCGTACCGACCATTTTATTGGCGCACACATCACAGAGTCACTGGAACTCCTTTCGAGCCTCGTGGACACGGCCATCGAAACCAACCACGATATGGACTAACTGACATGCCCATCTTGACCAAGCCCACGACTGGTGTTAACTGGTTACCAAAACTACTGGTGATCGATGACGATCCAAATGCTCATGACCTGACTGACTACTATCTTGACACTGTCGTGTCGAAGATGCTGCACGCATATACGGGTCGCGAGGGGGTCCGGATTGCCGAGACGTCGTCGCCTGACGTGATCCTGCTGGACATCGAAATGCCTGGCATGGACGGATTTCAGGTTTGCACACAACTGAAGGAAGCTGACGCCACGCGGAACATCCCCATTCTGTTTCTGACGAGCGACAAGCAAAGAAGACACATCGTCAAGGCGCTTGATCATGGTGGATCGGATTACGTGACCAAGCCATTTTTTCCTGAAGAGCTTCAAGCCCGAGTTCGCTCAGCTCTGCGAGGCAAGCGGGCAAGTGACGTGTTGAGAGAGCAGGCGTTGTTCGATCCATTGACGAACCTCGCAAACCGCAGAGCCTTTGATGAAGGACTGAATGCCTCGATTGCCGATTTCACTCGTAATGGCTACGAATTCAGCCTGTTGCTTCTTGATCTCGATCATTTCAAGGCAGTCAACGACACTTATGGACATGGTGTCGGTGATGCTGTCCTGACCCAGGTTGGCGCGACGATTCGGAAAATGAGTCGACGCTACGACCTGGCCGGCAGATACGGTGGTGAAGAATTCGGTCTGGTCCTGAATCAGTGGTAGGATTTCGCTCGGCGTGAAGTGATAGCCCAACGGGATGACGACCACTCCGTTCTCAGAAATTGTGAACCTGTCGGCGTCGATGGTAGGGGTAATTCCGACCGTCTCATTCTTCGGGACGCGAACTCCCTTGTCGATGATGCAGTTCCTCACCTGTGCACCCTGCTCGATGTGCACGTCGTCGAACAGAATGCTGTCCTCCACCGTGGCACCACTGCTGACTCTGACTTTCGATCCCAGGATCGAGCGGCTGACGGTTCCGCCGGAGACCATAACTCCGCCGCTCAGCATTGAGTCGGTGACGATTCCTGGAGTTCCAAACCTGTCGCGATCGATCTTTACAGGAGGGGCCGGGCGATCAAATTTTCGAATGGGCCAGTAATCTGAATACAGGTCCAGAGGCGGCTGATCCTTCAGCAGATCCATGTTTGCCTGGTAATATGCGTCTATCGTGCCGACATCTCGCCAGTAGGATTCCAGCGAACTGCGAGCGGTATGATCGCCGAAGTGATAGCCGAAGACTCGATGCTTGCAAATGAGTCGTGGCAGCAAGTCTTTGCCAAAGTCGTGACTGGAAGCCTTGTTCCGGCTGTCGCGTTCGAGCTCGTGGCAAAGCAGATCGATTCCAAAGACATAGATACCCATTGAGGCCAGAGCTCGCTGTGGCTTGTTCGGCATGGACCGAGGCCGGCGTGGTTTTTCGTCAAAACTGCGGATGCGCTGCTGCGAGTCGAATGACATGATGCCAAATGAACCTGCCTCTTTCAGGGAAACCTCCATACAGCCCACGGAAACGTCCGCGTCTGACTTCCGATGAGCCTCCAGCATTGCCGAATAGTCCATGCGGTAGACATGATCGCCGGACAGAATTATGACGTTTTTCGCGCCGCTTCGCCGGAGCATGTACAGGTTTTGATGGATCGCGTCTGCTGTGCCACGGTACCACGATGCGCCCGTTCGCTGTTGTGGAGGTACATCGGTGATGTATTCACCCAGCTCAGAATTGAAGATCGACCACGCATCCCGCAGGTGCTTGTGCAGCGAATCGGACTTGTATTGAGTCAGAACGAGAATCTGTCGCAAGCCGGAGTGCAGACAGTTGGAAAGCGTGAAGTCTATGATGCGATATTGCCCGCCAAAGGGCACAGCAGGCTTTGCTCTGTCAGTAGTTAATGGAGCCAGTCGCGAGCCGACTCCGCCGGCAAGCACGATACTGAGTGTGTCCGAAATCGCTGGCATCTGAACTTTCCTTTGTTCGATGTGTAGAGAATCTGGGGTGTGCAGAGCATCTACAGGTAATTTGGTGGGCAATTCGCAACGAGAAGATGTGACACAGGCCCTCTTCATGTGGGGCAATCCACGTGCCGGAAGATCACTGCTCCTCGCCACTTTAGCCAAACACTTCATTTCTCAGGTGTTTTTCTGATTTCGCGACTTTTGTCCGGCAGACCCCGGCGTGGCAACCTGTTCGTGAGTGGCCAAAGTGTGTCAGGACCGCCCGAGCCGGTGCGCGAAGCTGTGCGTGCCGGAACACGCTGTTGTGTGACGTCGTGACACACTCATAGTGCGCATACACATGCCTGCCCGTGTTCTGAAAGGTGAAAAGGTCCATGTCTTCTCAAAATGCCCCTGATCGTTGTCGGAACAATGAGAGGATGCTGAGCCAATCTCACCCAATGCCACACCTGGTGCTTTGGCAACGGATATGCAGGACTCACCGCCGCATGGAGGATCAACGATGTCCTCCGGAACACGTTTGAATTCTGTTTGCGGCGCCCACAGCTGTTCTTACGCGGATTGTCTACAGCTGTCAAAATCCCCTTCTGTCCGAATTGACGATGCTGGCGATCGCGGACTGAGGCGGAACCGCGGAACGGAATTCAATGTCGTTTTCAGGAAATTCGTAGCCGACGGGAGGCGATTCGGCTGAGGAAGCATCGCGGGAATGTGATTTCGTGGTATATACCAACGATCCGGATCCGGATCGGTTTCTGGATCTCTGCCTTCTATTGCAATTTTTCCGGCGATGCAGATCGAAATGATCTCTCTTCCGTGACGGGGAGGTCGGACGCTGCGGAGCCGAGTCATTCAGCCACGTATGACAGCAGCCATTCCTCAACCAGAATCGGCTGACCGATCGTCGCATCCGGCGGCGACGAACCATTGCTGTACGCACTGTGGATTGCCGATGGCGTTGGAACCAGAGCGGCCACCCCGCGTCCGGCGCAACGTGCCTCCCGCTCTCGACCAGTCGCGTATCGCTGCGTATTGCTGTTACGGCTGTCGTTTCGCCCACGCCATTGCGCAGGAGCAAGGCAATAAGGGGGCAATTCGCTGGACGATCATCCGATTGGGTGCGGCGATTTTCTTCACTATGATTCTGATGGCGTTCACGGTGACGATGTGGTCACTGGACGCCTACGATGTTCAGTCGGAAACGCTTCAGACGACGCTTTCTGAAGTATTTCGCTGGGGGAGCATGGTATTCGCGCTGCCGGTGCTGTTGTTGCTGGGGCTCCCGTTGCTGCAGAACTCTGTCGACAGTTGGCGTCGGAATGTCTATTCCACAGATCTGTTGATTGGGCTGGCTGTCGTATCCGCCTATCTCACGTCTGTTGTCAACGTCGTTCGTGAATCCGGTGCCATCTACTTCGAGGTTGGAGCGATGGTTCTGGTGATGGTCACGCTTGGTCGCTGGATTGAAGCCACCGGAAAACAGAAAGCCACCAAAGCGCTGGACAGGCTGTTGACACGGCTTCCCGAAGCGGTGATTCGTTTAGACCAGAACCAGGTTGAAACGAAGGCTTCAAGTACGTCGATTGCGGTCGACGACATTCTGCGTGTCTGCGCCGGAGAACGCTTTGCCACGGATGCCCTGATTACTGATGGGCAGACGACCGCAGACGAACAGGTCTTTACCGGAGATAGTCTTCCGGTCTGCAAGACACCGGGCGACAGCGTTCTGGCAGGGACCGTGAATCTGGATGGCGATGTTCTGGTGCGCGTGACTTCGCCGTTTCGGGAAGGTTCGTTCGGACGGTTGCTCAACCTTCTGCAGAAATCGCGGAATGCTCGCGGCTATCATGAGCGGCTGGCTGACAAGGCGGCTTCCTGGTTGTTTCCTGTTGTCGCGGTGACCGCGACTGCGACTTTTGCATGGCACCTGTCATCCGGTATCGCATTCGCGATACAGGCTACGATGTCAGTCCTCCTGATGGCGTGCCCCTGTGCTCTGGGCCTGGCAGCTCCGTTGGCCGTCTGGACTGCTCTCGGTACGGCGGTGCGCCAGCAGGTGTTGTTTCGCAGCGGCGAAGCGGTGGAACGTCTTGCAGATGTGAAGGCGATCTGCCTTGACAAGACGGGCGCGCTGACAACCGGCACGCCGCACGTTAATCAAACAGCGGTTTTTAGAGATATCAACGTCGATCATGCCCTGCATCTTGCAGCTCAGCTGGCATCGTCGTCGTCGCATCCGTTCGCCCGGGCTGTGGCAATGTATGTTGCGGACGGCCAGCCGGCACGATCAGTCGCCCCCCCGAATGGCGAACGGGCAGTCGCAGAATCAGTTGTGTCCGGACATTCGCCTATCGAAACAGATGAACCGGCTCTGCACACGCACGACCGTGATGTCCTTGCCATTCCGGTCTGTCCTTCCAGCCTTCAACACCCGCGAACCGTTCCCGGCGGCGGCGTCGAAGCAATGACCTGTGATGGCCATTTGGTTCGGCTCGGGAGCGTTGAGTTCTCATGTTGCAGTCTCCATCAGAGCGATCCATCACCGGACCTGAGTAAACTGGATCTGAGTGCACTGGACCTGTGCGTGGCGTGCACTGCGACCGTACCGCTGGGCTTGCGAATTCAACTGGACCGTCTGCGAATGGCGGCCGACCAGCAGTCGGCGTCGATCGTATTACTGTCTGTCGATCGAATCCCTGCGTTTGGTTTTCTGATCACAGAGTCGGTTCGCCCCGAAGCGCAACTTGCTCTCCGCCGGCTTTCGAAGTCGTCTCAGGTGTTATACGTGTTGTCCGGTGACCGCTCGGCGAAGGGACGGTTCCTGCGAGAACAGTTGCAGGTTGGCAGCATGCATATCGAATGCAGCCTGAGTCCGGAGCAAAAGGTGTTGCGGGTGGCTGAAATCCGTCGTAAATACGGTACGACGGTCATGGTTGGTGACGGAATCAACGATGCACCGGCGCTGGCGGCCAGCGATGTGGGAATCGCGATCGATTGCGGAGCCGACGTTTCGCGAGATTCTGCGCAAGTGTGTTTGTTGAACGACGATTTAACCCGCATTCCCTGGTCAATTGACCTGGCTCGTCGGACGCGGTCCGTCATTCGGCAGAACTTGGCATGGGCATTCGGATACAACATTGTAGGAGTCGGAGTGGCGGCCACGGGGATCTTGAATCCGGCGATTGCTGCCGGATTGATGATGGGAAGTAGTCTATTGGTGATTTCCAATTCCCTGCGAAATGCCGATCTGCGCCAACAGCCCGTCCCTGGTGCTTCAAAATCGTCCAACGGCACGCCAGTCGCAGAGACAGATGTCGCGGATTCTCCACAGGCTGAGGAGGCCGCGTATGGTGAGCAGGCGCGGCACTGACACGTGATGATGCTGCGTCAGCCGAGCCGGGGGGTGCTGTCGTGAGTGTGCACTGTGCTCACCCGACGAATACCTGGCAAACGCGATATTCCCAAAACGGCATCCGCACAATTTACCGAGTGGGCTTGTTTATCTGCCTGCTGCCTGTTAGATCAGCCCTTTGTTTGCGTTCAGCCTGACGGGACGCTGTGACAGATGTGTTTTCGTTATGTCACTGAGGTTGGCGTTTCTGCGGGCGTTGGAGAGCTGTGGTCCCCCCCCCCCTATACCCAATCTACTGCACCAGAATCTTCAGTCTTAAGGAACCCGGAATGTACTGTAATCAGTGTGAACAGACCCAGAACGGAGTTGCTTGAACGGACATCGGAGTCTGTGGCAAGGATCCGGACGTGCAGTCATTGCAGGAGATCTTACTGTACGGTGTGAAGGGGATGGCGGCCTACGCAAATCACGCTCGTCGACTGGGAAAGACTGATGAGAATGTCAGTGCGTTCATCGAAGAAGCGTTGTTTGCGACGATGACCAACGTCAATTTTGATCTGGGCAGTCTGTTGGAAATGGTGCTGGAGTGCGGTCGGCAGAATATTCGCGTCATGCAGCTGCTTGATGAGGGGCATATCGAGAAATTCGGTACGCCGGAACCCACGGTAGTTTACGAAGGAACCAAGGAAGGTCCTGGCATACTTGTCACGGGACACGATCTGGCGGATCTGCTGGAACAGACTGCCGGTCAGGGCATCAATGTGTACACACATGGTGAAATGCTGCCCGCTCACAGCTATCCGGAACTGAAGAAACATCCCCATCTTGTCGGGCATTACGGCGGACCGTGGCAGAATCAGCAATGGGAATTCCCATTGTTTTCGGGACCGATTGTGGGCACGACGAACTGTGTGTTGATTCCACCTGATTCGTATGCGGGCCGGCTGTTCACAACGCGAATCACGGCTGTTCCTGGTGGAACGCGAATTCCGGATAATGATTTCTCACCGGTTATAGAGATGGCAAAGCAGTTGCCTGCCCTGGCCGACAACAAAGTGAAGGAATCAACGATTGGCTTCCACCACAGCGTAATCCTGGGCCTGGCCGGTCAGGTTGTTGATGCCGTGAAGTCCGGCGCTATCAAACAGTTCTATCTGATCGGCGGCTGCGACGGAGCAGAGGCCGGTCGCAGCTATTTCACCGAACTGGCCGAACGAGCGTCGGACAAATCGGTCATCCTGACGCTTGGCTGCGGCAAGTACCGCGTTCGCGACCAGGTAACGGGGGACATCGGCGGCATCCCCCGATTACTCGATATGGGACAGTGCAACGATTCTTACGGTGCTGTGCAGGTCGCTCTTGCGCTTGCGGAAGCCTTCGAGTGTGGCGTGAACGACCTGCCTTTGGAGATCGTGTTGTCATGGTTCGAACAGAAGGCGGTCGCTGTACTGCTGAGTCTGTTCGCTCTGGACGTTAAGGGGATTCGCCTGGGCCCCGTTCCTCCGGCCTTCGTATCGCCGAATGTGTTCAGCATCCTTCAGGAGAAATTCGATCTGAAGCTTATCGAAGCAGAACCGACTGCAGAACTCGTCCAGTTGGGCGCCTGACCGATGATGAAACAGATTGACGAAGAACGACTGGAGGAAGACGCCCAGCATCGCTACGAGTTCCTTGCGGATTTCATCGGTTTCGGGCCTGACGATGTGAAGCTCATTCAGGCCAGTGCTCCACACCTCGGCCCCAGGATCGGTGAGATGGTGGATTCGACGTATAAGAAACTGTTGTCGTGCGACGCAACGGCCCGTCACTTCGTGCCGAAACAGCATGGCTGCGAGACCGAGGCGCCGCAAGACCTGTCGCAGGTAACTGATGATCATCCGCAGATCCAATTTCGGAAGGATCATCTCAACCGCTATTTTGTGTCTCTGATTGGTCGTTCGTACGATGCCAAAATGGTGCAGTACTTAGACATGGTGGGGAAGATCCACACTACGCAGGCTGGCAACAGCGCGATCCACGTGCCTCTGGTTCAGATGAACGCGCTGCTCGGATTGATCTCCGACATTCTGACGGAAACTCTGATTGCATCGCCATTGGATGACAAGACGACGCTCAGGTCAGTCCAGTCCTTTCAAAAACTGATGTGGATTCAGAACGATTTTGTCAGTCGCCATTATCGATGAAGGACGAAGATCCAGGGATGGGGTCGGTCAGGTTGGGCAGGCCGGAGCCGAGTGATTCAATTTGAATTCAGCTGACAACTGTTGTAAAGTGTTGTAGCGGCACGGGTCGTGCCGTTTCCTCGCTTACTGGCAATGATGTTGCGGGTGAGCATCTCATTGGTCCCTCCTTTGATCTCACCTCCGTTTCTTCAGCGGGGTTCCTGCCATGTCTTTCTTTCCCGTGAGGCGGACGTTGTTCGCCTTTCTGTCGCTGTTTCTGTTCGTTCATTCTTCGTCAGTGCCTCTGTGCGCTGAGGACAGGGCAGATTTTTTTGAAAAAAATGTGCGACCGCTGTTGGTGCAGAAGTGTGCAGAGTGTCATAGCGGCAGCACGCCTGAGGGCAAACTTCTTGTTGACAGCATCACGGCTCTGTCAACAGGTGGAACCAGCGGGCCGGCGGTCGTACCAGGCCAGCCCGCAGGGAGCCTGCTGCTTAAACGTGTGCTGACAGCTGACGAAGACATGCTGATGCCTCCGGAAGACCGGTTGTCTGAGCAGGAAGCATCTGTTCTGAAAAAGTGGATCGAAGACGGTGCCGTCTGGTCGAAGTCAGAACATGGCGAATGGAAAACCGCCGAAGACCGTCGACAGCACTGGGCATTTCAGCCGGTGCAGGACGTGACACCTCCGAAGGTTGCCAACAGCGACTGGTGCCGATCGCCGATCGATCGCTTCATTGCGGTGAAGCATGAGAACAATAATCTCGCGCCGGCGGAAGAGGCGGACCGGCGCACGCTGATCCGCCGAGCAACGTTGGATCTGACGGGTCTGCCGCCCACTCCGGAAGAGGTCGTCGTGTTTGTTGCGGACGAATCAGACGATGCGTTCGCGCAGCTGGTTGACCGTTTGCTGAGCAGCACGGCCTACGGCGAACGATGGGGCCGGCACTGGCTCGACCAGGCTCGATATGCTGACACCAGCGGTGATGGGACAGACATGCCCATTCCGGAAGCTCGTTACTATCGTGATTACGTCATTCGCGCCTTTGATGACGACCTGCCGTATAACGAATTCATCGTCGAGCAGATTGCCGGCGACATACAGGCGAAACAGGATCCTGATCACCCGCGGCACAACGAACGCATTATTGCAACCGGCTACATCGCATTGTCCCGGAGATTCGGCAATTCGAAGTTTGCCGACATGAACCTGATCGTCGACGACACAATCGATACGCTGGGGAAGTCCATGCTGGGACTGACGCTGGGCTGTGCTCGCTGTCACCATCATAAGTTTGATCCCGTCACGGTCGACGATTACTACGGGCTGTACGGCTACTTCGAAAACACTGAATACCCTCATGCCGGCACCGAACACCAAAAGGAACGCAGCGGAATGGTGGCGCTGTGTGATGATGACCGATTACCAGAACCGTACGAATCTGCAGTCGCATGGGCGGTGACCGACAAGGAAAAAATCGTTGGTGACATCAAGGCTCACGTTGGCGGTGATCCGGGAACCCGTGGCGAAACGGCAAAGCGTGCGTTCCTGTCCGTCATGTCAACGGACATTCCGGACATCCCGAACGACAGCAGTGGTCGACTGCATCTTGCTCAGTGGCTCGCGTCTGCGGAGAATACTCTCACATCTCGAGTGATCGTGAATCGTGTGTGGCAGTATCATTTTGGCAGTGGCATTGTGAGCAGCAGCAGCAATTTCGGGTTGCAGGGCAGCAAACCGACTCATCCTGAACTACTCGACTGGCTGGCCGGTGATTTTGTCCGTCACGGATGGTCGCTGAAACAGCTGCATCGAAGGATCATGCTTTCCGCGACATATCAGCTTGCCAGCACGTCTCACGTTCAGAACCTGATGCAGGACGAAGGAAACGAATGGATCTGGCGATTCGATCGTCGTCGCATGGATGCAGAGAGTATTCGTGACAGCCTGCTGGCCGTCAGCGGGCTTCTGGAAGAAGGAGATAATGGTCGTCATCCCTTTGGCCCGACGGAAAAACTGAGATATTCGCAGGGGCGCCCCTTCAACAAAGTCTTTGATCATAATCATCGATCCGTGTATCTGATGACTGCTCGTCTGAACAAACACCCGTTCCTGGCTCTGTTTGACGGTCCGGATCCGAACAAGACCACGGCCGCGCGAAGAGAATCCACCGTGGCATCTCAGGCGCTGTTCATGATGAATAGTGAGTTCATGCAGAAGGCTGCTGCGGCATTCGCCGATCAGATGATCACGTTTGCCAGCAGTCAGTCGGAACGACTGGATCGAGCGTACATGCTGGCCTTCGGCCGGGTGCCGAGTGATGAGGAATCAGTTGAGGCCACACAATTCATCGATGATTATCGTCAGCAGCTGATCGTGGCTGGAAAATCCGACGACCAGGCACAGTTGCTGGCATGGACTGCATTCGCTCGAGTGACGCTCAGCAGCAGTGAATTCCTGTATTTGGACTAGAGCAGTTTACTTAATGTCGGGGACGATACTGGCTCGTGGGAGTAACAAAACTGCTATTGAAAATCGCTCTTCGCGGCCACAAGTCAGCGTGAAACGCTGTAATCGGACCCTCATGACGCGTCGGACCGCCAACAGGCAAAATGGCGGGTGTTGGATTCTGTACGGAAGTTTGTTTGGGAAACAGGTGCAATGGCCACATCACTGAACCGACGACAGTTACTGCAAAGCAGCCTTGCCGCGGGAGCTGCCGGAGCGGTGTCGGGAACGACTGCTGCCGCAACATCCGTCGACCCGCTGGCTCCCCGGCAGTCGCACTTCGAACCGAAAGCGAAACGTGTCATCCTGCTGTTCATGACAGGCGGAGCATCCCACGTTGACACTTTTGATCCGAAACCTGCGCTGCGAACACTTGATGGTCAGGACGCGGGACGAGGCCGAATCTATACCGGCAGCCGCTGGGGGTGGAAGAGGTATGGCCGGAGCGGCATCGAAGTTTCGGAGTTGTTTCCGCACGTCGGACGCTGCGTGGACGACATCTGCCTGATGCGTTCGCTCTACGGCGATAAAGGTGACCACTTCGAAGCAACACTCAGCATGCATTCCGGGACAATGGCGGAAACACTGCCTGGTATTGGAGCCTGGGTCAGCTACGGCCTGGGAACTCAGAATCCGAATCTGCCGTCGCATGTTGTCTTTGCAGAGAAGTTGCCGTACGCGGGAGCTCAGGCATGGGATTCCAACTTCCTGCCGGCCTACCACCAGGGTATGCGTGTCACGCCGGGAACAGACCCCATCCGGGACCTTACTCCGAATCCGACGACGGCTTCGCTGCAGTCTCAGGAGTTGAAGCTGCTGCAGAAAATGAACCGGCGCCACTTTCGTACTCGGGCTGATGACGATACTTTGGCCGCACGGATGTATTCGTTTTCTGCAGCCAGCGGGCTGCAACAGAAAGCTCCGGAAGTTTTTGATCTGTCCAAAGAATCAGACGAGACCCTGAAACTGTACGGCATCGACCGCAACGATCGCAACAGTTTCGGATGGCAGTGCCTGTGTGCTCGCCGTATGAGTGAACGTGGAGTGCGTTTTGTTGAAGTTGTGGACAAGGGTAACTGGGATGCCCACAGCAAAATGGCCAGCTACGACAGTCTGGCCAAAAGAGTCGACCAGCCGATTGCGGCATTGTTACAGGATCTGAAACGCACCGGGCAGCTGGATGAAACTCTGGTGATCTGGTGCACTGAATTCGGTCGTACGCCCTCCGCGAAGAAGACCGCTCGCGACGGGCGCGATCACTACAAAGACGCGTTCACCTGTTGGCTGGCTGGTGGCGGAGTCAAATCCGGCCACGTCCACGGGGCGACTGATGAGGTCGGTGCAAAGATCGTGGAGAATCCCGTACACATTCACGATTTTCACGCCACGATCATGCACCTGCTGGGCTTCGACCACGAAAGACTGACCTACCATTTTTCCGGTCGGGACTATCGGCTTACGGGGTTGGGCGGCAACGTTGTGCAGGACGTGATTGCCTGATTGGTGCCCACCAGAGTAAACTGCGCTGGGTAGCTGCTTGTGCCTGCAAACGGGGGGGGGAAGTAGCAGGAGGTCTGTAGTGCTCTCAAGCGACGGAACGCCAGAAGACCGTTCCATCAAAACCTCCTGCTCCTGCGGCAACCATCCCGTGGAACGCTCTGCATCACTCATGCGGAGCACTATCACCAACCTGGGCGGACAGGAATGCCATCAGCTGTTCGATCTCACGCTGCGACAGTTGTTCCAGCAGGCCAGTGGGCATATTGGACACATTTGAGGCCAGCGTCTCATCAATGTCTGATCTCTGGAACGGCGTGGCTTTGCCGTCCGAAGCTACAATTTTCAGTCCAGCCCCACCATCCGGTATCATCAAGCCGCTGACAGATTTTCCGTTCTTGAGTATCACTGTCGTCACCGGGTATTCATCATTCAGGTGGTGAGACGGATACAGGACGGCCGTGAGTATTTCCTTTGGCTGCCGTCGCCAGCCGAGCGATGTCAGGTCCGGACCCAGCTGATCGTTTTGCGGTTGCCCCTTCATTCTGCCCCGGCGATGACACTTATGACAGTCGGCTTTGGCATAGACAACCTCACCCGCCGCAATCGTCGTCCGGTCTGACTTAAGGTTAGCCAGCAGGCTGGACAGTTTGTCGTATGTCCATCTGAAATCAGGTGCGTCAACCGGCAACTCCGGCTTTGCCTCACTGGGATAGTTGACACGGAACCAATCCTGGTATTCTGCCAGCTGTTCACTGACTCGTCCCTGAGTTGCAGGCGTATATTGAGTCCAGAAGTTCAGTAGCTCCAATGCCGCTGGAAGGTCCTGTTCAGGCAGAGTCAGGGCGATGAGAATTACCTGCCGCACCCATGCGGCTTTGGTGGCTCGACGTCGAAAACGCCTTAACGAATGCAACACAGAAACGGCCTGTTTGTCCTCGACGACCATCAGAGAACGAACCAGATAACGCCAGTCCTGATCGTCTGTTGGTCGATCCAGTGCCGCGATACTGATGGCATACGCAGCGTCATGTCGACGGAGTGTTTGTGTTTCGAAGACGGAACGCAGATGCTCCAGAGAATCGGCCGTGCCCTGTTTTGCCAACGCAAGAAGGACGTTCTGTTGAATCTGTTTCACGGTTTTACTGGTTTCACCTCGTAGCTCCACATCGATCGCAATGAGCCGCTTTATGTCAGACGACTGGGCGCCAGATGCGCGAAGACTTTTGATTTCGCTTTCCAACGCAGCGAAACGATTCGACGGCGTATTGTGTGAGTCAGGGGAGTCCTGTCCCCAGGTCAGGTGAGCTGACCCAATGAACAGCAGTGCAGAGACGACGCCGAGGATACATCGTTTTATTCTTCGAGACGGGGCACGTTCCGTTGCAGGATGATCCTGTACATCGCCTGGCCACTGCTTAATGACGATCTCGTTGTCCGGATGCAGGCGACGTTGCATAGTGAAGATCTGGTTGCCGACGGAGAGAGTGACTCGATGCAGCGACCAGGCGGACGGAACTCGTTCGGATGTGCACGTGACGATCGCGGGCGGACAGTAAGAATACTGAGTCCTGTATCAGGATGTGCGCCTTTTTTGCTCGGAATGTGCGTTAATTCAGGATGTCGATGACAACGCACGTCACGTCATCACCAGCACCATGTTCGATCGCCGCATCCGCAAGGATGCTGGCAGCCGAGTCTACGTCAGCGGCACTGGTGGCCAGTTCGGCGATCCGCTGGTTGTCAAGTACGCGGGTAATGCCGTGTGCGATCAGCACGACCCGATCACCGTGATACGCGGTACAGGAATGGATTTTCGGGCCGTCTCCGATTGCATCGCCAGGATACAGATAAAGCTCATTGAAATCAGGGTGACGCATCGACTGTTCTTCACTGACGACACCTACTTCTCGCAACCCTGTCAGTTTGCGTCATGCGCGCGGATGGACACGTTGCGTGTCACACACGTGACGGGGCGACACGCACGGCACTGGCACTTTTGGCCACAGTACCTCACTATGACGCGGCCTTCTGGAGTTCCCTGTGCAGCAGGTCGCAGTTTCGAGAAGGGCACTCAATTTGCGGGGCTTTGTGCAGGGATGACAGACCGCTTCTGCCTGGGCTACGGATTTGGTCCGGGAGGCGGACGATCTCAATTTTCACTTCAGGGAGGTACAGACGATGTTCAGATCAATTCACTTCGTTAGTGTTTCGGTAGCGGGGCTGGCGATTATCGCTTGTTCGTGGCTTCCTGCACAGCTTCAGAACATCCCGGTGACCGTTGAGGATGACCGTGATGTTATTCCCCGGGACACGCCACTGGTCATGCAGAACAAGCTGCTGCATTCTCAGAGGGTTCTGCAAGGACTTGTCACACATGACTTCAAAACGATTGAAAAGGCGGCCGCTGATCTGTCAAAGATCAGCCTGATCCCACCGCCGGACTTGAGGAAGGCTGGTGACGAATCTGACGAGCAGGTCTACGAACATTTTCGCATGGAGTTCGCCCGGCTTGCTGGTCAACTGGCAGGGCATGCCCGTCGAAAAGAGCTGGCAGCAACGGCCTATGTTCAGCAGAACCTCACCGCGACGTGCATCGCCTGTCATGACTACATCCGTGACGAACTGTGACGCCGCGCGGCCGCTTTTGTTGGCACGAAGCACAGATTGGACGGTACTTTCTCTCAATGATTCAAAACATGGAATCAGCAGTCGCGAATTCGAACGGGCTGGTTTGGTATACTTTCGCACGAGCGCAGTGTGGCTCACGGCACAGTTCGTGCATGAGCAACAAGTGCGCGGTGGAGTTTTCTTTCGGGTAACACTGTGACTGCTTCGCCGCGCACGCTATTTCGAGTTCCGGTTAAGGACCGTCCGGGGGCTATTCTCCGCAGACGTCGTTAAGCAACAGACATTTGGCAGGGAATCATCGACATCATGATCAGTCTCAATAGAATTCTTGTTACGACGGACTTCAGCGAGTTTAGTCGGCCTGCACTGACTTATGCCTGCGCCTTGGCGGCACGGTTTGACAGTGAGTTGCATCTGCTGCACGTCTGTCCGGACGCGGCCATGATGGTCCCCGAAGCCGGTGGACTCGGGGCTGTGGATCTCTCCAGTCAGGCACAGGAGTGCGAAGCGTCAGCAATCGCCGAACTTCAGAAGCTGCCGGGCGGTGGCTGGGAAAACAACCACAAAGTCGTCCGTGCGACCCGTGTGGGACCCTCGTTCTTCGAAATCATACAGTACGCGAAGGAACTTGACATCGACATGATTGTCATCGGCACACACGGCCGGTCGGGGCTGATGCATCTGTTGATGGGGAGCGTCGCTGAGAATGTCGTGAGAAAAGCGCCGTGCCCGGTGCTGACCGTCAAGCCTGAAGGTCATCAGTTCGTCATGCCCTGATGTGTGAACAGGCCTGCCGGATTCGGCCTCGATAACGTCTGCCGTTGCGGATCTTCTGTGAACGTCATAGACACCAGAGTGGAAGAAACAGATGAACGTGTACCGCTTGCTGATCATTTGCCTGACAGTCCTCGCCTCACTGATCTATTCGGCATCGGCTCGATGTCAGCAGTCGTCGGCCAGAACGACTTTATTGGCAGGCACAGACGATGAGTCAACCGAGAAGGGGCAGAAGAAAGCGGAAGAAGCCAGTGTGCGGCCGGGGATTAACGAGAGGTTCCTGAACAAAGATCTTGATGTTTCCGAGTGGCTGGGACGGTTTGAAATTGAGAGTCGTGAGGTTTATGCCCAGCGTGAATCCGTTCTCAGGGAGTGCGCCCTCAGGCCAGGTTCAGCCGTTGCCGACGTCGGAGCCGGAACCGGGTTCTATTCAAGGTTGTTTGCGAACGCAGTCGGTGTCGACGGGCAGGTTTATGCCGTGGATATTGCTCCACGTTTTCTGCGTCACATCAGCGAACTGTCAAGGACAGACGGAGTTCGTAACCTGAAGACGGTCTTATGTTCAGAGCGATCGGTGCGTTTGCCTGTGAATTCCGTGGACCTGGTATTCATCTGTGATGCCTATCATCATTTTGAATTTCCGCAGTCGACGCTGGGCTCAATTCATGATGCTCTGCGCGACGGTGGAGCATTGGTCGTCATCGACTTTGAACGTATTCCGGGCACGTCGCGTGAGTTTATTCTGAACCACGTGCGGGCCGGCAAAGCGGACTTTCGGGCTGAAATAGAAGCGGCGGGTTTTGCATTTGAGAGAGAAGTGGCAGTTGCCGGCTTTAAAGAAAATTACCTGCTGCGTTTTCGGAAGCAGTCAGCGAACGAGGGCAACCGGGAAAATCAGGATCGCTGACAGAGTGCTCGGTGAGAGGTCGTGCTTAAAGCAGTCTACTTATTGTCGTAGACGATACTGGTTCGTGGGAGCAACGAAACTGCTTTCGAAAAACGCTCTTCGTGGCCACAGGTCAGCGTGGCATGCTGTAGTCCTGTGGTTTTCCCGGTTTCTGCACGACGATTGCCCGGATGGAACTCCCGGGAGTCGTTGCTTCGTCCGATAACGCAGGCCCGAGTTCCGATGAGATGTCTTCCCAGCGGCGGTTAATGTCCGTTCCGAAGGGACGTATTAACAGGTTCAGAAATCTTCTGGGTATGGAAGGTCGTTGACCGGTTGGCACAAATTTGTCCAACACCATTATTCTTCCACCGGGTCGCAGAACGCGGAGTGATTCAGTCAGACACGCTTGTGGATCCGGGACGACGGAAACAAGCAGCGTCAGCACAACAACCTCGAAGCTGTCATCACCACAGGGGAGCTGTGAAGCGTCACTGCACACGGAGACGATTGGTATATTCAGTTGTTGAGCTTTCTTGCGAGAGTGACGCAGCATCGGGATACTGATATCCGCTGCTACGATCAGAGACGAGGGATTCAGGAATTCCAGGTCAACACCCGTGCCGACACCGACCAGCAGGACGGACGCCGCATCGTGGATGTTCACGAGATCAAACGCCCGACTCCTGATTTGTGACACTGGATGAAAACGCATAAGTGCGTCGTACACGGGCGCCCAGAACGCGTAAACGAATCGATTCCAGCGGTCGGCAAATTTCAATTGTCAATAACCTTCGCTGATGTAATCGACGTGACTTGCGTCGCCTTGAACCATATGGTCGCGGGAGTCAGCGCGGACTCATTGCTGGTTGTTACTATGGGGCTTCCACAGAATAAGTCATGGTTGTCACGACAGGATTTGGATCCGCGGAATACTAACAATGCCTCCACGCACGGGGAACTCGGCGGAACGCGGGTGAGGAAACAGCCTTCTGCCACACCTGCTGGAAGAATTCTGCCACCAAATCGGCACGCGACGTGCATATTCCCTGATCGGGAAGTCGTTTCCTCGGAAGTCATTGGCTTCACGAACACACGCCGGAGTATTCGGAGTGCAGCGATGACAACAACAGCTGTCCGAAATCGAGAATCAGGTCACAAGTCGGTCTGGAAAAGACGTCTCAGTCGCTGGCGTTCCTGGTGTGCATCCACGTCACATGATGCATCAGAATGGCACAGTCTCGTCCGACGAATCCCGCAGCGGTGTTTCGTCACGGGTATTGAAGGGCCATCTCATGGAAAACAGGGTGAATGCAAACTGAGGCCGCTGGCGGGCTTTGCTGCCATCTGGCTGCGTGTCGGGCAACTTGACAGAAGGCGAGCACCGTTTCGTCGCCAGTGTGGAGGAAATTATGTCTTTCGTGAAAATTGAAACCAGTGACGAGGATACTCGCTGGATCAACCTGGATTCGATCAGCCGTGTTACGATCGGAAAAGACGAAGCAGGTGTCGAGCTGATGGTGGCGGTGTTCGCTGACGGAGACGTTAATGACGCCCTTACACTTCGCGGGACGGACGATGTCAACAAAGAGGCGATTCTGGAAATCGAACGTGCACTGAACCAGCATTGCGAGTGAGCAGGATGACGCTTTCCGTGCGGGAGACAATCAACAACAGGAGGCCCTGTTATGTCCACAAGCATATTGAAGCCGAATGATGCAGGCGGTGAGTCCGTTCCAGTCGGTCATCACGTTGTCGTGTTTGATGTTCATGAGGATCCTGAGACATTGGAACGGATTCTGACATCTATGCCGGGGATGGACCGAACCTCCGCCCGAAAACTACTCCACTCCCTGCCGGGCATTATTCCACGACCAATGTCACGTCATGCCGCCGCGGTCGTGGCAAGCAGCATCCGACGTCTTGGTCTGAATGCGGCCGCTATTCCTTCCAGTGAAATACCTGACCTGTGCCACGCGGAGCATACTCATCATCTGCGTATTCTCGATGATCTTCTGGAAGTGATCGACATCGATGGCACACAGCATTCCTGGCCGTGGGATGCGGTCTCTGTGCTCAGCGTCGGTGTTGTTCCTTCCAGCGCACCGGCACGACACAGGCCTGCATCCACTCTGTCGCAGGGAAGTTCCCATCGCTCCTGGAATGACGGTGTGACACTTCCTGCAAAGAGTCGGGCGGAAGCACTTTTTGTGCTGAACGCCGAGCAGCCCGTGTTCACGTTCGCCAGTGATGAAATGAACTACGAGTGTCTCGGAAGTCGGATGACCGGTTCGTCGAAATCGAATTTCCGACAGCTGATCAAGGACCTGATGGCGCATTCGCCAACGGCCTGGGTGACTCCCTCAGCCCGCGCTTTCCTCGACCGCAGTCCGGTTCGACACTATGAATTCCGAACACGTGATGAATTCCGCAGGTATACCGAATTTCAGACGCTGTTAAGTGGTCGTCCCGGAGTCGGAGTCCGGGCGGCCGTGAACACATCGACCAGTGATCGCGACTCATGATGACGTTGCCTGACCAGTCCAGACAGTGTGAACTGTGCGCGTGGCTGGAGAAAAACCCAGGTCAACTCACTCCTGAACTACGCCGGACGGTGACGGCTGTTCGTAGATAATGAAGGAAGCGAAAACCATGTCACGTTCCACGATGGCTGCTGTTCTTAGCTTCGTTGTTCCCGGAGCCGGCCTCTGGTTTCTGGGCAATCGGGGTGGGGCAGTCCTGAATCTTGCTGCTGCAGTCGCGCTCACTGTACTTGGGGGCGATCTCTCAGCGTGAGCACGTTCATTATCTGTTTCTGGCGATTGCGGCGGGGTCCGCGGGGTATGCGCACGCCGTTGCTCGTGCATCCGAACACACTGGGTAGTACTTCGTCAAAGCCCCCAAGTGGGATTGAATCATTCGCTGAGAATGGGCCCGGTTACCCCAAATCAATGCGCCTTCGAGCCGTTTCGGTATTGGGTGCCTGATCCGTTTTCCTGGCCATGCGATTTCATGGATGACGAACTCATGTTCCGGATGACGAACCGTCAGCACCGGACACGGGGCTTTGCGGACGACCTTTTCAGCGACGCTGCCCAGCAGTATGTGGGCGATGGCCCCCCGGCCATGCGTTCCCATGACGATCAGGTCTGCGTTGCTTTCTTTCGCGTTACGAATGATTTCAACAAACGGGTGTCCTTCAACAATGATTCGATTCACAGGGAATGCGTAGTCTTCCCACTCCGCGTGCAGCTCTTCCATCTGTGTCTCCGCGGCATCACGCATGTTCCGTTCGAATTCCTCCTTTGGCAGATGGCTCAACAATGCACTCGGCGGAATCGGTTCAATGACATGCATCAGGTTGACAGCGGCACCAAACTGGTCAGCGAAGGCAACGGCATAGGTAAGTGCGGTCTTCCCAGGTTCACTGAAATCTGTTGGCACAAGGATTCGTTTGATGTTGATCATGTTCCTCTTTCTTTTATCTGGAGATAAGGCGATTCAGGACGATTCACTGCGCGACGTTCGTTTCTGCAGCGATGTCGGTTCTGTCTTTCTTACCCTTGGATGTTGGCGTGAGCTCCGCTGACAGATCGGCCACCAGCACGTTCCGCACCCATTCGTGACACTGTATGCAGCTCATCGTGACATCGACCCATGCCAGTGCAGCTCCGTCGATGGAGGCCTTCTTTGCCTTGTTTCGCAGCAACTCCACGCTTTGGCGGAAGTCACGACTGCGCTGCAGGTACATCATGTCGTTTGACGCACGCCACTTCTCAGCGGCACTCATCTTCAGTAAAGCCTCAGAGCCCTTTACGACGAGCGTCAGGTCATCGACGACCAGTCCTTCCAGAATCTGGTTAGACGCGTTCAGCTTCATACGCATAAACCCTTTCAGTATTGCTTCCTGTCCCTTTGTGTCGACGTCGCGAACATCCTGGCGCAGGGCAACTGCAACGGGTTCGGATTGCTGTTGGGCGACAGCTCCCGGCGTGTCGTCTCGAATGATGAACCAGAGCGTCACGAGACCCGTGCATGTGAGTAGAGTATGGATTCTGTTCATGGCAACTTCCTTGGTGAGGTTCGACTGTCGACAGCGGAATGTCATTCAATGGGCTGACTCGATGTTTGTGAACACGAAGAAACGCAAAGATCGTTCCAAACCGGAAGCTTCAAATCTTCATGTATCGGGGCACTCGAAAACCGGGAGCCACAGCAGCAGAGCGTGCGAATTCGGGCCGACGCGTGCGAATGAGCACGACACCGCAGGATCACCGGACTGATCAGCGAATTCTGAGGCGACTTTCCAATTCGGTTGTTGAGTTCGGCACAAACGTTGCGTCACCACATTCAAAGATCCACCAGACGGCATCACAAGGGAGTTTGCCGGCTTCGTCAGGCAAGTGTTACCATGTCGTCCTTCCCATCCGGCGTATATGATCCGGGGCGATGTTTAGGGCGTGGCGGTCGCCGGACTTCGGACGTGTTATTCACGAATCAGACTCGGAAGGAACAGGACCATGAAAACGAATGCTCCGGTGAGGACCATCGACCCTGTTGAAATTCAGAAACTTGTCGACACGGGCTATCAGGTCGATCTCATTGACGTCCGTACGCCGGCCGAGTTTCGTGAAGTTCATGCCGTCGGAGCAAGGAACATTCCGCTTAATGACCTGGATCCCGAGCAAATGATTCTGGGCCGAGATTCCGATATCGAGCCACTGTATCTGATCTGCCGCTCCGACAGTCGCGGCAGAAAAGCATGTGAAGCATTCATTGCGGCGGGTCACACCAACGTCGCCAACGTCGCGGGCGGCACCATTGCGTGGGCAGATCTGGGTCTGCCTGTAGTCCGAGGCAGGAAGACGATTTCTCTGGAGCGTCAGGTCCGCATCACTGCTGGCTTGCTTGTCGTTACTAGTGTTGTGCTGGGATGGGCGTTGCATCCTGCGTGGGCGGGAATCGCCGCCTTCGTGGGTTCCGGCCTGGTGTTTGCCGGACTCCTGGATTCCTGCGGCATGGCCGTGGTCCTGGCAAAGATGCCGTGGAACCAGGTCAAGGCCATTCAACCTGATGCGCGTGTCACACAGCCATGACGCACTGTGGCCAGCTTGCCGATCGTTTTGGTTTCGTTCTACGCCAGCAGTTCTTTTCGAACCTTGCCGCCGTTCACAATTTCCACCGGCCGATCACCGGGAGCCATTAGCTCCTTATCGGCCACGATACCGATACGATCATAAATCGTCGTGGCCCAGTCTTCGACACTCAGCGGATTCTCGTTCGGTTCGCTGGCCGTGGAATCAGATGATCCGTGCACAAGTCCGCGTTTGATTCCGCCGCCAGCGAGCACAACGCTGGAGACCTTCGGCCAGTGATCACGGCCGGCACTGGCGTTGATCTTTGGCGAGCGACCGAATTCACTGGCAATACAGACCATGGTGGAATCCAGCATCCCTCGATCATCCAGGTCTCGAATCAGTCTGGCGAACGCCTGATCAAATGCCGGCACCTGTGCATTGATGCCGTTCGCGATGTTCGTGTGCATATCCCAACTTCCGTACGTCACCGTCACGAAGCGGCTTCCCGCTTCCACCAGTCGCCTGGCCAGCAGTAAACGGGCGCCTGCCGCGTTGCGACCATATTCGTCACGGAGCTTCGCGTCCTCTTTGTTCAGGTCAAATGCATCTCTGGCGGCTGGCGCTGAAATCATGCCATAAGCTCGTTCATAAAACGTATCCACGGCATCAAGGGAATCGCTGCTCTCGTTCGCAACAAATTGTTCATTGACCAGGCCCAGGACTTTTCTGCGTCTGTTGAATCGAGCATCGTCGACCCCTGACGGAAGCGTCAGGTCGCGAACTTTGAAGCTGTTGCTGGCCGGGTCCGAACCCAGGTTGAATGGAGCGTATGCCTTGCTCAGGTATCCTGTTCCGGCGAACGTATTCGGCTGATTGGGAATACAGACATACTGAGGCAGATTGTTACGCGGTTCGTATTCATGAGCGATCACACTTCCCATGCTCGGAAAGTTCAGAATCGGGCTGGGCCGATAACCGCAGAACATATTGTGCGTGCCACGTTCGTGGGCGGCTTCGCCATGAGTCATGGATCGGCAGACCGCAATCTTGTCCATGATCTGCGCTGTCTGCTTCCATGTTTCGTTGATGCGGACACCAGACAGGCTGGTTTGCACAGAGCCCATAGGGCCACGGTATTCCAGCGGCGCAAACGGCTTAGGATCAAAGGTCTCCTGATGGCACATGCCGCCCGGCATGAAAATAAAGATCACGCCCTTCGCCGTTCCATCGGTGCTTTCATAGTTCTTGATGTCGGCCTGCGCACGGCGGTCTGGCAGCAACGCAGAAAATGACACGCCTGCGCTGGCAGCAAGACCACGAGACAGAATCTGACGGCGGCTAAGTGAGGTCTTCATCATGGGGCTCCGGACTGAGGTGGGGTGTTGCTGGGAGTAACTGCGGCGTGGAGGCGTAACTGCGGGAGGAACAAACAGAGGAATCGGGGAATACTCACTTTTCCCTGACGGGAAGTGTGATCACCAATGCTGCCACACGACCGGTTCGGCGGGAACTGAGTGACGATAAGTGACACCTGTTACATGAGGCAAACAGCTGGACGGCCGCGGCGCGGTGATAGAGTCCGTTCTCTACGCGTTCGAACTCTTTGCTCCCACCGTTAAGAGCCTTGGCGGCATCTTCTTCGAAACCAGGTTTTGGCTCGTGATCAATATTCATGGCGGGAGTGTTCACAGAGATCCATCGAGTTTGACCTTTGGTTCGCTCATCAACCTCTTTGAACACGTCTTCCATCGCTCGAGGCGGAAGGATGTCACGCAGGTTTGTGTCAAAGTACTGCTGATGAATGACATGCAGCGTTGCCTGGTATGTTGTGTTCAACAACGATGCCTGTCGCCGCGCTTCGCCAACAGTCAATGGCGCCAAGCTGTCTTTTGCGTGTTGCCCCTCGTTGGCAGGTTGTTCCGGTTCGGCAGCAGGCTTCGTTGTATCGTCAGACGAATTGCCGGGCGAAGTTTCGACGGTCGTGAAGACAACGATCAGAACTGCGACGATCAATATGAAACGGACCATTTCACCAACTTGGTAAACAAAGAACAGACGTAGACTCTTCGGTGGCCACCAACCGCACAGGTGTGGCGCAGCAACAGGATACAGCATAGATCACTCCGTGACCCGCGGGAAACCGTTGCGAGTCTCGAAAATGATGACTCTCAACAGGTGATCCGGTTTCTGTAAACTGACCGGTTCCGCACGGTTCTGTGAGGTTTCCGTGCTATATCGCACAGTAGTGGCGGGTATGTCACACTGTCTGGATGTGCAGGCATGCCGGTGTTCGTAGCCGCCAGTGTTTCGGTCCGAGGCCCTGCTGAAGGTCTGTTCCCCGGGGTTTCATTGGTCTGATCGTCCGGTTGTCGAAATCTCACTCCCAAAGTGTCGGCGTTTCGTCCCCGGCGCCAGTCGTCACGCGGGATTGAGGGCTTCAAATCCCGTAACCACGTCCAGAAGTTCCTCCGTGATTGTTGTCTGACGTCTCGCGGCGTAGTCGGCCCTCAGGTCGTGCAGTCGATCTCTGATGTTCCGCTCGGCTGCCTGCATGGCAGCAATGCGACTTGCGTTTTCACCAGCCAGTGACTCGGCACAGGCTCGAAACAGAGAGACGAACAGAAATTGCTTCACCAGACGAGAGAAGAGAATTCCGGTATCCATTGACCATGTGGGCAAAGAGCGACTGACAGTTTGCGTGTCTTCTTCAGCTGTGTTTCTGAGCTGACTGGTGTTCAGCGGCAGTAACTGCATGACATCGGGCCGACACCCGGACGCGGAGACTCGACGGTTATGAAAGACCAGAATCCGAACGATGTCGTGAGCTTCCCGCCACTCGTCAATGGCGGGCAACAGATCCTGAACAAGAGACGTGATTCCCCCCGCAGAACCAGGTAAGCGGAAGGTGCATTCAACCTGAAGTCCGGCGATCACGATCGCATCTTCCACGCGATGACCGACGCACAACACCGGATTCATCCGCGGCGTCCTTCCTGTCGCCTCTGACAGTGAGACGGCAGTGAAGTGCGCAATCTGCTCATTGAACTGGCCGCACATTCCCTGGTCAGAGCCGAAAACGACTGCGCCTGTCCGGCCGGACGTTGGTTCCTGCAGTTCAACGGTACTGTCATTTGAGTAATACGATCCAGCAGAGGGAAACCGGTGGGATGCTGGAATGAGCTTCGCTGCATCCGCGATGGTGTCGACGCTGCAGGCTGTCGTTATCTGCGGGGCTGCGGCTATGTCGGCGTCAACACTCCCGCCGTTGTTCCGGTCCGCGGTCTTGAGCCGACGCAGCACCATTCCCAGTCCGGTATCAATGGTCTGAGCGTAGACGTTTAAGGACTCCGTTGCCGTTTCGTACTGGCGAATGCTGACAGCGGCCAGAGTCTTCATTGTTCGTACAACGTTTGCCAGGTCGTCAGCGTTCTTGATATTGCGTTTGAGCGTTTCAAGGGTCTGCATGGGAGTCTCTTTCCACAACGTTGGGCGCCAATGCGTTCTGGATGTGAATTCGCAACTCCTGTCGATCACTGACGCTCAGCTGCTGTCCGTCAGTGATTCGCTCGCACATATCGGGAAGGCTCGTCCGAACTTTTGCCCTGATGTTGGTTTCCGCACAGCCAATCTGCGACAGGTCGACCGCATCCAGAAGTCCCTCCGTGACAGCCAGCAGGGCCGCGATCTGTTCGGGTACCGATTCGGTCTGGTACTGTCGCTGTTTCAGAATCTCACGAACTCGGCGGCCTCGTTCCAGCGTTGCCCGCGTTTCATCGTCCAGTCGTCTGCTGAACCGCGAAAACGCCTCCAGTTCCTCAAACTGCGAGTACGACAGTCTCAGATCACCGGCAACCGCTCGGTAGGCGGGAAGTTGTGTCTTGCCACCAACTCGCGATACGGAACGACCGACGTCCACGGCAGGCAGCATTCCCTTTTGAAACAGCTCCGGCGACAGATAGATCTGACCGTCCGTGATCGAAATCAGATTGGTCGGAATGTAAGCCGCAAGGTTTTGCGCATTTGTTTCCGCAATTGCGAGAGCCGTCAGGGACCCGCCTCCCAGCCGTTCACACAGATGCGTTGAGCGTTCCAGCAGGCGTGAGTGCAGGTAGAAGATGTCACCGGGAAACGCTTCGCGACCGGGCGGTCTGCGCAACAGCAGCGAAAGTTCCCGGTACGCGCGGGCGTGTGCAGTCAGATCATCGTAGACAATCAGCACATCTCTGCCCTGTTCCATGAAGTACTCGCCAATGGTCGTGGCTGCAAAGGGAGCGACAAACTGCAGGCCCGGCGATGAGTCGCCTTCCGCGACGACAACCACCGAATAGTCCATGGCGCCGCGTGCTGTCAGTTCCGAGACGACAGACGTGACGGCCGTGTTTCGCTGGCCGATTGCACAGTAGATACAAACGACTCCGGCGTCTCTCTGATTCAGGATCGTATCGAGGGCGACAGCCGTTTTTCCCGTCTGACGATCTCCCACGATCAGTTCCCTTTGACCGCGGCCGATCGGAACAAGGGCGTCGACGACTTTGATTCCGGTTTGCATGGGAACGGTCACCGGCAGACGATCCGGGATGGCTGGCGATTCGCGTTCACAGGCGCGTCGTTCCCTGGATGGGATGACCCCGTGCCGATCAAGCGGTCGGCCCAGCGGATCGATCACTCGCCCCAGCAGATTGTCTCCAACCGGGACGTCAAGCAGCCGCCCGGTCCGCCGTACTTCGTCTCCCGCACTGATACGGCCATCGTTTTCCAGCAGGACAAGGCCGACACTTTCCTTGTCCAGATTGAAAGCCAGAGCGGATGACCCGCCCGGCAGCTGCAACAGCTCATCAGATTGTACATGTGGCAGACCGGCAACGCGTGCTACGCCCCGCGCCACACTTGTTACCGTACCGACTTCTGTCGGCCTTAGCGCGACCCTGTGTGCGTTCAGGACCTTTTGAATGGTCAGGCGCGTCGGCGCCAGAACCTGTTCGGCAATGGAAGGATTCACTCCGTGGCCTCCGCTGCCGGACCGTCTGTGCCGGTCGATCCTACGGAGGCCGGACCGGAGGTTGTGACGGGCTCCGAGATGGCCGACGGAATCGCCTGGTCAATGAAATCAATCAGACTGGAGTCCAGTTCCGCCAGAGACTCACGAATACTCCATGCCAGTTTGCAGCCCGGTGCCCGCAACTCGATTCCACACAGCAGATCGGAGTTTTCCCGGAAGTCGATGTGAACGTCCGGATGCGTGATATCCCTGATGGCCTCAGCAATCCGGTCACGGTCGGTATCCTCGGGTGGGAACGACGTTTCGATCAGAACTGTACTCTCATGGTGAAGCGACGTAAGAGCCTTGACCGTCTGCTGGTCAGCATCAGACAGGTGCCGCAGGAAATGGCTGGTAAGCTGGAATTCCAGCCGTTCGTCGGCAAGTTGTTCCAGCAGGTGTCGACTGATATCAATAGCGTGCCGAGCCCCGTCGAGCTGCAATTGTTCAATGAGCGATTGTTTCTCCCGAGTCAGCGCGCGTTGCCACTCGGCTTTCGTCGTTTCGACATCACTTTTTGCTTTGCGCAGATGTTCGCTTCGCCATGCTTCGGCTTCGCGGCCGGCAGCCGCCAGCAACTCTTCCTGCGTACTCGCAATATCGTCCAGCTTCTTCTGATATTGCAGATGGCTTTGCTCGGCAGATGTTTTTGCGCTGGCCGCTTCTGTGAGACGGCTGGCGATACGAGCTTCCCGCTGAGCCATCGCATTGACGATGGGAGCATAGAGAAACCGTTTCAGAAGCCAGACCAGAACCAGGAAGTTCACGATCTGAGCTGTAAATGTGAACCAGTCAATTGTCATCACATTCACTTACTGCAGGTACGGATTGGCGAACAAAAGGATCATGGATACGACAAAGCAATAGATCGCCGTCGATTCGACCATCGCGAGTCCGACAAACAGCGTTCGGGTAATGGTGTTTGCTTCGTCCGGCTGCTGAGCAATAGCCATCAGTGCCTGAGAGAGAGCTCGGCCTTCGCCCAGCGCAGGTGCAATCGATCCAATGGAAATGGTGAGTCCTGCAGTCACGATAGATGCGACTGCGATAATCGTATTTGCGTCCATGAGTCAAATGTCCCGCTCGGTTGTAAGAAAAACGTCGTGCTTCTTTTCGACCTGCGTGGCTGATGCGATGTAGACCATGGCCAGCACAGAAAATATGTAAGCCTGAATCATGCCTGTCAGCAGGCCAAACGCCTGCATCAGTATCGGTACAAACAGCGGCACGAACCCCAGCAAAATGGCTGCAATCACCGTTCCGCTCATCATGTTTCCGTACAGTCGAACGGCGAGAGCGAGTGTTCGCGAAAGCTCACCGATTATGTTGAACGGCAGCATCAGGACAGACGGCTGAAGATATTGCTGCAAGTAGCTCAGCAGGCCTTTGCGAGCGATGCCAAATGCGGGCACTGCCACAAACACACAGGTTGCCAGAGCCGCCGTCGTCGAGAGTGACCCTGTGGGGGCGGTGTAGCCAGGGACAATTGTCAAAAGGTTGCTGAAGGCCAGAAACAGAAACAACGTCCCGATGAAAGGCAGGTACCGTCCCGGCTGCTGATCACCGACTTCCCGAATCTGTTCCTGTAAACCCGATACGAGTACCTCCATAACATTCTGTCCGCGCGGAATCTCTGTTCCGGTCGTCAACCGCCTGGTGACGAGCCACGCAAGCCCGGTCATCATCACCATCACAACCCAGGTGAACATGATCGTGCGATTGAGGACAACCGGGCCCCACTGCCAGATTGGCGCATCGGGTGAAATCTCAATGCCGTTCATGGCGACTCCCTTCGGCCAAACGCCCGGCCAAAAACAGCTGTGCCGTGAGTTGCCAACAGTCGGATTCCCAGGAAACCGAGCAGGCAGGCGGCCATTGATTCGGCGTCACCGGCAGCGAAGTACCAGATTCCCGCCAGCACTATTCCCGTGCGAATCACGACACTGCTTACGAACAGCAGTCCGGGACGCTGCGTGTGCTGCATTTGCTGAACTGTCATCCACAAACCACCAAAAAAAACAGCCCCCAGCAACATTCCTGCTGCAATCATCACTCCCCAGGTCAACATTGATTCGATCATTACCGCACCTCGCTTTCGTCTCGCAGCCAACGCCATGCCTGCAGGCAGCCCAGAATCAGTCCACCAATCAGCAGCATCAGTGTCCATGACTGTTGCCCATCCCAACGGGCGTCGATCCACATGCCAATTGCTGTTCCCAGTAACGTGGGAATTGTGACTGACCAGCCCACCAGACCAAACATTCCAAGCCCAAACCAGACGCGTCGGTGCTGCTCATTCTTCGCGCGAAGTCTTCGAGCTTCTTTCCGCCCTATCAGGTCCCTGACCTGTTGTTGGGCCTCGTTGTGAGCATCAGTCCGACTGCCCGCCGCATCGGCTGCTGTCGTTCTTCCTTGTGTGTCTTTGGAATCGCCGTCAGACATGTGGCTGCTCCTCAAGTGCCAGAAAACGCCGTACGAAACTGGCTTCCAGGTGTGCGACTGCTGAAACGGCCTGCCGCTCGCGTTCGTCGACCATTTCGAAATGCTGGCTGACGATATCTCGCAGTTCGCCAAGGTTTTCTCCCTCCACCCCATGCTCGACAGATACAAAAACATCGCTACCGTTCTTGACTAGGATTCCTGCGGCCAGTCCCGCGTATCGCTCACAATCGTCGTTGTCGGTGAATGTCAGAATTCCAGGAGCCAGGGCCGCAACGAAGTCAATATGCCGAGGCAGCAGACAGAAGGAGCCGTTCTCTGCTTCGGCGACAACTTTCGAAACCATGCGATCCACAAGAACTTCCGTTGGTAACAGCACCTTAAGACGCATCATGACACGGCCTCCGCAGGAACTTCATCAACCGAACCGATCATGTACAACGCGCGTTCCGGACATTTCGCAAACTCGTCGTTGAGAATTCGTTCGCAACCGCTCAGGGTCTGAGTCAGCGGGACAAGTCGGCCACTGTGCCCGGTGAATTGTTCCGTGGTGAAAAATGGCTGCGTCAGAAACCGCTCCAGTCGTCGAGCGCGATTGACGGTGCGGCGGTCCGTTCTCGAAAGTTCTTCCAGCCCCAGCATTGCTATGATGTCTTTGAGTTCGTCGTACTGAGCCAGTGTTCGACGCACGTCCTGACTGACGCGATAGTGTCGATCACCGACGACTGGCGGCATCAGCATCTTGGATCCGGATTCCAGAGGGTCGATGGCCGGGTAGAATCCTTGCGAGGCTCGTTTTCGGGACAATACGACACTTGACGAAAGATGAGCAAACGTGTGAACGGCCGCAGGATCCGTGAAGTCGTCAGCCGGTACGTACACCGCCTGTACCGACGTGATTGAACCACTTGCTGTTGTGCAGATGCGTTCCTCAAGGCCCGCCAGATCCGACGCCAGAGTTGGTTGGTAGCCGACCCGAGACGGCAGCTCGCCCATCAGTCCTGACACTTCCATGCCGGCCTGAATGAACCGAAAAATATTGTCAATCAGCAGCAGCACGTCCTGCCGGCAGTCGTCCCGGAAGTACTCGGCCATTGTCAGTGCCGCATGGCCAACCCGGTAGCGAGCTCCGGGAGGCTCGTTCATCTGTCCGAAGACCATGACCGTTTTGTCGAGTACGCCAGCCTGTTTCATATCCCGATACAGCTCTTCCGCTTCGCGACAACGCTCACCAATTCCGCAGAATAGACTGACACCCTCGTGATGGCCGACGACATTGTTGATCAGCTCTGTGATCAGGACCGTCTTGCCCACTCCTGCGCCGCCAAACAATCCTGCCTTACCACCACGTTCCAGTGGAGCCAGCAGGTCGATGGCCTTGATGCCGGTTTCAAAGATGTCTGTATCTGCAGCACGCTCTGCCAGGCTGGGGGAAGGACGATGAATCGAACGCAGGCGAACGCCCTCGGGAGCCGCTTCGCGATCGATGGCCTGTCCAAACACGTTGAACATGCGGCCAAGCAATGCCTGACCGACTGGCACGCGTAATGAATGCCCCGTGTCCGAAATTGACGCCCCGCGACTTAGCCCTCGCGTCGGTGTGAGAGCAATGCCACGAATCGTCACTTCGTTCAGCTGCGAAACTACCTCGACAACGAT
>JAAERP010000065.1 GCA_024230215.1 Fuerstiella sp. | reverse complement strand
TTGGCGGGTGAATTTGTAGGCACCATGACTGGTGCCAATGGCCACGGCCAAGGCATCGACATTCGTTTCGGCGACGAAGCGTTCCGCCTCTTCCGGATCGGTTAGCAATTGTTCACGACTCAGTTTGCCTTCGGCACCGTGTCCGTCTTCCTGTTCGCCTTCGCCGGTCTCCAGCGAACCAAGGCAACCCAACTCGCCTTCGACGGAAACGCCTACAGCGTGGGCCTTTTCTACCACAGCCCGCGTCACATCGACGTTGTAGTCGTAATCAGCGGGTGTCTTTCCGTCCTCTTTCAGCGATCCGTCCATCATCACCGAAGTGAAACCGTTTTCGATTGCACTCATGCAGGTATCCACGCTGTTTCCGTGGTCCTGATGCATAACAACAGGAATGTGTGGGTAAAGCTCCACCGCCGCTAACATTAAGTGCTTGAGATAAGCGTCTTGAGAATAAGCGCGGGCACCCCGAGATGCTTGGACAATGACTGGGGAGTCAGTCGCTTCCGCAGCCTCCATAATGGCTTGAATCTGTTCCATGTTGTTGACGTTGAAGGCAGCCACACCGTAGTTGTTTTCGGCGGCATGATCCAAAACGATTCTGAGCGGGACGAGTGGCATATGTTATCTCCAAGTGAAGGCGGGTTATGGCAAGTCAGTGTGCATTATGCAAAGCGGCTACGACGATACAACCGCTGATTTGACGCGACGGAC
>JAAERP010000064.1 GCA_024230215.1 Fuerstiella sp. | reverse complement strand
CATCCGCACGATTGAAACGCAGATGGATCGGCTGGAGAACATGAAGGCTGAGCTGGCGAAGGTTGCTTTTGATGAGCCGCCTGAGGCCTATCTGCCGCGTGGCGAGTACATTCGGCTGATGGGCGATCTGATGGTCGTCGCCTTGCAGACTGGCCTGACAAATGTCGCCACATTCATGGTTGGCCCGGAACGCTGGGATACTCCTTACAGGTTCGAAAGTCTGTTTGATGAACCACACAGCCATCACCAGATGTCGCATAATCAGACGAAGATGATTGACGATCTGCTGAAGGTGGATCGTTTTCACATGGAGCAATTTGTGTACATGTTAGAGAAGATGGACGCCGTCGAACAATCGGACGGAACGTCACTGCTGGACAACACCCTGTTCACCTATGGCTCCGGCCTGGGCGACGGTTCGACTCATCAATACAACGATCTGCCGATTATCGTGGCTGGTGGCGGCGAACGCGTCCGAGCGGGCCAGCACATCAACATGCCGGAAGGGACTCCCCTGGCGAATCTGTGGCTGACCCAGGCAAGAATGATGGGGCTGTCGATGGAGCGATTTGCGGACAGCACCGGGGTGATTGATCAGATGTTGGCGGGGTGAGGAATGTGTCGGAGGAGGTGGGCGGGCGACGCTTGGCGTTTGGTGCGGACGGGAAGCGCGGCCCGATGGGCGACGCGGTTAAACGATGGGACCGTTTCTTGACGAGTTCCTGGATGACGTCGCTGCTTTGTTGGGAGCCGCAGACTCACTCGCTTGCGCTTCGAGCTTGTATTGGGGCTGGGTGCGTGAGCACTTTATTGTTTGATTGACAGTTCAATATGTGAGTGGTGTTTTTTCGAACAGTAGATTCGTTGAGTCGCAGGCTGATAATCGTCGGCGTCTGCGGTCATGATATTCGTAAATGTCTGCGGGTTTCGGTCGATCAATGGAAACCATGAGCTTTGCACCTGGACCATGATTCGATGTCCTTTTCGAAACCGATGATTGCGAGTCCGCAGGTTGACTGTGAACTGGTTCACCTCATTTGGCGTCAACGCCTCAGGACTGGAAAAACTGCTGCGGAATTTTCCACGCAGCACATCGTCCGCGATCATCAGCTGATAGCCGCCCATTTCGGGTCTGTCGGGATAGCTTTCCGGATAGACATCAATCAGCTTCACCACCCAGTCCGAATCAGTCCCGGAAGTTGATGCAAACAAATGGGCGACAATACTTCCGACCAGTTCGACATCGTCGATCAGGGGCTCGGTGACAAAGCTGATTACGTCCGGCCGACCGTGCACAAATCGCTGGTCCTCAACTTTCCACAATTTTCCGGCTCGTTGAAACCGTGGTTCATCGCTGCCCTTAAGGCCGCTCCAGAATCCCATGATTGGTCGTTTGGAGTATGGGACTGGCTTATTCGGGTCAGAAACGTACTGAACGAAGTCCGCTTTGCATTCGTTTGTCTTATCAAATGAAAGTGTTCCATCAGCCTGCAGGTAGAGTTGCGTGGAGCGCACCAGGTCCGTTGGTGGCCACGACGAATACGTTTGCCACTCGTTTGATCCGGTTTGAAACATTGTGGCTTCGTTGAGGGTCAGGTTGCCCTGATCCTTCAGGTAGTGTGCAAAGAATGGAACTTCTATGTTTTTCTGATAGTGAGCGACTGTGTCAGATCCGAATTGGTATTCGCCCAGATTTTCCCTTGGCCCCCGCGACCACTGGCCGTGCGCCCATGGACCAACCACGATGTGATTAATGTTTGTGTCGTCCAGCGGTTCCAGCCTGTCGTAAATGTCCAGCGCTCCGCCCAGGTTTTCAGCGTCCCACCAACCGACAACGTTCAAGGTTGGAACGGTGACTTCGGTCAGATGCTGCAGCGTGCCACCGGTCTTCCAGAACTTGTCGTATGTCTGGTGAGCCATAAATCTATCCCACGTCGGCGACACTCCATGCAGGTAACGTTTGTTCATGTTGTCCAGGGGGCCCATATCCAGAAAGAATTCGTAGGTGTCGATCTGGTCGAATGGAAAGCGAGAATTCTGTTTGGGATCGAAATCGAACAGATAAGGCAGCTCGGCGCTGGGACCCAGACGGAAAGCTCCGAAATGGTAGAAATCGTCTCCGATGAAATAGTCCGACGGCGACGCCTGCGGGCTGGCGGCACGTAGTGCCGGATGCGGATCAATAAGTGCCATCGTGACATACCAGCCGGGGTAAGAAACGCCCAGCATGCCTACTCGCCCGTTGTTCCCGCTGATGTTGCGCACAAACCAGTCAATGGAATCAAAGGCATCCGTGGAAGCGTCGATCGCATTCTTGTCCTTACGGTGTCGAACGGGCCGATTCCATTCGAAACGCCCTTCCGAGTTATGTCGTCCTCGAGCATCCTGAACCGCGAAGATGTAGCCGTGTTTTGCAAGTTCGTGAAACGTGGAATCGAAGTAGCGAGTGAATGCACCATCAGATTCTGCGACGCGATAGGGGGTCCTTAGGAATATGATGGGAACGTCGTCAGCAGCGTGACGCGGCGCATAGATCTCCGTATAGAGCCCGATTCCGTCTCGGGCAGGAATCATGACTTTGGTTTTGACGTACTGTTCTTCCACGGCAGAGTTCTGCCCGCCCACGGCAACTGTGTTTAAGGCCAGGGTAAGCAGCATTTTCCACGCTGCTGAGTGATGTGGGCGTTGCATGTGCGGCATTCTTTGATGCAAGATTCTTGTGGGGGGGCAAATGGCTGCTGACAGTACGGGAGAGGTTTTCGAAACAATAAGCAGGAACGCGTCGATTTCTTTTGGCGGAAAGCGCGGCCCGATGGGCAACGCGGTTAAACGATAGGACCGTTTCTTCACGAGTTCCTGAGTGGCGTCGGTTCTTTGTTGGGAGTCGTAGACTCACTCACTCGCTTGCGTTTGGAGCTTGTATTGGGGCGTGGGTGCGAACAATTCTGGCTGACAGACTATAGTTCGTTTAACCGCGAGGGCAACGCCCCGCGTTTCGCCAAAAAAAACGCGGCCCGATGGGCAACGCGGTTAAACGATGGGCGTGGGAAAGGGGCGTGAAAAAAGGGGCGTGAAAAAAGGGGTCGGGAATCAATAGTGCGAAGCACCCGAAGGGCCGTTCCGGCT
>JAAERP010000063.1 GCA_024230215.1 Fuerstiella sp. | reverse complement strand
ATCGGCAGGTCATATCGCATCTGGATCACGTCGCCGGTCTGATGCCAGACGACGAACCCGCACGCCCGAAACATGCACAGGATATCGTCCTGGTAATCCGGCACCGTCACCGTGATCAGGTCGCGACGGTCGCCCATTTTGTTGAGCAGTCGCTGCATCAGTGACTCAGCCGGCGCGGTCCAGTCATCGCACGCGATGTTCACGATACCGACGTGCGGCATGGCCAGCGTGTAAGCCAGCCAGCCGACAATCTGCTGGTCAGAATCCTCGCACACCATCGCGATCGCGTTGCGTTGTTTGTTGTGTTCCAGCAGGTCGCCCTGATCCCACGGAACCATCGCTCCGAGTTCCAGTGCGGCTTCGATGTCCCGGCGAATCAGCCAGCGTGTTGTGTGTTCAGCAGTCATTTTTCACCTTCACGTATTCTGGGTGGTCCGATTCGTATTTTTTCATGAGCCGAGCAATCGCCTGTTCCCGATTCCGTTCGCTGACGTATTTCGTGCAGTCCAGCACCGCAGCAAAATAGCCGCGAGCGTGATTGATGATTCGAGCGGTCTTGATTGTTTCTTCGAGTTCCTTCGGCATCATTTCAGTCCTCCTTGAGTTTCCGCCAGTGCAGCATCACGAAAGATCGGCCGCCAGTTCCAGTACGCTTCGGGCGGCTTCCTCCAGGATTGTGCGAACGGCCGCAAAGTCCTCGTTATCTTCCCCCATCCAGAAATCGGTATGCGTCTGCAACGTGTCCAGGTGCGTGGCGTAGTTATTCAGAAAGTCCCTGCGTGGCTGTAGTTCCTCCTGCCGCTTCTTGTTGGCTCGGGCCTTCTTCTGGGCGGCTTTCTTGTCGGCGGCCTCCTGCTTCTTCTGGGCGGCCTCAGCTTCCGCCTTGCGTTCGGCTTCTGCTTCGGCGGCGTCTTCGGCTTCCTGTTGCCGCACTTGCTCCCGCAGCCGCTCTGCCTCTGCATTTTGGAGCCGCTGCAGCTCGGCCTGCTGTGCGTCCTGGATCCGCTGGGTTTCTTCGCGTTCGGCCTTCTCGACCTTCAGCCGTTCCTGCTCCTGGCGGTCCCGTTCTTCGGCTTCCGCTCGGAGCTTCGCCAGCTCGGCCTGCTGCTGCTCGGCCTGCTGCCGCTGTTCCTCTTCAGCCTTCTTGCGATCCTCTTCGGCCAGCGTATGCACATGGATGGCATCGGCCACGAGCACTTGCCGCGTTTCTGCGTCCATTGGCAGGATCTGTTCGATCGTGGCGGTCTGGCCGTACTCAGCCAGCTTGGCGATCACGAATTGAGCCTCCTGCAGATTCGCCTTCTCGGCCAGGTCCTTATCGTGCGCGGTGGTTGCGGCTGCCAGCGTTTCCGCAAACTTTGCCGGCGACATTACCCGCAGCTGCAGCAGGTCCAGCGTTCCATTAACGGCGGTCATCTTCTCCACACGGTCCTGCAGCTGGGCTTCAGCTTTCCGCTGCTTCTCTTCTTTGATGCGCAGCTTTTCGGCGTCGATGATTTTACGCTGTTCCGCCAAGTGGGCTTCGGGTTCGTCCAGTGCGTCGATGCAAAAGCGGGCCGTTCCGTCGATCAGCTTTGACATGGCATTGAGCGGCGTCTTGTAGAATTTCCGCTTCTTCTCGAATTCGGCCTTCATCTTCTTGCATGTTTTGTGCGCGGCGATGATGGCCGTGCAACCGTCAGCGTCTTCGATGTCTGCCTGCAGTCCCATCCATTCGGATTTTACCTCGGCAATGTTCGCCGTTGCCTCCTGCTTGAACGTCTCCATTTGGGTTTCGACGTTCTGCAGTGTCAGGGCGGCGACTTCCGTAACCGCCAATTCATTGGTTGGCTTCGTCACTTCTTCTGCTTGTTCTAGTTCTGCTGTGCTCATGGGATTACCTTTTTGGTGGTCTTGGAAAATACAAGTTCTACTCGGGGGTTCGTTCGGTCAACTTCACATGTGACGCCGGCAATCGCCAAATGCTGCCAGTCGTCGTCTGGTATCAATCCCGCGTCAACAACTCCGTCTATGGCGGCCTTTTGGCTCTGTATCGCATTGGCCTGGTCTCTTCGGAGCTTGTTCGGAAAAAAGAAACGGTATTGAATCGTCGCAGCTGGCCACTGTTCTCGCGTCTGCTCTCGTGTCAAAAACCCAGCCAACTGCCTCAGTGACTTCACGGCCTTCAGCTTGCCACGCCAGTGACCTTTGTTGTGCGCGTTCAGCTTCGGATTGACTGGCGGCAGCACGATCGTAATGGCGTCCATATTCATCCTTGAAAGAAAAACCGGCCAGCAGTTCTGCCAGGCTCCCTACTTCCTGACTGCTGGCCGGCCGGAGTGTTACAGATCGCGTGACGGAAGAGTTTTTGCTGCTTTGTCCATCAATCCCGTCAGTTCTGCCAGTTCAGCCGCAGTCAGGTCGTCAGCGCATGACTGCAGTTCCTCGTTGAGTTTCGTCAGCGCTTCGATGTCGGCCGCCTTGAGAATGGCCGCCGATAGCACCATGTGTATTGACGGCACCCCCTCTTTCTTCTTAGCTGGCTTGGCTTCCTCGTCGGCCGTCAGCCGCTCAGCTAGGGCCTCTGTACGACTGGTGGCTGATGTCTTCGGCGGGTCGACTACGGTAACGCTCGGTTGTTCGGCGTCTGAGTTTTCTTCGGCTGTCTGCAGGCCCATAGCCAGCTCTGGGGCGATGGTCCGCACGAGCCAGGCCGCAGACCGATATCGCAGCATTAGCTCGGGCATGGTCTGCCACTTGCTGCCGTTCTTCCCGTACCACCCCTCCGCTTTGGCGATCTTGATTGTGATCTTTGGCCCGCGCAGTTCGTCACCACCTGCCGCCAGATCCTTACTGACGGCTGTGCATCCCCAGTCGTCTTTCCCCTCGGTTCCGCTGAATTCGTATCGTATCGGCTCAAATCGTCCGGTCTGGTTGAAACAGGCGACTAGGAATTGACTAGACCACCCTGGACGGCCGTGAACCATGTACAGATTCTGCATCACCATAATGGGGTCCGCTCCCATACGGCTGGCCATGTTCATGGCTATGACGCACGATCCGACGCCCCCCGCCCCTTGGTACTCCTTCGGGACTAAGGGACTTTTGGAAAACATTACCGCGACGCGCTGGATAAGCTCGAACTTTTGAGCGTCATCCCAAAACGAGGTTGAGGCTACTGATATCGCTGTTTCTGTACTCACTGTGTGTTACTCCAAAAAAAAAGAGGGAAATCAATCAACGTAAGACCACCACGGCCGTTTAACATCTTCTGCCCATGTCACGCCTTTCGCTTGCGCGGCAGGTTGAGGCGTTCGTATCCTTTGCGTTTGACCTGCCCCACCCTATCGGCCAGCCGCAGAACGTCGTCGTCTGTGACGTAGGTTTCGGCGATCTGCGTACGGCTCAGCTTCTCGCCGTTCGGCAGGACAGCTTTCGACGCACCGCAGAAGGCGGCAATGATTCGGTTCTGCAGTTCCGCCTTCCGCTTCTCGACTTCCTTGATCTGTGCGGTCATCTCTTTGACTTGCCAGGTCCACATGTCGGCGTCTTCGTCCAGCTCCATCGGATCCGCGTCGGCGTCGAAGCCATACAGGGCCTGAATAGCTTCCTGCGTCCGGGCGTGGCCGTAGTCCGGCGGCGGCGGGTCGTTGTTTATGATCCGCTCCGCGAGTTCGCTGCCGGCGGCCACAATGGCCTCAATAATCGTTTCGCTTCGATCGATGTGATAGATTCGTAACTTGCTGCCATCGAACAGTACCGGCAGATCTACGCGATCGAAGCCGCAGACGGCCATCTGCTGCTGCGTCTGCATCACGTACATGGCCGGAACCTGATCTGTGCCATCCTCACCGAAGGCGTCGGCCTCTTCGCCTGTCGCATCGTACATTCGCCAGCTCGTGGCCTTGCACTCCAAGCCGTGCCGCTGGCCGATCTCGTCACCAAAGGCAACACCGTCCGGCGTGGCGGCCATCCATGAATGATCCGGATGGAAGTACATTGGCTGGTCGGCGTCCACATGCAGCCCCATACGATCCGCGTACGCCTCCAGAATCACCGGCTCCAGCTTCTGACCAAAGGCCATACGCTCCTTCTGTTCGTCGCTGAATTCCTTCTCCATCTCGCCGCGTTTTTCCAGATACAGCTGCAGCGGCGTACTGTATGGCGACACTCCGCAGGCCACAGCAATCTCACTGGCCCCGATGATCACCGGCCGTTCGGTTCTCTCAGGGTCGAACGTCCGCAGGTCATGCCATTTGTTCGTGTGGGGCATCGGGCCGATTACTGGGACGTGCGCTGTTGCTGCTGTCGTCATTGTCACACTCCGGGGTTAGGGATAGTTCTTCACGCAAAATCTTGATTGACCGTGGCGCCTCAATGGCCAGTTTGACTTTCGTGAGGCAGATGTCAGTCACGACGATAGTAATATCGTCACCAATGCGAATCCGCTCGCCGCGCTTCCTGGACAAAACTAACATTGTGGAACATCCTGTTCGGGTTGTGAGGATTACGCTTCGCCGGGGAGTGTACGGGATTCGCTACACTCGCGTCAAGAGAAAACGTCGCAGATATCGATTTCCCCGTACAGCACGGTCGGTGAGCAAGCAAATTGTTTCGCGAACTTTGCGGTTAGGGGGGCGTCCTCGCTGGGTACGCGCCGACCGAGCTCGATGTTTTCGAGCGTGGAGAACTTCATTCGTAGATGGTTCGCCATTGTGAGGCCGGAAATTCTTTGCGCATAGCGAAGCGCAACAAGATTGGCCGCGAACTGGCCGGGGCCGTGGAGTAGTTCGCCTGGTGTGATTCCGAGCACTTCAGCGATTTGGCAGCCTGTGACGAAATCCGGAACGCTCTGGCCGCTGTCCCATGTGGCGACGGCTGACCGGCTCCGGTTAATGGCTGTGGCTAGACGGTTTTGTGACCAGTCGTTAGCGCGGCGATAGTGCTGGACGTGCTGACAGAATTTCATCGTGTGGTTGGCCTCCTTCTGGGTTCACTTGCTTATCGAATGTATCAAGTGTGACACACTCCCGGAAGTGAAGGAGGTCAAAAAAAAGAGTCCTGCCGACCGATCGCTTAGCGTGGCATGTCTTACGCCAGGCTACTACCACGATCCTACAGACGTGCGCTGCGCCGTACGGCTCCTGCCGTTAGCCGGTGGACTGCGGCCAGTATTTCGTGACTGACGCTGCGCTTCACCCCCAGGCCCGTGATTTGTCGAAATTGGTCGCGATTCTTTGGCCGTATCAAATCGACTTGAATAGACGTGTCAGATCCGCTACACCTTAAACCTTGATGGCGGATCATTCCGATCCTTCTGCGTAACACACTGTAGCGGATTCGATACACATGAGTACAGCCGAGCTGCCAAACCGGACCGATCAAATCATGACGGCGACCGATACCCTGATACGTGCACACCAGCACTGGCAGGATTCGGATCAGCCGGCGTTCTCCTCCGATCTGGAAGAAGCAATTTCCGCGGCCATCTCCGTGGTGATGCACGGCGGTGACTTCCCCGCCGAGTGCGTTCGCCTCGTGCAGCCGTTTGTTCATTTCGGGGAAGCATGGATGGAAGTGCTCGACGGCCGGGGCATCGACACAGACGGCCTGCCGGTCCCTGCGTTCTGGGCGGCGTTCGAAGCGGTCAAGGCCGCACACAAACAGATTCGTGAAGCTGGGGCACGGGCAAACACCCTAGAGCCAGTCGCTGACCTGCTGGAACAGTTCGGCAAGGATCCACGGAAATACGAGTGGGTGGCCAAGGCGTATGCGATCCAGCAGTCAGACGGATCATATGAGGGGCCTTTCTTCGATGAGTTCGGCCAGGTTCTGACGGTCCTAATCAAGAAGGAAGCGGCCGAGCCCGGTAGTGTGGTCCCGGATTCCTCAGTGCTGACAGCTGCAGCTCAGCGGCAGCGATCGTCTGACGAGGGGCAAAAACGGCTGGATTCGCTGCGGTCCAAATTCCGGGCGATGAACGACATAGAGCCGGAGGATCCGGCCACAATCGAAGAATTGCTCACGATGGGGCAATATCCGGACGTAATTGCTCGCGGAAAGCGCTGCTCGCTAGATAACGTGTTTACAGAAGCGGCCCGTCTGGGTATTACTCCAGCTAACCGTGAGGCCGATTTGATGGTAGAAAATGTGAATCCTATTGAGGATGCGTATGATGCTGCCGCAGAGGGCACGAGCGGCGACAAGCCAGCACCTGAGCTGGCCGAAGACCGCAGGGTCTTTGTAGCAGATGTGAAACCATCAGCACCGAAAAAGCTGGAAACGATCACGGGTGACGATTTGGCTGAGAAGATTCTGAGTCTGGCGGCTGACGATGCGGATCTGGATTCTGTGTCGGCTGCTCGTCAGCTGGGTGAGGCCGGCTATACTGCCAGTCTCGACGATATCACTGAGGCTTTGAACGGACTACACGAGTAATGGACCGCGACGTCTTCGTAGATGGTTTTGTGTCGGACCTCCAGCCGCTGGCTGGCATGGTCTACGATCTCGTTCCGCCGTTCGTCCTTGCCGGCGGCCAGCTGAGTGACGAGCACACTGCCGAGCTGCGGCGTCTGATCCACTCGATTTGTCTGGTGGATCTCGACGGCCGGGCGGCGCAGGTTCCGGACCGGAAGAACACGGCACGCGGGATTCTAAGCCGGCTGCTCGATAGCATACCGGCCAGCGTAGACGCGGCGGGGTACGAGCCGACCGCGATGGACATTGACGAAGCCGACTTTGCCGAGCAAATGGCAAGAGAAACCACCACCACAGAGGACGCCGACTAATGGCAGACTTGACGATCTCGACGATCACCGTTCCGAATTCGCAAGGCGATGGCAGCTACACGGCCGGCGAAGCGATCGCCGCCGGCGAAGTCGTCTACCTGGACGAGACTACCGGGAAAGTGTTCCTGGCTAAGTGCGATGACGCTAACAGAATCGGAGCGATCGGCTTCGCGGTGAACACGGCGGCCATCAATCAGTCGGTCGCAATAAATGCCTCGCAGGTCATGACAGTGAACTCTGCGGCCGTCTCAACGCTGTACTTCCTGTCCACGACGGCCGGCAAGATTTTCCTTGAGTCGGATCTGTCGTCCACCGACTACAAGGTAATCATGGCGATCGGCAGTCTAGCCACAGCGCTGACGCCTCGGATCTGGGGCACCGGCATTCAGAAACCTTAATCGGCCTGCGGTAGTTTTCGCCACGTCTTCCAGGCCGCAAGGTCTCTCCGTGTGACGCCGAACTGTCGGCAGTGTGGGCACCCGTTAACCTTGCCCTTGCTGCCGGGAAAGCGGAATTCCACCATGCCGGAGAGGTGCGGCTCCTGCTTGCATTTGCACCATCCAGACCGTGACGATCCGCTGGCGTACGTGATGTCAATGTCCGGCCCGAATAGGACGATGGCCACGGCTGAGGTTAGCGCCTTGCGTTTGGCGTATTCGTGCCAGACTGCGGCCTGTGCGTCCTTGCACTGCTGGCTGCAGTAGGCGTTGCGCTTGTCATAGACGGGCTCTGTGGGGTCGCGTAGCTCGCCGTCGCGGTCGTATTCGTCGTTGACGTCCTGCTCGCAAAACCGACACGGGACCGTCCAACCTTCTTCCACCATTGCCTGACAGGTGAATCCGGTGGCCTCGTACTTATCCCACTCTGGCCGGTGGCTGAACTCGAAAAAGGCCAGCTCGTCGGTGAACTCTGCGGCCGCGTGCAGGATCGACGGAGCGAATACGACGGTGGCACCGATGTCGTTGTAGGGGTCGTCAAGGGGGCTGATAAGGATCGCGCTCATTGTGCTTGTCCTTGTAGTTGGCAGACTCCGCATATCGGGCATTCAATCATAATGTTATCCATGCGAACAGGGCGGCCGTGGCCGCAAACGTGGTGAGGGCGATCCGCCGGGCACTCGCCGGCGTCAGGTGATAGGTGGCCTCAAGACTGGCCCAGCTGGCGGCGACGGCTGCCGTAGTGCCGCCGCCCAAGTAAAGTAAATCAACCCACATGTGCGTCGGCCTCCGTGTAACAGATCGCGTGTGCACCGGGCTCGCAACCTTGGACGACCACGTAGAACTGGCCGATCTTGCGGACGCTGTGCGTTGTATCCGTATTCGTGCGGGCCACCTGAGCCGCCAGGAAAGCGGCGTGGTCGCTGGCATGTACTCGGGTGGCTGTGGCCAGCTCGTCACGTTCCACCGCAAAGTATTGAATCAGGCCCATGCCTCGGCCGCGTGGCGGGATGGCGCTGGCTACCTGCACAATGTCGGCGTCGTCGGTCCGTTCCATCAGATGCACCTTAACCGGGAAGTCGAAGCCGCCCAGGTCGTGGGTGAGACGGATCTGATACAGCGCGGCCTGCTCGATCTCTGTTCGTTGTTCGGGGGTGAGTTTGGTCATGGTCATGCTTTCACAGTAATGGGGTTCGGGCGATAAGGGTTACGTCTCGATTCGGCACGTCGGTCGTGTAATGCTGTTCCGTCCACGGGTTCCAGTGGTCGCGAAAACTGGGGGTATCGTCCACTTCGTAGGATCTCTCTTCCGGGTCGCCGGTCTCGGTGTTGAAGCCGCGAGCCATGATGTTGTCGCCGGCCCAGCGGACGAGTTCGGCGTCAAAGCCAATCAGGTGGTCGTAGTCTTCGAGGACAATAAAGGCGTCGATGTCGTAGTGCGGATCAGCCATTAGTCTTAGCCTCCAGATACTGGGTCACGGATTCTTCGACGATACCGATTGTGCGCTGTCCGATCCGGCCCCAACGTAGCTGACGTTTGCGGCACATCTGTTTCACGCGGCTGACTTCTACGCCGAGCCGGCTGGCGGCTTCGGCGACACTGAGCGGCCACGGATCGGCGGGGGCCTCGTCTTCAAGCTGCTCGTCAATTTCCGCTTTGGCGGCTTCCATGCTGGCAGCTGCCCCATAGTGGTCGCCATCCCAGCAGGCGTATTGATAGTCCAGTTTCCGCGTGGGGATTGGCGGCGGGTTGTACGTGATGCTGTAACCTCGGTAGTTTTCGCTCATTGGTCGGTGGCCTTTCTGATGGCTGCGTGTACTTTGCACATGGCGTCGTATTGGTCTGACGTCTGGCCGCTGGGTGTTGTGTCCATGAATGTGGCATGTGCATGACGTGCCGCGTGGAGGGCGTCCAGCATGTCCGGCGCGGCGGCGATCAATGCCGCGTTGGCGTTGGATACTGACTCGCAGATAAGATGCCCGCCGTAATGGGCCACGTCATCACTGCCTTGTAATCCGGGGGCCGGATTGTCGGAGATGACAAAGCTGCCGTGACCTTGACGCCACGGGCCGGCGGTGTGTTTAGCGTTAGCCGTGTAGTGGCTGAGGACCAGATCGAAGCCTTGGCCGCTCATTTCCGGGTTTGAGATCCTGCACGGGCCTTCTGCGTCCACGAAGGCGGAAAAGAGCATCTGCAGGCCCTCGCTGATTACTGGTAGGTATTCTGCGGCGTCGGTTCCGGCGTGGTCCTGTATGGCCAGCATAAGCTCAGCAGCACACTCTGCCACTGAGGCACCGGTGGTGGTGAACGCGGTCGATTCAGATTCGTGGTCGAAGAGTTCGAGTTTGTACATGTCAGGCTTTCGGAAAAGTTGAAATTGGCGATGTTTGGTGGAGTTAGTGGTCGTTAGTGGTCGAAAGCGGCCCCCTGTGTGAGACTTTCGCAGAGCGGGGGCCAGACCCTGCGGAGCTTCCGGGTGTTACTGTGCGACGTAAGCGCGGCGGCCGTCCACGAGGATAATCCCGTTGATGGCCGTGGCAGACTCGCAGGCTTCGCTGATAGTGGCGTTGCGTATCACGTCGTTGGTCTCTGCGTCCGTCAGGTCGCTGGTGATGCCCGTCGCGGCGTCGTGCAGGAGGTCCAGGGCAATACGGTCCTGCCCGTCAAGGTCGGCGTCTGTCCCCTTGTTTATCCACTTGCGGGCCGTCTGGAGTCGATCCTCAATGTGTTCGCCTGCCGTGTCTTCAAAGATGGCTCCAGCGACTTCCGTGGCGGCCTGTGCGATCAGCTGGGTTTCCTCTTCGCTCAGCTCGCCGCTGTTCGCCGCCTCGGTCAGCATCCGCAACCATTCGGCGTCTGGGATGTCGCGGGTGTCGTGGTCGGACCACTCAGACAGAAAAACGATATCACGCATTCGCTCGGCCTCTGCGTCTGTCATGCCGCCGCCGGCATCGCACAGGTCAATAATCTCATGATTTTCAAGTTCGGAAATCATCATGTTCAGGTACTCCCAATTGTGGCCGTCTCACTGGCCGGGGAAAGAAAGCCCGCCGAAGCGGGCGGAATGGTTACGCATATGACGTGGCTTGATACTCGGGCAGCGTTCGTAGGATCTGGCAGCGTAGGCGATCAGCTATCTGCGTGGCCTGCTTGTACAGATCGTGCAGATGGCAGCCGCCGTTGTCTGACTGGTACATCCAGCATTCCAGATGCCGGAGCCGCTGCATATCTTTCACTGGCGTGGCGTTGTACCGGAACGAATACGATTCCTCGGGCGGGTGGTCCGGATAATTGGCGTTGACACTCTGCACATTGAGGTCAATCAGCTGCTGGCCGAAGCGGGTGACGTGCTCGGTGCGCCTGTATTCGCCTTCGTAAAAAAGCGGGGCGATGTTGTTAATGACCTCGGGCGACACGACAAAGCTGCTCATTGTTTTGCTCCTGTTGGGCCGTCTCACTGGCCGGTTTCGGTCTCTCGTCTCTGCTCCCCATTGTAACGATATCGGCACTCGGGTGTAGTGATATCAATACATTATCCGCAAAATAAATCAGATCGGCGCAAGTGCTGAAACGGCAACGTGTTGCGTTTTTGGGCGGCGGTAGGATATAATTCTGGTTATGACAGCAGACAAGACCACCACCGAAGAATCGGAGTGGACACCGCGCGAAGAGTTGGTAATCGAGTCGGTGGCGAACGGCGTCACCTATCGTGAGACCGCCGACGCTACTGGTGTCAGCAAGGCCACTATATGCCGGTGGATGAAGAAAGCGGCGTTCCGGGCGGCTGTCTGGCAGCGTCAGAGTGCTAACTTCGCCGGGCCTGCTCGACTGGCTGCAATGGATCGGATGTGGAACTATCGGGAGCTGCATCGGCTGTATCATCTCTGCCCCGATGAAGAGTGGGCGGAAAAGCGGGCCTTCCTCGCACAGATGGACGGCTTCGCCATTGACGGCATCGAGTTCGCGGCGGTGGAAGAGTTGGAAGCCACGGAATGAAGCGGCTCAGGATCAAGCCTGCCGTGAAGAAACGGGCGAAGGAACAACGTGCCGCTGTGGCTGCTCAGCAGGTGGCCGCTGATTCGATATGGCCGGCGCTCCAGAATCGCCCACGGCTGCACGCCTGCGCCGAGCTGGCGAATAACCTGTACGGCTCGACGGATCCCGATCATATGCGGTGGCTGCCGGCGGTGGTCGCCTGCGTCCGCAAGCTGGCCGAGATGTGCCCCGATGATGTGACGCCGGAGGTGGACCGCGCGAAGGCCATCGGCGGCGGTGTTCCCGGCTGGGATGTTGAGGGCCTGCCGGCCTATTTTTCTTACATGCCTCGCGACGATCAGCCGGAGGCGTTCGACCAGCAGACCGGCTTCGCCATCGATGACACAAACGGCGTGGTCTTCTGCCTCGGTGGGAACGGGGCCGGCACAACGACCTGCGTACTGGCGAAGGCCGTGCGGTTCATCCTGGAGAATGCCCCCGTCAGAAAAAACTGTCCGTTCTGGGTCATTGCCGGCAGCTATGAGCAGACCATGAGTCTGTACGACGAAAAGCTCGATCAGAAGGGCCATCTGCCCGGTTACATGGTCCAGCAGGATAAAATCAAGTGGTACAATTCAAACGCGAATTGGCCGTACCGGGTGCCGTTGCAGCCGGACGAAAACGGCAACAATTGGGTGCTTGAATTCAAGAGCTACGAACAGGGCCGGCGTCAGATGCAGGCCAGATCGGTCGGCGGATTCGCATTTATTGAGCAATTTCCGTGGGAGCTGCTGACGGAGGTGACGCGCGGCTGCCGTGAGGCCAACATGCTGCACTATCGCGGCAACAAGCTGGCAGAGTTCACGCCGATCGATCCGGCCATGTCGGCCAACTTGGAAGAAATGATTCGGTTTGGGAAAGCGCCAGCGGATAAGGCGATGCGGATCCGTGGCGCGACGTACCTGCCCGACAACTGGGCGGTGCATTATTGCAACACGGCGGTTGCGGCCGAGCTGGGTCACGTCGATCCTGAATGGTTCGCCGAGTTCCTGGCGATGGTGCCGGAGGATATGCAGGACGTCCGCATCCGTGGCATGTTCGCGTCGTACGAGGGCCTGATCTACAAAGAGCTGAATCCGGCTCTGCATTACGTGGGCGATGAGGTTTGGGCTCAGATCCCGGACGATGCCGTCCACATGCGGGCCATCGACTGGGGTGCCGGGCAGGCAAACTTTTTCGTGTGCTTGTGGGCTTTGCGTGGCCGTGACGGCCGCTGGCACGTCTATGACGAATACTACAGCAACGACCAGAGTCGGACGACTGTAGAGCACCTGGTCGAAGTCTACCGGCGCCATCCGTGGAGGGACGACCACCTGCACGGCCGTAGCTTTGCCGACCCCGCGAATCCTGACGGCTTCAGGATCGCCAGCAAGCTGCGACAGTACACGAATCCGGAGGATGAAGTAGAGCCCATTGTTCTATCTGGTGCCTACAATCGCGTCCTCGAAGGCATCGAGCACGTTAAGTATCTGCTCAAGCAATCGCTACTGATTGACGGGCCGGACGGGGAACGGATCAGCGTCCCGCGGCTGTACATCCATGAGGCCAACTGCCCGAACCTCTGCCGTGAGCTCCGCAGCTACCGCTGGAAGAAATCAACCGGCAAGGGCCTCAATCCGCAGGACGCGAAACCGGAGCCATTAAAGAAGGACGATCACGCCTGTGACGCGCTGCGTTACATGACGATCAGCAACGACCGCAGTCTGGGCGAGACGATCGACGTCGCGAGCAATCACGGGGAAGCTCGAGAGCTGGTGCGGCGGGCGTCCGGTGCTGGGTGGCGCAAGACGCTGGCGCGGCGATAATGTCCTGCTAACTTCCGCAATTGCGGAAGTTGCGCCCGCTGGCCCCCTGCCTCTGCTTGTCCGTGTTGTTAGGTACGCTATGGGTACGTTCTTGGTACAGACACTGTACCCAACTTGTGCAGGGGATGCTGGGCATGCAGGGGATGATTCCCCAGAGTTCCCGTCTGAACCTGTGTGTGTGTCACATACTGTATGTGTGTCGATGTGTGACACACACAACATCTCTCGCGTAAAGATCCGGGGAAGTATGCCCAGCATCCCCTGCATCCCCTGCAGTTGCCGGTTCTGGCCAGACCTCACTACCTCAGCAGATGATTCGTGCCAGGAACTTTGTTTGAGAACATTCCCGATCACGGTTGCCAAAGCGGTGGCGTGATTCGTGAGGATTCGCAGCGGTTTGCGTGCTTTGGAAAATCAGAGGAATCTTTCAGGGAAAGTTGTTCAGGAACCTACTCAGAACTTTCCCGGTCTTGATTGCTCTGGCGGCCTATGGTCGATTCGTGGTCGATTCGTGGTCGATTGGTCGATTCGTGGTCGATTCGTGGTCGATTGGTCGATTCGT
>JAAERP010000062.1 GCA_024230215.1 Fuerstiella sp. | reverse complement strand
CTCATCTTCGCTGGGAAGAAACCAAGTCGCACCGGGGTTACGAGTGATGCTGTTGTTCGTAATTCCCTCGTCCGTGATCGTGTAAGCACCGTTTTCCGTGTCACCGTTCCCCATCCCATTGTGAAGCCAGTTCGTGTAACGCAACGCGTCATAGAAACTCACGTACACCACCGGGTTCTCGCCGCGGTCTGAATTGACCGAATAGATAAAGCTACCGGACGGTCCGGTTCGGCTGATGCCACCATAAGTCCCCGACATTTCTGAGTTGTAAAGGCCGTAGGTATCGGTGGCGGCCACAGCATTCAGAAACGCCGCGTACTCGCTGTTTGTGACCTCGGTGGCACTGATCCGGTATTCCTAACCGACTGCACCATAACCGGTGTCATCGGCGGCGTTATTGATATTGCCTACCGTCACCATCACGCTCGCATCGGTTTGCTGACTGATGAGAAGCGTCAAGAAGCCGACAGAGGCCAAAAGGACAAATCGAGAAAACAGCATCTGAAAACCTTTCATCGACGAGCAAACAAACGCCATTTGACGGTATGAGTGGAATGCGGATTCTAGATGACGAATGCGGATTCTAGATGACGAACGCAGCGAAAACAATCATCAAAAGTCAGATTAAACCCGCTCTCGCAGAAGAGTGCGTCAATCGCCGCCTTGCTAGGCCACAAAGATCTGCGGGACGTCGACGATCTTAGCTGCTGAGAGCTGGAAGGATTCACCGCTCTAGCCGTCCCGCAGGAGCAAGTCGTTCGCCAGTAACAGCCGGCACGACTTCGCCTTTTGTTTTGATGACCGGCAGCCCAAGCGTGCCAACAGACTCAGGGCCAACAACGCAAAGCTGCTCG
>JAAERP010000061.1 GCA_024230215.1 Fuerstiella sp. | reverse complement strand
TGGCAGAATTGGCAGCACCACAGCGAGTTCCTGTTCGCTACCATCACTGGACTGAGCCACGACGACAGCATCGAGGAACCCGGATTCTTCTGGTTCAAAGCTCAGCGGTACTTCCGTTTCGCCCGCACCCGAGAAACCTGAACGCGCTAATTCGATTTCGCCTGACTTAAGAATCAACGCGCCATTGGCCCCTGCCGCAGGTAAAACGAGACGCACGTCAATCCTCGAATCGGAACCCTTCCTGAGCGGTGTTTGCCAGTTAACGCCCACCGGCGTCGTGGGTCTAATCACGGTTTCCAACTGCACCCAGTGAACTGGGATCTTCTGCTGCCGCAACGCGGCAATGGCCCGATCATCATCAGGGCGAGTCGCTAATGAATCACTTGCAACGGTCACACTACCGGACGCCCCCCATGGAATCAAAGCCTGCGCCCTGGCAATCGCGGCGGAAAGAGGAGTTTGGCCACGTGTCGGCTGAACTCCAATGCTTGTGACGGACGAGAAGCCTGACACATCCTCTGCATCTAATGGAGCTCCAAACGTCACAAGATGACAGTCGGGCGATTTCTGAAATTCTGCAACCTGAATCAATGATTGTTTCTTCGCTGCCTCGGAAATGCTCGCACTGCGATCAAGTACTAATATTCTTGCCGGCGTCGCTTCCTTCACATCCAAG
>JAAERP010000060.1 GCA_024230215.1 Fuerstiella sp. | reverse complement strand
TTCGTTTGTCGGCGGTGCTGGTGTCGGGCAAGGCGTTTCACGTGTTGTGGAAGTCGGCGAGAAGCAATTAGACGAACAGAAGAAAACAAACGAGAAACTAGACGAAATGAAACGCATGGCAGACATGAATGCCGGCGGTGGAACAACGTTTATTAACGGGAGGTAAGACATGGCACGCGAGAAGGTTGGCAGTAGGGTAACAACGTCCAACGGTAAAAATAGTACCCACCAGAGAAGTTACCGCGTTGAGACGCAGGGGGCCACATCAGCACAGGCTATAACGGCGATTATGGCTGCATCTCCCACATCGGTGATTGCGGACGGAGTGACGCTTAACCAGCGGGTGCCGAGTGTTCAGTACATCGGGAACGGGTACTGGACTGGAACGGTATCATATCGGCACGAGGCAAGCCGAAATGCTGAGGCACAAAACCAGAATATCGACGAGGTGGGCAAGATTGAGGTAACCTTAGATCTCGGCACCGAGTCTAAGCACATCACCGAGGGTATAAGTTACACTAAGCACGCGACCAACGCCGGCCCAGCCGACCCCCCAGATCAGGACGCCATCGGCGTTCAGGACGGGAACATAAACGGCGTTGATGTCCT
>JAAERP010000059.1 GCA_024230215.1 Fuerstiella sp. | reverse complement strand
GGTTCATAGCTAAACGAGCCATCCGAGTTTAACGTGAGGGTGCCGTTGCTGACGTCTGTGTTGAGTATCGCGTTGAGAGAGTCGTTCTCGGCATCCGTGTCATTGCTGAGAATACCCGGAGTTGGCAGGCTAAAGATGCTGTCAGCGTTAAGGTTGTAAGATTCGCCATTCGCGACCGGCGCGTCATTAATTGGATTAATGGTGATGGTCACCGTCGCAATATTTGAGTCGTCGCTCCCATCGTTCGCATAGTAAGTGAAACTGTCGCTTGCTGTTTCTGAACCATCGTGAGTGTAGGTGAAAGTACCATCATCGTTGAATTGGAGATCGCCGTTTTCAGGCGATCCTACAAGTACTGCCGTCAGAGTTTGCTCGTCGCCATCCGTGTCATTGTCTAAAACACTAAGTGCACCACTTTCGAGACTTGATGTAAATTCGTTTTCATTTACTGTAACGGCGTCCGCGACGGCGATGGGCGATTGATTGGCGTCATCGTTCTGGTTCGTTAGGTCGATATTGGTTGGGGGGATGCTGCTGTAGTTCGCATCGCTTGAACTGGCGGCTCCAATTTCGATCGAATAGTCGACATCGCCATCGTCGACATTGTCATCGACACCGGTGACGGTGACGGTTTGAGCCACATTCCAGTTGGAGGCGGTGAAGACGATCGATGTGGGGCTGACGCTGCCTTCGGTTAAATCGCTAGAGCTGATCGGCAGGGTGACATCTGCGATCGGCTCGGAATCTAACTCGATGGTAAAAGTGACCACGCTACCTGATTCGTCGGTGATCGAAGTCGAAGGAGTACTAACGGTGATACCTGCCGTATCTCCATCATCCTGATTCGTTAGGTCGATATCGGCCGGGTCGTTGCCGCTGTAGTTTGTATCGCTCGAACTGGCGGCTCCGATTTCGATCGAATAGTCGACATCGCCGTCTTGGACATTGTCATCGACACCGGTGACCGTCACGGTTTGAGCCACATTCCAGCTGGAGGCAGTAAAGACGATCGATGTGGGGCTGACGCTGCCTTCGGTTGAGTCGCTGGAGCTGATCGGCAGGGTAACATCAGCGGTAGGTTCGGAATCTAACACGATGGTGAAGCTGATCGTGCTGCCTGTTTCGTCCGTTGTGAACCCGGACGGGCTGCTGACGGTAATCCCAGGTATTTCATTGTCCTGATTAGTTAAGTTAATATCGGTCGGGTCGCTGCCGCTGTAATTCGCATCGCTGGAATTGGCGGCTTCGATCACAACTGTGTAGTCGACATCGCCATCTTGGACATTGTCATCGACGCCGGTGACGGTGACGGTTTGTGCCACATTCCAGTTGGAGGCGGTGAAGACGATCGATGTGGGGCTGACGCTGCCTTCCGTTGAGTCGCTGGAGCTGATCGGCAGGGTGACATCTGCAGTGGGTTCGGAATCTAATTCAATGGTAAAACTGACCGAACTGCCTGTTTCGGTTGTGATCGAGGCCGAAGGGCTGCTGACCGTAATGCCTGCCGTATCGCCATCATCCTGGTTCGTTAGGTCGATATCGGCCGGGTCGTTGCCGCTGTAGTTTGCATCGCTCGAACTGGCGGCTCCGATTTCGATCGAATAGTCGATATCGCCGTCGTCGATGTTGTCATCGACGCCGGTGATGGTGACGGTTTGCGGCACATTCCAGTTGGAAGCGGTGAAGACGATCGATGTGGGGCTGACGCTGCCTTCGGTTGAATCGCTGGAGCTGATCGGTAGGGTGACATCTCCAG
>JAAERP010000058.1 GCA_024230215.1 Fuerstiella sp. | reverse complement strand
TTGCTCGACTTTTGGAAACTGTAGGGAAAAAAAGTTGCGGGAATCGACTGTTCCCGTTAAGACTAGGAGTTGGCGTTCGCCAAGTAGTACCTACTCCGTTTTAATCCGTATAGCTTTTCTTTACGATCATTTCCCCGGAAAGTAGCGTCACCACGCGACCGCTTGCGAGTGTCGCTTGCACGTCGTACTGATAGCGACCGCTGCCGATGTTGGTCTGGTCCTTGGTTAACTCAAGCTGGAAAGCCTGCGTGCCTGTTGGTGATGTAATGGTTGGCACCACGGTCAGGGAGTCCAGGCGGTTGCTTGCTGTCAGCGACAACGTGGCTCCGCTCAGGCTCGGCCATTGGTCAGCGGTTGCACCTGCCCAGGTAATCTGCCGCGACTCGCTGCTGTTGTAGTCGTCGCCTTGCACAATGGTGATCGTCGTGCCATCCGTTGCAACCACGCTGCTGATCGTGACCGCAGTGCCGCCGATGCCGGCGATGACTGCGTTGGCAATGGACGACGTGTCAACGCTTACTGCTGCCGTGGCGTCGACGCTGTTAGCACTGGTAAACGTCAATTGATCTGTCTTGACCTTCACCGCGCCAACCACAGTGTCAACGGTTCCAAGTTGTGCATCAAGGTTTGCTGACGCTAAACCGACCGCAGACCGCACGCCGGCAGCGTCTAAATCGTTCAAGGCTGACACACTTGCAGCGGTTGCCAACGCAGAGACATCAGCCTGGCTTGCTGTCCTGCTGGCGCTGTCTGTGGTGACTGCGTTGGTTACGGTGCCGACTGTTGTGACGTTCACGACAGCATCAGACACTGGGTTAAAGTCATTAAGTGCCGCAATGCTTGCGGCAGTTGCCAACCCGGAAACGTCAGCCTGAGCAGCGGTTCGGCTTGCACTGTCTGTGGTGACCGCATTGGTCACCGTTCCGACGGTCGTGACGTTCGCGACTGCGTCAGATGCCGGGTTAAAGTTGTTAAGTCCTGCGATGCTTGCGGCTGTTGCAAGTGCTGAGACGTCAGCTTGGCTTGCCGTCCTAGATGCTGCGTCTGTGGTTACTGCATTGGCTACCGTTGATACAGTAGTGACGTTTGCGACTGCGTCAGACGCTGCATCAAATGTCGATGCCCCATCTGTTCCACGCTCTGCTGCAAGAACTTCAAAGTTCCAAGCTTGGACATACGCCTGACTGCTGATCGTTGCGGTTTCTTGGATCGTAAAGCAATCACCTTCTAATTCAGATGCAGGGTTGTAGTACGCGTCATATATGCCGGTGGTTGCGCTCCGTTTGGTCACGGTGACAACGTCTGCTGTCAGCGATCCGTTCTTGTAGATGATCACAGCAGGCGTACTGTCAGCATCGACAAGCACTCCTGCTGAAGTGTATGTCATGATTGTCCAGTACGCCGTGTTTCCTACTTTCAAAGTTGCTGGTCTGCTCATCGAAGGCTCTTCTGAAAAAGTTGCTTAAATGCGTGCGTTGCAAATGCGTTGTATTGTGAATTTGTTGTGCCAGGAGATCCCTGAATTCCCCTCGATGTTGCTAGGTGCGTGATCTCTTCTCCCGTGAGAACGCGGTTGTAGGCTCTAACGTCATCGGCCCTGCCGTTGTATTCGTTGTTTTCGTACCTGCCGATCATCATAGCCACAGTAGTTGTGGTTATAGTTCCTGCTGCCTGACCAGTTGCAACCGAAACACCATCAATGAACAACTCCATTGCATCTGTCGCAACATCGTATGTCGCGGCTATGTGATACCAAGTTTGTGTGGACACTGTCTGCGAGGAAGTAATTGTCCTATTGAAGTTGCTGTTGCTTAGACTGCTGGCAGTCAGCCATGTAGGTTGAGACGGCATCCTTAGTAGGAACCCACGATTATTGTTTCGGTTGTATTTAGAGATCAAAGCAGACGTGCTTGCTAACGCATCCGCCTTCGCCCATATAGACAAAGAGAACGTGCTGGACTGACCAATCCCTGTGGACGTACCTAAGTCGATGTAGTCATTGACTCCATCGAAGTCATATGCATAGCTACCACCTTCACCCGAGTCAGTAACAACCAGCACGCCATTATTTGCAGTGCCATTATTTCCGTTGCCAGACTGGTCGGCAAACGCAGTCGATGACCCAGTGTTATCGTTCGTGGCTGAAAGCCACAGCACCTCGTCGCCTAGTCCGGTTGGCATCTTGTCTTACTTAACTGAAGGCAATGGGAAATTGTCAGCCATTCTGTTTAACGCAGCAGACCAGTCAGAATCAGTTACGCCAGGTTGGATCTGCAACGGTGCGATGTACTCATTGTACAACTCGTTGAATCGCGCTTTCTTGACATCAAAGTTTGCTCTGGCCTCTTGCTCTGCTACTACTGCTGCTTGCTCTGCCTCGTATTCTTCGCGTACTTCGCTAATCTGTTCGGCAGTCACTGGCTCTTCTGGTTGACTACCGGCAGCATCAACCAACGACTGCGCGACGACTTGCAGGTTTGCGTCCATCCCAGCAGTAACGCTAGCCCATTGGATGCTGCGAGGGTAACTGTCGGTCAAGACGTTCACGCCATTGCCAAAAACGTGCGAAATAAACCAACCTAATAGCGACTTTGATTCCCCCTGCGGCAACGCAGTGTAGTGGTCAATTAGCGATCCGGCCCGCGTCCCTGCGACCGG
>JAAERP010000057.1 GCA_024230215.1 Fuerstiella sp. | reverse complement strand
TCCCCGGAAAAGGGGGTCAGGTACCAAAAATGCAAAGCACCCTTCGGGCCGTTCCGGTTTTTGGTACCTGACCCCGTTTTCCTCGCCAACCCTAAAACCTGGCTGTGACAAACCACTAGAGCCTACCACTTGTCGACCGGGCCGCTGGGAACAGGAATGTGGCAGTCCATCAGAACGCCCGTACGGTTACCGTCAATCGGGCCTTCCTGCCGAATCTGTTCCAAAATGGCATCGAACTCCTCAGTGGTCTTCACAAACTGAAAATCGCCGCGCAACTTCCTGCGAATGCGCATCCCCTTCAAATACCAGTGCGCCATCTTGCGGAACAGAATGATGGCTCGTTCCGGAGGATGCTGTTCTTCAAGAAACTGATACTGCCGGAGCATCAATTGCAGACGTTCCTCGAAGGTCCCGGCGGGGGAGTAGCTGCCTGTGCGTTCCCATTCTTCCAGCTGTCGAAAAATCCATGGGTTGGCCAGAGCGGCGCGGCCGATTGATACCGCGTGGCATCCGGTTTCACGAATCATGGTGGCAGCGTCGGCCACGTTGCGGACGTCTCCATTGCCCACCACCGGAATGTTCTCTACCGCCTCGACGACCTTGCGTATTCCCGGCCGCGATACTGCTCCGCTGAAACCCTGTTCGCGAGTCCGACCGTGAATCGCAATCGCGCACACTCCCACCTGCTCAAACTCCTTCGCAAAGAACGGCGCTGTCAGGTTGTCGTCGTCCCAGCCAAGCCGCATCTTGACGCTCACGGGAAGTTCTACCGATTCCACCACCTTCTGCACGAGCGAAATCGTACTGTCTGCGTCGCACATCATGCCGGCACCGGACCCAGCGCCCGCGATGCGGTTGACCGGGCATCCCATATTGATATCGATCGTGGCAACCCCTCCGCGTTCTTCCAGAAACTGAGCAGCCGCCGTTACAAATTTCGGATCGCTGCCAAAAATCTGCACGGCGAACGGCTGGTCCTCAGAGTGAGTTTGAATCATCTGAATCGTGCGTTCATTTTGCGACAGCAATGCGCGGCAGTTGACCAGGTCTGTCGTCGCCAATCCGACTCCGCCGATGTTGCGGACGATCCGGCGAAAGGGCAGCGTGGTGAAACCCGCCAGCGGCGACAACAGGTAGCGCGTTGGTAGTTTCAGCGAGCCGTAACTGACCGGACCTCGAAATTCCGGGTGGTCCACGCAGGTTAAACCTCCAGCGCCGACATGGGCAGCAACGTCATTCGGCGATGCGTTGGTGTTCGCTTTGAAGACGTCCGGGATAGCTTTCTTGATAGCGTCAGGCCTTCCTGCAATGAGATCGTCAGTCGGGTGTCCAACAGGCCGCGCTGTCGGATCCGTATGAGCGCGGCCCGTTGGGCAACGCCGTTAAACGAGTGACCACCGCTCGCTCTTACTTCGACCTGGCTACTTCCGGTTTCTCTGTTTCCGGCATCCATGCGGCCAGCTGGTGTTTCAATGCTGCGTGCTGTTTTTTGCTGGCCAGATTCGTCCATTCGTAGGGGTCCGTATCGTGATCGTACAGTTCTTCACTGCCGTCCTTATAGCGAATGTAGCGCCAGCGTTCCGTGCGAACGGCATGCTGATTGATTCCCTGAGTCGTCAACGCAGGTCGATCCCAGTCAGCGGTCGGATTCTTCAACAGCGGTGTGATGCTGACACCGTCCAGGTGTTCCGGCTTTTCCAGTCCGGTGAGTTCGCAAAGCGTCGGGTAGATGCTCATGAAATCGACCGTCCGGGAACTGATCATTCCTTTGGGAGTCATTCCGGGTACAACCCACATTAAGGGGGCTCGGGTGGCTTCTTCCCACAGGGCAAACTTGCGCCAGTGATGTTTTTCGCCCAGATGCCAGCCATGATCTCCCCACAACACGACAATCGTGTTTTCTTTCTGTCCGGAAGTTTCGAACGCATCAAGCAGGCGGCCCAGCTGTGTATCCGCGTAGGTGACGGACGCCAGGTATGCCTGAACTGCTTCTTTCCACGCGTTGCCTTCACGGATTTTTTTGTGGTCCCCCTGAGGCTTAGCTGTCCTGACGCCAGCAGGCGGAATGTCTTCCAGGTCATCCTCCCGATACGGTGGAAGCCTGATGTCTGCCAGCGGGTGCATGTCAAAGTATTTCTTCGGAACGCTCCACGGCATATGTGGTCTGTAAATACCGCACGCCAGAAAGAACGGCTTGTCACGACTTTTCCGCTGCAATTCATCGATGCAGTAATTGACCGTAAAGTAATCGGTAACGACGTCGTCATCGCCTTTCAGCACACTCCAGGTGACGCCGTTGTAATTACTCTTGCTGAACGCTCCTATGTCCTGCACGTCTTTCTTTTTGAAATACTCGTCCCAATCCTCCGGTCGCTCAAATCGTCCGTGGTAGATTTTTCCCGCTCCGGTGACTCGATAGCCATTGGCTCGATAATAAGAGTTAAGCGTCAGCTCGGATTTGATGTGTGGTCGATAGTCGTGGGGGTTGTTGTATACCCCGGTTGTCGATGGCCGCATGCCCGACATCAGTGCTGCCCGTGATGGGTTGCAGGCCGGGGCGGCACAGTAGGCTCGTTCAAAGCTGACACCCCAACTTGCCAGACGGTCAAGATTGGGAGTGGTCGTCTGATCGTTTCGTTTCAGGTGTCCGATCCAGTGGTTCAGGTCGTCGACCGCAATGAACAGCACGTTTGGCTTTTCGGCGGCATACGATGTCGATGCGACGACGGAAAGCAAAAGAAGCAATGCTCTGAACATCTGAGGCTCCGGATATGAAAAAGACGAGGACGACATAGTGCGACGTCGAACAGGTTATCGTTGTACTACCACTCGACGTAGAGTTGCCCAGCTCCCATTCTTATGTTTTTTCTTCTCACGCAAAGCCGCGAAGCCGCAAAGATCGGAAGACGATCCCGATTTTCCTGGCACTCGTGCGTGAAGTTATTGGGATGTTGAATGCAAGCTCGAAGCCCAAGCCAGCGGGGCTTGTGCAATTGAGAAACACAATGGCTTGCGCTGAGTGATTGTGTAACAAGGGCAAAGCACTCATGAGTGCTCACCAGTCGAGCTGGTGGTTTGGGATTAGTAATCAGCACAGGTGGACGGACGATCTGACGTGATCTCACCGATGCGATTGCCCCTGTCTGTTGTGAGAACCGCCCGTTTTTGCAGTGTTTTTTTTGCAGCCTGCCACGTACCATGCTGACAGATTTTGTGTGCAAAGACTTTCCTTGTGGCTCGTTGCTGAGCGGATCAACATAGATGACAACGACGCCCAGGTCTTTATCGCCGGTAAGACGACTGATCATCTCAGAGATCCTGATCGTTCTGATTCTGGCGTTCAGCTTTCTGGCCTTCCAACTGCTGTATGCTCAGAAGCCGGCGGTGGAGGAAAAACCAGAGGAGTCGGTGCTGCTGAATGTTGACATTTTTAAGGTCGCTCCAATCTCGTTTCAGGAGATACTGAGCGGATTCGGGACTGTTCGGGCAGATCGCGAAGTGACTCTGGCCGCTCAGGTGTCCGGTGAAATCATCGAGGTGCATTCGCAGCTGGAGGTAGGATGTCATGTTGCGACCGGGCAGCTGGTGACAACACCGGGTAAACCGTCAAGGCAACGAAAGGCGGACCAACTGCTGAAGATCGATCCCCGTGATTATGAGCAACGGGTAGAACAGGCCGCCAATCGCATTGCCGAACTGCAAACTGAAATCGAGCAATTAAGCGTGCAAAAGGCGAATGTGGATCGGCAGCTGAAGAAAGGGGAGTCAGTGCTGAACACTCTTTCCGAAGAATACGATCGACTGAAAGAGGCGGTCGACCGAGGCGTGGGCACACCTTCGGATCTCAATAAGGCACTGTTGGAAGTACAACGCTACGATGACACGCTTATCCAGCTCGAAAACCAGGCCGCATCGATACCGCATCAGGTTAAAGCAGCAGAGCAGCGGTTGCTGACCAGCCGGTCAGAAAAGCAGCGAGCTCTGAACGATCTGCAGCGGGCTGAGGTGGTACCTCCGTTTGACGGTGTTCTGAGCGAAGTGTTTGTTGAGCAGGGGCAGTATGTTCGGGCGGGCGAACCGCTGGTGCGGTTGACGGATTTGTCGGTCGTGGAAGTCCCGGTAGCATTGAGTTTTGACGATTTTCTGCAGCTGCAGCAGGAATTGGAATCCGATCACAATCCAGCTGTCGAGCTTGCGGAAAACGAGTCTGCGGAAACCAGCTGGCACGGTTATGTCGTACGAACATCACCGGAAGCGGACGCAGGGTCCCGCACGGTGCAGGTGTTTGTCGAAGTCTCCAATTCCGACGATCAGTCGCCCATACTGCCCGGAGCTTTCGTCCACGCTCGAATTGACGGCCGCCGTTATTCAGACGCGATTCTGATTCCCAGAGAATGTGTCGTGGATGGATCGGTTTATGTGGTCAATGTGGAAAATGCGATCAATGAAGAGGGTGAGGTTGTTAAGGTTGACGGTGAGGTTGTCAAGGTCGACATGGTACGCCGCCGAACTGTGGAACTGGGCCGACAATTTCAATCAATGGTCGAGGTGACAGGTGGCGTACAGTCCGGTGACCGGCTGGTGCTGACTAATCTGGACATCGTGGAAGACGAAAGGGAAGTGTCTGTGCAGTCTTCAACAACAGCCCTGGACGAAGTCGGTTCCCTGCGAAATTCCGTCATTTGTCCGCTGGCCTCCGATTCGCAGTAACTCTCATGGCCGATCGTTTTTTCTGCGACGACCTGACTTCTGAAAAGCCGTGCCTGTCGGGCACGGAGGCTCATCATGCAATCCACGTGTTGCGGCTGAAGTGCGGGCAATCGATCCGGTTGTTTGACGGTGTGGGTACGGTCGCCGAAGCCGTGATCGAAGACATACAACGAGACTGCGTGATCGCCAAAGTGACGGCAACGTCATTTATCCAGAAGCCGACGCAAAATTGTCTGACGATTGCGGCCGTGCCGCCGAAGGGAGATCGTCTGAAATGGATGGTGGAAAAACTTACCGAATTGGGCGTCGATACTTATGTTCCGCTGCAGACGGAACGAGCCGTCGTCGATCCACGAAAGTCGAGACTGAGCAAGCTGGCGGCGACGGTCACGGCCGCGATGAAACAATGCGGCCGCCGTTGGCGAATGGAAATTGGTGAGCCGCAAACTCTGTTATCGCTGCTGAAGCAGTGCAGAGATTCAGAAAACACGGTTCTGATTGCTCATCCCGGTGACGCCCACGAACCTACGAATGTCGGGAGCGACAATCGTACTGTGGTGATTGGACCGGAAGGCGGCTTTACAGACTCAGAAGTGCAGCTCGCCACTGATTACAACGCCCGGCAGATCGCCTGGCCGGATTCGATCCTGCGTATTGAAACGGCGGCGATTGCATTCGCGGCTCGGTTGCGGAGATAGAGCGGATTAAGCTCAGACAGATTTTGTTTGTTCTCGACCGCAAAGCACCAGCTCTGCTGGTGAGCACTCATGAGGGTTTGCCGTTTGTTTGTACAAGCGCCCAGCGCCAGCAAGTGTGTTTCTTCAAGCACGCGAGACCCACGCTTGCGCTTATATTGTCCTGTGCTGCCAGAATGGTTCACGCATTCGGATCATAACGATATCCGACGCCGTGTACCGTGCAGATCAGATTCGGTTCCTTTGGATCGACTTCAACGCGTTTTCGCAGTTGTGAAATATGTTGGTCCAGAGTGCGGCTGTTGGGAAAATAGTCTTCGCCCCACGCATGGTTGAATATGACGTTGCGGTCGAGGGCTTTGCCGGGATTGTCGTGCAGTAGCTGCAGGATCTTTACGTCGCGCGGGCTGAGATCGATCACGTTGTCACCGCGTTTTGCTCGCAGTTCGCCCGGCAGTACCGTCAGATTGCCCATGCTGAATTCTGCAGGAACATCGGGTGTCGCCGCACAGCACCGGCGGGCGACGGCACGGACTCGAGCGACGACTTCCCGAACGCTGAACGGCTTGGCGATGAAGTCATCTGCCCCCACCTCAAAACCCACCAACCGGTCTACTTCTTCTGCCTTCGCGCTGATGAAAATGATGGGCACGTCCGGCGAGGCAGCTCTGATCGCACTGCACGCTTCGTAGCCACTGCGGCTGGGCATCATGATGTCCAGGCAGACGAAGTCAGGCTGCTGATCCCGGAACTGTTGTATGGCTTCTGTTCCGTCGGCTGCGGCAACGACCTGATAGCCTTCGCTTTCCAGGACCTCCACCAGTCCGTCGCGAGTAAACTGGTCGTCTTCTGCAACAAGCACTTTCATCGGATGATCTCCTCCTGATTACACCGCGCCTCGCGATACAGATGGCCCGCGTCGCTGCAATGCGTCGTCGATTCCCGTCAGTATAGACTCGTCCAGTTCGATACTCATCGCGGCCGATGTTTCCTGAATCTGCCAATCTCGTTTTGCGCCGCACAGGGCGGCTGTGATCCCGGGATGACGAATTGTCCATGCTATCACCAATTGCGAAACGGTTACGTCGATGTCGTCGGCAATTGCTCGAAGGTCGTCAAGGAAATCCTGGTTTTTTTGCCACTCGTCCCCCTGAAACATCGGATACTTCGCTCTGCCGTCGCCCGGGGAGAATTGATGATCTCTGGTTAGTTTTCCGGCCAGCAGCCCTTTCATCAATGGCCAGTAGACGCACAACGAAATCTGGTTTTCGCGGCACCAGGGAGCAATGTCGAGTTCGATTTCCTGCTGCAGCATGTTGAAGTGCGGCTGCACGGCGGTCAGTGGACACACGGCGTGGAACTGTTTCAACTGTTCAATATTCATATTCGACGCCCCGGCGGTGAGCGTTTTGCCGCCGGCGATCAGATTGGCGACAGCACCCGCTGATTCGGCAATTGGCGTCTGTGGATCCGGTGCGTGCAGGTAGTAGAGGTCAACGTGATCAGTTCCCAGACGTTTTAAGGACTCGTCACATTCACGGTAAATTGTTTCCGGGCGCGCATCGAAGTCCTGTCCTTTTCCGACTCGATGGATCCCGCCTTTTGTGGCGATCACGACACTGTCACGCCGACCGCGGATGACTTCGCCGATCATCTGCTCGCTTTCACCTTCGATGCCGTAGGCGTACGCGGTGTCCAGAAAGTTGATGCCGCTATCAAGCGCTGCGTGCAGCGTCCGGATGCCTGCTTCTCTGGTGGCATCGAGCGTGGTCAGACCCGTAATCGGCCAGCACCCCATCGCCACGGACGAAACACGAATCCGGGATTGTCCAAGCTGTCTTAGCATTGTCTATTCCGGAGTCCATATTGCAGATGAGTGGAGATCAGCGAATAATCGAACCAGACGTTCGGCTACGAGCGACAGCTCAATAGGTTCGAGACATTGTCTTGTCGAAATCACTCGGTGCCAACTGTTGATGACGAAAGCGCCTCAATTGCCTGATCAACGTGGGAAGTGTTTCGCGCGCCGATCAGAACAGACGATACATTGGGCTGACTGAAGACCCAGGACAACGCCAGTTGTATGTGTGACAGACCCGTCGTACGGACAGATTCGTCCAGTCGTTTCAGCACCTGATAACCGTGTTCCGTGAAATAGATGGGCTGATGCCCCGGAATGACATCAAAACGTGTTCCCGGTGACACCGGCTGTCCGGGCCGGTACTTTCCGGTCAGGAATCCGGCTGCCAGCGGGCTGTAACTGATCACGCCGATGTTCTCGCGGCTGCAGAGTGGCAACAAGTCAGCCTCGATCTCACGTTGCACCAGATTGTAGGGCGGTTGCACAGATGTCAGGCGAGTCAGTGGCAACTGGTCATTTGACGTCAATGCCGCTGCCAGCTGAGACGCGTTGTAATTACTGCACCCGGCATAACGGACTTTGCCCTGATTCACTAGTGTTGTCAGAGCGTCGAGTGTTTCGTCCAGCGGTGTAGAGCTGTCCCAGGCGTGTGTTTGCAACAGGTCGATTCGGTCGGTCTGCAGACGTTTCAGGCTTGCTTCGGTGGACGACACGATGCGCTCGCGAGTCAACGTGCCACCGACTTTTGTAGCCAGGACAATCTGGTCTCGCCGGCTACGGCTGTTCAGCCAATCTCCAACGACCATTTCTGACGCACCCTGAGCGTACGCTTCTGCGGTGTCGAACAGGGTGATCCCGTGTTCGAATGCGTGGTCCATGATCTGCAGTGATGTTCGCCTGTCGATTTCCCGGCCAAACGTGACACACCCCATTCCGATGGAGCTGACAGACAGACGGGAATGCCCGAGGTTTCGGTACTGCATGATCCTGTGACGGCCTATTGGTTCTGGAACGGAATTGGCGTCGTATCAATGGTTGTCGCTTTCCCGGATTCTGCAGCTGCATAGATCCCGAAAACCGTTCGCATCGTATTCAAAGATTCCTGCGTTGTGACCGGGGGAGCTGTATCGTTGGCAATGGCAGACACCGCTCGTGCCACAAACGGTGAATAACCGCGGGGCTCTGTCGGGGCTTCGAATGATTGAATCTGCTTTGCCATGGGGCCAGCGTTTTCGTACCAGATCATTTTCGTGCTGCCGGTGGAATCGAGGTTAATCCAGCCTTTGGATCCCCAGACTCGGATTTGTGTATGGTAGCCCGAATCCAGATAGTAGCCGGAATTGATCGTGCCCAGCGTTCCATTGCTGAATCGCAGTGTCGCCGCCGCCGAATCTTCGGCCGAGATCGGTTGGTTTCCGACGTTGGCGATAGCTCCGGATGCCTGAATGATTGTTGTGCCTGTGAGATACATCGCCAGGTCGAGCCAGTGAATGCCCAGCCAGATCAGGTGCCCACCGCCGGCACGAGTCCTGTCTGCGTACCATGTCGTGTGGTATGCGGGCCTGGTCAGTCGCGTCTGATCGGCAACGATGTGCATGTCGATACTGTAAATCCGGCCGATGTGCCCCTGTCGAATCATCTGCCGGGCTGCCAGCGATTCCGGGTTCGTCCGGTTTGCAAACGCCAGCATGAGATGAAGATGCTTCGATTCGGCCAGATTCGCAAGATGCTCAAATTGGTCCGGTGTGACGCAGCCGGGCTTTTCGGAGAATACGTGCGAGCCGGAATTCAAGGCCGCTTCAATCACCAGCGGGGCTTCTTTGGCTTCCATCGAAACCAGACAGAGTTCTGGAGTCTCTTTTGTCAGCAACTCGACATGGCTGGTATAAGTTCGAGTCAGCTTTTCCTTGAGTACTTTCTGTGCATCGTCCCGCCACCGCCTGTCCGGATCTGCCAGCACCACTTCATCACAATCCTGCGCACCTGCCAACGCAGAAAAGTAAGCACTCATGTGAGCACCTTCCGCGTGTGTTAAAAAAGCAACTTTCATGATGTCGAGTTCCGTTTCTGATGGGATTGCGCCACATGCCAACGGCGGTGACATAGAGTGTTCGACAACCAGCAGGTTTCTTAATTGAACCCGGGCTGCGTCGTTCAATATCGAGCCAGATCACCAGTCTTCGACAATCCCAGGGCAGTCACATGTTCCTGGGCCTTTGTTACCATCATCTTGAGTTCGCTTTGCATGGCGAGAAACTGCCAGCCTTCGGCGATGCGGCGTTCGACGTCGTTGGCGGTTTGTAAGTGCATGCCCACTGGCGTTCCGGTTTTTTTTCCGGCTGCCAGAATTCGTTGCAGCATTGCTTCGAACTCTTCCGATGTTGGGTCTTTGCCGTCCTCAGATTTCATCTGCCACATCAAGTCGTTCGGGCCGACAAAAACCGCGTCGACTCCGGGCAGGCCGTAAATTTCCTCTGCATTGTCGACACCCTGCGGTGATTCTGTTTGCAGGACGACCAGAATATTGTCGTTTGCGTGTTCGTAGTATTCACCTGCGGTGGCCTGGAAATTCAACGCAGGAATGCTGCCGCCGATCGACCGATTTCCTGTCGGCGGATATTTGGCCGCCGCAATCGCCAGTTTTGCTTCTTCGACAGTGTTCACCATTGGGACAACGATGCCCATCGCCCCGCCGTCCAGAACCCGCTTGATGAGATCGTGATCCCCGCGGGGAACACGAGCCAGCGGAACGCAGCCGGAATCAGCGATTGTCGCGAACATCAGCGACGCGGTCTGCCAGTCGATCGGAGAGTGCTCAAGATCCACCGTCAGCCAGGGGAAGCCGATTCGTGCCATCAACCGGGCAGAAAACACGTTGCCGAATGACAGCCATGTACCCACCTGGGGTTCACCAGCGGCCAGGGCTGCTTTGACGGGATTCTGTTTCATGGGGCACACCACAGGTTAACGGATATTCTTCACAGGATGCCAGGCTCGGTCAGGCAAACATCGGATGATGCGCACACGCTTGATGTCCTGTATCGTGACCGATCCCACGAAAGTTTCTACCGCTGGCTGATTCCCGCTGGCTTGTATGGATTCTCAATCAAGGTCCGGCAGTTCGCCGGTGGTTCAGGTTGGCGACGACGCCTGGAACGAAATCTATCGGCAGATCGCCGGCAACCTGCTTGAGGAACAAGGCGACAAGGGTGCCTGGCCTCTCGGATCCCACAAGAAAAAGAACTTCGGCAGGGCTTATTCCACAGCGCTGGGCGTGCTGGCGTTCGCTCCCGCTTACCAGCTGTTGCCGATTCATCAGCGGTAAGTCACCGTTCCTTTCCGGACGGAAAATGCATCGTCTCCGGAAAAAACAAGGTGAATACTGTGACCGTCGTCGCTCATCCACTTGGTGGGGAGGCACGACGTTTCACCAGGACCGACGTCCCAGTGGTCGGTGTAAAAGGCAACCGTCCAAGGCCCCCATGGCTCCGGAGCATCGTAGATTGCCAGTCCACCACGAAACCGTGTGTCATCGCCGAGCCCCGTCTGACACCAAAGATACCTTTTCATCGCCGCGTTGTAACTGACGGATGAACGGTAACACTGTCCAGCACGCGTAAACACGCTGCCTCGCCGATCAATACGATTGGTCCACTTCGCTCCCTTGCCGTCGATTCCTGCAAAGAACTCGTAGGCGCCGCGATCTTTGATTCCGTCGACTGGAACGCGCGCCAGGACCATGTTATCAGCTCGGTCGTAGGCACTGTTGGAATCATGCGAGTATACATAAACAAATCCGTCGCGTGCCCCTGCATAATTTCTGCCGAAATTCAGAAACGTTGGATACCCGAAACTGGTTGTGAATTTCCAGTCACTCCATGTCCAGCTCTGTCCGTGATCCGCGGACCATGCCAGCTGTGAGTTTCCCGTGTTTCGCACCAGCATGTACAGTACGCTATTCACCATCACCATGCTGCTGACCTTTGGCCCCGCGGCACCGCCCCCTTTTCTTTCGGCGTCAGGCGATCGCAGGTTCCTGCCGAGAAATCTGTCCGGGGCTCCCGAAATCGTACACAGCCCCATGCTCAGTTTCGCTTCGACGAATGGTTCAAAGCCGCGTCCGTCACCGTATGCCGTGTAAAGACGGTCGTCGTCACCCCATGTCAGCGGCCAGTTGTCTCCGCCCTTTGCGCGCCGCACGATCGTGGAAGACGGAGCCCACTGGATTCGCTCAATCACCGCACTTGGCGCGTGCGGAGTTTTGTCTGTTCGTTCCACGTCATCGGAAGTGTCGGGAGACTTTGTCTTTTCCTGTTTCCCCGCCGACCTGATTGACGCTGCGACGGGATCCAGAAACGGCTTCAGAACATCGTAGTGCCCGCTCCATTGTCGGTTCCACGACTTACCAGCCCGAGCGACGACAACATCAAGGCTGGGAATCACCACGATAAGACTGTCGTACAGTCCCCATGACCAAAAGGCGTCACGTGGCACGTTGGATAAAGTTCCATCGACGTTATTCCACCACAACAGGCCGTAGTGATCGGATGCATTGCCATATTCGTCCGGGTTGACCTCCGGTAAACCGACCACCGTCTTCACGGTTGTCATTGCTGTTGCGACAAAATCTTCGGAGATGATCTGCCTGTCTTTCCATTGGCCATTCCGCAGATAAAGATACCCGATGCGGGCCATCGCATCGACGTTGGCGCTGATCCCCGATCCGAATTCGCGACGCATCACGTTGCCGATTTCTGCATCGCGATACTGATTCCGACGCCACGTCAGGTCCCTGCCGGTAATCCCCAATGGACCAAAAACCCGCTGGAACATCAGTTCCGATACGTCTCGCTTGTATGCGAGCGTGACGCACTCCGCCAACCAATTCGGCCCGGCATCGCTGTACGCCCACTTCGTGCCCGGTTTGAACATCAGTTCGCCGTATCCTCCCGGTTTACTGAAGCCCGCCGTCTGCGTGGCCAGCTGTTCGATTGTGATCTGCTCAATCCAGCCCGTCTGCCGGTTAGATCCGGGCGGTACGGCAAGGGATGGATGATGTTGAATGGCTCTGTCTTTCAGGCCGATTTTTCCATCCGCGATGGCCACACCAAGTGCCGTGACACCGATCGACTTGGTTGTCGATTTCAGATCGTAGCGTCGCCTGACGTCCCCCCATGACATCACAAGTTTTCCGTAGCGAATGACGTAACCGGAACCACCGCCCGTCAGTGCGTAGTCTCTCGCCTTCTTCAGCTGTGTCGCGTCCATGCCGACGTCTTCCGGGCGAGCGGTTTTCCAGTTCGGTAATGGCCACTCGTCAGCTGGTGATGTCTGCCATACATTCACAAGAAGCGTCAGAACGACCAATCTCTGCGTTACACTGCTTTTCACGACGCTGTCTCCGTCAATGTTCAGGTAGCGTGGTATTGTCACATGAACATCTCGTATCCTGACCCGATTGCAACACATACGCAAACGTGGGAATAATTCCGTATGCACAATCCATTTTTTATTTCTGCGGCGCCGCGTCGGCGCATTACTTATGTTGCCCTGTGTATAGCGGCATTCCAATTCTGTGCGTCATCCGGAGGCGCGAATGAAGAAATTCAGACCGGATTGCTTGGCACGGGAACGACGTGGGAAACGCCGTGGCGGGTCATCGACAGCGGTGTACCGGGGCCGACAGTGCTGGTGGTCGGAGGCGTTCACGGCAACGAGCCAGCCGGGTATCGGGCGGCAGTGCAAATCGGTCACTGGCCAATTGTCCGCGGCCGGCTGGTCGTGCTGCCTCGAGTCAACCGATTGGGACTATCGGCTAACATTCGTTGGGCCCCCGATTTTCGCAACGATCGCGAACGGCGAGACCTCAATCGTGATTTCCCGACCAATGATCGTCTACAACCGCAGACGCCGTTGTGCGAGGCGGTCTGGCAGTTCGTTCTTCAGCACGAACCGGAGTGGTCATTTGACCTGCACGAGGGATTCGATTTTCACCGTCTGAATTCGAAGTCCGTCGGCTCCAGCATTATCGCATTTCCGGAACAGGTCGAGTTTGCGCGGGCTTTGCAACAAGCCGTCAACGCCGACGTGGCACCGGACCGACATTTTGATTTGCTGGCGAAGTCCGGTCCCGTCAACGGAAGTCTGGCCCGCGCCTGTGGCGAACAGCTGGGGGCGAAAAGTTTCATACTGGAAACGACGTTCAAAGATCAACCGGTGTCGAAGCGGACTCGGCAACATCGAAGCATGATGTCGACCGCACTGCAACGCATCGGCCTGATTGATGAGGACTGTACCGACCGACTGATCCCTGCTGGCACGTTCGACGTCACACGAGTCGCGATTTTCGATGATAACGGCGCCAACGAAGCAAAAGTACTGAACGTTATCGACGATCGTTCTGAGATTCTTGTAAGTCACATTGGTCCGGAAGACCTGCGACCGATGGTGCTGAAACAGATTGATGTTTTGCTGTTTCCCGGTGGTTCCGGCAGCAAGCAGGGCAAAGCCATTGGTGAAGAACGACGACGTCACGTGCGGCAGTATGTTCGGGGCGGTGGTGGAGTTGTCGGCATTTGCGCGGGAGCGTATCTTTGTTCGTCGCATTACGAATGGTCGTTGAACCTGATGAACGCCGCGGTGTTCAACAGGACGGTCGAGATTCCCGGCAAGGGACGCAAGTCGATGTGGTATCGAGGCCCCCAGACCGACGTTGACGTCGATATCACGCGGGAAGGTGAAGCCGCATTGGGGATCCAGGGACTCCATTCCATCAGCTATCACAATGGTCCCATCCTGTCACCGGGTGACTATCCGTCCGCGCCTGCGTACAAAATACTCGCATACTTCCGCACGGAAAACGGCGTTTATGATCCTCAGAAGAACACAATGATCGGCGCACCGGCCGTCGTGGAATCGCTGTTTGGCAGCGGGCGTGTCCTGGCAATCAGCCCCCACTTTGAATCAACTCCGGACCAGAAGTCGGTCGTGCTGCGAGCCATTGAATACGTTCGGCGGAAACCCGTGTCCGAACTCGAATGAAGGACTCCGACGTAAGCACGCAACAGGCTGTCAGCCTGCACGACGAACAATGCTGCTGTGTTCGCGGAGCGATGGTCGGGAAAATCAACGCTCGTCGAGTCTTGCAGAGACCCGGTCTTTCCCCCAAACCGGGTCTCTGACTCTGCGGTGCCGCAGAGATGTCAGGCTGAGACACTTTTTCTCGTCATTCGGCGCCCCACAGTTTTCTCAGCAGGTCATGCATCTGCAGATCGTGTGTTTCCAGCTCGGCTCGGTTAAACGGGTAGAAATCGTTTCTTCCGAAATAGGCCTCGGTGGATTCGGCGAAGTATTCCTTGTGATTGGACAGTGCGTAGGCTCTGTCGATAACGGTCTTTCTGCCATTGAATCGTTTTACCTTTTCGTAGCCACCAGATTCGCGAGCGACTTCAAACGCGGCGACCACGGCGGCCGTGTCAAAGCCAAGGACCCTGTCGTGATAGGCGTGAGCCAGTTCATGCAGCATCACATAGGGCATGCGACGATCTTCGAAGGCAAAATTTGACACATTTGTAATTTCGACCGCTTTTTCCATCGCGGGGTCTCGACCGTTGTCACGGAGCCAGCCGGCACCCGGATGATATTCGGCCGTTGGTCTGCCCCCGTCGTACATTGGATTGATCCAGAGCGGCACGGCCTGAAGGTGCTTCAGGGCTGCGGCCGGGACCACATTGATGACGCGATCCAGCTGCACCTTCAGAAGACCGAGCATCTGTTTCGTTTTATCTGCCTCGTCACGCCAAAGTCTGTCGTTCAGATGGACGGTCCAGCCGTTCACGTCAAATGTCGCATGCTGGGTGAGCGAGAAATGTGGATCTCCACTGGCACGAAGTTCGTCCGTCATTTGATCTGACAGCCTCTGACGCACCGAGGCGTAATCGGGATCATCGGCCACGTCATGCAGCTGGTTGGGATCGTGTTTGAGATCGTACAACTCATCGTTCGAACGTGTGCCAAACGCCAGTTCGTTGAGATGTCGAACACCGTCGTTCTGATCTGCATGTTCCTGCATCCATTGCTTCGTGGGTGAGGGATCGACGTCGAATGAGAATGCGGGTGGTTTCGTCGGCCAGGGAGTGCTGCCAAAATTGTAATGCGGAAGCTGGCCTGTTCCTGTGCCAGTCGGCCAGCTGTCGGGTGAGAAGTTTCGGACATATAAGAAGTCCTGCGTCCGGATGGCACGTGCGGGCTGACGATAGACATGACGTTCCCGGCCCAACAGAACGTGATCGCGTTCTGTTTCGACCGACTCGGAACGTTCGGTCGTCAACTGCGGCAGTAACGACTGTCCTGTCACCTGTGATGGGACGGGCAGGCCGAGAGCCTCCAGAAACGTCGGTGCCAGATCGGTGAGAGTAACGAAATCCTTTATGGAACGGCCGGCCTTAATTCGCTGACCCCACCGAATCGCCAGCGGGACTCGCGTGCCCATGTCGTAAAGCGTCGCTTTGCAGCGAGGAAACGGCATGCCGTTGTCGCCGGTCATCACCACGATTGTGTTTTCCAGTTCGCCGCTGTCTTCCAGCCGTTTCAGGATCTGCGCGGCGAAACCGTCGAGTTTTTGCACGCGCAGGTAGTAGTCGCCAATATCTGTGCGAACAGTTTCGTTGTCGGGCAGACACGCGGGCACGACAATCTTTGCTGTATCGATATTACTGTTGTGGCTTGCCTGCCAGTCGTAGGGCCGGTGTGGTTCACCGGCGCCATACCAAAAACAGAACGGTTCGTTGGCCCTACGTTTGGCCATGAATTCATCGAAGTTTTTGAATCGTGGTCCAAAAGGATCGTTGCCCCGGTATGTGTGCTTGCTGGGACCAGCGCCTTTGCGGCAGAAACCGGTGCGATAACCTGCTTGAGCCAGAGGATCCGGATAGACCGGCACGTTGGCCGCCAGCGAACCACCAAGGCTGTCACCTTCCCCCAGACGCCAGTGATATTGCCCGGTGGCGACTGCAAACCGTGACGGTGTGCAGGACGGTGCGGTGACGAAAGCGTTCTCGAATAACACGCCCTCACGGGCGATACGGTCGAATGTGGGTGTCGCAACCACGGAATCCCCCAGAACTCCGGCGTGTGGCCATGACCAGTCGTCGCCCATGATCACAACGATGTTGGGACGATCATCCGCTGCATGCAACTGCGATGTCAGACAACACTGATGCGTCAGCAATCCGGCCATTATGGTTGCTGGCAGCACGATGAAATCTGACCCGGTCCTGGCAATGGCTGTTCGCATTGGTTCAGTCTTTGACGTTGAATTTGTGAGATGTTTCGGCCACGCCAGCGTTGGTGACTTGCTGTAGTGGTAGCTTGAAAGATGAACCTGGTCTTTTCAGTCCATTGGAATCACTGCGCGGGCTGCGCGATCACCGACAACAAAGTGGCCGAGCCGCTGTTCTTCGTCGGGCGTTGCGATCATCCAGACGGCGCCTGGGCGAGTCTGCTGGCGTTTGACCTTGCCCGCTGCGATCAGGCCGTAGGACTTTGGCTGGCCCTGGCGGTCCATCCAAAACAGTTCCACAGGCGCTGCGAGTCTGTTCACGAAGGCTACCTGAAACGTATTGCCATCCGGCAGTGAGGCCGGGGCTGGCTGGTCGTTGGCGGGATGCCATGTCAGAGCAGGCAGCGAATCCAGTTTGGGTTTGACAAGTGTCGCGAAATTCTCTGGCGCAGCCGCGCGGAGTTCGGTCAGTCTGTCGGTGTGCTGCGAATTGTTCGCAAGATTGGTCCACTCGTACGGATCATCCGCGATGTTGTAGAGTTCTTCTTCATCGTTCGCGTAGTGGATGTAACGCCAATCGTCCGCACTGAGCCCGAAACTTCCTGGTTCGCCAAGATGGGTGATCGAAATGTGATTCCATGCGGCAACTGGATCCGTCAACAGTGGCAGCAGACTTGGTGCGTCGTTGTCGACTTTGGCGGGAAGACCGGTAAGTTCGGTTAGCGTTGGATACAGGCTCAAAAGGTTGACTGGTCTGGTGCACACGCTCCCCGGCTTCGTCCCGGAAGCCAGACCGGGCGCACCCTGGGGGACTCGTATCATCAACGGGACGTGCGATACGGCTCGCCAGGCAGTGAACTTTTGCCAGTGCTGTTTTTCACCCAGATGCCAACCATGATCGCTCCACAGAACGACAATCGTGTTGTCTTCGTTCGGGCCGTCCTCCAGCGCATCCAGCACACGGCCAAGCATGGCGTCGGCAAAGTGGATTGATGCCAGATAGCCCTGGATGCCCTGTTTCCATTGCCCCTGTTCACGAATGTGGGAGAAGTAGCGATTTGGTCCGCGTTTTTTTCCGGCGGGCGGAAGATCATCCAGATCGTCCTCTTTGTACCCGGGTGGCAGTTGAATGTCGGCCAGCGGGAACGGTTCGAAGTATTTCTTCGGGACGAACCACGGTTCATGCGGCCGGTAGATGCCGCAGGCCAGAAAGAACGGGGTCTGATGTTCCTGCTGAAGCTGTTCACCGATCCATTTCGAAACCAGCCAGTCACCGCCGTATTCTTCGTCGGTGGCATCGAGTGCGGCCCAGTCGGTCTCGACGTACTGCCACGGACCGCCACGTGGAAGATTGACAGGCCGTTCCGGCGGATAGAGCGTCCGTGGAAACGGATTCTCAGTTTCTTTGGCGGGGTAGTATTCGTCCCAGGATTGCGCGTCGATGAAGTAGTGCAGAATTTTTCCGGAGCCACTTGCTCGGTAGCCGTGGTTGCGGAAATGTTGCGGAATCAGTTCTGCGTCCGGCAGTACTTCTCGCATTTTCTGGCCATTTTCATACAGACCGGAACGGTGCGGTGAGCGTCCCGTCATGATCGCTGTCCGCGAAGGATTGCAGGCGGCACCGGGGCAGTGAGCGTTAGTGAACAGCACACCGCTGGCGGCAAGGCGGTCGAGATTCGGCGTGATCGTTTGAGGATGGCCGCCGAGACAGCCGATCCAGTCGTTCAGATCGTCCATGGCGATGAACAGCACGTTGGGCCGATCGGCCGCGTCGTCTTTGGCAGCTGCCGGCCGTACCCCCAGACAAATGACAAGTACCCAAACCGTGACGCCTGAGACGGCGAGTCGGAAGTGCGTTCTCGAACTGGAAAGTTGGTTCGGCGAGCGCTGCGACTGGATGCCCCGGCTACAGCAAGATAAATTGCGATCGATCATCCTGGTTCTCAACTGTAAGCCACCAGCTTTGCTGGTGAGCACTCATGAGGATTTTCCGTTTTTGATACAAGCCTGCAGCGCAAGCAAGTGTGTGTCTCAAACGCACGAGACCCACTCGCTCGCGTTTCGAGCTTGTATTGCGGCCCCTTCACATCGCAAAAAAACAACGGTCCGTTTTTGTTCGCGTTTTTGCAGCAACCAACGGAAGCAGGCCAACACCTTCCGAGCGTCAGCTCGAATAGACCGGCGAAGCCGGATCGAATAGATCGGCGAAGCCGGATTACCAGATCTGAATGCGATCTTTGGGAAGCTTGTAGAGTTTGTCGCCCGGTTTGACGTCAAATGCCTCGTAGAACGCATTCAGATTTGTGACAGGTCCATTCCCGCGAAATTCCGATGGAGAGTGTGGATCAACCACCAACCGTCGTACAAGTTCTTCTTCGCGATACAGACGCCGCCAGATTTGACTCCAGCCCAGGAAGTATCGTTGTGGTCCGGTGTGCCCATCGATGACGGGGGCTTTTTTGCCGTTCAGTGACAGGATATAGGCTTTGTAGGCGATCGCCATGCCGCTGAGGTCGGCGATGTTTTCACCAAGTGTCAATTTGCCGTTGAGAGTTTTCCCGGGCAATGCCTCATAGCCGGCATATTGTGCGACCAACTGCCCTGTCAGTTTTTCGAAAGCGGTGCGGTCTTCGTCCGTCCACCAGTTTTCCAGATTGCCATCGCCATCGTATTTACTGCCTTGGTCGTCGAAGCCATGACTGATTTCGTGGCCGATCACCGCTCCGATGCCACCGTAATTGACAGCGTCATCAGCATCGGCGTCAAAGAATGGGGGCTGAAGTATGGCAGCCGGGAAGACGATTTCATTCTTGCCGGGATTGTAATAGGCGTTGACCGTTTGAGGTGTCATGCCCCATTCCGTTCTGTCGACCGGCTTGCCAAGTTTGTCAATCATGCGCTGATGTTCATGCAATGCTGAACGCCTGATGTTGCCGATCAGATCGTCTGGCCGGATGGCGAGCTTCGAATAGTCTCGCCATTTTGTCGGGTAGCCAATCTTTGGTGTGATTCTGTGCAGCTTCTGGAGCGCCTTCTTCTTTGTGTCATCGGTCATCCATGTGAGGTCGTCGATGCTGTTTTCGTAGGCCTTCATCAGGTTGCCAACCAGTTCGTCCATACGCCGTTTGGCCTCCGGCTTGAAATGTCTGGTTACGTAGATCTGCGCCACGACTTCCCCAAGCACACCAAAATCACCAGCTCCGCCGCCGCTTGTGGCGTCGACTCCGCGTTTCCAGCGAGGCTTCTGTTCGGGCACTCCCGCCAGCTGTTTGCGATGTAGTTCGAAGTGAGCATCAACGAATGGCTTCGGCAGCAGCGGCGCGACGCCGTCCAGCAATTGAAACGTCAGGTATGCTCTTGCAACATTCAGTTTTGTGCCGTCGCCAATCGTTTCCAGTGCCTGAAAGAAACTGGGAGTCAACACGTTGACCTCGGCCAGATCCTTGACACCGACGGCATCAAAGAAGACGGACCACGGCAGTTTCGGAGTTAACTCCGGCAGATCCGACACTGCGTATCTGTTGTATCGTTTTTCGGCGTCTCGAAGTTCGGTGCGCGACCATTGTGCTTTGGCCAGCTTTGTTTCCAGTTGCAGAATCTGATCGGCGGCAGACTGGCCATCAGACAGTCCGGCCAGTTCGAAGAGTCTGATGATGTACTTCTTTAGAGCGGCACGCGCCGTAAGATACTTTTCGTCATCCTTAAGATAATAATCCCGGTCGGGCAGCGTCGTTCCACTTTGGACAATTGCCGCCAGATATCGGCTGGAATCCTTTGCGTCCGTCGATACAAAGAATCCAATCGGCCCTCTGATGCCCATGGTCTGCAGACGTCCGAAATGCCGAAAGAGGTCCTGTTTGCTGGATAGATCCGCGATCGCGTCGAGTGCCGGCTGAATGGGCTTCAGCCCACGCTCGTCAATCAGCTTTTCGTTCATGAAGCTGCTGTAGAAATCACCGACCTTCTGACCGTTGGCATCGACCGGATTCTTTGTCGCGTCTTCGATGATTGTTCGGATGTTCTCACGTGCTGCATCGTCCAGGGCCGTGAAGGAACCGTAGTTTGATTTATCAGCGGGGATCTGAGTACTCAGCAGCCAGCGGCCATTCACGTGTTGATACAGGTCGTCCTGCGGACGGACGGAATGATCGAATCCGTCCGGATCAATGCCGGAAAACAAATCCTGTGCGGCCAATTCGTGACAACAGACAGCCACGAACAGAAATACAATCATCGTGGCGCAATGTGAAAAACGAGTAAGCAAGGAATAATCCCTTCATCAACAGGGTGGAGACGGCGCAATTCAGTTCTTAATGCCCTGATATTGTAAACGCGTTGAGAAAGGACATTAAGTCTGTCGGCAGAATTCGACCACGGCGGGTCAGAAATCTACTCGTAGACAGGGTCTCGACCCTGCGTCCTGCTTTCTCTGCAAATCTCCGGGCCTCGACCCAACCGATGTGATGTGCTGTACTGCGCAGCATAAATCCCTGAGAAGCCGCATGGACGGATCGCTTGTTCTACTTTGCAGATTCTTCAGCGGAATATTCACGGATTCTCGTGATTACCGGGTGTTGCCGACGATATGGTGACGTCAACGACTTGGAAAAGACATTTCTTTGTCTGGTCGGAATCCATAACAACATTGCCTTTCCGGCATGGCGACGGCTATTGATGGTGTGGCTTTTGTGAAATTCGATGGATGTTGGCTGGCGTGGCTTCATGCAGAATTCGTGGTTGAATGATTTCGAAACCGGACTGGACCTGTTGGAGCGCGCTTCAACGGGTGCTGACGTTGACTTTTCCGACATTCACAATCATGCCATCGCAGCCCTGAAGTGTCTCGGCACGGTTCACGACATCAGCATTTGGCTCGCGCGCCCAGATGGCGTCGAAGAACTTAGACCGGACGATCACTCTCCTGCTCCGTCGGAAGTCATACGGGCGGAGATTACGGCAGCAACACAGGAGGCGTTCGTTCTGACAGATTCTGCATCAGCGACGTCGCCAGCGCAGCAACTGCTGACCGTTTCCGCTCCCCTTGCAGACGATGTGTTCTGTGTGCTGCGAGGGTCGTTTGACCAGCTTAGTGCTCCGCAACAAACGTTCATAGAAGGTATGCGTGCTGTCGTCGACGTCATCGGCGGCTGGGTGAGTCGTCAATTGATCTCACGTTACGAGCATCTGCTGACGGCTCAGACGGAAGTCGTCAATTTTGTCCGTCGTCTTTCTCTGAGTTCAACCGTCAAAGTGGCAGCGTCGGTGATGGCTCAGGACGGCCCGTCTATTCTGGGGCGATGTCGGATCGCCGTCCTTGCGCGGCGGGGGGAACGGTATCGAATTGAAGCTGTGACCGGCGTTCGAACACCGAATGTGGAAGCGGAAACGATGCGGGCGATTGAAGAAGTCGTCAATAAAAGTCACGTCGCCCCGTCCGACAACGCCACATCTGAATGGCGACAACTCGACCAGATTGATGACGCGGACATCGCAGCGCCGTCGCCGTTCTGCGACAAAGCGACGTGGCAGCCATTCGGCTGGCGTCATTGGCTGCGTCGACTGACGGACTGACGAGTCCCCAATCACCACCACAGAACTCGTCTCGCAATGAACACAGTAAACCAGACGTCGCGCCGGTGGTGATATCAGTCGAAGCCTTTACCAACACAGAACGCCCCAACGAACAGCTGTTGGGGCAGCTTGTGGCTGTTGCCGGCCCGGTCTTTGCCAGACTGCACGAACGACAGCGGACGCTGCTGGGCAGGATCATTCACGGCGGAAAGATTCGCTGGCTGGCGGTTGCCGCCGTACTGCTGGCATTGCTGTCGATCTGTCCTGCTGATTTCGAAGTCGAAGCGCCCGGGCAGATCGTTTCGACCAATCAACGTCGGCTATTTGCACCAGACAATGGAACAATTGACCAGGTGAGGTTTCAGAACGAAGACGTCGTGCAGGCCGGGCAGCTTCTCTTGAAACTTTCCAACTCCGACCTGGACCTCGAACACCGCCGCGTTCAGGGCGACATCGACACCACCACGGCCAGGCTGGCTTCTGTGCATGCGAAACGACTGTCGGGAGGAGATCCTCAACTCAGCGGCGAAGAAGCACAGCTGAAACAGCAGTTGCAGAATTTAAAAGAACAAGAATCACTTATCGAACAACAATTGGCATCACTGGAGATCACGGCTCCGTTCGCGGGAACCGTATATCGACGTGACTCACAGCAGGAACTGATGTCACGACCCGTTCAACGCGGACAACTGCTGCTGAAGATCGTACCGGCCGACAGCAGCTGGCAGCTGGAAATCTCCATTCCGGATGACAGGATGTCCTACGTAACAAATGCTCGCCACGAGTCTACAGAACGTCTGCCGGTTCGGTATGTCGTGCGTTCCGCACCCGAACAGGACTGGACGACATCGCTCACTCAGGTGGACAATACAGTGGAAGTTCATGACGGTAGAATGAGCTGTCGAGCCACCGCAGCGTTGACCATTTTGCCGCAGGCAGAACTTCGTCCTGGAACAACGGTGACGGCCAGGATCGCCTGTGGTCAACGTTCTCTGGGATTTGTTATGTTTCGAGAAGTGATCGAATTCTGGCAACAGGTTCGCTTTGCCTGGTTTTGAAGCACACATCAGGAGGCCAAACAAGGAAGCAAACAAATACTACCCGCCGCCCTTCCACACACGTGGCCCGGTCTGTTCTGACCGCCGTGACGCTCATCTGCGTTACCGGTCAGTTACGGAGTCTGTGCGCGAGTGAGCAGCCAATACACGTGCCATTGGTGACGATCAGTCTGGTGCGGGAATCCGAAATTCCGGCACGAGACGCAGGAACACTTGAAGAGGTCGCATTCGCTGAAGGTCAATCTGTCACAAAGGGACAGATTGTTGCCGTGCTCGAAAATCAGCAACAGCGGCTGAAGCTGAAAGCAGAGGAACTGAATTTTGATGTCGCACAATTGCGAGCCGCTGATGATCTGCCGATGCAGACCGCAAATGCCCAGCTGAAAGAAACCGTTTCCAGTCGACGCGTCAAGGAGGTCGCATTGAAGATCGCTGAAACAGAAGCGGAAACAGACTTTCCGGTTCAGGTGGCCACTGCCGACACAAAACTGCGGCAGTTGGAATTGGATCGTGCCCAAAAAGCGAAAGACTCATTCGACGGGAGTATCTCCGGATCACAAATCGACCGTCTGAAAACTGCTGTCCGCAAAGGAGAGCTGGAAATTATGCAGGCGAAGACGGATCACCGAATTAACCTGTTGAAGCCTGATGCCGAGCGTGCTGCAATCGAACAGAAGTCTGAAGAAGTTACTCGTTATCAAACTCTGGTCGAACAGGAACAGAAAAATCTGAAGGTGGCTGGAATCAACCAGAAGATTCACAGCAACGACGTCGCATTGGCGGAACTGGCTTTAGAACATCGCAATATCCGTGCGCCTTTCGATGGTGTGATTGTAAACGTCGAACGCCATGTGGGTGAATGGGTCGAACCTGGCGCAGCAATAGGGCGAGTGATTGACCTGAAGAATCTTCGTGCCGAAGGCTTGCTGCAGGTACAACAGGCGTCGATCAACCTGATTGGTCGATCGGTCACGATTGATCTGAAGTCCGTTCGCGAACCGGTTCAACTGCAGGGGACAATCACCTTCGTGAGTCCGGAGGTAGACCCGGTAAATCAGCAGGTTCGTTTCTGGGCAGAATTCATAAACGCAGACATGCAGGCCCTGCCCGGCATGAATGCTTCCATGACGATCGAATAATCTATCGGAATAACAACAAGCCGTGTCGCCCGTTTCATCGCAGCGATGAACGAGTACGGTTCATTTCGTACTGAGCCCTGACGTGCAGTTTCCCTGGTTAAAACGCGACGACCTTGTGGTGGTCCCACACGATTCCGGTGGCTGGGTCGTTAAGGATCCGCTGACGCTGCATTACACGCACCTTGACGAAATCGAATTTTCGGTCCTGAACCTGATGGATGGCCGTGTCAGCTTTGTGGAAATGCTCGACGGTGCTCGTAAGCTCTGTCCGGAACGAGGTCTGGTCCCGGACGATCTGGAGTACTTTGTGCGTGTGCTGGCAGGACATCAGCTAATCCGGCAGCTTGGCAGCGGCGACTCAGCCCGTCTGGATCCTCAGGCGTCGTCCACGTCGCCACTGAGATTCATCAGTCCTCTGTTCCGGGTTCTGCGTCTGCAGTGTCGACTGCTCAATCCTTCGCGACTGCTGGACGCGGCCATGCCATTCGTGTCGGTCCTGTACAGGCCGATTGTTGTGGGCACGATGACCATGATTGGTCTGCTTGCCATCATGATGGTCGGTCTGCGTTTTGGCGACCTGCTGCGAGCTCTGCCGTCGATGGCAGACTTTCTCGGCCCGCAGAATATGATTGTCATGCTGCTTGTTTTTGTGACCGTCAAGGTCCTGCACGAAGCAGGCCATGCGTTTACGGCGAGATACTTCGGTGCAGAGTGCAACGAATGTGGCGTCATGCTGATGGTGTTCACGCCCGTTCTTTACACCAACGTGTCGGATGCCTGGCTGCTGCCTCGTCAACAGCGCCTACTGATCACCGCTGCCGGAATCCTGGTTGAACTGTCCATCGCAGCCGTGTTTGTCCTGTTGTGGTCGTTCGCAGCACCAGGCACCACGCGGTCTCTGTTGCTGAACACGGTGGTACTGTGTTCCGTGAACACGATTCTGTTTAATGGAAATCCACTGTTGAGATTCGATGGGTACTTTCTGCTGGCCGACTGGATGGGTATTCCCAATATGTCGTCACGCGCGTCAGCCGTCTTGCAGCAGACTCTGCTTCGTCTGATTATCGGCACCGAAGGTGTTTCCATCGAGCCATTACGAACCAGACGTTTTCTACTGGCCTACGGCCTTGCGTCAGCTGCTTACCGACTTCTGTTGACGCTGGCGATTCTGAAACTTGTGGATGTGATGTCCCGTGAGTGGCACGTACAGTTTCTGGGGACTTTTCTTTCGGCTGTGATCCTGACCGGATTTATCATTGTTCCCGCTTTGACATTTTTGTTTCGAATTCTCGAGCACGATGAGGCCAATTCACGGTCGTGGTTTCGAATGACGATTGCCGCCGCCGTGCTGTTGGTACTTGCCGAATTTCCGCTGCCCCATTCGGTGATTGCACCGGCCATTGTGGAACCGGCGTCTCGTCCGGTTTACGCGATTCTGCCAGGCGTGCTGGAGCCGGTTCGTCGTTACGGTGATCACGTCACATCGGGCAGTGTTCTGGCAAAGCTGCACAACGTTAATCTGGCAAAGACCGAACAGAAATTGCGTGGCGGTTTGAATGAAACTGCCCTGCAATTGGAATCGTTGCTAAAGAACCCGGCCACCGCAAACTCTGAATTAATTCCAGCGTTTCGGGAATCAAAGATTGCAGCCGAAAAGCGGCTTGCGGAATTTCAGTCCGAAGCTGCGTCGCTGATTGTGAAGAGTCCGACAAATGGAGTATTTCTTCCTCCACCGGCGGTTCCACAACGGAATGATTCTCTCCCGGCGCACTGGTCTGGAACGGCCGTGCGGAACAGAAACTCCGGTGCATGGATTCAGCGAGGTACGTTGCTGGGGTACGTCGGAGAAACGTTTGACCTGACCATCAGTGCCGGCGTCCACGAAGACGATGTTGAATATGTTGCCACGGGGCAGCACGTGAAGTTTCTGCCGCATGCCGGAAGCACCGCCGGAATCTCGGCTGTGGTGGAATCGGTCGAGCGTCTGGAAGCGGATTCGCTGCCGGCTCAGTGGAAAGTCGCTGGACTGGAAAGTGGCCAGCCAACGGAAGATGGGATCTCGCCCAACGCTGTCACCTACTTCGTCAGAATTCGGCTTAACGATCGGGTCGCCGTACCTCCACCGTTGTATTCCGTCGGCCAGGTACGGATCCACACGGGTTCCACATCCTTGAGACAAAGATTCCTCAGATACCTCAGGCAGACATTCTAAGCCGTCTTCGACGGTTTGTTCGATCCGTCTCCCACGGTTTGTTCGAGCTTCCGCTCGGAGACCGTTGGTTCGGTTTCATACTGGCTGACTGACGTATTCCGGCCAGCCTCTTTCAATCTGTCTGCAGAAGGGTGCTTGCGACAATCGTTGGTATTCCATCAATCCTGTCTGTAGCGTGCACCATCCGGATGGCTCCGGCTCTATCCCACGTCAGCGGTCGTCCAGTTGCCGTCAAGTCGTCGCCAGATGGCGTTATGATTCCTGTCCTGCAACACTGCGGGCAGACGTTCGGGGCGAATGTTGTCGTAGCACTGCAGCATGCCGAAACGTGAAACGGCAGCTGGTACTCCGACGGCGGTAAAGCCCGGATGACCGGTCGATGGAAACGGTCCGCCGTGATTCATCGCAGCTGACACGGCAACGCCGGTTGGCATTTTGTCATTCAGCAGCCGCCCGACTCTGGTTCGCAGTGCCGGTTCGATGGCCGCATACGAATCATCGTCACCGCCGTCAGTGTCTGAATACACGCAGCCGGTCAGATTGCCTTCCAGTGATTCCGCAATGGCCATCATCTGCGCCAGATCGTCTGCCAGTACGACCAATGAGCCGTTGCCAAAGGCTTCCGTCTGGAAGACTTCCGGATCTTCCAGAAAACGGCTTCCGCCCACAATCATCAGAGTGTTATTAAAGGAGACTCCATTTCCTCCGCCAGGTTGTCCACCTGCAACAATTTCGACTCCGGCTTTCTGCAGCGTGTCGATTCCGGCCGCAAAGCTCTTTCGGACCCCTTCGCTCAGCATCGTTCCCACACCAGCGGCCCCGAATTTCTCTGCGACGGTTTTGATGAAGCCATTGCCGGCGTCGTTCGCCGGGACGACGACAAGACCTGGATTTGTGCAGAACTGACCGGTTCCCATCAGGCAGCTGCCCGTAAAGTCGTCGGCGATCGCATCCGCCCGCTCGTTGAGTGCTCCCTCCAGAATGAACACAGGGTTGATACTGGACAGTTCCAGATACATGGGGATTCCAGCAGCGTCAGCCGCGGCCTTCAGTTTCAGGCCTGTGTGCCGTGCACCGGTATAGCCGGACGCTCCGATTCGCGAATCGGATACAAGTTTGTAGCCATCTTCATGACTGGTCCGGTAGACCAACTGCACCAGTGCCTTTGGCATGTTGGTCTTTTCGATGGCGGCCAGCGCTGCTTCTGCGAAAATGCGAGTTGTTTCCGGATGACAGGAATGGCCTTTGGCAATCACAGGGTTTCCAGCAGCAATCGCCGCTGCGAAATCACCGCCAGCAATCCCGTTGAAGGCAAATGGGAAATTGTTCGGCCCGAACACAACCACGGGACCAATGGGGCCGAACATGGCACGGATGCCGGTGGCTGTATCGATCGTCGGACTGCGCCACGAATCGGTACGAGCAGCCTGGGCAGCCTGTCGCAGTTGATTGGTTGTTCGCGGAAGTTCACCGTCTTTCAAACGCGGTGATACAGGAAGTCCTGTTTCCGCGTTGGCAGCCGCGACCAGTTCATCGGTGCGTGCTTCAATTTCGTCCGCATAGGCATCAAGGAACTCTGCAAATCGATTCCCTGGCCAACCTCTCATTTCCTTCGCAGCGCCAGCAGCCGCCTGAATCATCTTGTCGACTTCCGACCATGGGCTGACCGGGAACACGCCCGGCAGGGTTTCTTCTGTGGCAGGGTTGGCCGCCTGAAAAGTCTGAGTTGCTTCTGAAGTGACCCATGCACCGTTGAGAAGAATTGAGTGAGTCATATGTTCTGAAATCCTGGTGCGGGGCGGCCCGCAGGCTGATGTGAGCTGACGGTCAGAAATTGATAGCCCGCTGCGGCTGGTCGCTGCGATGACGCGGGCAGAAGTGTGATAGAACTTCTCGAAATGTCTTAGAAGATTCCGAGTTGGTCTCGTGCGTCGTCGGTCATTCGTTCGGGTGTCCATGGCGGAGACATGACCATGTTGATGACCGCTTCGTCAACATCGTGAAGTCTTTCCAGCGCCATCTTCGACTGCTGGATCAGCTGAGGACCTGCGGGGCAGGCCGGGCTGGTCAACGTCATGTCGATGTTAACTTTGCGAGAATTTTCCTCGTCTTCTTCGACTGTGTAAATCAGACCAAGGTCCACGATGTTGATCATCAATTCCGGATCGATGACCTGCTTCAGGGCTTCAATGTAGTCCGTGGCCGTGGATGCAGTGGTGTCAGAAGCTGCTGAGGTTTCGGACGCTTCGTCCTCGGCAACATCCGCAACAGGTACGGGCGGGTCTGTTTCTGTGTTATCGGCTGGGGCCGAGTTTGTTTCATCGGTGGACACGCTATTGCTCCGGCAATGGTTGAAGAGAGTTGGTGATTAGCGGATCTGGAGTCTTACCGCGGTACACTGCTGGCCTTACCCTGGTGCAGCCCAGACGGCGTCGTCTTTGAGTTCCACAGTGAATGTTCGAATGCCTTTCGTTGCCGGCATGCACAAGGGGGCTCCGGTTCTTAAATCAAATCTTGCCCCGTGGCGAGGACACGTGATCGAACAATCAGTAATGGGGCCATCCGTCAATGGCTGGCCATCGTGAGAACAGACGTCTTCGACCACATAGTATTCGTCACCGATTCGCACGACCAGCGCCGGAATATCATCAACAAAGACGGAACGACGATCACCTGGCTGTAATTCGTCAGTGCCTACCAGTCGTTCCATTTGGATATCTACTGTTCAGAGAACCTGAGAAAACTGCAGAATGTTCGCCCAAGTTTAGAGTGAATGATCGTGGAATGCAGTGATTCCGGCGGGAAACTCATGGAATTACCTTGCCCGTCGGCCATAACACGTTGCGCGGTCACTCGGCTGTCGGAAAATCGCGGCTTTGGCCAGACGCGAGCTGATGCTACGCCCACAGCTCATCGCGTGGATTCTGAGGAGCTGCTTCCATCAGCTCCTGAAACAGTTCGACTGCCTCCTCAGACAGGTCCTTCGGCGTGACGATCTTCACGACGACAAGCTGGTCGCCGGTTTGTCCCGTCTTTCGATCAGGAACACCTTTGCCTCGCAGACGCATTTTGGCACCACCGGAAGTGCCTGCAGGAACAGTCAGCACCAGTGTGCCTTCGGTTAATGTTGGCACCTCGACTTTTGCCCCCAGAGCTGCTTCCGAGGGCGTAATGGGCACATCGACCAGTAGATTCTTTCCTTCTCGGCGGAACCAGGGATGAGCCGACACACGAATTGTGACAATCACGTCACCGGCAGCTCCTCCGTCGTACCCCGGGTGCCCCTGTCCAGCCAGACGCACCTTGCCGCCGTCATCGATTCCCGCCGGGATCCTGACGGTCAGGCGTTCTGTCTTGCCGCTGGTCTGCAGTGTCAATTCGTGCTCGCCCCCGGCAACACCGACTTGAAACGGCACGCGGATCTCGGCCTCGACAGTCTGCCCCTTTTGGGCACGTGTCTGCCGTCGACCTCCGCCAAACGGGCTCCCTCCTCCTCCTCCGAATGGGCTGCCCCCTCCGCCGCCAAACATGCCGCCCAGAATGTCGTTCAGATCGAATTGCGCACCACCTCCGCCTCCAAACGGACTACCCCCCTGAGCGTCCCCGACCTTGCTCCAGTTGTGCCCGAACTGGTCGTACTTTTTTCGTTTTTCGTCGGTGCCGAGAACTTCCCAGGCTTCTGTGATTTCGGCAAATTTCTTTTGTGCGCCGGGGTCTTCAGCATTGGCATCCGGATGAAATTGCCGAGCCAGCTTCTTGTAGGCCTTGCGGATTTCGTCGGCCGATGCCGATCGAGATACACCCAGCGTTTCGTAGTAATCACGTTGAGACATAAACTGCACCATGCACCATAGGTGCTTATTTCGCAAACAGAGCGTCGACAAATCCATCAGCATTAAACAACTCGAGGTCGTCGATGCCTTCTCCGACTCCGATGTACTTCACGGGAATGCCCATTTCCTGGCGAATGGCGACTGTGACCCCACCACGAGCCGTCCCGTCAAGTTTTGCCAGAACCAGACCCGTGCATTCGACTGCCGCAGAGAAGCTCTTCGCCTGGCTCAGTCCGTTCTGACCGGTCGTGGCATCCAGCACAAGCAGGCTTTCGTGAGGTGCTTCGGGAATAATCTTCTGGATGACTCGACGGATTTTCTCCAGTTCGTCCATCAGGTTTTTCTGAGTCTGCAGGCGGCCGGCAGTATCGACGATCAGATAGTCGGCGCTCATTTCGACAGCTTTGGCCGCACCTTCGTAAGCTACTGAGGCCGGATCGGCGCCGCTGTCCTTCCGCACGATGTCACAGCCCAGTCGTTCACTCCACATGGTCAGCTGTTCCACGGCCGCGGCCCGAAACGTGTCTCCGGCGGCCAGCACAACTTTGTTTCCATTCTTCTGCAGCAGGTTGGAGATCTTGGCGATCGACGTGGTTTTACCAACACCGTTGACGCCGGCCACCAAAATCACGGTCGGACCTGATTCGGCTTTGTTCAGCGGCGACAACGGGTTGTCTGAATCCCATGTTGTGGCCTCATCGCTCTTCAGCAGTTCTCGCAGTTCCGAGCGAATGGTGTCCCAGATGGCGTCGACATCAACCGTTCGGCCACCGTGTTCTTCACGCAGTCGTGATGTGATGCGGTCGGCGGCGGCCACACCCATGTCCGTGCGGATCAGCCGCCCCTCGAATTCTTCCAGCAGACTTTCGTCCAGTACATCACCAGCCTTGAACAGGTCCCGCACGTCCGTGCGCAGGATGTCCCTGGTTTTCTGCAGTCCGGCTTTTAGTCGATCAAATAGTCCCATCAGTCAGTTGTTTCTCTCTATTTCACACAATTGCACAAACCGTCCCCAGGCATCTTCCCATGCGGCGGAATCCCGGGGAGTGTATTCGCCAATCGTCTCAGAACCTCGAACAACATCGCGGATTTCCGACAAAGAAGAAATATCTCCGGCAGCTCGAGCCTGCAACAGGACGTTTCCCAGCGCTGTCGCTTCAATTGGCCCGGCAAACACAGGCCGGACACACGCGTCCGCAGTAAACTGATTCAACAGTTGGTTCTGTGTTCCACCACCGACGATATGAATCACTTCGACGGGCACGCCCGTTAACTCCTCCATCCATCCCAGTACCATGCGGTATTTCAGAGCCAGACTTTCAAGGGCACAACGCACAAACTGGCCTTCTGTTTCCGGTACCGGTTGATTGGTACGACGACATTCTTCGGCAATAGCCGAGGTCATATCGGTCGGACTGAGAAACTCGGGGCGGTCCGGGTCGACCAGCGATCGAAACGCGGCCGCCTCCGTTGCCAGCCGAATCAATTCCGAATAATCAATGTCTTTGCCGCGCTGAGCAAATGCAACTTTGCAGCGTTGTACCAGCCACAGCCCCATGATGTTCTTCAACAATCGATAGGATCCATCGATGCCGCCTTCATTGGTGACGTTTCGCTGCAGAGCCTGTTCTGTGAGAACGGCGTCCTGCACTTCCACACCCATCAATGACCATGTTCCGCTGCTGATGTATGCCCAGTCGGCACGACCTGTTCTGCGAGTCGGCACGGCGGCGACCGCAGCTCCGGTGTCGTGAGTTGCCGGTGTTACGACATTCAGCTTGCCCAGGCCGGTGAATTCGGCGACCTCATTCCGCAGTGTCCCCAGATTTGTCCCGGGAGAAACGATTTCCGGAAACATTTCTGTGGGGATCTCGAATTTCCGTAACATGTCGAAGGCCCAGTCCCGAGTCTTCGCGTTCAGCATCTGAGTCGTTGTTGCATTCGTAAATTCAACAACGCGGCTGCCGCTCAGGCACCAGTGAAAGAAATCCGGGACCATCAAAAATCGCTTCGCCTGCGACACCAGAGCGGGATCCCGGTCACACATGGCCAGCAACTGGTATAGTGAATTAATCTGCATGAACTGCAGCCCGGTTTCCGCGAAAATCTCGGAACGTGGCACACGTGAAAACGCCTTCTGCAACATACCCTCCGTGCGCGTGTCTCTGTAGTTCCACGGCTGGCCAAGCAATTCATCGTGCTGGTTCATCAGCACAAAGTCGACCCCCCAGGTGTCAACGCCGACAGAAACGGCAGAGCCGTTGAGCGTGGAAGCGGCCTCCCGCAGTCCGTTTTGAATCTCTGACCACAGACTGACCAGATTCCAACGCAGTGTTCCGCCCAGATTCACCGGACCGTTTGGAAAACGATGGAATTGCTCCAACGAGATCTTCCGGCCGTCGAAATGCCCGGCCATGACGCGCCCGCTTTCCGCTCCCAGATCAACTGCCAGATATGTTTTTTGTGCCATTTGTCCAACCTTTAAGCGTGAATCGCCGAATCATAGCGACGCTGAGTGTTCTCGAAAATCGAGCGAGACCATCGTACGTGTGTGGTAAAAACCGTTCTGGGTTTTGATACTGGCACGCGTTTATTCTGCACCAGCGACGTAGAGTGTCCGGCCCAACCGGGTGCGGACCTGTGGGACGACGACGTCTACCGTGGTTTCTGAAGTGAACAGCTGGCTGATGGGATTCGGCCCATGGCGGATACACCGCCAGGAACGGCGTCGACCACCGGCTGACGAGCGTATAGACGGGGGCTTTTCCGGGGCGATTGTTCCCGGAGTCTCAAAAACTCCATCCTTCCGGAATTGCAGCACCCTTCTTGACAACTGCGATGCCGTCGCGGACGGCCACCTGATCATAATCGCCGTCACCGTTCGGGGCTTCAGAGGCGATGATTCGGGCACCAGCTCCAATGCGTACATTTTTGTCGACCAGGACTCCATCAATCACTACGCCGGTTTCCAGACCTGGTGTTTCCGACGACTGGGAACGGTCTTTGGTGTAGTAGTCGGCTCCCATGATGACGCTGTTCCGAATTGTCACGTTGCTGCCTACCAGAGTGCGGACACCGATGACGCTGTTTTCAACTCGACAACCGTGGCCAATTTGACAGCCTTCCGCAATCAGGCTGCGGTTGACAGAACACTCGTCAATCCGCGTCGACGGCAAGAATCGAGCACGCGTGTAGATGGGCCATTTGTGATCGGCAAATGTGAAATCGGGGTTGCTGTCGGCCAGAGCAAGGTTGGAATCAAAAAACGCCTTGATCGTACCGATGTCTTCCCAATACCCGTCAAACAGATGAGCCTGCACGCGGTGGTTGCTGATCGCCTGTGGAAAAATGTGCTTGCCGAAATCTTCGTCGTCTGACGATTCCAGCAGATCGACCAGCAGGTCGCGATTAAAAAGATAGATCCCCATACTGGCCAGGTACTCTCGACCGTTTGATTGAATGCCCTGCTGGTCGATCCAGCTGGCAGGCGTGCGCGCGGCCGCCAGAGCGTCATCGTTCTGCGGTTTTTCCACAAATCCGGTGACTCGCCCGGTATCATCCAGTTGCATGACACCGAATCCGCGTGCGTCCGCGGCATTGACTGGAATTGTCGAAATTGTCACATCAGCGCCGGAAGCGGCATGCGTGGTCAACATGTCGCGGTAGTCCATTCGATACAGCTGATCTCCGGAAAGAATCAGAACGTATCGCAGATTTGGTTCCTTCAAGAACCGAATCTGTTTGCGAACTGCGTCAGCCGTGCCCTGGTACCACGCAGAATCACCGGGCGTTTGTTGTGCTGCAAGGACTTCGACGAAGCCTTTGTTGAACACATCAAAGTTGTAGGTCTGGCGAATATGTCGGTGCAGGCTGACAGAATTGAATTGCGTCAAAACATAGATTCGGTTGACGCCGCTGTGCATACAATTCGAAATTGGCACATCAATGAGTCGATACTTACCTGCGATGGGAACAGCGGGTTTTGAACGAAACTGAGTCAGCGGCATCAACCGTGTACCTTTTCCGCCGCCCAGAATCAAACTGATAAAGTGATCCATGCTGTTCCGCTTCCAAAAACGGGTCGTGAGTGTCTAAGATGGGATTCGCCAGTTCCATGCGTAACGTAGCTGAATTAGCGTAGAGTTCACAATCAACCGTTGTGGAACGGAAGACTTTGCGTACGGATACGGATTTCGAGTAGCGCAGACGCTCGATCTTCTCGACGCCTGGTGTCAACATTCAGATGAACGCGGCAAAATGAACCGACGCATCCTGCAATTGATGACGTGCCTGTGCTGCCTGTGCTGCCTGACGACGGCTGCCACGTTTGGGGAGGATCCTCTTCAGGCCGTGACGTTGACGTCTGCCGAAGGGGCACCAACGCGTCTTACGGGCCGCGTGCTGTTCGAGGCACCCGATGGCGGAATTCTGTTTGAAGAACGAAGCGGTCAGCTTCATCAGCTTGCGCCGAAAGAGTTTACGTCCTTCGGCGGACGTTCCGGCGTATTCTCATATTTGCCGCACGACGAACTGGCGGTGCTGCTGCTGCAACAGACGGGGGCCGGGGCCGCCATCCATCAGACCGAACACTTTGTGATTTGCTCGGATGCTTCAGAATTGTATACGAAATTTTGCGGGCGACTGCTTGAGAAGGTGTTCGCTGAGTACCTGAAGTTCTTTGAAGACTCTGGTGTCCAGCTGACATCACTCACAGCGAAACTGCCGGTTTTGGTGTTTCGCGACGTTGCACGATTTCAGGAGTTCGCTCGCAGGCAGCACCCGGATACAGATTTCACGGACGTCCCAGGTTATTACTCTGTCCGCGACAATCAGATGCTGATCACTGCCGTCTCCGGCGACCGCGCATTCCGCACCAACTCGGATGTTGTCCGTGAGTTGAAGAAAAAACCTCGCCAGGTGGAAACCATCGTGCACGAAGCCGTGCATCAATTGGCATTCAATACCGGGCTGCAGGTGCGATTTGCGGACAATTCAATGTGGTTGTCAGAAGGGCTGGCCGTATTCTTCGAACGGGCATCCGGGAGAAGTTCGATGATCTGGAGTCGACCAGGCGAGGTCAGTCGGATTCATCTGCCCGGATACAAGGCGGCCACGCGACAGAATCGACTCCGGTTGCCACTGTCCGAGCTGCTGGAGTCGGATCAGGCATTTCGATCGGCGGATAAACTTGCCGACGCCTATGCCCAGGGATGGGCGATCACATATTTTCTGATTAGGTCGGACCGAGACGCCTTCGACCGTCTCCTGTTACACCTGCAAAACAGAAAGCCCTTGCAGGCCGTCGATGCGACGACTCGCCTTGCCGAATTTGAAACTGCGACTGGCAGGCCACTGGTTGATTTTGAACGCAATTTACTGCGTTACATGTCTCGTGTGCGAGCGCGACCCTAAGTCCATTGTCCCGCGTTTGCACTGTTGGCAACGAAACTTCGCTGTTGTTGCGATAAGATCTGCCTTATCAGGACCTGCACCGACGAGTACAACGGGTTTCTGTTTCTGTCATCAAAGTACACCGGTTTCTGACGGCATCACGACGTCAGCCGGACTTCATGCTTTCTTCTCTCGTCAGGCCAACGTTTCTTACACACCCCACTCAAACACATGACAATCCGACGAATCTCGCACGACAGACTTCGCGTCTTTGTTCACGACGTCTTCGTCGCGTCCGGTGCTGACGAACTTGATGCAGCAAGCGCCACTGACGTCCTGATGTGGGCCAGTTTGCGGGGCGTTGATACGCACGGAGTTCGCAATCTTAAACGATACTACATCGACAGTGCTGGTGGAGTCGGTCGACGCGATGGCGTCATTTGCAATGGTGTACCGCTCACGGTGGAACGTGATTCACCAACGACGGCCACGACAAATGCCAACGGAGGAATGGGGCTTTCTGCCTCCGTGAAAGCCATGAACCTGGCGATCGAAAAAGCGACAGCTCACGGTACGGGCGTTGTTACCGTCCGCAATTCGACGCACTTCGGCGCGGCCGGGTACTATGCCCACATGGCGACTCAGCACGACATGATCGGATTTGCGTCCACGGGCTATCTGTTTCCCAATGGACAACCCAAGGCCGTCGCCCCATTCGGCGGCTTGCTGCCGATGCTGTCGACCAACCCGCTGGCCATGGCCTGTCCCGCCGGGACCGGCCCTGCCTTTGTCCTTGACATGTCAACATCGGTCGTCCCTGTAAACCGTATTGAAATGCTGGAAGAACTGGGGAAAGCCCTGCCGCTCGGATGGGCTCTGGATGATCAGCATCAGCCGACATCTGATCCGGCCACAGTCGAAAAAATGGTTCCGTTAGGTGGGGCGACCGAGTTTGGTGGCCATAAGGGTTTCGGTCTTGCGATCGCCGGTTGGATTCTGACCGGCCTGCTGTCCGGTGCCTGGCGCGAGAATCCTGACCCCAATCGAGTACTCGGCGATAATAAGAGTCCGGGCCCGGACAACGGATTCGCCCAGGAAGGAATTGGCCATTTCTTTGCGGCGCTGCGTCTGGACCGATTTGGAGATCCTGACACGATCAAACAAGGCTTGGACGCCATGATACAAACGTTTAATGAGTCACCGCCGGCACCGGGATTTGATTGTGTTATGATCCCGGGCCAACCCGAATTCAAATGTATGCAGAATCGTCTGCGTGATGGCATCCCACTGACGGCTTCGACCGTGTCTGACCTGTCGAGTCTTGCCGAACAATTCGACATCACTCTGTTGTTGGATGACGATAACACCGGGACATAGACGGGACGGCCCGTCAGCCGATGCGAGCTGACGCTCGGAAATACATGGGCCGCTCCCGCTTGTCACTGAAAAATCATACGTATGATGAACGAGTGTTTCTTAAAGAGAATCTGTTCTGGAGTGAATATGTTTGGTGCATATCAATTCAAACCGACGGTTTTTGTTCGATGCCCCGGAGTTCAGGTCGGGTGCCTGCTTGCGATGCTTGTGTGTGTCTGCAGTGAAGCCCTGGCGGCTGAACAGCCGAAGCCCGACATTAAGAACGTTCTGTTTATCATATCGGACGATCTGAGAGCGGGGGTGCTCGGCTGCTACGGCGATTCGATGTGCCAAACACCCAACATCGATAAGCTGGCTGCACAGGCACTGGTCTTTGATCGAGCCTACTGCCAGGGCACGGTTTGTGGGCCGTCGCGGACGTCATTCATGTTCAGTCGCTACAAGGGAAAGGGCGACGTCACTCTGGGGCAGCACTTCCGGCAGAACGGCCGGTACAGTGCCCGAGTTGGCAAGATTTTTCACATGCGCGTTCCCGGTGACATCATCGCAGGGACGGACGGCCAGGATATTCCGGAGACGTGGACCGAGCGGTTCAATTCGCAGGGCAACGAAGCACACACTCCGGGAGACTATGCCTGTCTGAATCTGAACATTTTCACGACCGAGCTGGAAGGTCGTCAGTCCACAAAAATGCCTCACCGAATGTTTGTGTCGGTGCAATATGATGGCACGGGTTCGGATCAGCCCGACCACAAGACAGCCACCAAAACCATCGAGCTTCTGCAGAAACATCGTGACGAACAGTTTTTTATCGCAGCGGGGTTCGTGAGGCCACACTATCCGATGGTGGCACCGCATCAGTACTTCTCCCCTTATCCATGGCAGAAAACGACCGTGCCGGAACAGCGTCCCGGTGACCTGGACGATATTCCAAAGCTGGGCGTGCCTGGAAGTCGTTCGGCGCTAAACGGAATCGACAAGTACCCCGACAATCAAAAGCGAATGTGGGCGGCGTACTACGCGGCCGTGACGTTCATGGACGAACAGGTCGGTCGGCTGGTGGACGAACTGGATCGTCTGGGACTAAGGGAATCAACAGCCATCGTCTTTACCAGCGATCACGGATATCACCTGGGAGATCATACGTTCTGGCAGAAGAATAACGTTCACGAGCAGGTAATTCGCATTCCGCTGATGATTTCCGTGCCCGGTCTTCGGTCGGGCCGGACCGATTCGATTGTGGAACTGGTGGACCTGTTTCCCACGTTGTGCGAACTGACGTCACTGTCGCTGCCGGACGGACTGCACGGCACCAGTCTAGTGCCGGTGTTGCAGGATCATTCCGCTGTGATAAAGCAGGGAGCCCTGTCATTCGCGAAGGGAACTTCCTGGCGCACCAACGACTGGTCCTATATGCAGTACAACGACGGTACGCAGGAATTGTACGACATGAAAAAAGACCCCGGGCAGTTCACTAATCTTGTCGGTGATCCGCAGCATGCAGCTACGCTGCAGCAGCAGGCTAAACAGATGAAGGCTCGCCTGGCAGAGTTCAACGTGAAGTCGCCATAGCGCGCGCCGGCAGCCGTTCGTTCATAAGGCAGCAGCGACTCACAGGGCGGATCATCAAATACCGAGCGTCAGCTCGCGTCGGCCGCGGGCCGTCCCGCTCGGCTGCGGGCCGCCTGCCCTCGCTTATGGTAGTTCTTTGATGTGCAGGTTGCGCCACATGATCGTCTTGCCGACGGCTTCCGGATGCTTGCCGACGCCGTGTACCTGCAGAGCGATCAGTCCCTGAGGCGTCATGTCGTCTTCGAATTCGGCCCGAGGTTCACCGTTCAGCCATGTGCGAATGTGGGGTCCGTCGCATTCGACTTTCACTGAGTTCCATTCGCCTGGCTTGTAGACGTCCTGTCCCTGTTTTGTGAATGCCTCTGCATCGCCACCTCTGAGTCCGGGGTACAACCAGCCACGGCGACCTTCGTCGTAGATACCGCCGCTCCACATACGGGAAGGCTTGTTCGGATCGATTTCGACCTGATAACCGTGAACCCGTCCCGCCGCAATTTTCTTATTCTTGCCAGTACCGCCCACGACTGTTTCGATGGCGTATACGTTGCTCCGAAACTGGACACCGGAATTCAGCAGGTCGTCGCACTTGTACTCGTACTCAAGAACAAAATTTCGGTACAGCTTCTTCGTGCACATGAAACTGTTCGGCGTGCCGGCAACAGATTCACCTACAATCACTCCGTCTTCGATCCGGTATTTGGCAACACCACCTTGTTGTTCCCACCCATCAAAGTTTTCACCGTTGAAAAGCGGTACGAAACCATCGTCCTGAGCGACGCCGAAACCGGTACACAACAGAACAACCCAAGGGCACATGAAGTATCGAATCATCGTCAGATTTTCTTACTGGAACACAAACAGGCCTGAAACGCATCCGCCGAATATACTCGAAGAACTGTCATCGGGCCAACGATAGTCGTCGCCTGGATCATTGTTCGCCTTTCTCTCTTGAATGCTCGCGGTGAAAACTGATCGTTGTACTGCAAGTGTATAACCATGCGAACGACTGCGGCGGGCCGATTTCGTCGCGGCCATGTTAGATTCGGCCATGTTAGATTCGGCCGTGCGGGGGGACAAATACTGGCTGCTCTGAATCAACCATGGCAGCGGGCTTAGCACGTTTGCAGCTGCGGAGAACGGCTGTGGGGTCGAATACGGTGCATGTCTATTGGCCGGAACAACTTACGAGAATCAAAAAAACTCGAGCAAAAACATATCGAGTTTCTGGTTTGTTATCACGTAGAATCCCTCATAACCGTAAGAGCTGTTGGTGGAAGGTGTTCGTTGACCTGTGCCCTGGAGTGTCTGGATTCGTGGCTATTTGTTGCAGGACCGCATACGTTTGCTCGAAAGTGGCAATTGCATTTGCCATTTTCGTTGCGCTCGTATTTGGCCAGGCCATTCATCAGCACCACCACGTTCAGCATGCAGCCGCAGCGTCCAATGGGGTAGCCCTGTCGAGTAGCTGCTCATGCCAAACCTGCCCGCTCCACGCTCAAAACGCATCCGACGAGAATGCACCTGACCAGGACGCTCCGCATGACGACCACGATTGTGGCGTGTGTCAGGTTTTGTCGCAGGCCGCAGATCCTCCCCCGGCCATCATCTTCGGTGATTGTTTTATCCCGAAGCTTGAGGTGCTGACCGTCGTTAACGACGATCGCGAATGGGTCCGCCTGCCGCCACGAAGTGCTCGCGGACCGCCCGCCTGAGACAAGTATTCGCCGCTGACGGACTCTTGACGCGCCGAATGGTACGTTATCGCTTCGCCACCATTGCTCTCCGCGGCGTACCTGCCAAAACGGCCCCGACGTCTGACTCCTTCGCAGCCTGCTGCGCCCTTCGTACCGCGTGCGTCTGCGCACGTCAGCACGCCTTCAACAATCGCGTTATTCGCTCCGGGGGCTGTCCCATGTGGCATTAACCCCGCGTTGCCTCGTACTTGCACTCTTTACACACCATCTTTTTTTTCGAAATATATTATGCGAATCCACAAATCCTGCCCCGGAGGGCATTCACATTAATCGAACTGCTGGTTGTGATCGCGATCATCGCCGTTCTAATTGCCTTGCTGCTGCCCGCTGTGCAGCAGGCTCGGGAAGCGGCTCGACGTACTCAATGTAAGAACAACATGAAACAGCTGGGCCTTGCGTTGCACAATTATCACGACGTGAACCGTACGTTTCCATCTGGATGGATTGCTGTTACGAATCGTCGACAAACTGCACATGAAGGGCTGAATGGCGCCGGCTGGGGCGCCATGATTCTGCCGTATCTGGATCAAACACCGCTGTATCAGAAATTTGATGCTGACTATGCGATTCATGATCCAGTTAATGTGCCGTTTATCGACAATGTGTTGACGGCGTGGCAGTGTCCGTCTGATCCCAAGCCGGAAAAATGGCAAATCGAAGAAGAAGGCAGTCCGGGAACTGTTCTGGCAGAACTCCCAACCGCCAACTACGTCGGTTCATTCGGCACGGACGAACTGGATGGGTGTGAAAATGCTGCGGGAACGCCACCTGTTCTGCCGTCAGGACAATGCAGGAGTGACGGCGTATTCTATCACAACAGCAAAGTGAAGATTCGCGACATCATCGATGGCACGACGAACACTTTCATGATCGGTGAGCGGCGGACGGACGCAGGTCAGGGTTGGTTATCGACATGGCCGGGTATGGTTGCTGAAGGTGAAGAAGCATTTCAACGCATTCTTGGTTCAGCGGACCATGTCCCCAACGACCCCGTCGGTCACCTCGATGACTTCAGCAGTCATCACGTTGGCGGGGCTCAGTTCACGATGGGTGACGGTTCCGTTCGCTTTATCAGTGAAAACATAGACCATGGCCTGTATCAGTCGTTAGCGACGATTCAGGGTGGTGAAACGGTGGGCGAGTTCTGAGAAAAAGGTGGTTTGCTGTTGGAACGGGCCTGTTGCTGTCAGATGAAATCCGGGTCCAATTCACTTCATCCGGGAAAGCCCCCCATTCATTGCCATTGGGGACTTCGCATTGAGAAATGATGGTGGACGGCAGGTTTTCTGTGCGGTAGCATCGGTAGCAATTATGGATTCAGCGATGAGCAAAATCGACTGGATCCCCGCCGTTTTCCTCACCTTAACTTCGTAACCATCGGTCCTGATCGTTACGTCTCTATTTTTGGCCTCAATCGGAAACGACATGACGGCCCCTGCTCAAAAGAACAGCGATCAACTCAGCCTTCTGCGCGTCGGATTTTGTTCGATCGTCGCCCTGTCATTATGTGTTCCGCAGGGACTTGCCGACGACACCGACGGCACCGACGGCGCGATCAGCTTTGTCAACGATATCGTGCCGGTACTAACCAAGGCCGGCTGCAACTCGGGCGCATGTCATGCCAAAGCCGGCGGCGGACAGAACGGATTCCAGCTTTCTTTGTTGGGGTTTGAACCACAGGAAGACTACGAAAGTCTGGTGAAGGAAGGCCGTGGTCGTCGTCTGTTTCGGGCAGCTCCCGAACGTAGTCTGTTGTTGATGAAAGCGTCCGGGCAATCGCCACATGGTGGCGGCGTTCGACTGGCACGGGATTCGAAACACCTCGCACTGCTTCGCGAGTGGATTGAGCGGGGCACGCCTTATGCTCGCGGCAACGAACCTGAACTCGTGTCCGTCAAGGTTGTCCCGGAACGTGGTGTTGTCGATATGAACGGACAGCAGCAGTTGCAGGCGCTGGCCGGGTATTCCGACGGCAGCGTTCGCGACATTACAGAACTGGCGCTGTTTGAATCCAACGACGAGGCGATGGCTCAAGTGTCAGCGACGGGGCTGGTGCAGATTCATGACATCCCAGGCAAGGTGGCGGTAATGTTGCGTTATCAGGGGCAGGCAACCGTATTTACGGCGGCTGTCCCGCTGGGGGCTCCCGTCGAAGACCTGCCGGACGCAAAGAACTTTGTCGACGAACACGTCTTCGCCAACCTGAAACAGATCGGCGTTCCACCATCGCTCGTCTGTGACGATGCTACGTTTATTCGTCGAGTCTCACTGGATATTGCAGGCCGACTGCCCTCAGAAGAAGAAGTGAGTGTTTTCTTCGCCAGTACCGACGACAACAAACGCGATCAGCTGATTGACGCTCTGCTGCGCAGTCCGAATTACGCCGACTACTTCGCCAACAAGTGGACATCATTGCTGAAGAACCGACGTGACGATGCCAGCGACATCACTTCCAATTTCGCCTTTCATGCATGGGTTCGGGACAGTCTGCTGGCAAACGTTCCCTACGATCAGATCGTGCGTGAACTGCTGGCAGCCACGGGAACCGTCATCGGCAATCCACCTGTGGCGTGGTACAAGCGGGTCAAGGAACCGAAACAGCAACTGGAAGATGTGGCACAGCTGTTTCTGGGTGTGCGGATGCAGTGTGCTCAATGTCACCACCATCCGTTCGAGCGCTGGAGCCAGGACGATTACTACAGCCTGTCGGCCTTCTTCAGTCAGGTCGGGCGTAAGCCGACGGACACGCGTGGCGAGGATTTGATCTTTCATAAGCGTGGCATCGCCACGGCAAAGAACGTCAAAACGAACCAAGCACTCAAACCTGCGGCTTTCGGCGACGATGTTGGCGACATTCGTCCGGACGAAGATCCAAGACTGCGACTGGCTGACTGGATGAGCGCCAAAGATAATCCGTTTTTTGCCCGGTCGCTGGTAAATCGTTATTGGAAACATTTCTTCAACCGCGGTTTGATTGAGCCGGAAGACGACATTCGCGATACGAACCCTCCCACGAATCCCGAATTGCTGGCCGCACTTGAAGAGCATTTCGTCAGCGGCGGATTTGACCTGAAGGCTCTGGTCCGCACGATTACTCGGTCAACTGCGTACCAGCTGAGCGCAATGCCAAACGAACACAACCTCATCGATCGTCAGAACTATTCGCGTTACTACCCCCGACGGCTACAGGCGGAAGTGTTGCTGGATGCGATCGACTATCTGACGGGATCCACGACGAAGTTTGCCAACCTGCCGGCCGGAACAAGTGCGGTAGCACTGCCGGACAACAGTTACAACAAAGCGTCGCTGTTTCTGCAGGTCTTCGGGAGGCCAAACAGCCAGAGTGTCTGTGAATGCGAACGCGTTCAGTCGTCAAGTCTGGCGCAGAGTCTGCATTTGATCAACTCGTCTGAGATCAAATCCAAACTGGCAACGGCAAACGGTCGCGCTGCCCGGCTATCCAGCAGCGATGCACCAGCAGAAGAGAAAATTGAGGCACTGTACATGGCCGCCTTTTTCCGAAAACCAAAGCACAGCGAAATGCAGACCGCCCTTGCCTATCTGAACGAACAGCAGACCGACGCAGAGGGTAAACCGATCGATGAGAAGAAGGCCGCTCGGCAGAACTATCAGGATCTGATCTGGGCGTTGATGAATTCAAAGGAATTTCTGTTTAGCCACTAAGATCAAAATGCGTAAAGACATCGGACAACGTGACAGAAGCTCCTCGGTCCCAAACTCCGGTTTGGGACCGCATATCCGCGAAGCTCTGCTTCGCTGCCACGTCCGCAGCGCTGTGCCGCGTCATGTGGAAGCAGAGCTTCCAGGACGTGTGTTCCCAGGCCGGAGCCGGGGAACAAGAGCCGTTCAGGCCATCGTTGCCGGGATTATCGTCTCCTCAACAGCTCTTGCACAATCCGTCTGCCTGCCGGCTCCGCGTTTGATGACGACATTACCGATGGGCGGACAGGTCGGAACCAGCGTCGAAATCACCATTACGGGCCAAAACTTCGAAGATGCTGACGAGCTTAGTTTCTCGCATCCCGGTATCACCGCTACACAGAAGCTGGACGACAACGGCCAGCCGATCGCGAACAAATACGCCGTTGCGATTGCGGCCGATTGTCCAACCGGAATTCACGAAGCTCGAGTCATGACGCGTCTGGGCGTTTCGTCATCACGAGTCTTCAACGTTGGCTCGCTGCCCGAGACGATTCAGGTGAAACCAAACACGTCGGTGGAAACCGCGATGACCCTGACAGTCAATTCCGTCTGCAATGCAACCATGACAAAGCAGGCCGTCGATCACTATGCCTTTGAAGCACAGGAGGGGCAGCGAATCGTCGTGGATTGTGCGGCAAAGCGAATCGATTCCAAGCTCAACCCCGTGCTGATTGTGGCCGACGCAAAGGGAAATGACCTGCAGGTCGAACGTCGCGGCGGTGCGATTGATTTCACATCGCCTGATGCGGGCACGTACGTCATCAAAGTTCATGATCTGACCTTTAACGGCAGTCAGGAGTACTTTTATCGTCTTGTTCTGCAGGAAGCGACAGGTGACGAAACAATTCCGCGACTGCCGGCCACAAGCACCGTCAGCTCGTTCTCGTGGCCACCGCCGGGCCTGACCAATGACGCCCTTTTCGCTGAAACGGAACCGAACAGCAAACAAACTGAGGCCCAGAAAATCACTCTGCCCTGCGATGTCTCAGGGAGCTTTTTCCCGGCTGCGGATGTTGATGTGTTTGAGTTCACGGCGAAAAAGGGCGAAGTCTGGTGGGTGGAAGTCGCATCCGAACGATTTGGTCTGTCCACCGATCCATCCGTCGTTGTCCAGCACGTCAGCGGTGCAGGAGCGGACGAAAAGCTGACCGACGTCGTAGAACTGAACGACATCTCCAGTCCCGTCAAGGTTTCCAGCAACGGCTACTCGTACGACGGCCCTCCGTACAACGCCGGATCAGCGGACATCATTGGCAAGGTGGAAATCAAAGCAGACGGAGTCCACCGATTGCAGTTGTCCGACCTGTTTGGCGGTACGCGCAACGATCCTAAGAACGTGTATCGACTGATTGTCCGCAAAGCAGCTCCTGATTTTGCTCTTGTTGGATGGGCGCTGCATATGACGTTGCGAAACGGGGACCGCAACGCTCTGTCAAAACCAATTGCACTTCGCGGCGGCGCGACGATGCCTTTTGAAGTTGTCGTTGTCCGTCGCGACGGATTCGACGGTGAAATCGACCTGGTCATGGAGAATCTGCCTGCCGGAGTGACGGCCGCAGGTTTGAAGATACCGGCCGGTAAGTCTCGAGGCATCATGCTGATTACTGCCGACCAGAATGCTCCTCAGGGTTTGACCAGTGCAAACTTCTTTGGGCGAGCCACCATCAATGGGAAACTGGTGACTCGCCCATGTCGCATGGCATCGATGGCATGGCCCGTGCCGAATGCATGGAGTGAAATTCCGAGTCCGCGGCTGCTGGCGGACGTGCCGGTTTCCGTGTGTGATTCCGAATTTGCTCCGCTGACGATCGCTGCCGCAGAAGACAGGATCTGGGAAGTTGCGGTCGGTGAGAAGCTGACGATTCCGCTCATGCAGACTCGGCGGTGCGAGTTCTCCGGCGCGAAGACGTCGTTGAAAACTTTCGGGGCAGGTTTCGAAGGCGTACCCGCCTTTGATATACCGCTGGACGCTGATGCATCTGAGGCCGTGCTGGACCTTGCCAAATTGAAGACGCAGCCGGGCGATTATGTGATCGCCTTTTATGGAAGCCCGGTCGCCAAATACCGATATCATCCACAGGCTGTCACTGCTGCCGAAGCCACTCTTGAAGCAGCGAAGAAGAACGTGGAAGCAGCGACGCTCGAAGCAAAGAATCTTGCCGAAGCAGTGAAGACAGCTCCGGACGAGCAGAAGGTCGAAGTCGAGAAATCAGCGCAGGATGCGGCTGCAAAACAGAAGTCCGCGGAAGCGGCCGTGGCTGCGGCGAACAAACAACTTAAAGCGGCGACCACGAAAGCCGCCCCCAAGGATATTGTCGATATCGTTGTGTCGACACCCATTGCGATCCGCGTCAAACCAGCGGAAGAGGTTGAAAAGAAATGAGTCACCCTTTTAACGCGTCATCAATCTGCCCCGGACCGGGAGGTCGTCGCGGCTTTATGAAAATGGGTCTGGCTGGTTTTGCCTCACTCAGCCTGCCGGGCGTGCTGCGCCTGCGAGCCGCCAGTCCTGCTCAAGACAACGATGAAAAGTCGGCGGTCATCATGGTCTGGAAACCAGGCGGATGTTCGCACATCGACACCTACGATCCCAAGCCGAACGCCGGCACCGAATATCGCGGACCGTTTGACATCATCCCCACCAAAGTGCCTGGTCTGGACTTCACGGAATTGCTTCCGTTGCAGGCGAAAATTGCTGATAAGTTCACCGTACTGCGTTCCATGCGACAGACGGCCGGTGGTCACCCAGCTGGATCCATGCAGATGCTGTCTGGTGATTCCGACACTCGGGACAAACCAAAACCGCGGCTGCCGGACTGGATGTCGGTGACCAACTACCTGCGTTCTCAGGAAGGTCCACGATCCAACCCATTACCGCTGTACGTTGGCGTCAGTCCGCCGACGTCGTATGCCGGCCCCGCCTATCTGGGAGATGCATACTCACCGTTTTCAGTGACCGGCGATCCGAACAAGCCGAATTTCGTCGTGCCCAACATCGGTCTGTCCGACGCCAACGAAATCAAGCATCTGAGTCGTCGTTCATCACTGCGACAGAATCTGGACACGCTGGAGCGCGCCTTTGATCAGGCCGGTGAACTGCAGGCGCTGGACGAGTTCGAAACACAGGCGATGACACTGCTGACAAACTCCAAAACCAAAGAGGCATTTGATCTGACCAAAGAAGACGACGCCACCCGCGACCGTTATGGCCGTAACAGCTGGGGACAGCAGCTGCTGTTGGCTCGTCGATTGGTGGAAGCCGGGGTCGAAGTCTTGACCAGCAGTCTGCGAGGTCCGCTGTGTGGCCGAGTCAACAACTGGGACGACCATGCCGTCAATCACCACGTCTTTGATGCCCTGCGTTTCCGCGCGGCGGCTTATGACCAGGCGGTTTCCGCACTGATCGAAGACATCTACGACCGTGGCCTGGACAAGCGAGTACTGGTGGTGGTCACTGGAGAATTCGGACGAACTCCGAAAATCAGCCATCAGCCCAGCACAGGTGCCGGCAACGCCAGCGCACCGGCGGGTACTCGACAGCCCGGTCGAGATCACTGGCCGCGAGCATTCTCAAACATCTGGGCGGGCGGCGGCATTGAAACCGGACGATTCATCGGCGCGACCGATAAGCGCGGCGAAGATTCGATCGAACGCATCTGCAGCGCGGGCGATTTTCTGGCGACCATCTATCACCACCTGGGTATCGATTCGGCCAACGTCTTTATCAACGATTTCAACGGCCGCCCAACGCGCATCGTCGAAAACGGAAAACCGATTCCCGAGTTGATGGGCTGAGTTGTCATTGTCGAGAGCGTGGAAACACAGCTTCACGTTATGTATTCGGTCGTTTAACCGCGTGGGCAACGCCCCGCGTTTCGTTTGCCGAAAAACGCGGCCCGATGGGCAACGCGGTTAAACGAGAAATATGTTTTTCCGTACTTTCTGCGGGTGGCCCTCAAGGGTTGCGCAGCAACAGGAGGCTTATGAGAACGGTCCTGTTTGTTGTGACAACGTTTCGTTACAGCCTCTTGTGCCTTCGGCACCCAAAGGTTGCGAAGCAACCTGGGCTACCCGGTGGCAGTGCACGCTTGGCGTTGGATTCAGGTGAAACGAATGGTGATCACCGCGGCTCATGATGTCAGGCGAAGCCTGGTGCTTTGTCACAGGCAAAAGTTAGGGTGGGAGCATTCCCCGGAAAAGGGGGTCAGGTACCAAAAATGCAAAGCACCCTTCGGGCCGTTCCGGTTTTTGGTACCTGACCCCGTTTTCCTCGCCAACCCTAAAACCTGGCTGTGACAATGCACGAGTGGCCGTGAAGGATGTTTTTCAATAGCAGTTTCGCTACTCCCACGAGCCAATATCGTTCACGACAATAAGTAAACTGCTCTAACCGGGCCTGTACGCTCGCCGCACGTGTCACGTCATATTGAAGTATCGCATGCAACGACAGCACGGCCGTGGTTGTTTAAGCTATGGGCGTCAATGATTGCTGGCCCTTTCCGGAAGGACATTTCAAATGATTCGCGTGATTGCTGTCTGTCTGCTGTTGCTGGGGTCCGGAAGGAAGGCCGACGAGCAAAGCTCTTTCGCACTTGCTGCGCCGACAGGATGGGGCGGAGAGACGATTCGACTGCCTCCGGGGTTTGCCCCCGACATGAAGCTGAAGGGCGTGGAGCACATTCGGTTTGCTCCCGGAATGATGCAGCCGAAATCCGGCTCATTCTTTTGCTATGCGTTTGCTTTCGAGCTGTCTGCGAAACCTGATTTAACAGAGGCAGTCGTACACGATGAATTCCTGAAATACTACAGCGGACTTTGCACCGCCGTGTTGCGTGGCCAGGTGCCGGACGTCGATCCGTCAAAATTCACGTTAAAACTGCAACAGTCGAAACCCGCCGCAGCGACGTCGGCCGAAAAGAATACGGCGACCGGAACGGCTCGGTATGATGGGACGTTGAATTGGGTCGAACCCTTCGCCACAAGAAAGGCTCAGAAGCTGCACGTTGAAATCCAGACATGGTCCGGCAAGGGCCGCAACTATATCTTTGCCTGCGTATCGCCTCAGGCGAAAGAGGCTGAAATCTGGAAGCAGCTGCACAAAATTCGTGACGACTATCTGCGGCAACAGAAAGATGATCAGCCACTCGTAACAGAGCCAAAATCTGAACGAAAGCCGTGACGAGCTTAGCACTCAGGAAGGCACGGGGCGACTGCCGAATTGTTGCTTCGTATCGCTGTGACGATAGTCTTTTTCCATGTTTTCGATACATCCTGCTGACATCATTAGATCGACGAAGTGTCTCCCAATGAAACATTTTCTCTGCCTGCTTGTCATTGCCTCATATTGCGGGTCTGTTGCAGCGGAGTCGCCGAGAGTTCTGATCATCGGTGACTCTATCTCGCTGGGCTACACGCCTCATGTCAAACGGTTGCTGCAAAACGAAGCGGAAGTGGTCCACAACCGTGGCAACGCTGAACATTCCGGCACGGGAATCAAGCAGATTGACAACTGGCTGGGCGATACGAAATGGGACGTCATTCACTTTAACTGGGGACTGTGGGACCTGTGTTATCGACATCCGGAATCAAAAGTGCAGGGTCGTCGGGACAAGATTCGCGGCACTCTGACAACGTCACTGGCCCAGTACGAAGAAAACGTTGACGCACTTGTGGCGCGACTCAAAGAAACAGGAGCCACTCTGATTTGGGCTAACACGACAGTGGTCCCGGAAGGGGAAAGAGGCCGGAAGGTGAACGACGACCTGAAGTACAACGACGCTGCCGCGCGAGTGATGAAGAAGCATGGTGTAAAAACCAACGACCTCAACAGGCTGACTCGGACGTTCACCCCCGGTCTGTTTACAAAACCCGGTGACGTTCATTTCAAACCGGCAGGCTACCAACAGCTGGCGGAACAGGTTGTGGCTTCAATCCGCGGCGTACTTCCGCAGCGGCACGAATCCGCCGTGGTCAGCCGCATCATGTTCGGTTCGTGCATCAAGCAGGACAGGCCAATGCCGATTCTCGAAACAATTGCCGACCAGAACCCCGAGGTATTTATCTTCCTGGGTGACAACATCTACGGCGACACCGAAGACATGGATGTTCTACGAGCTAAGTACGAAAGACTTGGCAGCGACACCGGTTTTCAACGGTTGCGCACGGCATGTCCAATACTGGCGACGTGGGACGATCATGACTTCGGAGTCAACGATGGTGGCGCCGACTATCCGAAACGGATGCAATCTGAACGGATCTTTGAAGAATTCTGGTTCGGCGATTCTGCTGCAGATGCACATGCCCATCCGGGTGTTTACGACGCTCACGTGTTCGGACCAAGCGGCCAGCGAGTGCAGGTAATTCTGCTGGATACTCGCTACTTTCGGTCTCCGCTGAAGCGAGGCGAAAAACGTGTCGGCGGGCCGTGGTTGCCGGATGAGGATCCGACAAAAACAATGCTGGGCGACGCGCAATGGAACTGGCTTGAAACGCAGCTCCTTCAGCCTGCCGATGTTCGAATCATTGCCAGCAGTATTCAGTTTATCGCGGAAGACGCGGGCCAGGAAACATGGTCGAACCTTCCGCGTGAACGTCAGAAAATGCTGGACCTACTGGCCGCAACCAAAGCCAACGGAGTCGTCTTCATCAGCGGCGATCGCCACTGGTCCGAATTGTCGGCACTGGATCGTGGCACGCCAGACCGTCTGCTCGACCTGACGTCCAGCAGCTTTAATCAGATTCACCCACGTGGGACGCCAACAGAAAATCGCTTCCGTGAAATCCCAAGGACATACCACAAAGAAAACTATGGCGTCATCAATATCGCATGGGAACAACCGACTCCACTGGTCACACTGGAAATCCGGGATCTCAAGGGCGACGTACAGTTGTCACACAAAGTGCGGCTACCGTAGCCTGATTCAGGATAGACAGCTGGCCGCTGGCTTTTAGCGCCAGTTCAGCGGGCACCTGCAGTCATCTCAAGGTAGTTCCCGTAAGCCGCGTCAATCGCCGGTTTTTCACCACCGCTGCCGGAGTGAATCCAGATTGCGTATTGCAGTCGCAGAATCCTGCCAGGCTTAACAACAAGCCTGCTGGTCGCACCTTTGTTCATGGCTTTCCGACCAAAGGGGTTCGCCGCAACAAAGCCATAATCGCGCGCGTGCATCCAGCTGTCGCGGAAGTTATCCGGATGGCACATCAACGTCATGCCGACTCGCTTGTCGTTAACGTCGCCACTGTAATCGCACCATGCAGCAGACTGGCTCCAGATGCTCTTTGCGCCGACGCGGCCCTTTGCGTCCCGAAGCGTCCCACCATTCATCTGATTGACCGGAGTCGCCACGCGAAGGCCGACTCCCATCTCTTCCTGATCACCAAAATAGAATTCTTTATCCGAACTGAAAGTGGAATCCCAAGTCAACAAATAGCCCCTCGGCTGAACGCTGACGGAGCAGCGAAAGACTTCCCGGCAGATCACAGAATCATCCGGACGCAGGTAGTGTTTGAGTTCAACAAACGAACCAGTTCCGTCGCCGCCCTTTGGTTGCTGCTCGAATTTCACGTGCCGGATTCGAGCTTTGTTGCGCCAGAAGTCAGTGCCGTCCAGATCACCGAATGCCATCCAGATCCCTGGATGCATGGTGTCGTGATCAGTGCGATCCTGTCCGGGAACAGGGGGATGATTGCGGCTAACCTGAGTACCACCGGGCGCCTTCACGTGCGCGAAATAGGGCCTTGGAATTCTGTCGTCGTGATACACGTATGAGGTGATCGGCGTGTCATTGACTTTGACAACGAGTTTCCCGGTACCCTTATGAAAGCTGACGTGGTCTGCCGGAGCCTGCGCGTTTGCGAGTGCCGCCGCCGCACTCAGCAATAACAACGTAATTGACTGTACTCGCATAACTGTTTCCTAATGCGGGACGGCCGCCGCCGATGCGGGCTGACGCCCGGAAGATGATGAGTCGCGCCTGTTGCCTGTTCATTGCGGACTTGGATTCGCCTGATCGAAACATGATGTCCCTGATTCACATTTATGCCCCGCGGCGGTTCGCGCGACACTGCTGTGACTTCTAACCAGCCCCGACAGGCACAGACCAGTGTCCGCCGTCGCGGTAGTTTCGTGTGAGCATTCCGTTCGCGATGGCGTCATTCGTAATCGTTTCGTGGCCTGGATCAACCTGTAAAGAACGGCCGGTTCGAACAGCGATGTTTGCCAGATGAATCAATGCCACGGAATCGTGGCCGATGGCTATATCTGCTGTCGGCTTTCGGTCGTCCGTGATCGACTGCAGAAAATCGACCTGATGGTTTCGGGGCGGGGTCACGGGATTCTGTGGCTTCGGATCCGAGACAGGTTGGTTCGAGTCGTCCCACATCTGCAGCTTGCCTCGTTTGCTGACGAACAACATTCCTTTAGTCCCGTAGAATTCGACACCAGTGTCACAATTATGCGGATAGCTCTTTGACCAGATCCGCATTTCGAAAATGAGCTGTTTGCGCCGCCCAACGGTCCCGTCTCCCGGCCATTCAAATGCACACGTCGCTGTGTCAGGAAACTGCTGGTCGTCGTCAAAATAGTACTTGCCGCCCACCGCCATGACCGACGATGGCAGGCCTTCCACGCCAAGTCCCCAGCGAGCCATATCCATTTCGTGAGCACCGTCGTTGCCGATGTCTCCCGTGCCGAAATTGTGCCACCAGTGCCAGTTGTAGTGAAAACGGTTTGACTGAAAGGGCATCAATTCGGCAGGCCCCACCCACGTGTCGTAGTCGACACCGGCTGGCGGAGTTGACGGATCGGCATGTCCGATGTTGTTGCGGCGTTGCACGTTCCAGCCCTTCGCCATCAACACCTCACCAATCATGCCTTCCTGCAGCATTTGAATGGCGTTGGCAATGAAGGAGCTCGAGCGACTTTGCGTTCCGTGCTGCACGACCACTTTGTTTCGCCGAGCAGCCTTAACGAGCAGTTGACCTTCTCGCAGGTTGTGACTGCAGGGTTTTTCGACGTAGACATGTTTTCCGGCGTCGCAGGCCATGATGGCTGCCGGGGCGTGCCAGTGATCAGGCGTGGCCACCACAATGGCATCGATTGATTTGTCATCCAGAACTCTGCGAAGATCGTTCGTGGTTTGCTTCGCCCTCGTCGTTTCCTGCATCGATTGGGCATGTCCCTGGTCCGGATCGCAGGCCCACCCAACATCGGCGTCGTCTGTGAACCCCTTGACCAGACCCTTCGAACGACCACCACAGCCCACGATACCGATCACAGGCCGCGGGCCGCGGGTCACGGCACGTGCCACTCGGCTGTAGGCGGTTGCTGCCAGGCCGACGGTGGCGCCTGACTTAACAAAGTTGCGACGCGTTGATTTTGACATCAGATTTCCTTTTGAAGGCACCGCCCGTCCGAACGCGAACGAGTTTCCACTCGGTTAAGTATGGTCCGCATTCGTCGGACGATCAAGTTGCCCCGTTGACCGCGCCACGGCGACTCAGTTATTGAAGCCAGGTAGCTATCGGCCTGAGCGGCAAGACGTTGGTCGCCGGCTCTTCCCGAACGAACCCGCGGCTAGTGCTTTGTCACAGGCAAAAGTCAGGGTGGAAGCATTCCCCGGAAAAAGGGGTCAGGTACCAAAAATGCAAAGCACCCTTCGGGCCGTTCCGGTTTTTGGTACCTGACCCCGTTTTCCTCACCAACCCTAAAACCTGGCTGTGACAATACACTAGCCCTTGTAGCTCACATCTCAGTGTGAAACACTGAGATGCCGTGCTGATCGCGCACTGTCAGTCGGAACCTGTCCTACCTGAATCGCGATCTTCCCGGTCGCGCACCTTCATCAGCAGGCGCCAGAATTCCTGATCATATTTCGGTTCACCCGCTTTGTCAGGCGAATCACCGATTCGAACCATCACCAATTGACGCGACGGACTGATACTGCAGCGGCGACCGAGTGCTCCCTGAGCAGAAAACAAGTCCTTCGGTGCCCCAGGCAGCAGAGAACCGGCTGCACGCCGAGTTCCTCGGAGTGCAAACTTCTGACCGTTCAGCCACCACAGATATCCGTACGACGCATTCAGCTTCTGCGAAGGCGATGTCGCGGCCTTCAGGTAGTCCCGATCAGACAGAATGACTTCATTCCGCCAGTTCCCGTTGGCCAGCATCAGCAGTCCAAATCGGGCAAGGTCACGGGCAGAGGTCGCGAATCCATAACGATTAGCGGGGATAGTCGAATCGACCGGCAATCTGCGATCCACCCATTTGGAATCTTCCATACCCAGTGGTCCGGTCAACCATTCTTTGGTGACCTCATTGGCCGTCATTTTCGCAGCCTTTGTAACGACGGTCAGACTGCGTGAGTAAGCCGTGGTGTTGTACGCCCATTTTGTTCCCGCCGGCGCAACGTACTTCAATCGTGCGTTGAGTCCGCTGGTCATCGTGATCAGATGCCGCAGCGTGATTGCAGCTTCCTGTTCCGGTGTGGCCTGCGACCAGCCTTGTCCCAGATGCTTGTGAACGGAGTCATTGAGTTTTAGCAGGCCCTTCTGCTGTGCAATTCCCACAAGGACACACGTCACACTTTTCTGGCAGGAGGCAACATCTTCAATAACGTGTGACAACGACGTTTTTCCACGCAGCATGCCCTGATAGCGCCGGGACGGCGCCGGGACGGTCTGATGACGTTCGGCCAGAATCCGTCCTCGGTGAAGAATAATCACGCTGGACGATTTCCGCTCCATCGCGAAGTCGAGAGTCGTGTTCAGCGCGGTCGTGCTCAGATTCAGTGATTCCGGCGAGACCGTTTCCCATTCAGTTTCTGCGGGAAAATAAAGCGACTGTTCTCTGGTTTGCTGCTGTGCAGTGACGAATTGCGACGACGTCGCGCAGAGTATCATCAATACGTAGTGTTTCATGTCTACATCCTCACCGAAGCGTCCGACTTCGTCCTATGGAAAACATGCACATGTGAGACAGTTCCAGCGACCAACCGGAGCGTCTCATCACCCTCCGGGCGTCAGCCCGCATCGGCTCGCGGGCCGCCCCGCGCTAAAAGGTATTGGGCTGTTTGTGTTGCGGCCATAACGGATTGATCACGATCGTTCTCTATGCCGGCCTGATGCACGGTGACCATGCCATCGTAGCCGACCGAGTTCAGGCCCTCAAAGACAGCATCAAAGTTAATGCCACCGGCTTCATGAATTTGCATGATGTCGAAGGAAACCGGACCGCGACACCATGTCTGTAGAGTGATCTCACCGTTCACTGAGAGCTTCTGGTTTTGCAGATAGACGTTGAAGATCCATGGTGCCAATCGTGCAATGATGTCCGGCCCATACTCCTGCCCGCATTCATCCAGATTGGCAGCTTCGAAGATCAAACCAAAGTCAGGTCGATCAATTTTCTGCAGCGTATCAACAATCTGATCCGGAGTTTCAAACAGACTTTCGGCGTGGCACTGATGAGCCAGTCGAATACCTCGTTCGGCCGCTTCATCGGCAGCCTGCTGTGCAAATGAAATATCGGCGGCTGTCTTGATACAGGTTCGGATCAGCGGAGCACCCAGACTGTCGGCCAGATCCAGGTGAGGCGTGATATTGCGCAAACAGTGCGGACCGTTGTCATTGTTGTAAACAATATCAAAGTCACCGGTCACCATACTGACGCTCAGGTCTCGGTCGTCCAGCAGTTGCCGGGCTGCTTTGATTTCCTGGGGTGACGAGTGAATTCCAATTTGCGACGCACGCATGCAGACAGCGTCGTATCCGGCCGCCACTGCCAGATCGGCAAGTTCCGACAAAGACATCGTGGCCTTTTCCTTGGACAGAAACGATTCGGCAATGCGCGCTGAAATAGAAAGTTTCATCAAGGACCGCCTGTTGCTCTGGCGAGAGGTTAATACCGGATGTGTTTGAGAACCTGAAACAACCAGCTCCACGAGATCCTACACGCCACGCATGTTACCGAATTGAGCGATGTGAAGTCGCGAAGAAAACTGAAAGCCGTGTGAGCCGGCCTCAGCTTTCAACCAGCCCGTTGTTTGCGCCAGCTCTTCAGCCGTCCTGGCCTGTGGCATCAACCAGACATCGTTGGCTGCGACGTCCGGCAAGGCGTCGACGTAGTCCCGAACTTCGGAAATATCGTCGTACGTATCGATCACGAATTTCAGAATACATTTGTATCGACAAAAAAGCGACTTGATGACGGCCGGCTGATGACGAGTCTGTTCGTGGCGCGCCGCCCACTTCGAATCATCGGGCGTCGAATTGCCTAACTTGGGGCTGATACACATCAGATCGCATTCCACGGCGCGATCCACGGTGCCGGCGGTTTCGATGGTGATGAACCTGTCTTCACGGCGACACAGGTCGGTCAGTTCGGTCAGCTGCGGGGCCAGCATTGGCTCGCCGCCAGTGATCACGACATGAGAGGACTTGCTGCCCGCAACCTGCTCTGCCAGTTCATCCAGCGACTGTTGCTGCCCCTGCGGATCCCAGGACGTGTACGGTGTATCACAGAACCAACAGCGCAGATTGCAGCCGGACGTCCTGATAAACAGCGACGGCGTACCGGCCCATGGACCTTCGCCCTGGAAGGAATCGTAGATTTCAGAAATGAACAATTTAAGACCAGATCAGTAGCGGAAGTGAATGCCGGCCCGGATGGATTTCAGCGTGCCAATCAAAGCTCATTGACCAGAAAATTGCGGACCTGTTGTTTTGTTGCGTCGTCGATCGGCCCGATGAAGGTGAGTTGCAGTTGCCCGTTTTCGTCTGTTCGCCCACGGATCGTGACCCTGCCGTCCACAAATCTGGTCCGTTGAAACAGACTCAACAAGTGACATTGCTGCGGTGTCTTAATGCCCGTGTGCGACCGCACGCCGGTATTATCAACAACGATCGTGAACGCCCAGCGGGAGCGCAGCAATCGCCATGCGATAAAACCCATGATTGCCAGAACAGCAAGACGTGGCCACATTGTCAGAACGTCTTTCTTCGAGTGGCATCAGGAAGGGGGCAGGAACCGATAGTGCGAAGCACCCGAAGGCCGTTGCGGCTATTGGTTCCTGACCCCTTTTACCAACGTTCAAATCAGCTGAGAAACTTCTCAATCGCATCCAGTCCGGCTTCAATCACATCCATGCTGGTTGCAAATGACAACCGCACATAACCCGGAGCACCAAAGGCATCTCCCGTCACCAGAGCGACGTGTGCATTTTCCAGCAAGGCCGTGCAGAAGTCACTGCTGTTGTCGACTGTTACTCCACCGGGTAACTCTCTGCCGAAGTGACTGCTGACATTGAAGAACGCGTAGAACGCTCCACCTGGGTCAGCAAAACTCAGTCCTGGCATCGCACGCAGGCGTGTCAGAACATATTCACGACGCTTCTGAAACTGTTCCAGCATTTCGCCAATGCAGTCCTGCGGTCCATTGAGAGCCGCAATGGCGGCATGCTGGCTGATGCTGCACGGATTTGATGTCTGCTGACTCTGCAACCGATTGATGGCGGCACTGACTTCCTTTGGTGCCAGAGTCCAGCCAATTCGCCAGCCGGTCATGGCGTAGGCCTTGCTGACGCCGTTCACGATGATGGTGCGTTCCTTTACGTCATCGCCGAATGACGCGAAGGTCTTAAAGGTGTAGCCGTCGTAGATCAACTTGTCGTAGATTTCGTCGGACATCACGATCACGTCTTTTTCGACGGCAACCCTGGCCAGTGCTTCTAACGCCTCGACCGGATATACAGCACCGGTTGGGTTGCTGGGACTGTTCAGCATCAACAGTCGCGTTTTGTCCGTGATGGCGCCACGAAACTGGTCGGCCGTTATACAGAAACCGGCTTCTTCTGGTGCGTCCACCAAGACGGGAACGGCACCAACAAGTTCCACCAGGGCGCTGTAGCTGACCCAGAATGGCGTCGGAATGATGACCTCATCACCAGGTTCGCAAACAGCCGCCAGCACGTTGTGAATAGCGTGCTTCGCGCCGTTGCTCACTGTCACTTCGCTGGGCTGATACGTGACACCGTAGTCACGTTCAAAGGCGTTGCAGATCGCTTCCTTCAAGGCAGGAATTCCGGTTGCCGGCGTGTAGTGCGTATGACCGGCTTCGATTGCCGCTTTGCCCGCGTCACAGATGTGTGCGGGAGTGGTGAAGTCCGGTTCTCCCAGAGTGAATTCGAGTACGTTCACACCGCTGGCCCGCAATTCTCGCGCTTTGGCGGCGGCGGCGATGGTGGCGGACGGTGCGAGTTGATTGACGAGCTTGGATGTATACATGGGGGCTTGGCGTGGAAGGTACACGTTTTGAGGACAAACTTCGGCCAGAGACCGGAGGACACCTCCGATGTTGCCAGTGGTTCTGAATTCGTACTGCGCCGCGATTCTGCAGTCGGTTGTGCCGCTGGTCAACCGTCGAGAACCGACCTCCGCAAACTTCTGTTTAACGTCTCAGGAATGGTGATCTCCGACAGCCAGCTCGAAGGACCAGTGGAACGTCTCTGTTTTAGCAGACTCCAGCATTTTTGCTGGCCAGCTTCACCACGACACATCCCCAACAGACGCATGGCCATCTTCCTGTTGATGTGTCTTTTGGTTCGTGAATAGACTTTCCGCCTGTTGTTGGTCTTCAGCGGTTTGGTGGACAGCGAAGGGGAGCGTCGTGGATACGGGTTCCCAAACCGGAGTTTGGGAACCAGATCATGTCAAATCAAGACCGGGATCAGGATCAGCCATTGGGAGAAAACCGTTGTGGTGCATTCAACTGTGAAGCCGAGTTCGTCAGTACGCCTGCAAACTCTGGGGATGTCCATTTGCTGGATGTTTGGAATTGTCCTTGTCGCCGCGGCCGTCGCATTTTCAGTGTCCGGCGGTTTTGGCACCAAAGTTATTGGCGGTGCCGTGCTGGCGGTCGGCAGCGTGACGTGTGGGCTGGCCCGCTGCGCGTCGTCGCGAACAAAACTGCGAATCGCGGCATTCATGATATCGTTCAGCGTGATGCTGCTGAGCGGAGAAATGCTGCTGCGCAGTGCGACTCATTTTCCCGTCAATACGGTGTCGAACCGGATTCCACATGCAGAACTGGGATACGTACTTGATCCGGACATGAAGGATGTCGATGCGAGCGGATTTCGTAATCCGTCCGTTCCGGAAACAGTTGACATCGTGGCCATTGGCGACTCTCACACGCAGGGATTCAACGTTGCTGCCGGCGAATCATGGCCGTCAGTTCTTGGCCGACAGCTGAACATGTCTGTCTACAATTCCGGTGTCGCCGGCTACGGTCCGCTGCAGTACGAGACGCTGACGACACGAGCGTTGAAACTGCAACCGCGGCAGATCGTCGTGGGATTCTATACAGGAAACGACCTGGGAGATGTTGCTCGCGGTATTGTACCGCGCGACACGGCGACTGAAATCGACAACCATTTCCGATATGGAATCAAGTACCACACGGCGTTGGGAAGTGCAGCCTCACATCTTTGGCAGCGATCACAGGCCGCACGGCCGCCTGGACTTACGATCGAACACTCACTTAATCCGACCTTTGTGGCCGACCGTCGACTGCGTTATCGCATGAAGGAGCTGGATCTGACCGATTCAGACATCAGCGCAGCCTTCGGCCGAACGCTGCAGATATTTGAGCACATTCAACGACAGTGCGTGGATCGTGGAATCAATCTACTTGTAATGCTGTTACCAACAAGGGAATCGGTTTATTCGATCGCCGTACAGCGAGAGTGGCCTGAGGAATTCACATTGATGGTCCGGCAGGAAACTCTTGTGAGGACCCGGCTGCAGCACGCACTGCACAAACGTCACATTCGTTGCCTGGACGTGCTGCCGAACATGGTAGCGGCCGTCAAAACCACGTCTAATGTCTACGCCAGCTACGACGATGGACATCCGCTCTCGGCCGGATACGAAGCGTACGCCACCGCTGCCGCTCGTGCGATGGCGCAGGTCAATGTTGTTCAGCGCTGACAAAGGGTCGGGAGTCTTTTTCGGGCGACAGTGATCCGCAGTATAAGAACGTCTGCACCGAAAAAGACTCCCGACCCTGTACTCTCCACGGGCACTATTTTCCGGAAAACACGTGGCCTGTCGCCCGCGTCTGCACGGCGTACAGCGATTTGCGGGCCGTCACAAATAACGTTGTGCGATCTTTGCCGCCAAACGAAACATTAGCCGGATGTTCGGGAATCCTGATCGTGCCCAGCTGCTTGCCGGATGGATCGAACACCTGTAAGCCAAGTGCCGTGGTGATGTACAGATTCCCATTCACATCAATGGTCAGCCCGTCTCCACCTGCGTTGTTTTTTCCTTCCGGCTGAGTCAATTCACAGAAGACTCTGCCAGCACCAATTCTTCCCGGAGCTTTGACGGAATACGACCACATCTGTTCTTCCATGCTGGGGATCACGTACAGCGTCTTTTCATCGGGAGACAAAGTCACGCCGTTTGGCGCAGTACGGTCTTCAATCAGACGAGTCACCTTTCCGTCAGGCGCTCGATAGTAGACTGCCTCTTTGCCCTGTGGCCACGGATCGGGTGCGCGGTAACGGGGATCGGTGAAGTAGATGCCGCCGGTCCTGTCAATCACCAGATCGTTTGGTGCATTAAATCTGGCGCCCTTGTATTCTGTGGCCAGTGATATCTGCTTTCCGGTGGCCAGATCGTACTCTTTCAGCTGCCCGTCCATTTCGCAGGCCAGCAGACGATTGCCCACAACCATCAGACCGTTGCAGTGCCCGGACGGTTCAGCGAACACAGACAGCGTGCCCTTGATGTCGCGTTTGTGAATTCGGTTATTCGGAATATCCGTGAAGTACAGGTTTCCAGCGGTATCTGCGGCCGGACCTTCGGTGAAGGCAAAATCCGTATTAAGACGCTGCACTTTGCCAACAGGTCCGATGCCTGGGATTTCCTCTGCTGTGGATATCGGAACGCATGCAAATAGTGTCAGCAGGCAACACGAACGACGGATTCCGGACATGAGTTGACTCACCATGATTTGTTTTGTCTGCGTACGAGCCAGAAAGGGCTTGCCGTACGCCCATCATTTCCACGAATCCAAGGATTATCAAGCGTTCGGCAACGTTGAGCTGGCCCACAGGCGGCCCTGGTCACCCTCTCGGGCTAGCCCGGGGCAGGACCAGAAAAGAGAATGAGGAAGCAATTGCCAGCGTTTTTTGGTTTTGTTTGAACAGAACGGCCCGACAGGCCGATCATTCTGAGATCTCGATTGATCGAGCGGCCGACAGCGGTACAATCCGCTGCTTCAAAAGTGAAACCACCGTGGTTTCCCCGTTTTTTGGTTGGTCCATTTCCGTCGTTTCAGGGCTTCAGAGGCCATTTGCCGATTCATATCGAGTCTTCGTCGGCAAATCGTACACTGATCACCCCGTCGGATGGCCTGCAGCGTTGCGTCAACAAAGTACAGTTTCAAGAATGCCAATTTCATCAGAAGTGAAGCAACAGCTTCGCAAAGACTATGGACAGAGCGACAACGACACTGGATCACCTCAGATTCAGATCGCCTGCCTCACTCACCAGATTAACGTTCTGACCGAACACCTGCGGGCGAATAAGAAAGACCATTCTTCCCGACGTGGTCTGCTTCGCATGGTCAGCCGCCGTCGCAGGCATCTGGACTATCTGAAGACGACTGCCCCGGAACAGTATCTGGAGATGTTGAGTCGACTCGGGATTCGAAAGTAACAAGTTACGGCGTTGGTTTCCTGAGAGGCCAACGCCTGTTTTGGTGGGCTGCAAAGTTGTTCGGCGCAGTCCTTTATTGGCAGGAGATCTCTGTCACCGCGTTTGACAGGACCTGGGCCGCACTCTGATGAGTGTAGCTGCGACTGGGCCTGTTCCAGCGGGCTGGCCTCGGTCGTGTTCGTTTTTTGTAGTTGAGATCTCATTGTTTGTGGATTTGAATATTTCGTTGTTTGTTTGACTGCTGCCGCAGGTTCGTCGCGGATTGCCGCCACCTGGGGTGACTTCAAATTGTCGGAATTTGCAGGCGTATTGTTTGACGGGGTTGGAAGTTCGAAGACGTTGTTGACCCTCAACGCGTGTCGGGTGTGGTAGAGAATATATCATCGGTTGCAGCAGTCTGTTCTGACTCTTTGCAGCAGGAAGCCTCAACCACTAACCACAAAGAACGCGTGATATCGCGGACCGAATACGGTCTGCGGCTTGCTGTTTTGACGCCATGAAGTTGCTGCACGTGCCGAAAATCTGATTTTTGAACCGCGATCAGTGGTCTTTATTCCGGCATGGCCGGGTAAGGATTGATCGTGAAAAAAGTTACTGTTGAATGTGAATTCGGAGGCCGTACGCTCTCACTGACCTCCGGTGAAATGGCCAAGCAGGCCAGTGGTGCTGTATTGATTCAGTACGGCGAAACCAGCGTGTTTGTGGCCGCTCAGACTGGCCCATCCCGACCGGGCACCAACTTCTTTCCGCTGACTGTCGACTACCGCGAACGTCTGGCGGCAGCCGGCAAGTTCGCTGGCGGATATCTGAAACGCGAAGGACGTCCGACCACCAAGGAGATCCTGACGTGTCGCCTGACGGACCGGCCGCTTCGCCCGCTGTTTCCAAAGGGATACCGCGAAGAAGTCCAGGTCATGTCCAACGTGATGTCCTGCGATGGCGAAAACAACCCGGATGTACTGAGCATCACCGGGGGAAGTGCCGCCTTGCGGATCTCCGGAATGCCGTTTAAGGGCCCCATCGCTGCTGTGCGAATCGGCATGATCGACAACGAACTGATCGTGATGCCAACCGTCCAGCAGATGGCAGAAAGCACTCTGGACCTGATTGTCGCCGGGTCAAGCAAGTCGATCCTGATGATTGAAGGCTTTGCCGAACAGCTTCCCGAAAAGGAAATGGGCGACGCCATCATGTTCGCTCATGACTTCATCAAGCAGCTGTGCCAGTTGCAGGAAGATCTCGCCAGCCAGTTGGGCGTTGCTCCACCGGAAATCCCGGAACCAGCAGCAAATCCGTTCGAAGAAAAGCTGGCGGATGCCTTCCAGAAGATCAAAGACGCCAAAGCCACTCGCCTGAAGCAGGAACGAGACGAGGCGTTAAGTGCTGTGAAAGCCGAATTGCTTGAGCAACACTTCCCGGATGAAGCCGATGAAACTTCAGATGGCCTGACACGCGGCCAGTTCGGTGATGCGTTCTACAAGCTGGAAGCTCAGGCTGTTCGCGCACTGATTCTCAGTGGCACTCGTTTGGACGGTCGTGGTCCGACGGATCTCCGAGGCGTTGACTGTTCGGTTTCGAACCTGCCAAGAGTGCACGGTTCCGCACTGTTTACTCGCGGCGAAACGCAATCACTGGCGACAATCACGCTGGGATCGCCTCGCGACAAGCAACGTTCCGACGGGCTGTTCGGTGAATTCACTGATCGGTTCATGCTGCATTACTACTTCCCATCGTTTTCTGTCGGCGAATGTCGTCCGATCCGAGGACCAGGTCGGCGTGAAATCGGCCACGGTTGTCTGGCAGAACGATCGCTGGCTTCTGTGATTCCGTCGGATGACAAGTTTCCGTACACCATTCGAGTGATTTCGGACATTCTGGAATCCAACGGAAGCAGTTCGATGGCATCCGTTTGCAGCGCTACACTGGGTCTGATGGACGCAGGCGTACCGATTCTGCAACCGGTCGCAGGCATCTCGATCGGCATCGTTGACGAAGGTGACAAATGGACGTTGTTGACCGACATCATGGGTGACGAAGATCACTTCGGCGACATGGACTTTAAAGTCGCCGGAACGGGTCGAGGTATCACGGGTATTCAACTGGACCTCAAGAACGAAGGTATCAGTGAAGAAATCATTCGGGCCACGCTGGAACAGGCGTTGAAGGCTCGCAAGGATCTGCTTCGCGAAATGCTGAGTGCTATTCGTCGTCCTCGTGCAAGTGTTTCGGAATCCGCTCCAAAGCTGGTTCAGACGTCCATCAATCCGGAAAAAATTGGTCTTCTGATCGGTCCTGGTGGCAAGACGATTCGAGCTATCCAGGAAGAATCCGGCGCGACCATCGATATCCAGGAAGACGGCGTTGTGACGATTTCAGCCGAAAACGGTGCCGCGGCTGACGCAGCATTGGCTCGCATTGAAGCGCTGACCGAAGATATTCAGCCTGGCCGGGTCTACACCGGCAAGGTCACATCGGTCAAAGACTTCGGGGCGTTCATCGAAATCGCGCCTGGCAAAGACGGACTGTGCCACATCAGCGAACTGTCTGACGGCTTCGTCAAGAACGTCAGCGAAGTCTGCAAGGTGGGCGATGTCATGGAAGTCAAAGTGATCGCTGTCGACGACCAGAATCGAGTGAAACTGTCTCGCAAAGCTGTGCTCGTGGAAGCTGGCGGTAGCGACGATAAGGGCGACACGGAATTCGACGACGACAAGGACTAGTGCTTTGTCAGTGATTAAGTGAGAAAATGTGTGCCACTGGTTTTGCCAGTGGCACACATCAATACAGGGCTGACGCTGCACTCGTCAGCGTTGCTGATCTCCGATTTGTCGCTGTGTTCATCGTAGCGACCTGCCTTCTCCCGCTCACGGAGGGGTGAGTAGGTGCTGGAGACCGCGTGACGCAGCTGTCGTGTGCAACGTGACACGAGCATGTGACAGTTGTCGCTTCGCCCGCAAACGAACGCTGGAACTTCAGGAATTCAGCCACCATGACCTCAGTGCTGAACACCGACGAACGAAAACGCCTGCAGGCTCAGAACACGGAACTGGCAACTCTGGCGGGAGGTCTTGCACATGAGATCCGAAATCCGCTGTCGACGATCCGGATGAATCTGGAGCTGTTGGCGGAGGATCTGGAGGAAGAGGATTCCGGTCGAGCCCGCAGGATGCTGGATCGTATTGAGAAACTGCAGAACGAGTGTCTGAGTCTGGAAGATGTCCTCAACGAATTTCTGCAGTTTGCCAAGGCTGGGCAACTGGATTTGCAGGAGTGTAGTCTTAACGAAGAGGTCGATGCATTTCTGGCATTCCTCACACGTCAGGCAGAAGAGCAGGGTGTCGAACTTCGGCCTCACCTGGATGCAAATCTGCCCCCGGTAAGAATTGATCGTGCGTTGATACGACAGGTGTTATCAAATCTTGCAAGAAACGCGCTGCAGGCGATGTCAGAAGGCGGCACGCTGGAGTTTCTGACAATGGCGCAGGACAACGGAATTGCTCTTCAGGTCATCGACACAGGTGAGGGCATGGACCGGAAAACGGTATCAAAAATGTTTCAGGCCTTCTTTTCGACTCGTTCAGGCGGCAGCGGGCTGGGATTGCCGACAGTTCGGCGTATCATCGAAGCCCACGGAGGCACGATCGCGTGCGAAAGTGAGCCAGGTAGAGGCACTCGGTTCACAATTCTTCTTCCCACAACAGTCGCACCGTAAGCATTCATTCTTAAAGAAATGGCTGACGACAAGAACGAACCACCGGACCTCAGGTCGATTCCCGTCCGCGTGCTGGTCGTGGACGACGACGAAAGTCATGCGCAGGCAGTTGCGGAAAGTCTGGAACGGATCAACTGCGAGTGCAAGGTTGCGGGTTCAGGCGAACTCGGCGCCAAGATGATTTCCAGTGAATCGTGGGACGTCGTTGTGACGGATCTGCAGATGGGGGAAATCGATGGCTTGGAAATTCTGCGTCAGTCCAAAGAAGAATTGCCGGACGCAGAAGTCATCGTGCTGACCGGCCACGGTTCGATCACCTCGGCCGTCACCGCCATGCAGCATGGGGCGTACACCTATCTGACAAAGCCGCTTGATATTGGCGAGCTTCGATCAGCCGTCGAAAAAGCCTCGGCACGATTGCGATTGATTCGGCGAAACGCGGAGTTGCGGCGATCGCTGGAGGAACGTTTCGGTTTTGAAGGTGTCATCGGCAACAGCGCGCCGATGCATCGCATTATCGAGATCCTTAAGAACGTTTCGCCCACCGACACCACGATCCTGATTCGTGGAGAAAACGGTACCGGCAAGGAACTGGTCGCCAAGGCTATTCATCAGAACAGCCACCGGAAAAGTAAGCCATTCGTCCCGCTCAATATTTCGGCCCTGCCAGACAGCATTCTGGAGAGCGAGCTGTTTGGGCACGAAGAGGGTTCCTTCACTGGAGCCGTCGGTCGTCGGATCGGAAAATTTGAACACGCCAACGGTGGCACTTTGTTTCTGGACGAAGTCGGTGAGACGCCGATGGATACGCAGGTGAAGCTGCTGCGTGTTCTGGAAGAACGCAAGATCACTCGACTGGGGGCAAATGATGAACTGGATATCAACGTTCGGCTGGTAGCCGCAACGAATGCCAATTTGAAGAAGCTGGTCGAAGAAGGCAAGTTTCGGGAAGATCTCTACTATCGCCTGAATGTCGTCAGCATCGAACTGCCTCCGCTGCGAGAACGTCCTGGCGATATTCCCCTGCTGATGGAACACTTCCTGAAGGACCTTTCCAAGAGGACGGGCCGTGAGGTCGAAGGGTTTTCCCGGACGGCTCGTCGGGCACTGCTCAGCTACAACTGGCCTGGTAACATCCGCCAGCTACGGAACACCATCGAAAGCATGCTGGTGATGGATACCGACGGGCTGCTTGATGTCGATGGTCTGCCTCCGGAAATCGCACCGCTCGCGACAAACGAAGAGGCGCTGGCCGAAGGCGAAAGCGTGTCCGGAGCTGACTCGCTGATCGGTCGCCCGATGGATGAAGTCGAAAAATACTACATCCAGCGAGCTCTCGAACTAACCGACGGCAACCGCGAAGAAAGTGCTCGCCTGCTGGGCATCGGCGAAAGAACGCTGTACCGCAAAATCAAAGAATACGACCTGCGCAAGTAGTCGGCGTTCAGTATCCAGACAGCTAACCAATTGCCGGGCTTTTCTGTTATAATTCGCCGATCCCATATCGCTTCCTGGGAGTGCGTGTCGACGAAGCCCTGTGGTTGGTCTCTGTCCTCTTTTCTGTGCGAAGGTAATGCCATGACTTCTATGGCTCAATCTGACAACAGAATGACTGCCGCTCAGTATCTCGAGTGGGATCGGCAGCAGACCGTCCGGCACGAATTCTACGACGGTGAAGTGTTCGCTCAGGCCGGAGGAACGCGACAACACAGTCTGATCAGCACGAACACGGCACGTGTTATCGGCGTGGAACTGGCTGGCCATGAGTGTGAGGCTCACGGTAGTGATATGCGAGTTCACGTGGCAGCGACAGGCTATTATGCGTACCCGGACGTTGCCGTGGTTTGTCCGCCGGTCGAAGGCGAGTCCGAGGATGTCATTTCGAACCCCGTACTGCTGGTAGAAGTTCTGTCACCTTCAACGGCGGACTTCGACCGTGGCGGCAAGTTTGGACACTACCGCCAGATTCCGTCTCTGCAAGAGTATCTGGTTGTCTGGCAGGACGAACCCAGAGTCGAGCAGCATCAGAAAACAGCCGATGGTCTGTGGTTGTTGAGGGAAGTTGTCGGCATCGATCAGAGGTTGAATCTGATCAGCATCGATCGTGCTGTGCCGCTGACCGAGATCTATGCGAAGGTCTCATTCGACGATTGAGCCGTGGCCGGTGTCTCGTGGGTGTAGTCATGCCAGGTTCTGAAATTGGGCAGTTCCGTAGCTTGGGACCATTGTCCCGAGCCGATGCCGATTACCAGACGGGACAAGGATCCTGTTGTTTATGCATAAATCGAACAACGTGCGGCGGAGCCGCAAAAGCATGTAGCCGTGGGTGAAACCCACGGAAGAAGAAATCCAATGATGACCAAAGCCGTGAAACGGCGGCAGCGGTCGTCAATGGAAATGCTGTCGCCGTTTCACGGCTTTCCGGATCATGTTGTTCTCATGCCGTGGGTTGACACCCACGGCTAAGTGCTGCAGCCGCCTTCGCGGCTAACAACACGCAGCATCCTCAACTACTTGTGTAGATACCACAATCAATGACTGCACCCGTGTCTCGCAAAATTTCACTGCACCGAAGACTCCGCCACTCAGCCGTGGTAAGTTCTTTTCGCAGATCACGAAAAGGGCGGCCAATGAAATGTTCTCTGACACTGCAGCTGATTCTTGTACTCACCGCTGGTACACCGTTCGCGTGTCCGGCGGCCGATGATTTCCCGGATCCGGTCAACACACAGGCCGCCGGCGAACATCCTCCGTCACCGCAGGAAATGCTTGAACTGTTCGAGCTGCCGCCCGGATTTAGCGTCACGTTGTTTGCCGGAGAACCGGACGTTCAACAACCGATCGCATTTGATTTTGACGATCAAGGTCGCATTTGGGTCGCCGAGAACTACAGCTATGGAGCTCACGGTGAATACGACTCGACTCATCGCGACCGAGTTATCATCCTGCACGATACGGATGGCGACGGGCAGCACGACGAACGCAAAGTGTTCTGGGATAAAGGCTGGATGCTGACCGGACTGACGTGGGGATTCGGTGGGCTGTGGGTGCTGAACGACGGGGCACTGTCCTTCATCCCGGACAAAGACGGCGACGACGTCCCGGATAGTGAGCCGGTGGAAATGCTGAATGGCTGGACAAAGGGCGCCGGGCACAACTTCGTCAACGGACTTCTCTGGGGACCGGACGGCTGGTTGTACGGCCGACACGGAATCACGGAAACATCTTTGCCAGGTCGTCCCGATGTTCCGAAAGAAGAACGTCAGCCGATGAACTGCGGCATCTGGCGGTTTCATCCTACGAAGCACACCTTCGAAATCGTCTGTCACGGCACAACCAACCCGTGGGGGCTGGACTACAACGAATTCGGCGACATGTTCATGTCGAACAATGTGATCGGGCACCTGTGGCACGTGATTCCCGGAGCACACTACGAACGCATGTTTGGCCAGGATTTTAATCCTCATCTGTACGAACTGATGGGCCAGGCAGCAGACCATTACCACTGGGATCATTCGGGGAAGTGGACAGAAAGCCGCGATGGCCATGCCGAGGATCTGGGGGGCGGCCATTCTCACTGCGGACTGATGATTTATCAGGGGCAGAACTTCCCAAAGGAATACCACGGCAAAGCGTTTATGTTCAATACGCACGGTCGCTGCGTCAATGTCGACCGCCTTGAACGCAAAGGCAGCAGCTACGTGGCGAAACACGAACCCAACTTCCTGAAGGTGAATACACCGTGGTTTCGCGGAGTCGAACTGAGGTACGGTCCTCGCGGCTGCGTGTACCTGACCGACTGGTCCGACAACGGCGAATGCCATGACCACGATGGTGTACATCGAACGAGTGGTCGGATTTATCGCATCGCGTATGGCGCGCCACGTGCGGCAGAAACTCCGCCGTTGGTAAATGCAAATGATGATACATTGGCTGAATTTAGCATAAAGGGTAACCAGTGGGTTGCACGGCGAGCGCGCAGAATTTTGCATGAAAAAGCAGAACACGGTCACGTCGCATTGTCCGTCCAAACGAGATTGCGAAACAAGCTGTTTTTTCGTCCAGACGGTGTCAATCGTCTTGCCGTACTTCAGACACTTGATCTCTGCGGTTTCATTCCGCATCAGGCGGGGCGAGCTCGGACTATTGAACCGTGGACCGAAATGGACCGGATCCTTCTAGTTCCAGACAGTGGAGTACGAGAACTTGCCATTCGGATCATGGCACGCAAGCACTCAGAAAGTCCACGTGGTCACGAATACTGTTTTACATCGCTTCGGAGTCTTGCAGAAAAGAGCAAATCTCCATTCATTCTGCGGGAGATTGCCTCGGAAGCGCATAGGCTTGATCCGCGACATCGGAAAATGATTGCGGAGGCCCTCGCATACAACATTGGTTCACATCGTGATCTTGCAGACCCAGCTTTGGAAAGAATGACATGGTATCTGGCTGAGCCTTCCGTTGCTGATTCGGCACCTCAGTCGTTCAGTATGTTACCCCTATGCGGAACACCTCGTCTCGTTCGGTTCGCGATTCGAAAGCAAATCGCTCTCGGCGTCCAGTCGCCGACGATCCTGGGCAGCGAGGAAACAGAATCCGATGATTTCGAACTCCATATTGCCGCGTTGCAAGGAATTCTCGAAGGGTATGAGGGAGTGCCAAAGCCGAAGCCGTTTGGTGATTGGCTGTACTACCAGGGTGTGTTTTCGAATTCGAAGAATGAAGAGGTTCGTGATTTGACCCGAGATGTTGCTGCACTCTTCGGTGACGTCGACGCAACAGCGGCGCTGCGCCGTTTGGCGGCGGAGCGTTCCTCGTACGCCACTCCGCGTATTCGAGCCATCATGGCTCTCTCCGCGTCAAGGGATGTGGCGTCTCTACCTATATTCCTGAGCCTCCTCAACGATCAAGCTGTCTACGCCGATGTTTGCGCAGCACTCGCCAGTTACGACGATCCTCGAATTCCAAAAGAACTGCTCAAGCGCTGGAACAGTCTGCGCCACGGCAGTCGCGACGCTGCGACAGATACGATGGTTAGTCGCAGGTCATATGCCGTTGCACTGACCGGAGCAATTGACGACGGGCGAGTCGATGCTGCTGACCTCACGGCGACCCATGTGCGGCAATTGTTGTCATTTGATGAACCCACGATCACCAGGATCATCGAAGCCAGGTGGGGCGTCATCAACGACTCGTCCGAAGCCAAAGCTGTCGCCATCAGCAGTTGGAAGGGAAAACTGATGCCGGAAGTGCTGTCCGCTGCCAATATTGAAAACGGGGCGGCACTGTTCAAAAAAACGTGCGCGAACTGCCACAGACTTTACGGTGAAGGTGGAAAAATCGGGCCGGATCTGACCGGCGGCAATCGGGCCAACATGGATTATCTTCTCGGTAACGTCATCGACCCCAGTGCGGTCGTGCCAAGGCAGTGGACCACGTCTGTGATCGCTCTGACGTCCGGACGAGTTATCACGGGAGTCGTGGTTGCCGAGACAGCACAAACGATTCGAGTCCAGACGGACAAAGAACTGATGGCGATTGCTGTCTCGGATATCGACGAACGCACCCGCACCAACAAATCCCTGATGCCAGACGGTCTCATGGATCCGCTGACCGAAGCACAGGTCCGAGACCTCATCGCCTTCGTCAGGAAGCGACGATAGCACAACGATTGAGCCCCGGTTTCTTCTCGGTCCCAAACTCCGGTTTGGGACCGCATATCCCCGAAGCTCTGCTTCGGCAAACGACGGTCAATCGTCCACGACGCGTGGCGAAGCAGAACTTCGAGGACAGGAGTTCCCAGGCTGGAGCCTGGGAACAAGACAGGACATGTGTGGTACAGTGAGCCCGAACGGAGAGTACATTATGGTCGGCTTCGCGCTCAGAGAGAGCCTGGGAACAAGGCCGGCTGCAGGCTGCGAGGTTACGCAATCTTCGCTTTCAGACCTTCCTGCCCAATCCGTGCGCAGTAGTCGCCGAAGGATTCTCCATCGTTGCGTTCGGACTTATAAACGCCCAGCAACGGCGACACCGTGGGCACAATTTCAGCCAGCGGGATCATGTCCTGGTAGATGAAACACAGTCGGGTACCTTCCGGATTTCCGCCCAGAAACAGCGTGTACTTGCCGAGCGTCTTGCCGACCAAACCGATGTCCGGAGTGTATGGTCGTCCGCAGCCGTTGGGACAGCCGGTGATGTGCACGGCGATCTTCTGTGATTCCAGACCGTGTTTGGCAATCTCAACGTCCAGCTGATCAATCACGCCTGGAAGAATACGTTCAGATTCCGTGATGGAAAGTCCACACGTCGGGTATGCCGGACAGGCCACGGCATATCGTCGAGCCAAAGACAGTTCGTCCGCGTTTTTGATGCCGTGTTCAGCCAGTAGGCCGTTGATCTCGTCCCTGTCAGCCGGATCAATGTCACACAGAATCACACTTTGCAGCGCCGTCAGACGTGTGTCCATCCCGAACTTCGCAAGGATCGCTCGCAACCCCGACTTAATCCTCAGGTCACCGTCGTCCTTGATGCGGCCGCTTTCGATGTTGATGCCAAGGAACAGTTTTCCATCGCCCTGCTCATACCAGCCGATGTGATCTTCGACACCAGTCACGTCCGTCGCATGCGGCTCGGGTAATGACTGGCCGAAATACTCTTCCACCTTCTGCTTGAACTTTGGCAGTCCCCAGGCATCAATCAGATACTTCAGACGAGCGATCTTGCGATCTTCTCGATTGCCGTGATCACGCTGGACCTTGACGATTGCTTCCGCGACGGCAATCACCTGATCGGGCGTCACAAACGTAAGCCTGTCAGCAACTCGAGGATAGGTTTTTGCGGCGGACGGCGTAGTTCCCATCCCTCCGCCGACCAGCACGTTGTAACCTGCGATCTTTCCACCTTCCACCACAGCCAGCAATCCCAGATCATTGGAATAGATGTCGATGCAGTTGTCGGATGGTTCGGCAATAGCCATCTTGAATTTGCGAGGCAGGTAGCGTTTGCCGTAAATCGGTTCTTCAACCGGCGTGAAGTCCGCGACGTTCGTCTTTTCACCGTCTTCGTCCGACAGCCAGACGTCAAAGTAGCCGGTTGACTTCGGTTTGAAATTGTCGGCGAGTTCCTGAGACAACGCCTGCATTTCATCGTGAACAGGATTGTTCCTGTACGGTGCCGGACAACACATGACGTTACGGTTAACGTCTCCACACGCGGCAAAGGTCGTTAACTTCGCATCATTGATGGCTCGAATTGTTTCCTTCAAATTGCTCTTCAGAACTCCGTGCAGCTGCAAGCCCTGCCGAGTTGTGATTCGTACGGTGCCATTGCCCAGTCTGTCACACAGATCGAATTCCGCCAGGAACTGTTCCGCTGTCACTCGCCCACCAGGAACCCGCGTTCGCACCATGCACGAAAACGCTTTTCCTTTTTTCGTACCGTCTTCGTTTTTTTCCTTGCGGACGTCTCGGTCGTCCTGCAGGTAGCTGCCATGGTGTTTCAGCAACTGGCTGGCGTCGCCGCTGAATTCCGGTTTTCCGTTCAGCAGTTCCTCGGAAATGGTGCCACGTAACTGGTGGCTGCCTTCTTTGAGATGTTCCAGCTTACTGAGTTTGACTTCTGCCGTTGACATGAGATCCTTTTCCGAGCCATCAGGTTTCGATGTGTGCCGCGAGTGTCAGGAGAATCGCCGCCCGTTTTTGAGTATAAGGCGAGGCCAATTTTGTGAACAGTCGTCTTGCCCAGTTTGCGTAATCCAGGAAGTGCAAATCCGTGAGTTCCCGCGACAGAGTCATCCTGTTTGCTGCTGAAGGCTTTGGTCTGGGCAGAATCCGATTTGCACCGGGTACCTGGGGCAGTCTGTGGGGTATTCCGTTGGGCTGGTCGCTGGGCTATCTGGACACGACCTGGTGGGTTCGATTGGCGGTGGCCGCAGCCATGTTTGTGGTCGGAGTGCCCCTTTGTGACCGTGCCGCCAAACTGCGAAACACGAAAGATCCGGGCAGCGTGGTCTGGGACGAAATCGCAGCGTTCCCTCTGGTCTATGCATTTGTACCGCTCAGTGTCTTTGTACCGCTCAACGGACCCCGCCAATGGACCGTTCTGATTGCCGGCTTCGTTCTGTTCCGGATCTTTGACATCTGGAAACCGCCTCCCGTACGTCAGTGTGACAGGTTGACCGGTGGCTTTGGCATCATGATCGATGACACAGTCGCCGCATGCTACGCAGCTGCATTTCTTCATTTGCTGACGCGCGTGATGTAATCCGTCCGGGGACGGCCCCCGGACAGGCGGCCATTTGGTCGACGTTTGAAAAACACGGCAGAAACAAGTGACGATGTGTCGGCCGGTCGGTAAGTTGCCGCCCCTGTTGCGATGGCGGTCCACGATACTGGTGCTCCGATCCCCGGCGAAGACTTCCGTTCTCAGGAAAAACCAGGACTCTGAGTGCTGAACGTCCACTCTGTTTGCATTGCTCGGTCGCCACCCAATATCCTGTAGACGACGCCCATTGTACACCTTCGATAACTTCTGACACTGATTACCGATCCATGACCGACATCCACAAACTCACTCGCAAACTTCAGCGCAAGAACGATTCGAAAATCATCCTGTACGTGGGCGACGGCCTTGGGGGACTGCCACTGGAACCCGGCGGCAAGACAGAGCTGGAGACCGCCAATACTCCGAATCTGGATGCTCTGGCCGCACGAGCGTCGCTGGGCATGAGCGTTCCGGTCTTACCGGGGATTGCTCCCGGAAGCGGGCCCGGACATCTGGGTCTGTTTGGCTACGACCCGCTGCAATACGACATCGGTCGTGGAGTGCTGGAAGCACTGGGCATCGACTTTGAACTCGGCCCCAACGATGTCGCGATTCGCGGCAACTACTGCACGCTTGACGGCAATGGCAATATCACAGACCGTCGAGCCGGCCGCATTGCCAGCGAGATCGGAGAGAAGCTTTGCGAAAAACTGGATACGATCGAAATCCCCGGCGTTGAAGTCTTTGTCCACCACGTGAAGGAATACCGCCTGGTGATCGTCTTCCGCGCCGAAGGACTCGGCGGCGATGTTGACGATACCGATCCGCAAAGGACGGGCGTCCCTCCTCTGGCACCAAAGGGCAACGACGACGCGTCAAAGAAGACCGCCGAAGTCTGTGCCGAGTTCCTGCGACAGGCGGCTGAGGTCCTGAAGGACGACGCACCCGCCAACCTGCTGACGATGCGAGGCATTGCAAAGATGCCGCCAATCCCGACCTTTGAAGAAGTCTACGGGACCAGAGCTGCTGCGATCGCCGTTTATCCGATGTACCGCGGGCTTGCCCGACTGGTTGGGATGGACATTCTGGATGCGGGTCAGACTCTGGATGACCAGATGAAGTGTCTGGAAGAAAACTGGAATAACTACGACTTCTTCTTCGTGCACTTCAAGTACACGGACAGCACGGGCGAAGACGGAAACTTTGATGCCAAAGTTCAGCGCACGGAGGAGCTGGATTCGGCCATTCCGAAGATGACCGTGCTGAAACCTGATGTTCTTGTTGTGACCGGTGATCACAGCACACCGGCAAAGATGAAAGCACACAGCGGACACGCCGTGCCGACATTACTGGCATCGGACATCTGCCGGTTCGATAGATCAACGACGTTCGGCGAAGCCGCGTGTCGCATCGGCGAACTGGGCCAGTTTGAAGCGAAATACCTGATGCTCCAGGTGCTGGCACATGCAGGACGTCTGGAGAAATACGGAGCCTGAGTTGTCGCCGCAAGCAAACAGTTGCGCCACCGGGAGACGGTGACGCAATTGGCCCTGTGATCACTGTTCACCGTAAACGGGCGGTTTCCAATCCTTCGGCAAACGGCCCTGAGGGCGCACGCCATGTGCGTCATTCGGGATGGGGTGAGCTTCTGCTGTCTGCAGCGGCAGGTCATCGGGCAGGTGTTTGATCATGAAATCCTTGTACTGGATTTTCATGGCAGGTCCGACGTGAACCTGCACCGCCAGAACGCCTTCCAGGACTCGGCCGTCTTCATCCAGATCAATCAGGTCAGCGGTTTGGTTGCCGTCAATCCAGTGCTGGTGGTGATTTCCTCGCACCAGAACACGGAAGTCGTGCCATTCGTCGGCAGCGAAATCCTTCAACGGCATTTCACCAACGACCCACGGTTGCCCTGCTGTGTCGATGATGACTTTCTCACCAGTGTGTGACAGGATCCGGCGGCCTTTTTCTTCATACAGCATACCGTTGTACTGGGGAGTATTTGCGACAACGTCGCACTGATATCCCGTCACGATGTCCAATCCCAGATCCGGCCGTGACGTACCGCGGTACTGAATACCGCTGTTGCCTCCGGCGGTCACCTTCACTTTAACCCGCAGATCAAAATTGCGGATGGTCGAATCTTTCCAGGTGATGAAACGGTTCGTCTTCAGTGTCCCGTCAGTAACGCCGGTCAGAGCGCCATCCTGGACCGACCAATACTTCGAATCGCCCGTCCAATGCCGCAACGATTTCCCGTCAAAGACACGCACGAAACCATCTGCATCGGGACGTGTGCCAATGGCGGCGGAGGCTTCCGGATGAGAAACAGTGGAGGTCGTGAATTTGGCTCGCAACGGATCCAGCGGCCCGCCGACTTCGTTCACCCGTGAAGTGGTGCGATTTCGCATCGCCTTCAGCGTGTCAGCGTGCTGAGGATCATCTGCCAGATTGATCAGTTCGTCGGGGTCGTTCTGCAGGTCGTGAAGGAATTCACGGTTCCCGTGATCAAAATAACGAACGTATTTGAACTGTTCGTTTCGCAGGCCCTCAAATGCGGGGATGCGAGTGCGAACGGCAAAGTGTTCGTGAAAAGTTTCTGTCCGCCAATCGGCGGGTTTTCCGCTGGCGACGACGGGCTGCAGACTGTGCCCCTGATATCGCTCGGGGACTTCGGCGCCAGCCCAGTCAAGAAACGTCGCTGGCAAGTCAAGATTCAACGCCAGCGCATCAGTGACCTGGCCGCGCTGAGCTTCAGGGACACGTGGATCGGCCACGATCAATGGCACACGAAGAGATTCCTCATAGTGCGACCACTTCCCCGCCAGTCCTCGATTGCCCATGTGATAACCGTTGTCGGCGGAATAGACGATGATCGTATTGTCGGCCAGTCCCGCTTCTTCCAACGCTGCCATGAACCGGCCGATGGCACCATCGATGCCGCTGACCATGCGGTAATAAGCTTTGATGTTGGTTTGATATCTCTGGTCCGTATTCCAACGCCAGAAGAAACGTTCGCGGTTGATCGTCGTTTTCAGGAAGTCCGGCAGCGCATCAAAGATGGCCGGATCGTTTAGCCGGGGTGGGCCGATTTCAACGTTGTCATACATTCCGTCGACCGCCCGGGGCCACGGAAAAGCGCCAATGCCCGGGCGGCGATCACTGTCTTCGGCGTGGCAGGCATTGAACCACATGTTCAATGCGAACGGCTTGTCTTTCGGCTGGTTCTTCACGAACTCGATCCCGCGATCGACAATCAATTCCGTCTCATGTCGCAGACTGCCATCGGGTTGTTTTTTGTAAAAGGGGTTTCGGCCGATCGCTTCGAACTCGTCAAAATGGTCTTCCTTGCGGTAACCCTTTGGCATCTTCGCATGCCATTTCCCAAAGTAGCCTGTCCGGTATCCGTTCTCACGCAGGATGTCCGGATGCAGCGTCTCGACGGCATCGGGGCGTGCCTGATCAGCGTTTGAGGACGTGCCATAACTTCGACCGATCAGTCCGGTCAGAATCGTGGTGCGGCTCACCCAGCAAATCGAGTGACTAACAAACGCGTTTTCAAACCGCGTGCCACGTGACGCGAGTGAATCAATATTCGGCGTCTTAACGACGTCGTTGCCATAGCAGCCGATCGTGCTGATGGTTTGGTCGTCGGCAAAGAAGAAGACGATATTGGGACGCTCGTCCGCGCACAGCCTGCCGATAGAAAGGAACAGCATCGGCAGGACAATCAGAGTATTTTTCATGCGAGTAACTTGATTGGTATGGGTTTCGACACAACAGATGAATGCACCCGGGCGGTACGTCAGACAGGAACAAGGGCGACCCTGTCACCAGTCAGCAGTCTACTCAACACAAGACGGCATGGCACTCGTTAGCGGCAAAAATGGATCATTCGCGTACAGGCCGTTCGGCAAGGTACTCGCGAACGGCAGCCGCAAGGTTTGCTCCCACGGCTCGATAACCATCCGTCGTGCTGTTCTTGTAGTTCCAGATCGTTTCAAGGCACAGGCTGACAGTGTGCGGATTTCCGTTCATGCAGACCCAGTTAGAACTGATCTGCCGCCACAGTGGATGATAGCCGGCTCCGGTCACTTTGGGTTTGTTGCTCATCGGAATCAGCGGCTTGATCTTACTGATCCGACCGTAGGCAAGGTCGATGAACCGGTTGCGCAGGCTGATCATGGGCTCCTTCAGCATTTCCTGCGGAAGAATGTAGAAGAAGCTGGGATCACCCGGCGCGGGGTTATGCAGATCCAGAAACACATCCATACGCCCTGCATCGATCAATTCGCTGACCATCCGTTGCGCCGCCTGGACTTCGTTCCAGTGTGGATTTGACGACCAGTCTCGATTGTGGTCATGCGGCAACGCGTTCTTGCCACCGTTACCGGTCGCAGCGTTGTCAACGTCCATCACGGGGACGACAGAAATCTCGGCGTGCCGGCGCAGCCAGACTGCATCCGGATCGTTGCCGACAAGCCATTCTGCAAAGCCCTGCGCCACCCAACTTGAACCGCTCTCCCATGCATGTTGTCGAGCCTGGACCCAGACGCCAAAACGGTGCTGCGTGGCACGGTCGCCTTCGCTTACATGCAGCATGGGCACCGAGCGACCTTCGCGCGAACGACAGAGTTCGCGCGCTTCTGCATGCGGTGACGCTTCGCCAATAGCCTGCATGAACTTCGCGGCCGTAGTCGGCGTATACGGTGGTCCCCAGGCGACAAATATTGAAGTGGTATCGGGCTGAAGCATGTAGACCATCCACTCGTCCTGACGATGTCCGTCGCCAGTATGCAGCCATGCCTTGCCGTCGGTGGACCACGTGGCCTGTTTCGGCGTTGCCCACGACGCAGCCAACGGTTTTTGCTTGCCGACAGTGGCCGTCGATCCTCGCAGTTTCAACGTGACTGTCTCACCGGGATTCATCCCGTCAATGCGAAAACTCCACCAACACGGCCAACCGCGTTCCGGGTTGCCGCCAGGCATAAAGCTGATGGAGCGCGCGACCTGATCAATCGACACATCAGCCACCGAAGCACCTTCAAAATCCGACACGACCATCAAACCGGGGGGCCCCGGCTGCCCATCGCGGTTCGGTTGGGTGATGCCTGTGACGTTGTCACCGCCGACAACGATTAACGGAGCAGCGACGACGATCAGAATTGAAAAGGGGTGCAGGAATCTCATGCGGGACCTTGCCATTCGTTTGGCCGCGGCTGGGTGGTTCGGCCATGTCTTGTGTGAGCTACCCAATCTTTGTTCGCGTCTGAGACAACTTTGACCGGGCAGGGCGAGTGCTTTGTCACAGGTAAAAATCAGGGTGGAAGCATTCCCCGGAAAGGGGGGGGCCAGGTACCAAAAATGCAAAGCACCCTTCGGGCCGTTCCGGTTTTTGGTACCTGACCCCCTTCTTTTCCTCGCCACCCCTAAACCCTGGCTGCAACAAAGCAAAAGACTACTTCACTTATTGTCATGAACGATACTGGCTCGTGGGAGTAGTAAAACTGCTATTGAAAAACGTCTTTCGCGGCCACAAGTCAGCGTGAAACACTGTATCCGAGCCTCAATGCCACGAACAGTTTGACTCGGATTTTCAGGAATACCAGTTATCCTGTTCAATTCACGTTTGCCACCAAAACGAGAATCAGGAACGACAGAAACGACTTTCGACTTCAGAGTCTCCGTTTTCCCATGTCCAAATAGCCGGAATGACACAACATGGCCTTCTTCATTCAACCAATCACAACGACAACCGCAGTATTGTGTCTGCACGTGATGGCAGCCACAGTTGCCGTCAGTGCGGATCCAATCGATGTTGGCACTCGGCTGGAACTATTCGTTGATGATCGCCTGATCAACGTGACGGAAGGAGACGTCAGTCGGCAGTTGATTCGCCCGGAACCGCAGGAAGTCGTCTTTGAAACGGGCGAACCGTGGGAAGGAAACACCAGTGGGTACTACACGGTGTTTCAGGACGGCGACACGTACCGCATGATTTATCGAGGCTGGCGGCATGACGAGAAGATGAAGGCCGTTCACAAGGAAGTCACCTGTTACGCCGAAAGTAAAGATGGCATTCACTGGACAAAGCCGAAGCTCGGACTGTTCGAATGGAACGGCTCGAAAGAAAACAACATTGTCTGGCTGGGCCCCGGAACTCACAACTTCACTGCGTTTCGCGACTCAAATCCAGCGGCCCCTGCTGAGGCTCGGTACAAAGCATTCGGCGGGATCGGTGATTTCGGAGGTGGCCTTGTGCCCTTCTCATCACCCGACTGCATGCACTGGACTCAGGGCTCCGAAAAGCCAGTGATTACGAACGGCGCTTTCGATTCGCAGAACCTGGCGTTCTGGGATACGGACCGTGGCGAATACCGAGCCTATTGGCGGTATTTCGGTAACGGAGTTCGTGCCATCCGCACGGCGACGTCAAAGGACTTTAGCCATTGGGAAAACGAAGCGGACCTTACCTACCCAGAAGGGACACCCAACGAGCATCTGTACACAAACGCGATTCAGAAATACTTCCGAGCACCGCACCTGTTCATCGGATTCCCCACGCGATATGAACCGAAGAGTCAGCAGGTTGAGCCGATCCTGATGACCAGTCGCGACGGGGTCAGGTTTCAGCGGTACGCTGATGCCGTCATTCCCCGCACGGCTCCGAAGGACCGCAATCACAATCGCAGCAACTACATGGTCTGGGGCATGTTTCAGTTGCCCGGTAAACCGAACGAAATTTCCGTCTACGGCACAGAGAACTATTACGAAAGCACTCCGGGACGCGTCCGACGATTCGTGTACCGCGTTGATGGATTTGTTGCTCTGCGTGGTGGTGACGACGGGGGCCTGGTTACGACGAAGCGGTTGCAGTACAAAGGACAGCAGCTGTTGCTGAATTATGTGGTCAAGCCAGGCGGCGCGTTAACGGTGGAAGTGTTGAACGACGCAGGCGAAGTCATCGGAAAATCCGGAACGCTGAGCGGCAACGCCGTAGATGCAAAGGTTACGTGGGTGCAGAAGCCGGCGTTGGATAAAGGCACTGTTCAACTGCGATTCACGATCCGGAATGCAGACGTGTATTCGTTGCGTTTCAAATAGGCGGCACCGGTCGCGGCACGTTCGAGCTAACGCTCGGAATAGGCGTGGACGGTTTTCAACTCTCGGTCTCAAACTCCAGTTTGGGACCGCAGTTCCGCGAAGCTCTGCTTCGCCGCGTACAACAATCCCACGCTGTTTGACGAAGCGGAGCTTCGAGGATAGGTGCTCCCAAGCCAGAGCTTGGGAGCAAGATATGGTGTCGATCCTCCTGACGTCGCGACTACCGATTCGCGTGGCATGCGGTAATGACAAACTCCAGCGCCTTCTTTGTGTCCTCGTAGTTGGTGCTGTGACCTCCAGCCGGGCGGTGGATGCTGAGCACGTCGGAATTGTGTTTGCGGATTTTGCCGACCAGACGCAGAACACTTTCGGCAGGCACAACGTTGTCCTGGCCGCCCGTTGTTGCGGCCAGCGGCATTCTGAACTTCTCAGGAAAAAACTCAGCGCTGCGGTTGTGATATTCTTCGGAAACCTGCTGTTTTGAGCCGCCATATGATGCGGCGATGGCGTCCTGAAATCGTTCGTAGTCCACGAGGTTGGCGGTTCCGTTCAGGGAAACGACGCCGTCGATCACGTCCGGATGTAAAGCGGAAAACGTCAGGGCCCCCGTGCCCCCCATCGATCCTCCGCAAATGATCACTCGCGACACACTGAACTGCTGCTTCAGCGTTCGAATGATCTGCAGCACGTCTGCTTCGGCAGCTGGTCCCATCCATGATGTCTTTGCTCGATAGTCCGGAGAAACCAACAACATCCCGTTTGCCGCAGCAACGTCTCGTGTTGCACGACATTCACCCCGTGTCTGACGAACGAACTGCCAGCGATCCGAACCATGCCCATGCAGCACGATCAACATCGAAACCGGCTGATCCGACGAAACATCCTGCGGTCGGACGACCACGTATTTCTGCTTAGTGCCGTCGTGATCGGCAATGAAAGCCCGGTCCACGACAGTTGCAACAGGCGATGCTTCGTCTGCGGCATATGTGAAGGACGTCGCGAACAACGTCACACAACAAGGCAGCAACGCTGCGGAAAAAGTCAACAAACGGAACCCATTTCTTTGATTCATGGCATTGAATACCCGAGGCAAGAGCGCGAAGAAACAACGGTGACGTGAGAGTAACCTGGACCTCAACCACCGCTGACCGGTTCCGGAAGCGGCACCTGTTCAGAATTGCCAAGATAGACAAGCAGATCCCGCACCTGCTCGTCGGTGAAGTCGCGGAGCATTCCTTCCGGCATCATGGACGTATTCGACGTGATGAGTTCTTCAACGTCTTTCATCGCCACACGAATTCGCGCATCCTGAGTGCGGACAACCAGCCAGGTGTCGTCCTGCTGGACCATGAATCCACTGAGCAGCTGTCCGTCAGTAGTAAGCACGGTCGTCAGCCGATAAGCCCGGTCGATCTCGGCGCTGGGATCGATCAAATTACTGAGAACGTAGTCAGTTTTCTTTCGGCCGGATCCAGTCAGGTCGGGCGCGATCGTTCCTCCCTCACCAAACAACGTATGGCACTTGGCGCAGGTGCGTTCGAACACCAGCCGCCCCGCCTTGACGTTACCGTGGGCCATGTATTCAGCACACATCAGTCTTGTGTAGTGAGCAATCTGGTCTGACTTCTTCAGCCGCTGAGCGTCATCCGCCCACAGTGATCGGATTCGTTTTTGCAGCTCGGGAATATTGAAAGCTCGTAGTTGTTGCAGGGCGAAGGCGGATACGTCGGCACGATTTACTCGACCGTCCTCGATGGCTGTCAACAGCGCCTCGACGAAATTGCGGCGAGTCGCCAGCACACTGATGGCGTTCTGCTTTTCATCTCGTGCGAACTTCGCATACTGGTCCAGCAGCACGCTGGGTGTTGACGGTGCGTTGCTGATGACCAGAGCGTGCAGTGCATCGTTCCGCAGAGTCGTATCTTCCTTCACCAGCCGGTGCAGCATTTCGACCGGCGCGCCGTCCTTCACCTGCAGCAGTGCACGTAGCGCATCGTGACGGCTGCTGACGGCATCTGTTCGGTCGAGCGCCGTTTCGCGCAATCGGGTGATGGCACGTTTGTCGCCAAAGATAATGGCCAGACGAACAGCGACGGACCGCAACAATGGCTGTTTTGCAGAGGACACGTGCGGATACAATTTGCGCCACGATCCGGGGGCCGCCTGGTGGCCACGACCGTCCAGGGCCTCCAGCATACCCTGCAACAGGTCCAGTCGAATCGTCTCATCGCGATTCTGAATCGCAACGTCAACGACCTGCGCGATGGGGGGCGATTCCACGTCCACCGTTCTACGAGCAATGTACTGCCGGACAAGCGGCAGCCGCGAAGCCACGGCCAGCTGCAGAGCGGCCGTCGTATCAGCCGCGACGGCGGATTCAATGCCATACCAGATCATAAGCGGCAGGTAGGGATCGGTAGCATCTGCGGCATGAGACACCAACCCTGCGGCGATCGCCAACCGTTGATCAGCGCTGACCCGTTGCAGCGAGCAGGCAAGTTCGAGCCGTACTTTGGGTGACGTGTCGTGGTGAGCCAGTTTGATGAATTGGCTGAGCACGGCCGACGGCAGGGAAGAGGGTTCGTGCGGCTGTCGGTCAACCAGAAAGCGAACCGCCCAGCGTCGCACATGCTGGCTGTGATGACTCAGCAGCTCAACCAATTCGGATTCACTCAGATCCTCAACGACATACCGCGTCCACAATGCTCGTAGTTTGAGCAATTCATCCTTTTCGTCGTCAAAGATACTCCGCAAACGCTGTACGGCAATTGCGAGGTCAACTCCCATCGCAGATCGCTCATGCAGAATTCTGCGGGCACGGCGAACGAACCATTCGTTCTGATGCAGATGTAGTTCCGCCAGTTCAATATCGCTGAGTTTCCGCAGATCAACATCAGAGCGCGACGGTTTTCCATAGACCACTTTGTAGATACGGCCACTACTGCGATGACTGCCGTCGCTGTCGTGACATTCCCCGATGTCGTGCCAGTCAGAAATGTAGACACCGCCGTCCGGGCCGTACTTGATTGACATGCCTCGAAACCACGGATCGTTGCCAAACAGAAAATCTTCGCCATGGACTCCGACGTAAGTCGATTTCGTGGGCACCAGCAGATCGTTGTTCACCCTGTTGCCGTGCAGATTATTCGTGAAGAACGTGCCGCGATATTTTTGTGGCCAGTTGTCACCCAGGTAGATCATCGCCCCGCAATGAGCATGACCGCCGCCCGCCACCGAGTGAGTGTCGTAATGCGCAGTCGGATCGTTCACGTCGTGATGCGATGATTGGCTGGCGGCGTTTGACTTTTTGCCGTTGCCCTTGCCACTCGTCGGCGCACGTGAGTCCTGCCATCCGCCGCCACCCCAGTGCAAATGGTCGGTGATCGATTGAATGCGACCGTACGCATAAGGGTTGTCCTGTTCTGACGCACGGCGTTCGCAATACATACCCGGTACGATGTGCCACAGATGAGCGAGTACGGTGTTGGAGGTGATCAGGTCACCGTATTGATTAAAGTCTGCTCCCCACGGATTCACCATTCCTTCGGCCACCTTTTCAAAGATGTGATCAACCGGGTGAAACCGCCAGATCCCGCGCGTGATGCTGGTCCGGCCTTCCTGCGATGTTCCCGGTTTGCCGGCGAGTGACTTTGTGGAGAGCCCGATGGCTCCGTACAACCAACCGTCCGGGCCCCAGTGAAAGTTATTCAGAACGTTGTTCTTCGATATCTGAAAACCGTCCAGCATGACGATCGGTTCGGAATCCGGGACATCGTCGTGGTTGCGATCCGGCAGGAATGATAATTCAGGCGTGTTGGCGATCCATACTCCACCGTGGCCAACGGCCAGACCGGTCAGGAAGCGACCCTTGTCCCAGAACACAGTTCGCTGATCAAACTGCCCGTCATGATTTGTATCTTCCAGGATGATGATGCGATCGCTGGCTCCATCCGCCTTCCAATCGGGGTGCGAGTAGTTTTCAACGACCCACAATCGACCTCGGTCATCAAAGTCAAATGCGATGGGCCGTCTGACGTCCGGCTCGCCAGCAAACAGCGTCACGCGAAAACCGTCTGGTACGGTGATGCGTGACAGCGATTCCTGAGGCGACAGCGAAACATCGCTGGCCTGCTGCGTGTTCACGACTCCCGGCGGCAAATCGTCAGCAGCAGCCAGTCCACAGAAACAAATCAAAACGACACTATTCAGACATCGCATCAACTGAAGATCCCATCAGGCACTTTATTTACCCACGGACTTCATGGCGATGGCGAACTTGCCCGCAAAATCAGACTCCGACATCGTGGTGAGCTTGATGCCCGCCTTTTCGAACCACGGTTTCAGACGACGGCTTTGCGCCCATTCGTCTTCCCCAATCTTTCCATCCTTGTTCTTGTCCATGGCGGTGAAGTAACGTTTGGCTGTGGCTGCGTGCTTTTGCACTTCTTCCGTGGAAGGACGGGCTGTCTTTGCTGAGCCTCCCAGGCGGATTGCAGCAGATCCTGTGGACCGCGTGCTGCGGCCGCCACCGACGATTGTGACGCGTTCGCGTATGTAGGAAGTGACCTGGGGCTTTCCGCTGGCCATGACTTCGTCATAGACCAACAACTCAGACGGTGTCAGTATCCCGTCAAAATTCATGTCCATCTCATCGAACTGACTAAGGGACTCGCGTCGGGCGGTAATCCATTCGTACAGTCCGATCTGACCGTCGTAGTCGATATCCAGCTCGCTGTACTTGGGCGGCAGGTCCACCGTCATTCGCTCTTTCGTCCGAGGCCGGAAGGGAGTAAGCACGCCATTGCGGGCCTGAGAATCGCCGCCACGGCTGAATTGTTCTCGCATGTTGTTACGAAAATCGTCCATCGACATGCCGGGGCGAATGGTGATGCCGCGTGATTTCATGATTTGCTTCATCTGATCGGACATCTGATTGATTTCGTTCTGGTCAATGCGACCGTCACCGTTGCTGTCCAGGGTCGGACGACCGCCTCGATCGCCACCACCAGGAGGACCACCGCCAAATCCGCCTCGGCTTCGATCACCGCCACCAGGTTGTCCGCCACGACTGCGATCCCCGCCACCGGGTTGTCCACCGCCAAAGCCGCCACGACTGCGATCACCACCGCCGGGAGGCCCACCGCCAAATCCGCTGCGAGTACCACCACCAGGTTGCCCGCCACCGGAACCGCCTCGAGTAATACCACCGGGTTGTCCGCCGCCGAAGCCGCCTCGCGTGGCACCGCCGGGAGGACCACCGCGTTCGCCGCCACCCTGCACCCGAACACCTCCAGCCCCGCCACGACCTCGACCGCCGCTATCATCGTCACGTCTACGCCCACCAACATCACGTCGATCCTGTGAGGGGGCGGCTGGTGCCAGCAAAATTACCACTAATGTTGCGGCGACAAATGCGAATGATCGTTTCATGTGGCTGCCCAAAAAAAACCAATACAAAACGTACAAGTTCTTTACCTGAAAGGATTTACGTAAGACGCGCCGAAAGCGATCAAGGGCACATCGGCCTCTTGAGTTCGCAACTTAGCAACTGCTGACTGCGGTTAATAAACACTTGCCGCGATTTGGAGTATCGGACTGTCTGGAGAAAACAGCAAGAATTTCGGCAGCAAACACGGGAACGAGCGGGATTTTGAGAACTGCGCACGGTTGCGCCATGGTAGATTCTGACGCTCGCCAACTGTCACAACCGACAACTTCCACGCAGGTTGCCCAATTCACTTGCATCCCCCCACTCCTGCCGAAGAATACTCTGAATCTGGGTCGATTCTGTAAACTATACAGACTCTTTCTGCGTTTCCACGGGGTTCCGCCTGTTGGATATCCTTCCTCGTGTTCACAAGCCTGCCACAACCTCAAGGTCTACTTGATGGCTATTTTTGATATCAAAACAACTCGCAGCCTGGTATTTCTGGGCTTGGTTCTTTCGTTCGGTTCGGAAGTGTCGGCGCAGCGTAGTCGGGGCGGTTCAGAAACGGATCTTCTTCGGCGTGAGGAAGTTCACCAGGAGCTGGGCCTGTCTGAAGAACAGTCGAAGAAACTGCAGGAATTGCAGGCCTCATCACAAACGACTCGCGAGCAGTTTGAGGAGAACCGAAAGAAGCTGGAAGCCGCTGAGACGGACGAAGAAAAGACAAAAATCCGTGAAGAGTTCGGACAGGCAATTATCAAAGCCAGAACTGTCTTTCAGGACAACGCGCTGACGATTCTGCAGGACTCTCAGCGTAGCTCGCTTCGAGGCTTGTATCTCACAAATGCGGGTCCACGCGGGCTGGCCAACGATGCCCTGGCCAAAGAATACGGTCTGGACGAAGAGCAGGTCAAAAAGATCAACGACCTCAGCAATGCTCAACGCACAGCCTCGCGTGCACTGGGCTTTGATGCGTCCGACGAAGAACGGGACACCTTCAACAAGCAGTGGCAGGAGAAATACACGTCCGTGCTGACGGCGGATCAGAAGTCTCGGTTTGAAAAGGAATTGGCCCAGGCACCAAAACCGCAGGAAGAAGCGGTCGCTGAACGAGCCGATTCGGCCGATGGGAATACGCCGCAGGGTGACGCATCACAGGGAGACACGCCACAGGAGCCCATGAATGAGCCTCCGCCTGGAGAGGAGGCCGTTGCCAGTTTTGGTGGCAGTGTCGTCCCCGGTGAGAGACAGTTGGTTGAAGAATTCACATTCAACTTTCGCTATGCCCCGTGGGATCAGGTGCTGCAGATGTTTGCTGACGGATCCGACCTGACTTTGGACCTGACACAAGTTCCTCCAGGCACATTCAGTCATATCGACGACAACATATATACGTCCAAACAGGCACTGGACGTGATGAATGGTTATCTGCTGCGTAAGGGCTATGCCATGGTTCAGAAGGACAATTTTCTGATTGTCCTGAACGGCGACAATGGAATTCCGCCCAGCCTGATTCCCGATGTCGATTCCGATGCACTGCTGAAGATCGGCGACGAACTTGTCGTAGGCGACAATGAGCTGGTCAACGTTACCATTGCGGTGGATGAGCTGGACGCTGGTCGCGCTGCTCAGGAAGTCGAAGCTCTTCTGGGACCAATGGGCAGTCTGATTGCCTTAACGGAATCGAAGATTCTGATCGTCACGGATGTTGGAGCCAACCTGCGTCGGATTCACGGCTTGCTGACGGCAGCAATGGCCAAGTCAAAGCCCGACGCTCTGATTTTCACGGCCTACCATCTGAAGAACATGGATGCTGAGGAGGCGGAGATCGCCGTGATGACTCAGTTTGGCATGCGACAGAACGTGGCCAACGTAAGCGTCAGTGCGGAAGAACGCTCTCGGGCTCAGGCACGCAGTCAGGCGTTTAGCCGTGGTCAGACGCCTGCAACACCAGCAAAGGCAGAACCGGAAATCCAGGTTGCCGCGGACCTGCGGTTAAACAGCCTGCTGGTGACGGGCACGTCCAAGCAGCATCAACTGGTAGCGACAATCATCGAGACACTGGATGTATCGGAGTCTCCCGATGGAAGTCCATTAGGGAAAGGCCGCAAGGGCACATACCTTGAGGTCTATCAGGTGAAGTCCGCCGATGCCGGCGAAGTCACAAAAACACTGACGGCGATGAATGTCCCCGGTGTGCAGGTTGTCAACGAAGACCGACGCACCGGACGAATTCACATCATGGCTACCGAACGCCAGCATCTGGAAGTGGCCTCACTGATTCGGCAACTGGATGGAGTAGGAAGTGTCGGTTCTGTGGCTGTGATTCCGCTGGCTCAGATGGATCCTCTTTCCGCGGCCGCAACGCTGCGTTCTCTGTTTCTGGCTGACGGTGCAGACGCCCCGACAATTGAAAGCGACCTGTACGGTCGCCGATTAATCGTTCGCGGCAGCATTGAGCATATTACACAGATCAAACAGGTGCTGGCCGATCTGGGCGAAGATGGTACCGGCGTACGGCAGCGAACCGATGGCGGTACCGTGCGACGCTTTTCGATGCAGGGCCGCAATCCGGACGATTTCATCAAGATTCTGCAGCAGGCCTGGGAAGCTCAGGAAGGGACGAAGATTAACATCGTCATTCCACAGGACCAGGGACCGATTCGCAGTCGGAGGACCAGCTCAGGCGAATTTGGTGAGGAGCCGGAGCCAGCTCCGGAAGCTCGCAGACCGCAGAACGAACCGGTCAATGACCCGCTGTCACAGCAAACGTTTCCGTCGTCGCGTAACATGACTTCGGACAGCCGTTGGCGCGGGGGGCGGCCAGCTTCTGCCGCATCCGGTCATCGCGAATCAGAGTTTTCCGCTCACCCTGCGGAACGTTTCATTCCTGTCAAAACGCCGATCCCGACACAATCTGTTGATTCACCAGCGACGTCGTCCCGTGGCGAACGCCAGGGCCAGCCGGCACAGAACTTTGATGCTGTCGACATCATCGTTTACGGAGACGAACTGATTTTGTCCTCGCGCGACGAAACGCAGCTGGATCGCATGGAAGACCTGCTGGACGAACTGCAGCAGTCCATTCCTTATAAGCCGGAATGGACGGTCGTCTACCTTGAATCGGCGGATGCGACAGAAGCCGCCGACATGTTATCACAGTTCTTTCCCAGCAGTTCCGTAGCATCCAGCAGCAGTGCCGTCGGCGGCAGCATGCTGGGAAGTCTGGGCAGCAGCTTTTCTTCCATGGGCAGCAGCCTGATGGACATGACGGGGCTCAGCGGGCTGGGGGCCAGCTCCACTTCGATGAGAATCATTCCCGATCTTCGAACCAACTCACTATTCATCTCCGGCCCCCAGATGATGGTGAAGGACGCGTTAGCCTTTCTGCAGGTTCTCGATTCCAACGATGTGCCGGACTCATTGAAAGACATGCAACCTCGGGCCATCATGGTGGAACATGCAGATGTCAATGAGGTTGCCGCGTTATTGGGGGATGTTTTCAAACCATACCTTGAAGCTCAGGGACAGAACCGTCAGCAGCAACAGAACCCACTGGCGGCCGTGTTTGGCGGCGGCGGTGGACGAGGTGGGGATGACGATACGAGTCAGGTTCGCATGACGCTGGGTGTTGATGCTCAGACCAGTACGCTTTTGGTCAGCAGCAGTCTGGCGTTGTTTGACGAAGTGGAATTTGTGGTTCGCGGACTTGACGACCGTGCAAAATCCGCCAACAGAATGGTTCGTCCGATTCAGCTGAAGAATGCCGACCCGGTATTGATTCAGCAGGTGCTGACAAATCTGCTGCCGCGAGTTTCGGTCACAGCTTCGACGACCAGAACGTCGTCTGGATCAGGCAGTTCGGGAGCACCCGGCGGACAGTCAAGTCCTGGCGGCAATCCACAACAGGATGCCATCAACAAAGCGATTCAGGATCGGATTCGCGGTGCAGGCGGAGGCGGTCGCACTGGTGGTGGGCCAAGTGGCGGTCGAGGAGGATTTGGCGGAGCTACGGGAGGCGGTCGAGGAGGATTTGGTGGTGGCGGACGCCCTGGTGGTGGCCGTCCGGGCGGCCGATAGCATCGGCATATCTCCGCTCTGTCGGCATTGGCTCCGGTCTCGCCGACAGAATCTGCCGCGGCGGGTACGTGAAAATACCGTCTGGAACGACAGACACGTGTGTATGAAACTGCAAACTTAAGTCAAAACCATGGAACTCGGACAACTATTTGTTGATGAAGGTCTGATCACTTCGGAACAGCTTGGGCTGGCGAAGAGTGAACAGGACGACGATCGCATTGACCAGACTCTGATCAAGATGGGGTTGGTGACCGAAGACGCCGTGCTGCAATTGCTGGCCGATGAATTCGGGATGGAGTACGTCGATCTCAACGACGTCGAAATTGACATTGAGCTGCTCAACCAGTTCCCGACATCTGCAATCTATCGCCACTCACTGCTGCCACTGTATCGCCAGAATGGACACGTGGTCGTCGCCACGGACGACCCGATCAACCTGGAAGGAATCGATGAGCTCGGGACCGTCAGCGGTCTGCGTCTGGAGCCCGTTCTGACTCGACGCAATGAACTGGGCGCCCGCATTCGCGAGCTGCTGGGTGTTGGTGGCGACACAATCAACGAACTGGTTCGCCAACGCGGCGAAGAAGGCATTGAACTTCTTGAAGACATTGAGGAGGACTACGGCGAACTGGCCGAAGGGGCTCAGGCACCATCTGTCATCCGCCTGGTGAATGAACTGCTGATTGAAGCCGTCAAGATGCAGGCCAGTGACGTTCACATCGAACCTCAGGAACATGCCCTGCGAGTTCGTTACCGCATCGACGGTATGCTGAGAATTCAGTCTGTTCCGATCGAAATTAACCATTTCTATTCGGCCATCGTGACACGACTGAAAATCATGTCACATCTGAACATCGCGGAAAAGCGGTTGCCACAGGACGGTCGTATCAAGCTGCGGGTGTCCGGTCGGGAAGTCGACGTACGTGTCTCCATCATTCCCATGACACACGGCGAAGGCGTGGTCATGCGTCTGCTGGACAAAGACAAGATGACCTTTGACCTGCAGAACGTCGGCATGCCGCCGAAAACCATCAAACGCTTCCGGGATCTCATCGCTCTGCCGCATGGAATCATCCTGGTGACAGGCCCCACCGGTAGCGGTAAATCCACAACACTGTATAGCGCATTGAATGAAATCAAGACGCCGCATACAAAGATCATCACGGTCGAAGATCCGGTGGAATATCAGATGGACGGGATCAGTCAGATTCAGGTTCACAGCCGGATCGGACTGACCTTCGCCGCCGGACTTCGCAGCATCCTGCGGCATGACCCCGACGTTGTGCTGATTGGAGAAATTCGCGACGGCGAAACCGGTCAGGCAGCCATCCAGGCGTCGCTGACGGGGCACGTTGTCTTCAGTACGCTGCACACCAACGATGCTCCCAGCGCTTTTACGCGGCTGGTGGACATGGGTGTCGAACCGTACCTTGTGGCCAGCACCGTAGAGGGCGTTCTGGCCCAGCGACTGGTGCGTCGCCTCTGCTCGGACTGTAAACGTAAGGTCGCGACCGATTCACTGGATTTGCCGGCAGACTTTCCCGAAGAACGTCCGGATTTCATCTACGAACCGGTCGGCTGCCGGGAATGCAGCGACTCGGGCTATGCAGGTCGAACCGGTGTCTTTGAGCTGTTGACCACGGATTCCGTGCTTAAGGACATGTGCGCTGAAAACGAGAGTGCGACCAAGATCCGAAAATACGCGATCGCACATGGCATGGCAACGCTGCGAGATAGCGGCTGGGAACGAGTCATGGAAGGCGAAACCAGCGTGGAAGAAGTGGTCAGAATTACTCGCGGGGATCTTATCGGCTGATGCGGAACGCGGGACGGCCCGCGAGCCGATGCGAGCTGACGCTCGGAAAAGGCGTTCGGCCGCTCCCGATGGTCGCTGTGTAAGCGTCAATTGAAACCTTTAAGCCATCGAATACCAGTCGTGCAGGAAACTTTCGGTTTGGTCAAGAATACTAATGCCGGATTTTGATTACACCGCCAGAGAACTCTCCGGAAAGCAGGTAACGGGAACGTTGACTGCCGGCAGCGAAAAAGATGCGCTGGTGACTCTGCAGACGAAGAGTCTGTTTCCGATCAAAGTCGGCATGTCCGAAGCGACGCGACGACAGGTCGTCACCGGGTCACGCCGCGTGCCCGGACGATATCTGACGACGTTTTATAACCAGCTGTCAGACCTGCTGCGTTCCGGTGTACCACTGCTGCGATCGTTGCAATTGCTGGAAGATCAGACGTCGCATTCGGCACTGAAGTTTGTCGTACAGGACATCCGCGAACAGGTGGCCGACGGTACTCGACTGAACGAAGCCATGCGGCGGCACCCCAAGGCGTTCAACAGCCTGACGGCAAGTATGGTCAAGGCGGGTGAAGAAGGTGGTTTTCTGGAAGATGTGCTGGCGCGAGTCGCCGCCTTCAATGACCATCAGGAAGAACTCAAAGGCAAGGTCACCGGAGCGATGGTGTACCCGCTGTTTCTGATGGGCGTCGGTTCCATCATTATCACCGTGCTGCTGGTCTGGTTCGTTCCCGAGTTCGCACAGATTTTCGGCCGAATGAAGGAACAGGGCAAACTGCCATGGGCAACGACCACTCTGATGTCGTTCAGTGAGAGTCTGCAGAAATGGTGGTACGTCATCCTGCCCGCTCTGATTGGCGGAGTTGCCGGCCTGTTCTATTACGTCTCAGAGTCCAAAGAGGCTCAGGACAAAATCGATCAATGGAAGCTGAAAGCCCCAGGGCTGGGACCCATCGTTCGGAGTCTTGCCGTGGCTCGTTTCTGTCGCATGCTGGGAACTTTGCTGGGTAACGGCGTGCCCATTCTGCAGTCGTTGCGAATTGCCAAGGACGCCAGCGGCAACGTCGTGCTGAGCGACGCGATTGGAAACGCTGCGGACAGCGTTTCCGGTGGTAAATCGCTTGCCATTCCGTTGCGAGCCAGCGGACAATTCTCAAATGAAATCGTGGAAATGATTTCTATTGGGGAAGAAGCGAACAACCTGGAAAACGTTTTGATCGGCATTGCCGACAATCTGGAAAAATACACCAGCCGCAAGATCGACGTGGTCGTGCGACTGCTGGAACCATTCCTGTTATTGATTATGGCGGCTGTGGTAACGTTCGTGATCGCCGCTCTGCTGTTGCCGATTCTGAATATGTCCAGCGTTCGATGAACGATCAGATCCGGCAGGAAATTGCTGCTGATACAATAAGTTACAGTTTTGTTCGAACAGGATACATGTCATCAGGGGTTAATAGGAGTACTCGTTCGAACGACGAAGCTGGTGAGCCGCACTTTTGAGCTGAGAAGCAGCTTCAGCCCTGAATTGATGTGTGCCACTGGCTCCGCCAGTGCCTTGAAGTTCACAAGAACACTGGCAGAGCCAGTGGCACACAACCCCTCACCTGATCGCTGACAAAGAATCCGTTGCTGCTGCCACTTTGCGATTCAAACATAATTCACACACACATTCGACCAGGGGCCCGGAAGGCCCGGCATAATTGAAAAGGACAACAGAAGATGAAAATAATGAACAGACGCCAACGCCCCGTTCGTCGCTCCGGTTTTACGCTGCTTGAGCTGCTGATCGTGCTGGCCATTATTGTTGCTATCGCAGCCATGGTGGCTCCAAATCTGCTCAGCAGCCAGCAGGATGCAAACATTCAAACCACTCGAGCGACCATTCGAACCATTGAAGACGCGTTCAAGCGAAAGGCAGTCAAGAACAATGGTGTCTTTGATACAGAAAGCGGACCGGGAGCCATTCAGGCTTTGACTGAACAGTGGGAAGACAGTCTTGGGCAGCAACAGCAGCCGCTGCTGGAAGAAACTCCCCGCGACGCATGGAACAACGAATTTCAGTACTCCTACGATTCCAACACCGACCTGAAGCCAAAGATCTGGTCGTTTGGCCCGGACGGCGAAGACGGTAGCGGAAGTCATTCGACCGACGATATCAGTAACCTGCGACGCGAGACGGAGTAGACCTGCAAGCCGCATATTCATGTGTGCCACTGGCTTTGCCAGTGCTTTC